>JAFGQN010000203.1 GCA_016935665.1 Deltaproteobacteria bacterium | reverse complement strand
GTGGGTTTTGTGGATTTTATATAAATTGTAACGTGCTGATATCATTATGTTTTGACCCTTTGTTACCGTGTGATTGAAATTAACGGGTTTACTTTTGGCCGTGTAAAGGGTAACGATTGATTATCGACAACAATCTGAAACTCAACGAAAGGACTTGAATCTATGCCAAGAATTTCAACTGAAAACCGAATTGGTAGGACCATGAAGTTTTTAATTGCGTCTTCGGAGGCTCAAATCGCTAAACAGCTGGCTCTGCGAGGGTTTACCGATGCGGACCGAAAGGAGGGCTGGGACTTGCTTGACAGGGCGACCGGACGGCATTTGGCGGTGCAGCCCGGCCATGGCACATTTTCCACGCAGTATCGGGTGGTGCTTGAAAAAATAGATGCCTTTGAAAACGTGTGGTTTGATGTGGCTGCCGCGGCGCTGGGGAGAAAATTTCCGGCGGTAAAGGAGACGCTGTTTCTTAATCTTGTAAAATCGTCCGATGACGCAGTGCTTTTAAATGTTCGCACATTTTTGGAACGCATAGAGGCGCTGTCCCAACAGGGCACTGAAGAGAGCAAAGGGGCGTTGGCGCTCCTTGAGCAGCGCGGGTTGTCAAAAGAGATTCTCGACGAAGGCGCCGCACTGATACAAAGCGTGACCAGCGCGCAGGAAACAGCATCTGTTCCCAGCGGTGACGAAATAAAAACCACCAAAGAAAATCGCGAAGCGGCCATTGCCGAAATGTGGGACTGGTACCTGGACTGGTCGCGCACCGCCCGCACGGTGATTAAAAACCGCAATTACCTCATTATGCTGGGCCTCTCCAGCACCAAAAACAAATCCCACACCACCGATGAGTTGGACAGCGATCACCTCGAAGATACCGCCGCCAGCGCATGAATCCAAAACGGCCAAAGTAAACTCGCGGGCCATTTCGAAGGTAGCGCCGTTGCTGATTTGGCAAAAGAAGCAGTACCTTTCAACTGTAATGAACAGCCCCTTCTGCTTATGTTGTAATCTACGCTAATCTGCGATAATTTCTTTCGCCAGACCGTGGTTACCTGAGCAAAACCATCCATTCCAAATCTTAATCGTACTCACAGGAAATTTTCACAGACGAGGGTATGCTTGCCAAATTGCAGACAGATTATGCCCGGTTTGTTGCTCAGAATCTGCGTGCGCAACTGGATGTTCTTGAGCATCAGAAGGAAAAATATATTGAACGGTTTGAGGAAAATGCGAAAAAGTTCAAAGACGTAAAACGGTTTACCAGTATCCCGGGAATTGGTCCGGTGCGAGCGAATCAGATAGTGGCAATAGTTGTGAGTCCTCATCGATTCCCCAATAAATATCACTTTTATTCATACGCCATGCTGACTAAACACTGTCAGATAAGCGGCGGCAAAATATACGGATATAAACATGTTCATGGTCAAAAAGCATTAAAGGCGGTTTTCAAAGCTCCACCGCGTAAGCGGCTCGTGCGAAAACACGCACAACGCGGCAAGAGCCTCATAGACGGGTGAACGTGTCTGAACTCAAAACATGGCAACTAACATTCGTCGAAAGCGTTAAAATAATATGACCGAAAGAGGTAAGCGAAACGCAATCACAAACTCAAAAGGAAATCACTGCGCACTCGTGACATCGGACGCACTGCCAAAGAACTATTCCTTGGTAGCTATGCCCTCGTTTTTCCAGTTGACAGGCTTTTTTATAGAAGGGATCGGTTTTTGAACGCTCCGGCTATCGCGACTTGACACCGCCGGTCTCGGTCTGATGATGACTCAGCGCGTTCTGGGAAGAACATTCTTATGTAACAATGTCTCAAAATTGTTGACACGATACCTAACCGTGATCACGTTTTTTCCTGCTAATAAATAATAATCCTGCCGTGAGGACGATGGAAACGATATGGCTGCTATCTCTCTAATGTACTGGGCAGTAGTTCCTAGATAAGTAATCCGGTTGTGAAAGATGTTCGTCATCTCTGATGGCAGTCGAAGGGGAAGCATTTTCTTCAGGGAAGTTTCGCGAAATTTTGCAGTGTGGGAGTGGACAGCGGCTTTCAAGCAGGATCGAAGAGGAGCAGTGCCAGTGTCTGGGGTGCTGACCCGGATCGGAATGGACAGTATCGAAGAAAAAAATATGTCAATGTGGTTCTGGCGCACTTTGAAAATCAAGGAATTTACTTCGATTAGAATATGGTCCAGTGTGACTGTATTGAGGTAAATGCTTTCCGTTGTACAGTTCGTATTTGAGGGGGTTATGAACAGATATGCTTCATTGGTTTTTTTGCTTTTGTCTAGTGGTTGTGCAGAAAACGTAGCTCAGCAAAATCGGCCACATTCACTTCAGAAAAATAAGCATGAATTTGTTTCGGACGTCAACCAGACTCAGTCTGATGTTGTCTGGCAAAGATTCCATGAGTTGACATTATCTGAAGCATTGCGATTACAATACTCCAGTCCGGTAAATTCTATATGTCCGACTTACCGGAAACCACCTCCTGTATCGCCTATTGACAAAAAAAAATTTAGAGTTCGCCTTCTACTGGATCAGACCACCAGTTTTCTAGGGATAAATAAAAAAAAATGTGACAGTCGACGTAAATGGCTGAAAAGCGCCAGAGCTCATTTTCTGAATGCATGGAATGGAGACCCTGATGTGTTTTCGGCTGACGTTGTGGAATTGGAAAAGGATAACTGCGAACCTAACAAATTCACACCGCTCGCTGACGAATTGGAAAAAGCGGACCAGGATATTTTTGTTCTGATCACTGACGGTATTCACAGTGTCAAAAATACACCAATGAGTTGTGAAAAGCGCAAGAACCAACTAGCAATAAGTGCCGTACGAGAAAAGGGTGTAAACTTATTTTTCGTGCTTCAGCCACCGCTCAAGGCAGAGCTTGGTTGTAGTCATGAAAAGATGTCAGAGCTCATTGAAAAAGAATGTAGGTCAGGTTCTGAAACGGGGGCATCAGGAAAATGTGACGTAGTAAAGCTAAATGATATCCCATTGTCAGAAACCGACACATCGGTTTTTGCCGAACAGCTTGCGATGGTTGAAAAGCAATTTCTGTCCTTCGTCGACAAAGTAGCAAAACCAGACTGGGAAGTGGGGATAAGCCGGCCAGCTGAACCATCGGGTGTTCTGGTTGGTGACAGGGACGGCTGGAAATGCGCTGGTGTCCTGATTTCAGAGCAAGCAGTTCTTACGGCTGCCCACTGCCTCCCATCCAGCCGTGTTCTTGTCGAAGTTGGCGCCGAACAGGTTGCGTTTCCCGTACTGGAATACAGACGCGCAGAATCGCCAGTAGACGCGGCAATATTAAGAGTCAGTCCCCAAGAAGAAACACCGATATCAATGCGCCATCGGCAGATGCATGGACAGGTACAGTCTGTCTTGAGATTTGCATCTCTGGATTTTCAAAAAAAACAGCTGCGACACCGACCATACCCAAAAAAGTTCATTGACTATCCGGCTACCGGTTGGGGTTGTAATGGGGGACGCGCGGAAGAAACAGGATGTATCCCCGAAACTGAGCTGGTTGTTACTGGCACGCTTGGTCGCGATACCTGTTTTGGTGACAGTGGCGGTCCTTTGTATGAATTGGTCGGAGAAAAAAACTGGTGCGGCTGGCGCCTGGTCGGAATTTTGTCCAGAGGTGTTAACTCAAACAGAGCAGCATGCGGCTCTGGTGGCATCTACACAAGAGTGGATGCAATTGAAAGGTGGTTAGATGAAACCGTACAAATGTGGCGTTTCACCGCATATTAGCCAAAATACATATCTATGTGTCGTTCTTTTTTGGAGCATTGTTATTGGGGGGAGCAATATTGCAAGGGCTGATGACAAAAATAGCCATTCCTCAGCGAGCGGGGAATCAACACAGAGAGAAGAGTGCTCCTCAACCGATTGCACAAACAGATCGGAACAATTGGATATTGGGAATTGCAAGAATGATGACATGGTCCAAAAAACGTGCAAGGCGCAAACAATTATCGTTTATCTGTTAGAGGCACCGCCTACCAGGACATATTGCACTTTCATTCCAGAAAATATCAGCAGTTTATCGTTGGAAACTGTTACATTGGAATGGGACCCGTTGTTCCCGAAACAGTTGATTCGTCATGTTACATTACCTGGAGGGAAATATGACGTCAGGTGTTATTCTGAACCAGCGCGCCATGCAATAGATGCGGATGTCGACTATTCCTGGAAATTTGATAAATATAGTAGCAGTAGTCCAAACTTGATAAAAAATTGTAATGGCAGTCTTTTTTTCACGTCAAGGAACAGCGGTTCTACAGATCCAAAGGAAAAATCAGAGGGAAAAGATAAGGAGGAATCAGAAGGAAAAGGGTGTATTAGGTTCTACACAGAGACAGAAGAAGCAACTAGCCTTGCTGATTTGCCAAGACGCAAGCCCACTACGACACTTGGAGATAGACATCGTTCTTTGGCGGCATCTTCGATGGGGACGGAGGCTATTCAGGCTGTTGCCGAAGTAGTAAAAGAAGAGCTATCCGCCAGGGCCTTGCGGATTGCGAGAAAATATCTTCAGCGCGAGCTGAAAAATATCCATTTTGATGAGACTTCGAGACTGCTGGAATTTATGCCTCTGGATGTCCTGCTTGAAAAAAGTGATATTCTAAAACGCGCAATAGTGAGTGATCTTATTAATTTGTCGGACGGCAATGACGCAGAACGAAGGGCACTACTGGCATTGCATGAGAATAGGCTAACCGACGTTATGGACGGGGCATATGAAATACTGCTTTCATATGGCAAAGATCAACTTGAGGATGATACTGGCAAACGTATAAAAGCAGTAATCGAGGAATGTCACTTATCGGGTGGGTGCTCTGTCTCGCGGATTAGATTTCTCTTAGAGTCTGACAATATGGGTTTAGATGGTAACGCGATTACAGAACACATTGGCGAAATTAGCGACGTTCAAAGTGCGCTGCGAATACTTTCTCCGGGACCGACGGATACGCCCCAAAGCATTTTGGCGGATGCCTTAAGCCTAGGCACACATGCTGAAGTCGTGCCGTGCGATCCCTCAATCAACAAGGAAATATATACAGATATTCTGAATGGCAATATATCAAATGCTTTGGAACGATATTCTACCTCCTATCTCGGCAAAGCACAGATGAATACTGCAAATTCAGGTGAAGCTATTAAGTTGAAAATACTTCGGCAGCAGAATGCAATAAAACTCCTCGCCTCATTGGTGGTACTGGCAACTTCAGACAACGAAACAGCAACAAAAAATACTTCGAAAAGTGCGATTCTATTGAAGGCTGTCATAAACAATCAGAAGAAACGGTCCGTGAGATATAGCCAGGATGATGGGCATATGGTTATTATTTCAGTTGGCTCATCAATGTTTTCATCACTTGGCGGTGGAACAGATTTTTGGTTGGAGCCACTTTCCCTTACTATTGGTTTATCCGCGGATTTACATATTAAAAACAGCTTTGGGCTTCATCTTGAGCTGACGCCGTTTGATTTGGGAGGATACTTGATGATGAATCCAAAGGACGGTAAGGAAAGTTTGGACCCCAGCCCTTATGATTTTGTTAAACCAGCAGCAACCCTTGGATTCAGCCATGTTTTTCCGGAAAGTGACTTGATGGTCATTTGGGGGATAACGGGGGGCATAGGATGGGAAAATCTCGGTGGAAGTGGAAGCGACAGTGGCGATTCAGCAGATATGAAGTGGTATATTGGAGGGGTCCTTGGGTTCTATCTACCGATATGGGATTTTATAGAATTACACCCCGGCAGGAGATAATTGGGGAGGTTGCTACTTTTGTTAACCTGTTGGCAGTTTTCTTAAAACCGATACCGAACCCTCAGGGAGCGTTGGTTTTTCTACTGTGCAATCTTCGCTGTTTCACCTTAGCTCCAATGGAAAATATGAAATTTAGATATAGCAGGAACACAAAAGCTCTACAACTGGCGAAGCATTCATTATTAGGGCCAATGCGACTGGCAAAATGTCAGGGGGAGGTTCTCTCATAGGGGTTCAGCAACTCTCCCGCCTTCAGCGAAAGGGGCTACGTTCATTTGTCGCGCACCGCCCGCACGGGGGGGTTAAAAATCGCAATTACTGCATGTGGACAGTGGCGACCGGCAACTGGAATATGTCAACCATGGGTCCGGAATGTTCTTTGGGGCAACGCTGGAGATGTGTTTTGGAACGTTGAAGAAACGTCGCAGTTTACTCTTTCCACAGGTTTCGGGCGATGGCGCCCCAGCATATCTGCTGACCGTCGGTGGCGCGGATGCCGCAGGTGTAGTGGTTGCCGGCGGTTATCTCCATAAACGGCATGTCAGGCGGCGTCGATTCGCCAAATTCATCGCTGCCCCAGCAGACGACGGTTCCTTCGGCCGCGGTATCGGCGTCGTCGAAAGTGATGCCGCAAATGTGGCTGGTGCCAGCGGAAATCTGGCGGAATCGGACGGTGTCGGGGGGAATGAGCGAGCTGTCCATTTCATTGGCCCAGCACTGGGCTTTGCCGTTATTGCTGCCGCCGCTCACGATGCCGCAGGTATGATCGCTTCCTGCGGTAATGGCGCTGAATTGAATATCGGCGGGAGCGGGGGGGATGCGTTCCCCATATATCGTTTCGCCCCAGCAGGTCACCTGTCCGGCGCTGTTTCCGGCTGCCACGATGCCGCATGTGTGAAACCGGCCGCCGGCGATTTGCTGAAACCGCACATCTGCGGGGGCATCCAGTGCGGTTCGAATATCCTCCCCCTTGCAGATGACCTTGCCATCATCCGAGCCGCCATCGATAAGGCCACAGGAGTGGGTCTCGCTGGCGGTGATATGGCGAAAGTGCATATCTGCCGGTAAATCGCACTGGTTGCTGGTGTTATGGCCCCAGCAGATGGCAGTGCCGTCATTATCCCCGCCATCCACAATCCCGCAGGTGTGATCTCGCCCAATCGCAATTTGTCCGAAGCGTACGCCAGTAGGGGGGATGCACTCAGACCACGTGTTGGCGCCAAAGCAAACCAAATCGCCGTCATTGGCGCCCATATCCACGATGCCGCAGGCGTGCTCGCTGCCGGCGGTGAATCCACGAAACCGCGCGTCCGGCAGAATGTTTTCGCCGTTTCGGTTGGCGCCCCAGCACAGTATTGTTCCGTCCAGTCTCTGGTCGGCGCCGCTGCCGTCCACGATGCCGCAAACCGTGTGAATGCCCACGTCGATTTGATGAAATCGCACGTTTTCCGGAGGAGACGGCAAAGGTGCGCCAAACATTGGTCCTTCCATGCATATCACTTTGCCGTCGTCATCGCCCCCATCCACAATGCCACAGATCTGGTGCCCGCGACCGGCAATCCGGCGGAAGCGAACATCGCCCGGCGGGGTGATGCGGCCATTGGTGTCGCTCCACCAGCAGATCATATGACCGGCGTCATCTTCCCCTGCCGTGATGCCGCAGATCTGGTATTCTCCTGCGCTGAGTTGTACAAATTGCACGTCATCGTAAAGTGCGGTTTGCCCGGTGACCGCGTCGCCGTTGCATATCACTTTGCCATCGTCATCGCCGCCGTCCACGATGCCGCAGGTCTGATGCCCGCCAATGCCCAGGGCCGTAAACCTGCTATCTCCGGGCGGAACCGAGACGTCGCTGCTGCCAATTCCCCAGCAGAGCACCTCGCCATCGTCAACCGGCGCGCTGGATGCGTCGCCATCCACAATGCCGCAGGTAATGTGGAGTCCCGTGTAAAGGTTCCGAAACCGAGCGCCCACAGGCGGCGAAGACTCGCCGTACTCATCGCTGCCCCAGCACAGGGCATTGCTTTGCAAATCGTCATTCAGGTCACTGGCACTCACGATGCCGCACGTGTGTCTTGAACTGGCCACCACATCGTCAAACCGAATGTCGGCGGGCGGGACGGCCTGACCGGCTTCGTTGTTGCCCCAGCAGAAAATCATGCCGTCGTTTGGGGTTTGTTTTCCGTCGGGACTGCCCATGATGGCGCACACGTGGTCGTATCCCGTGGCCACTTTTTTAAATGGGGATATGGTGCACCAAGGCGCGTTGATGTCGGTTGTTGTGGCGGGGGGCTGGCATTGGCCGCAGGTGCGATCGGTCAGGGAGGTGCCCACCCGCACCACGTATTGCCCAGGGACACAATCCGACCACGGTACGCACGGCGTGTCGGCGTTGCGGTCATCGTCAAATGTCCCGGCGGCGCATTTGGAACTGCTTTGTGTTTCCGTGTCCGCGTCATGGTCTGAAGCGCTGTCGCTGTCGATAGCCGTTATATTGTCGGTGTCCATGGCGTGGTCTGTATCCGCGGAATCCCCCGTGTCGTTTCTGCTGTGGCCGCTTCCCGTGGCGGAGTCGATTTCCGGCTTACTTTTTTTTTGTGATTTTGAACATCCCCCGGCCATCAATACACACAGGCAGATGAACCCGAGAGCTCGTGGGATTGCTTTCATGGTGTCTCCATTTCCTGACAAACAATATCTTTATTTGTTGTGACGATACCGAGCATACCATCTTTGCGCACGAATAAAATGCCAAAAATTCAGGGATTTGGGGATTGAATGATGGATATGGCAGGGCGTTTCGTTGGCGTCGGCAGATTCTACTCCAAAACAAATCCGGATTCGCAGCTGGTGAGGAAACCCGGACACGGAGTACCATGGAATTGGTCCCAGCCGACTGTGTATGGGGAGCAACAATTGGCGGCAAGACGTGGAATTCGGGGTGGCTCGGACTGTGAAGACGGGGAGCCTATAGGTCAGTGTTCAAACAGATCTATATTGCCACCTTTGTGTCTTTGAGTGTTCTTTTATCGGGGTTTCGAATATCCAGTAGAATGAATCATTGTTTTCCTTTCAAAAATACTTTTCGCCATGGATGCCCATTTCGCTAAAAAAACTTCGATTTAGATGTATTGTCCAGCCAATAGTTTTATATCTAAATAAAATTTGACGGGGTGCGCTGACTACGTGCAGAAGGTTTGTTCAGGCTTGCAGGACTTCTGTCATTCAGTGCCTCATACAAAAAGGGGGATTAGCGATATTCTGTACTGAACCCGGCAAGGCAATTCGTGTTGGTACTGCCTCCTGTGCAAGGGCTTGTATAAAACAAAAATTTTGTCCCGTCAATTCCGCCACTGTGAAACATTTCCAATGTTGCTCCCATCGTGGAAGTCGTTGGCAGGTAAACCTGCAGGGAGGGACAACGTACATCCGTTGCGCCCTTACTGCAATAATTGACATTTCCCAAATTGTTTCCTGAACAGTTTGGTTCGCTGTATATGGTCATGATCGCCCCTCCTGCCTCACCAAAAGGGGCAAAGTTTTGCACCGGTTGGATGGCGCATATATACGCTGTTGTTGTACCAGCAGCTGCCAGGCTGGGAAGCAGGTATAGACCCAATGCAACGAGAATAACAGTAATGGATTTTTTCATTTCTTTTTCCTTTCGTTTGTTGTGTTTTTTTCCGTCTTTGGTTTTCTCAATGATAACCATGTTAAGTTTGATGCGATGTGCATCAGTTACGGACGGTGCTTTCTGCTAAAAGCATGCCAATGTTTCTGCTGCGAATATCTAAACGGATAAATGCGAGAATCCCTCTGCAATGACGGGATATAAAGAATGCCTGTGTTTCCACTTGTTAGTTAAAAACGATATTGGGGGCCATCCTGATATTGTGATCTGAGGGCGCAGGTCACAGAGCCGTTGTAACCAGAGTTGCATTTTTCATTTTTCGAATAGTCCGAACCCGGGATGAACAGCCCAAACCCGGAATAAAATTTTGTTATTGCTCCTTTGACAATTTTTTGTGCGCGCGAGACTGTTCTGCCGCCCGTGATCCCATGCGTTCATCATGCGTTGCACGCAAATAGAATCAGGTGAGCCTAATACCGATGCATTGCGAGGCCGTCTGGATTGTCAGCTGACTTTTTATTATCCGGGCGATACATTTACACCCAATTGCACACGCATGGCATATGTTGTCCCCGGAGGAAAGGCGATGTCTTTGTGCTGCCACAGCGATGCAATACAAAAAGATTAGTGACTGGATTGTTGAAAATTTCATCCCCGGTGAGCGCGCAGCGTCCACCCCCCGCCGCGCAGCGACAACGCCCCAAACAACCAACGCACTTTCTCCTAAATCTTTATGCAAATAAATCAAATTGCAGGGGCGATTCGCGAATCGGCCCCGTCTCGCCTGCGCAGCAAACATTACCGATGTATTTTAACCCCCACAATTACCCAATTGTCACCTTCGTAGAGACGTTGCACGCAACGTCTCATATGAACAATCGGGAAACTGGATGTGGATAATGGCGCACTTTCGTGCGAAGCTCGTGTGGCGTTCAAGGCGGGGAATCGTGATATATCTTTTCCATTGGGAGCATACGCTCTGCGGATTCACCTCGGTGTAAACGTAGCGCCTGGATAGCGCCCGTTTTTCTGCCAGCACGGAAACCCGGGGACGGCGCGCCATAAAATTCCGTTCCGAAGAAATGACGCCAGACACATCTGAAAAAAAGATGCTATTCATTCGGCCTGAATAATCATAAGGTGTGTCCATGAATGATTCGAACAGCAATGACCCCCTGCACGGAATAACGTTGGAATCCATCCTGAACTATCTGGTTGAAACGGTTGGGTTTCCGACCATGGGCGCCCAAATCCCGATTCGCTGTTTCACCGAAAATCCCAGCATCCGCTCCAGTCTGAAATTCTTGCGCAAAACCCCCTGGGCTCGAAAAAAAGTCGAGGAGATGTACCTCAAGATGTGGTTGGGCAAAGTATCAAGGCACGCAATCTGTGCCTTTGCTTCTCAAATAAGGCGTCACCCGTCTTGCTAAAGCAGTTCTTCCAGCTGTTGCACCAGGGTTTCAAAACGTTGCATCATGGCAATTACCGGGGCAGGGGTGGACAAATCGGCGCCTGCTTTTTTGAGCAGTTCCAGAGGAAATGCCGATGCGCCGGACTTGAGAAAATTGAGGTATGCGTCTCTGTCCGATTTGTTGCCGTGGAGCACTTTTTGACTCAGGGCGGTGGCAGCAGTGAGTCCGGTGGCATATTTGTACACGTAAAATGCGCTGTAGAAATGGGGAATCCGGGCCCACTCCATGGCCAGTTGATCATCGAAGGCGAAGTCGGGCCCAAAGTACGCTCTGACCAGTGCAGTGTACTCATTTTTCAATCGTTCCAGGGTAAGCGCTTCGCCGCTTTCCACGATGTCGTGCGATATTTTTTCGAATTCGGCAAACATGGTCTGGCGAATCAAAGTGGCGCGAATCTGATTAATTTCTCTATCAACGATATATGCTTTCATCCGTTTGTCTTTGGCGGTTTGCAGCAGGTGTTCGGTGAGCAATTGTTCGTTGAACGTAGACGCCACTTCCGCCACAAAAATGGTGTAATCGTAATTGGAAAAGTGTTGATTCTTTGCACTGAACCAGGTGTGCATGGAGTGTCCGGCTTCATGGGCGAGGGTATACACGCTTTGCAGCGAGTCCGGTTTGTAGTTCATCAGAATGTACGGTGCGACCTCGTATCCGCCCGCAGAAAAGGCGCCGCTGCGTTTGCCTTTGTTTTCGTAGCGATCCACCCAGCGATCTTTGGTCAGACCTTTTTTTAGAACTTTGCAATACGGCGCCCCCAGAGGCTGCAGCGCTTCGCAAATCAATTCCACAGCGTCGTCGTACGGCATCTTCCAGTTAATCGAGGATACCAGTGGAACATAGGTGTCGTAAAAGTGGAGGTCGCGCAGTTTGAGTGTTTTTTTAAGCAGCGCCAGGAATCTGTGATTGATATGCAAATGATCGTGCACCGTCGAAATCAGATTGTCATAAACAGAAACCGGGACATCGTCCACAAAAAGAGAGCGTTCAAGGGATGATGAAAAATTGCGAACTTTAGACTGATACACGTCCTGCAAAACGGATGCGTTATATGTCTCTGCCAGCGTGTTGCCAAACTCTCCATACTTGCCAAACAGCTGTGTAAATGCCGACTTGCGTACGGAGCGTTTCGGGGATTCGAGCAACAGGCTGTAAGTGCTCTGGCTCAGTTCCATCGATTGACCGTCCACCTTGACGTGCCCGAATTTGAAATCGGTGTCATTCAGTTTGCGAAAAATATCCCCGGCACTGCCGACTATTTCGCCCTGCATGGCCAGTATGCGTTCCTCTTTCTGGCTGAGCACATGTTTTTTCTGTCGTATGATTTTTTTTAAAGTAATGACAAAATCCTTCAGGCATTCCGCCTCCAGGTATGCGCTCATTTTTTTTGGAGGAATGGCGAGAATCTGTGGCGTAATATAGCTGGAGGCCTCCTGAATGCGCGTGGCCAGATTGGAATACACAGACACCAATTCCTGATTTTCCGTACTGGCGAGATCCGTCGACTGGTTTAAAAATGCGTAGGAACCAATCCGTTCGAGCTGCTTCTCGATATTTACATCGAATTCCAGCAACGCTGCGAGTTCTTCTGCACTTTGGGTCATTCGCTTTTTAAAATCAGCGTATTGCAGAAATTGCTCTTCGAGTTTTGTAAACGCACGTCTCCACGCTGCGCGACTTTTAAAAATTCTGGTCAAATTCCAGGTGTCTTCCACCGGAACCTGGTCTCTGGTTATAATTTGTGTTTTTTTAACCATTTGAAATCCTTTGTTTATAAATCTGGACATCGGTCTATTGTTCGATTGGCAGCAGACTGTCCCGGCCAGCCTCGATATAAAGCGAGAACGTGGATCCTTTGCCGGGTGCGGATTCAACATCCACAGCGCCACCATGTACAAACGCAATATTATATACCATGGACAGACCAATGCCTGTCCCCTGGTCTTTGGACTTGGTGGTAAAGAACGGATCAAATATTTTCTGCATGGTTTGTTCGTCCATCCCTGGTCCATTATCTCTTACCTGAATGCAGATGTAATCCGTATTGGCATCGAGATTGAATTTCTCTGGCAACGAGTTTCGAAATACCGGCGATGCGGACAGTATGATTTTGCCAGGCGAATTGCCAATGGCGTCTTTGGCGTTAATGCAAAGATTGAGCAGGGCCTGCGTCAAAGAGGTTTTGTCCGCCTTGACGGGCAGGGAGAACGTGTCCTTTATTTGAATTTCAACATTGGAGGGCAGCGTGTTTCCCATGATGGTGACGGTGTCCATTAGAATTTCCAGAATATCGATAGTGGCCGTTTCCACAATAGAGGTGCGGGAAAAAGAGCTGAGCCGGTCCAGAATACTGGCGGCGGTCTGACCACAATCTGAAATGGTTTCAAGATATCGGGTAATAGGCTGGTACGCCAAAGGGCTCTCCACCCGTTGAATAACCCGTTTTGAAAGGGACACCGCACCAAAAATCCCCGACAGAATATTATTGAAATCGTGGGCCAGTCCCCCCGCCAGTTTGCCTACTGTTTGGACTTTCTGCACTCTGGCCAGTGTCAGTTCCAATTCGTATCGATCGCTCATGTTTCGGATGCTGAGTTCGGTGCATTTCTGGCCATTCCACTCAATTGGCGATTGCGTGACCTGAACAGGGATGCTGCCGGTTTTTCCATACAGCCTGGTAAACGGACTGCTGGGCAGACTGTCCGTATCCATTTTTAGAGAGTAGGAGGACGATTTTCCCGCCCAGAACTGCTGCAGCGGTTTGCCCACCAGTTCTGTTTCGTTTCGCCCCACCATGTTTTGAAAAGTGGTGTTGGATGCCAGTATGCGCATCCTGGATGATGCAATGACGATACCGTCCGGAATGCTGTTAAACAGTGCAAGATAGTGGTTTTCCGACTCGATGAGCTCGATGGTGGCCGAACCGACGATGTATCCGAACAACGCCATGGCCAGAGATATTAAAACATCATTGGCGCAGAGCCATCGGAGCGACAGGGTCTTGATATTTACAACTGAAAAAACCCCTGGTATCTCAAAGGAAAAGTAACAGCAGGCCACTATCGTCAGATGCGCCAGCGCACATAAAATGCCAGTCATGCGAACGATGCGGGCGTTGTTTCTGAGTGATGACGCCGCGATAATGGAGAAGTACAATGCCACCTGGGGACCGGTGATAAAATTGAAATTGGCAAACAGAAGAATCACAAGATCCAGCGATGCCACAAAAAAAATATCCGACAGGGTGGTAACCAGTGAAACTGTTTTTACAAGGCGTGGTCGGGTCATAAAAATAGCCACGCCCACATTCAGCGCCGTCCACACACTGAAAAGAATCCCAGGAATTGGCTGCATGCGCAGCATGTACTCGATTCCCGCACCTCGCCAGAGCAATGCGACCACAATGCCCAGCGTGGCAATCAATATCCGGATGAGCGCAATTTGCCGTTCGTTCTGTACATCCGTAGGCAACTCGCCAGCTGCCATCACAAATCTTTTAAACGGGTTTTTCAACTGGACTGTTCCTCCGGATAAAAGCAGGGCAGATAGATGCAAACAGTTGTGCCGCGCGCCGGTGCCGAAGAAATTTTTAACGCGCCGTTGTGATGGCGAATAATGGTGTGTGAAATGGAAAGGCCAAGGCCAGTCCCTCGTCTGGATGTCTCCTTGGTTGAAAAAAAAGGCTCCAGACATCGTTGCTGGGTTTGTTTGTCCATCCCCTGACCCTTGTCCGCAATGGAAATCTGCACAAAGTGGACATTGCGTGAATCCACGGCCATTTGCAAATATGCCGGAAGCAGACCGTCATCTTCTGCGGGAGGGGACTCATCGATTCGAATGGCAATCGGACCGCCATTGGGCATGGATTCTCTGGCGTTTAAACAAATATTGAGGAGGGACTGGAAAATGGTGTTTTCATCGCCTTCTATGTAGAGCGCTTTGCTGAGATTGATTTCAAGTGAGACTTTGTACATATCGCCAAATGTCTTTTGAACAAACGCTTTGAGCTCTCCGAGCAACTTGCGCGGATCAAATGCACTGGTGCTCCTGCTGGATGCGCGGGACAGGGAGAGGAGACCCTTTAAAATATCTCTGGCATTTTCAGTGCATTCCTGGATAACAACTGCGTGTCGTCTCAATTTAACGTGTTCCGGCGCATCCGGCAGACGGGAAAGACGGCTTCGAATCAACGATACCGCCCCCAGAATACCGCCCAGCAGATTATTGAAATCGTGTGCCAGTCCCCGGGCAATCTGGCCCAGTGCTTCGGTCTTTTGCGCTTGAGAAATGTGCTCGCGAAGTTCTTCGTTTACCGACATGTTGCGGACGCTCAGGATTTTCTGTGTCGCATGTTTCCTTTGGGACACCGCCGATTCGATGATGGTTACCGGAACAGATGTGGAAGTGGTCCGCCGGATGACGGCTTCATTATTATGATGCTTACTGTATTCGGATTTAAACAGAGTATCCACATGCCGTCCCACCAGCGCGGGCATGGGTTCCTGGAGCATATCCGCAAATGACTGATTGATGGTTTCGATGGTTCCTGTTGCATTGGTCAGCACAATACCATCTGGAACATTGTTGAAAAGGGTTGCATAGTTTTTTTGCGCAGCATGAATCTTGGCGGTGACGTATCCGATTATCCATCCCACCAACGCCAATGCGAATGCTTTGGTGAGCTGATCAAGCAAGGCCACTGCGGCCACTTGTTTGCCTTTGAACCACAGCGTATCAAATCCATTTATATCAAGCGCATGTTGAAAATACAGACTGATTCCCAGATAGGCGAGGGCGGCCAGACCCGCCACACTGTTCACCACCCAGACTTTTTTTCGAATAGCAGACAGAGCAATGGCCACAAAGTACATGGAGTAAAAAAGGTTGTCCGCATAGTTTAGCGAACTGAATCCAACCGTGGCAACATTCATCAGTACAACAATCGTGACATCCGAAAAAGCGGATGCAGTGGCCATCCAGGAGCGAAACCATTTGGTGCTGGTCGCGGCATACAATAGCAGGTTAAAGGCAAACCATACTGTGCCGGCAGCCAGCATGGGTGTTAATTTTTCCGCGTGAATATCACCCAGTAGCCAATTTAGAATACTAAAGTACGCAATAAAAACCAAATACAGAACCAGTCGGATCCGGCAAATACGACGTTCCCCGACGATCAGGGGGTCGTCTCCCATTGGACTCGTTGGAACTTTTGACAAACCAACGCTCCCAAACATGTGTCAACTCCGGCTCAATCGACGACGAACAAACCTGACCACATTGGCAGCGCGTCCATCCCACGTATACAGGGAGGCGTCTTTTCGCGCCTGTTCTCCCAGTCTGCGTGACAGTGCAGGGTCGTTGAGAATGCGTCGAACCGCTTTGGCCGCTGCTTCCGGCACATCCGGGACGACCGTCAGGCAGTTGCTTTCATTTACCAGAACCCCTTGTGTGTCGGGCTGGTCCGGCGCCAGAATCGGCTTGCCTGCCGCCAGATACGTAAACGTTTTCATTGGAAGAACGGTGGCATTTTTAAGGGGAATGGAAGACGGGGGAAGAATGAGAAGATCCGCAGCGGCCAGATATTTGGGCACCTCGCGAATGGGAACCTGGCCCACCAGTTTTACATTGGTGAGACGACGGTTCTCCACTGTTTGCTTCAACTGTGCCACGTTCCCTTCCGAGCCCCCAACAATAAGCATAGTGACTTCGGAGCACTCATGGGCCACATCCAGCAGCGAATCGACCCCTTTGTCGGGGCGAATGTGACCGGTATATGCGATAATTTTTTCTGTTTCGCTCATCTGCAGCGCCTGGCGCGCACTGGTCATGTCCATATGGATGTCAAAATCCCGATGATCAAATCCATTTGGGATGGCCTGTATCATTTCCTGTGGGATTCCGTTTTGGATCATAATCTGCCTTGAATACTCCGAATGGGTGGAAATGCCGACAAACCGACTTCCCCGTGACGCCAGTTTAACCAGACGAAATGCCTGTGGATCCGTATTGGGCAAAGCACGATAGGTTTCGAATAAAATGGGAGCGCGCAAACCGGATGCAACGAGAAGCGGCAGCAGATTTCGCGTATATACCACATCGTACTGCCCCAGCGCGGCCTTCAGTGGCGCCGCAATGCCGTGAAAAAATTTCTCCACTCGCAAATCCGACGCTGGCCAAAGTAAAATATCGCGAATCTGAAAGTGACCGTCCACATTGTAATAGTCACAGATATTCTGTTTCCGTTCCGCAGCGGATTTGGACAGGTGTTTCCACATTCTGGGCTGTATGAAATCCACCTGGACGCCGGCCTTTCCAAGGGCATCCATTGTTTTCATTACTTGTTGCGTATCTGTATGAACCGAGGGGAATCTTTCATCGGATATGTATGCTATTTTCAGATTCACAGCTGTACGTTTCTCCTGTTCTGCGGTTCTGACTGTTTCAAGATCAGCTTTGGTCAAATCTGTCGTCCAGACAGACACCGGATTATTGCGATATTCCCTGGAAAGCAAGATGGTTACACAATTCAAGCCGAAAAGACAACCATAGACCGACTGGGAAATGAAATGCGCAGTGGGAAGTTGGCACGATTCACGATAATGGGGCAACCGTGTTTTCGAGTGCGCTGAGCAATTGTGAAAACGCATACGGTTTAGGGATACAGTCCCGAATGCCCAGTCGTTGGCATCTGTTGCGCAGATTGGGATCGAGATTCGCCGAAATGACCACAATGGGAATCTGATGATCTTTCACCGCAGAGATGGGACTGCGAATCACACCGGCGGTTTCCAATCCCCCCATTTCACCCAAATCCAAATCCAGCAGCACCACATCGAAATTCTCCTCTTCGAGGTATTCCAGCACCTGTGTGCTGGTCATGGCGGTTTTGTACGAACAGCCGAGCCGGCGCAAAAATGCGCTGCCCACCAGTTGAGCGTCCCGGTTTTTTTCCGCCAGCAGGATTTTTAATATGCCCGCATGCGCCTGTGTAATTTGCGATGTGATTTGACCTGCAACGGTATCATCCAATTGCTGCTTTGGAGGTTGCTTGAAAAATTTGGCCGTAAACCAGAATGTCGATCCCTTGCCCACAGCGCTGCTCACGCCAATCTGGCCATCCATAATGCTCACAATCTGTTTTGCGAGGGCCAGTCCCAGGCCAATTCCCGAATAGGCGCCAGCGAAATCACCCGCCTGGGTAAATGCCTCAAACAATCCCGCCAGTGCATCTTTATTGATACCAATTCCTGTATCAACTATCATAAATTTCAAAACAATCAGGGAATCGGTCTCGGTTTCGCGGGTGACCAATACTGCAATGGTTCCCTGCCTGGTGAATTTGTAGGCGTTTTCAAGAAGGATATACAAAAGCTGACCCAGACGCCACGGGTCTCCCTGCAGATACGTGACCATCCCCGGATCGATACGCTGTTCGAAAGAGACGTCGGAATTCCGGTCGCTGCGCAGGTGGATTTTTTCCACCACAGTATCGATTACATGGCGCAAATCAAAATTGACGCGAGCCAGGTCGAGGGTGCCGGTTTCAAAGCGCGAGTAGTCGAACAGTTCCGTCAACGAATTGCTCAGATTCATTATGTTGGATTGAATCACCCGGGCATAATGATGCTGCTCCTCATTCAGATTGGAATCGAGGAGCAGTTCAATCATGGACTCCACACCAAGGGCGGGAATTCGCAATTCGTTGCTCATTTTTTTGAGGAATTCACTTTTAGCCTTGCTGGCTTTCTCTGCCTGAAGCCGTGCGTCGGTGGCTTCCTGGACCACGCTTCGCAACCTGGCATTGGCTATCTTCAGCTGCTCCAGATGCATGCGATTTTCTTTTTCCAGACGCGTTTTGTCGAATGCCCGGTCCACCACATGACGCAGAATGTCCAAATCCATAACCGGCTTCTTTAAGTAATCCCATGCGCCGTGACGAATGGCGTTGACCGCATCCTCCATGCTGGCCATCCCTGAGATGATCACAACCGGTACTTTGCTGTTCTGTGCGTTGATATATTTAAGGACATCAATGCCGTCGATTTCTCCTGGCATCCGAATGTCCAGCAGCACCACGTCCGGGTGTTCCTTATCGAACACCACCATTCCGTCTGAGCCACTGTTGCAGGTGGTAACAAGATAGTTGCAGTCCCTGAGAAAGATGGCGAATGTGTCGCAAATAACAGGGTCATCATCCACCAGCAGCACTCTGCCCGGTGCCTTCACAGCTACCGGAACATCCACGTTTTCTTTCATGTTCCATCCTCTGAATTGATGTTGTGTATCATCGTGTATATAACGACTTGCGGCAACGAAATTTAATAGAAATGTACCACAAAAAGCCCCAGGAAACCTCATGAATTCCAATACTCCGACAATATTCTGTCATGGATGCAGAAATGAAATTTTCGTAAATGCAGGCAATTGTCATTGGGAAGGGATCTGTTTAGAGCTGGGAAATGAGAACGTCACGTTTGTTGACGCCATTGGCCGGTCCGACAACGCCTTCTTTTTCCATGATTTCCACTATGCGAGCGCTGCGGTTGTAGCCAATGCGCAGTTTTCGCTGCAACATGGATATGGAACAGGTCTGTGCTTCGGCTACAATAGCCACAGCCTGATCATACATTTCATCTTTCTCCTCGTCATCAATATCGCCGCCGGATTCATCTTCACGGGGTTTGAGGATCTCATCATCGTATTGAGGCAACGCTTGTTTTTTAAGGAAATCAACCACATCGTTCACTTCCTCTTCGCTCACAAACGCCCCCTGAACCCGAATCGCGTCGGAGGTTCCCGGCGGAATAATCAGCATATCACCGTTGCCCAGCAGGTGTTCCGCGCCGTTGGTCCCCAAAATGGTGCGCGAATCGATGCCCGACGATACCTGACAACTGAGGCGCGCTGGAAAATTCGCCTTAATTAAGCCGGTCACAACGTCCGTGGAGGGGCGCTGGGTGGCTACAATCAAATGAATCCCGGATGCACGTGCTTTTTGCGCCAGCCTTGCAATGGAGTTTTCAACGTCTTTAGCAGCGACCATCATCAAATCTGCCAACTCATCAATACAAATAACAATCAACGGCAATTTCTCCGGCAGTTTTTCAGGTGCAACCATTCGGTCCGCTTCCCCAAATTCAACTACCGTTCCATTGGCGGTAATCGCCGTTTGTCCGGGCTCCGGGTTTTCGGCCTTTTCTTTTGCTTTTGCGAGAATCTTTAGCACTTTGTTGTTATACGATTCGAGATTTTTGGAGCCCATATCCGCAAACAACTGGTAGCGTCGCTCCATCTCATCCACACCCCATTTAAGCGCCAGACATGCCTGGCTCATATCAGTAACCACCGGCAAAAGCAGATGTGGAATGTGGTTGTACGGCTGAAATTCGATCATTTTAGGATCGATTAGCAAAAGACGAAAATCATCAGGCGTATGAGTGTACAAAAAGCTCAGCAGCATTGTGTTTACCGACACAGACTTACCGGAACCGGTGGTTCCTGCCATCAACAGGTGAGGCATTTTAGCCAAATCCACACAGAAGGGCGCCCCGGAAATATCTTTGCCCAGCGCCATGGGCAGCTTTGCTTTGGTTTTTGTAAAACAGTTGTCTTCAAAAATCTCTCTCAGCCTCACCATTTCCCGCACTCGGTTGGGAAGTTCAAAGCCAACCGCATTTTTACCGGGAATGGGCGCCACGATACGCACGCGCGTTACCTCCAGCGCCATGGCGATTTCATTTGAAAGTCCACCAATTTTCGACAATTTGGTACCGGAGCGGGGCTGAAACTCAAACATGGTCACCACAGGGCCGGGATGAATTTCCTTCACCTCGCCGGTAATTCCAAAATCCGATAGCACCTCCATTAGTTTCAAAGCGTTCTCCTGGAGATAAGCTTCATCCACATTGGACGTGGCTTCCTCGGGGGGCGCCAGCATCGCCAGCGGCGGGAGGACGAATTCTCCTTGCACAATCTGTTCAATAGGCGGCAAATCCGTGTCTGAAGCCGATGAACGGGAGGGGGAAGTGATCTTCTTTTTCACAATTTTGGGCTGAACCACCGGCACAGAGTTATTATCGGTTTCCGATGGAGACGCCGCCGGCGCAGATGGCAGAGGTTCGCAAATGGATGTTTCTGCAATAACCTCTTCTGCTTGCGATGTTTTTTTTGTTTTAGACGGGTTACGTTTGATTTTGGGCGATTTGCTGTCGCTGCCATCCGGTACAGATCCCGTTTGGGAATCATCAGCTTCCGGTAAGTCTTCGGGGAGTTCTGTTCGCCAGGCTTCCACGACGCGCAAAGCAAATTGAAGCGATTTTTGGCCCGCCAACATCAGCAGTAGCCCAATGGAACGTCCCACCAGAAACAGGGAAATGTCAGTGATGACCAGCAGTGTAAGAATGATCGCACCAAATGCCACAATGTAAGTTCCCACTCGGGATAACACAGAAATAAGTAATTCGCCAAGAATAGCGCCCATGACGCCACCGCCTGGATGGCCGCCAGCCACAGGCTCGTTCAACAACATATGCAACGTAATTGCAGAAAAAATAACGATAACCAGGCTGCCAATGGAGCCTTTGGCGGTTACTTTGTGCGAAAAACCGGTGAAGAGACAACCTGCGTATACCCACATGCACAAATTCACCATGTACGCAGCGGCGCCAAACGCTGAAAAAAAGAAAAACGCTATCCAGGTGCCGGCAGGCCCAACGATATTGCCATTCCCAACGATATTGCCATTAAGGATGGGATCGCCATTTTCCGTTATGCCGTCGTAGGAAAACAACGCCAGCGCCGTCACCAACGCCAGCAATGTAACGATGACGCCGGTAATTTCATGGCGTCTGGATGGCACGTCCAGTTCAAGCTCATCGGGGATTTCAAATTCTTCGGACACGGTATCGGCGGATCTCTTGCTCATTTTCTTCTCCTGTCACCAAGTCAAAATACAGACAGGTCTTTGTAAAAGTCAAAAAAACGTCAAGAGTGGTACAGGCATGAAAGTGTTGCACAAAACAAATAATGGGGCTGCAGGAACACTTGTTTTTTGAAAAAATGGGCTCCATGCGGTAACGGCGACGTATATTTCCTGTGTCGCAGAAGATATATTATGTCAACTAAAAAGTCTCAACCACATATTCATGCTTCAGTTGATGCATACTATCCTAATTATTTGAAATTATTTAAATGTTGAATACGCCTGAAAGCTGACGCCTGCGAGAATGACAATATCATCGCGCTCATCTCGACGCATCCAATCGGAATGAACGAACACTCGGATGGCATTTTTTCGCGGCAACATATCAAGTTTAAATTCCATGCCCACTTCCAGCCCACTGGAAAATCCCGTATCAATTCCGACAGTGTTGGATTCGGTTATCTCGCTGTTGCCTATGTGAACAAAAGTCGCATCTCTGTCGATAATCATAAACCCCGCCCCCACCTGTCCATTCACAAAAAACAGCTTATGGTAGAATTCCACCACCGCCAGCGACGCCAGCCGATTGATTTTAGACGTGACGTCAATGGTACCGTTCCCTTTATCATTAACATATGTGAAGTGCAGAAAATTGAGGTTCAGTCCCAGACGTAAATGGCGGATTTCAAAAAATCGAAAATCGACACCGCCTCCTACCGCTGCACCCGTGTTGAATTTATTGCGAACATCGGCTTTTTCGTGCAATCCGCCCCCAACGAGAAACGATGGGGCCACAGCGAATCCAAACGGTATCGGTTTACTGTCATTTTTTTCATCGATTTTGTTTATGCGGATAGCCTCCCTGGCTTCTGGCTCCTGAGCGCCAAGCCGATGTGGCGACAGATAACACAGCAGAACAGCAACTATGCAGTAAAACGAACGCAACCGTTTTACACGTGTAATAAGCGAAACAGCAGTTATTCTCACAGGCAACCTTCCACTTCAGTATAATGAATCTGAAATCTCTCGGACAATACCTGACAAACCGTTTCATGTCTACCAGGACCGACATGCGATACAAAAACAGTAAAGAAATCCGCCGGTCGAAAGTTATGGATACCGAACTTCGGAAGCGCGGAGAGTGCCTTGTAGGTGATACGAGCCACCTCCCGACGTGCCGGTGCATCGGCCTTGGTCAGCCCATTGGGGGCAAGCCCCTGAAATCGACGTGCTATTTCGTAAATCGTCGCGGAGAAAAACTGACCAATTTCATAGGGATCGTCGAAATAGGTTCCTTTGTTTCGAATGTTTGAATCGTATGAGAATTTATATTCCACCACATCCAATGCGTCGCGACGGGCCGTGGGATCACTTATTGATGCAGTGATAAAATCAGTGTCTCCAGTTGATGCGACGGCAAATATATCGGCAATTCCTTCATTTAATGCCCACAGATAGTTATATGGTGTAATGGCCAATTCCACTCCACCCTTTGGCAGCGAATCCAGAACCAGTTCCTGAAAGACAGCATGGGAATATTCATGGGCGATTACCCCGGGATTCATGGATAACGGCACGCGATCGACCTGGGAAAGAAGCTTTGGCGACAAGTCAAACGGTAAAATATAAAAACCCCTATCGCGTTGCGATAGAGATAGGTAAAACGCGTTATTGGTGCTCTTCTCCTTTACTACAGTCCCCATCCCTGAACTGTAAATGTCAGTTACATCGGCCCAATAATACGTGTCGATTCTTCCCAGTTTTCCTTTGGGCATACCCAGTGCTTCCATATACAACATTATCGCTTCGATGTTGTAATAAACGGAAACCATCGCCAACGAATTGTAATCCGTTGGATGGTAGACATTATCTATCTCGAGGGCATTAAATGCAACAGGAGTGCCGACGCGATTCCAGCGCACCATGCCCGAAATCTGGTCGAGCTCAATGGAAAGCCCTCCGCGCAAACGTGTTGCGCGCCCTTCCAGTTTGCCTAAATCGTCGAGTGTTTTGACGGTATTTACTTTAGTCACGATTTCATCGGCTTCGAAATCGTAGGCAAGCATCTCAATATCGTACGAATCTTCCCCGCAGGACAACAAAGAAAATATGGCAATTAGGGAAAAGACGCGGTGTTTCAGGTGTTGCATTTTCATCGACTCGATTTTAATCATTCAATTATGCTGTCAAAGACTCATTTATAAGTACAATCATAAACTAATTAATTTACATTCATGCGGCCATGAATAAAATCGCTGCGGCTTTGTCGCCGCGTCGCTCCAGAGCGACTTTATTTGGAGGTTATCATAGTTGAGTTTATCAAACACCAGGAATTTCTGCATTATCGCGCATATTGATCACGGGAAGTCCACTCTGGCAGACCGGATTCTTGAACAAACCGGCGCCGTAAATGATCGAACCCGAAAAGATCAGTATCTCGATAAGATGGATTTGGAGAGGGAGCGCGGGATTACCATTAAGGCGCAGACTGCCAGGCTCCCTTACAAGGCTGCGAATGGTGAAACCTATACGCTCAACCTGATTGATACCCCCGGGCACGTGGATTTCAATTACGAAGTGGAGCGGGCGCTGGAAGCATGTGAAGGCGCGGTACTTTTAGTGGATGCCACACAGGGCGTTCAGGCACAGACGCTGGCCAATGCGTATCTGGCAATTAATTCAAACCTGGAAATAATTCCAGTGCTAAACAAAATCGATGTACAGGGCGCTGATGTGGAGAGCGCGTTACAGCAGATTGAAGAAGTCCTGGGGCTGGATACCGAAGAGGCTTTAATGATTTCCGCCAAAACCGGCGAAGGGGTTGAGGCGGTCCTGGAAGCAATTGTAAAACGCATCCCGGCCCCATCCGCGCATGAAGACGAAGATCACGTTCGGGCGCTGATTTTCGATTCCTGGTACGACACATATCGCGGCGCCGTTGTTTTGGTGAGAATGTTTAGCGGACAACTGCGCAAAGGCATGAAGGTGGATTTCATGGCCACGCAGAAACGCTATGAAGTATCTGAAGTGGGTGCATTCAGTCCGGAACCGGTGAAACTGGATGTGCTCTCCAGCGGCGATGTGGGTTATGTCATCTGTACTATTAAATCGGTTCATGAGACGAAAGTGGGTGACACGATTACCGCAGCTGATAGACCTGTGACCAAACCACTTGCGGGATTCAGGGAAAGTAAGCCGATGGTGTTCTGTGGCGTATTTCCAACCGATCCGGGGCAATACGATGAATTGCGCGATTCCATGGACAAGCTGATCATGAATGACTCATCATTTGTGTTTGAACCGGAAACGTCAGAAGCGCTCGGCTTTGGATTTCGCTGCGGATTTTTGGGGTTGCTGCACATGGAAATTATTCAGGAACGCCTGGAGCGGGAATACGATTTGGATATTGTGACCACCGCGCCCACGGTGGTATACAAGGTCACCCACAAAGACGGGCATTTGATTGAAATCGATAATCCTGCGCATCTGCCGCCGTCCGGGGACATTGCAAAAATAGAAGAGCCATACATAAAAGCCGCCATTCACGTCCCGCAGGAGCATGTGGGACCTGTCATGAAGTTGTGTCAGGAACGTCGTGGTGAACAGCAGAGTCTGGAATATGCCGGACCTGGGCGAATTATTCTGATGTACCTGCTCCCTATGGCCGAAGTGCTGTTTGACTTTTTTGATAAACTGAAATCCGTTTCCAAAGGATATGCATCGATGGATTACGAGATCATCGGACATCGGCCCAATGACCTTGTGCGTCTCGATATTCTGGTAAACGGAGAACCAGTGGATGCTCTTTTCGCCATCGTTCACCGGGATAACGCCTATCATATTGGGCTTGAACTCACCCGCAAACTCAAAGAACTGATCCCCCGACAGCAATATCAGGTGGCTGTGCAGGCTGCCATCGGCAGTCGAGTCATTTCACGTACCAACGTAAAGGCATTGCGCAAAAACGTGACGGCTAAATGTTATGGTGGTGATATTACCCGTAAACGCAAACTGCTCGAGAAACAAAAAGAGGGCAAAAAGCGAATGAAAGCCGTTGGCAAAGTTGAAATCCCTCAGGAAGCGTTTCTCTCTCTGCTGAAAATTGAAGACCGCTGATTACAGATTATGTTTTATCTTTTCACTATATTCTGATCTGCTATAATGCCTCCCATGAAAAAAGCACCTCTGGGATTTGTTCGTCGTCAACTGCTCAATGAAATGTTGAATCTCCCCAGACTGGTCCAGCGTGTACAAGCGCTTCCGGTTCCATATTTTCATGATATTATTCAGAAAATCGGCCTCGAAGATTGTGGAGAGCTGGTTGCCATGGCCACGCCTTCGCAATTGGAATCGTTGTTTGACGCCGACTTGTGGAAAAATGCAGCGCCGGGTGAAAAGGAACAGTTCGACAGCAACCGCTTTGTGACCTGGCTGGAAATTCTGCTGGAAGCAGGAGAAGACATCGCGCAGGAAAAAGTGAGTGAGATGGACGAGGAGCTGCTGATGTTTGCACTGTCTTCACAGCTGTTCGTTCTATCCAGTGAAGAACTGAATCGTTTTTTTGAACCCGGGGATGATGAAGCGCATCAGGTGGATACACTACTGGAAAGCTGTCTGTATGAGGAATTATTTGAATACCAAATAATATCCCGCAACCCTGAAACATGGGACACCCTGCTGACAATTCTCGTCGACATGGACAAGTCCAATCATGAGATGCTTTGCCGTATTCTGAATTCACTGGCGCAGCTCGGCAGCCAGGAAGCCGAAGATGAAGGATTGTATTCGGTGCTGTCGGAAATTGAATCAATGGGAGAATCCGTTGAAGACAAGCGCGATTCAAGGCGTGGAAAACAGGGATATGTGAGCAGCTTGGATGCACGCAGTTTTCTGGGGCTGGCCAATCGGATGTCTGTCGAGGAGTTGCTGAATCCCGATAGTCGAGACGCCATCACCCTCGCCTATTTTCGCACATATCGGCATCCGGATAATGAGCAGAATAGCGAATCCTCCGAACTGATATCAGAGGTGCTTGAGTTGTTGAATGACTCCAGTAATGACAAAACGCCATCTGCCTCTGTTGCCGGACACCTTTGGGGAGACGTCGCAGACAACCAGACAATGCTGCTGCTGGCGCTGCAAAAACTACAGCTTGTCTCCGCCTCGTTATATCAGAGGCGCATGAGTGAACTCATGTATCTGGGCAATCTGGTTGCCGCTGGGTGTTCGCTGCAAAATAAACAAATGCGCAACGTGGATGCATCATCCGCGGTCACGGCGACCTGTGCGCTGGGACTGGAGTTTGCGTTGACGCAGCAGGGAAAATCGTTTGCGATGGATGCCATAAAGGATGCCATTCAAGATATTTCCATGGAAAAACTGTTTCTGCTGGGCTGGAAGCAATTAAACGGCTCTGATACCAACCGTTCGTTCCCATATCGCGCGTTCGACTCAGGCGTGTACTCATTTTATGACAGCGCTAGGCAGCTTTTATCAATGTGAACAATCATTTGTTCAATGAAATGGAAAAATGTGATCAATGCGCCGGGCTATTCCACAGGTTCTTCAACAAAACGAAGTGCGTTGGCGCCGGTAATCCATTCTGTTCGCGCTTCGTCGTCTTCCATCGAATCCATCAGGGTCACAACGATGACGCGTCCGTATCCTTCTTTGTAAATAAGCCCCGCCGACGCGATTTGCTTGCTGGAGAACCCGGGGACGGGCTGAAATGTGCCAGTGGTGTATGAGGACGCATTAAATCGCGACGATGCTTCGGATTTTGGGTGTTCCTGAATGTCGGCCACAAGCTCCGCGCCATTGAGCCGAATGATCACATTTATCAGTTCGTTGGCAGCGTTCACCTTGTTGCCGCTCATGGTGGTGCCGGTATTTTCGCCGGGAAGTACTTTGAACCGGACTTCCACTTTTCCAGATCTGGCGACCAATCCATAGTCATATTGCCAAAAATCGTTTTTCACTGCGGCCGCTTTTTCAAAGAGATCGGGGATGACAAATTCCACCCGGGCTTCTGCCAACACCGAAATCACATCGTCGGGCAGTGCCATCTCCTGATAATGGGCACGCAACTGTGCTGTCAAATCCACTTTAACTTCTTTGGTTTCCTCAATATCAGTGTCGGCGGACTGGGGCTCCGGATCACGCTGTGTGACTTCCGGTACATCTGCGGACGGTGGCACAGCGACAGGTATAGTTTCAGTTTGGGTCTGTGAGGGTGCCCCACAGCCGAGAAGGAAAAATGTACCCATCCAGAAGATGGTGGTTTGAATTGCGCATTTCATCATGGCACTGCTCCTTCGCTCACAACGTCCATAACTGAACTTCAGGTTTCAGTTTAAAGACGTATATTACGGTAAAGAACAGTTTTCAGCCAGATTAAAAATACTCCTTCAGGATTCTTCAAAGAACATTGGCTGCACGTTCTTTATATACTCATTGATATGCCGGGCATCCTGAGCAGATAACTGCAGAAATCGAACACCGACGCCGGGAAGAATATCGGGAGTGGTTTCATTGTATTCCCGAACCCATCGCACTTCGCCGTTCACACTCATGGCAGGGCCGCCGGGTAAATGAAAGTTCAAATTGACGACATGGCCGATTTGGGGCGCATCGAATGTGGCCACAAACAATCCCCCGGACGAGATATCGGTGGAAAACCCTGTAAAAAAATTTGAATCGGATTGCAATCCGATGTCCACCTCTATCTCTTTTCGCGGTGACAGCCGGCGGTCGTCGGCGGGGATGGATGCGGCAGATGAACGTTTAGGTACCGCAGATACCCTTTTTCCCGCTTCCGGCTCTGCTGAAATGCTCAATTCTTTGTACACTGGAAACAACAGCGCGAGTATTCTGGCGATGGTCGTGATCGCTGCCTGTAACTGTGTGTTTTCTGCACCGATTTCCTGCATCATCTGGAGAATATCTCTCAGATTCTGCATGGCGTCTCCCACAGGTTTGGCGTCTTTGAGCTGCTTTTCCTGGGCTTCGAAAAGCAACCTTACGGAAGTGGCCAGCAACGTGGTGACTTTTTCCAAATCCAGATTGGCAACCTGAATATCCTGAATTAATCCAAGGGCATTTCCAAGAGCTTCCCGCGCTCTGGAAACCTGAACAAGAAGCTGCTGATAATTACTCCGCTGTGCCATTTATTCATGCTCCGTTTGATCGATTGGTGGTCAATTTTTCTGCTTTGTACTGCAAAAGGCGTCCCTGCTGTATGAATCCGGCTCTAATATAGCACAATAACCGCGGTGGACGGCAATTCTTTGCGGTCCCGAAGGCGAAGGAAACCAAAACCGTCAACGCGGCATCGATGCAAAAAAAAATCCTGACATCCTTTAATTTCAGCATCTTGTGCCGTAACACCATTCATGAATAACAATTTCATTAACATGAAAACCGAAGACGCATAGGGAAACGTACCATGGCGAAAATTCTTGTAATTGATGATGATCCTTTTATTCGAGATGTGTTGAAGCAGACACTGGAAAGAGTGGCGCATGCGGTTTCGCTGGCAGAAGACGGTGAAAGGGGTCTGCATCTATACAACGAGGGCGAATATGATCTGGTGATTACCGATCTGATTATGCCCCGCAAAGAAGGCATTGAAACCATTGCTGAATTGAAGAAAACCAGTCCATCGGTGAAGATTATCGCCATGTCGGGAGGCTACCGACTTCCCGCTGAAAATTATCTTAAAATTGCCAACACGCTGGGCGTGAACGGCAGCCTGATAAAACCGTTCGAAAAATCAGAACTAATCGACATCGTTGAAAAAGTACTGGGCACTTGAGTGGTGTCAGGCGACTTTCGAATCGGTGTTGCGTGCTGTCAGACAGGATTTGTTAAAGGAGCGGAAAAATGAAGGGTTTGAATATAGATGACGTGTTGCTCGATTGCATAATCACTGGGACCAATGAGGGACTTGAGATGGCAGAAGTGGAATTGCAGGCTATCGGCGCATCCAAGTTTAATACCATCAACAAGGAAATCTCTGTCATAGTCGGCTTACACGGCGAAACACGCAACGGGAACATGGCGCTCAATCTGTCTGAGAGAACCGCCAAACATCTCGCCGGCAAACTAATGGGAGAAGAAATTTTTGCCCTTGACGATGATGCCATTGATGCGCTTTGTGAAATCGGGAACATGATAGCCGGTCGCTTCAAGGAACTGCTTATGGGAACCGCCCATGAATTCAGGACCATATCCCTGCCGGCTGTCATCTTTGGCGCCAATTATACAATGTACCATACCAAAAATATCACATCCATATCGGTCATGTTTGAACTCACCGATGTTCACATCGGGCATATGGGGGACAAATTCTTCAACGTGAGCATTGCGCTGCTCACCCACAGTTGAAAAAATTTGGACGCTATGCGCAAACCTTTGTTTAAACATGGAAAATTCAATTGATTTAGTCGTAATATAATGAAGTTAGTGTATTTTTATTCTACGTTCTAAAAGGTGCAAACCGGGCTTTGATTTGGGGGCGCTCGGAAAAACAGCAGAAACAAGCGAGGATTGACACGAATGAGTTCGGGCAAACAGCTTTCTCCCCCAAGGGAATTCGACGGATACCAGTTGATTCGCAGATTGGGAAAAGGCGGCATGGGAGAGGTACACAAGGCGCTGGATACCCTGCTCGATCGTTACGTGGCCATTAAATTCATTACCACTGCCAGGGCCGATGAAATCGCCCGCACGCGATTTCTGCTGGAGGCAAGAGCGTTCGCGAGGCTTCAGCATCCCAATGTGGTATCGATTTATCGCGTGGGTGAAGTGCTCGGTTTTCCATATCTGGTATCGGAGTATGTGCAGGGAAAACCGCTGGATGGATTCACGTTCAGGCATACGGATATAAAAAAAATCATTCAGATTGCCTCCGGCATTGCCCGAGGCCTGGCAGCTGCGCACAAGCAGGGGGTGATTCACCGGGATATCAAACCCGGCAACATTATGGTCACCAACAGCGGCGAGGCCAAAATACTGGATTTCGGTATCGCCAAGCTGCTTGAATCCATGTCCAGTACATCACTGCCCAGGGAATCGGAATCGGAATCGGGATTGGAATTGGCATCCACAAAGGAGCCTGAAACACCACCGGCATCCACGCAGGAAAATCAGATACTTGACAACTCAATTCGTTATCGACCGGTGCGCGACTCCCAGACCGCAGAAATCGATGCGTTTTCAGATCCCGCTGACGACACGCCGCTTCACGAAAAAGAGCTGACCCGCCCAGGCACCGCTATCGGCACGCCAAGGTACATGGCGCCGGAAGTATGGAAGGGGAAGGAAGCCACGTTTCGTTCAGATGTGTATTCGTTTGGCGCGCTGCTGTTTTATCTGTGTTCCGGAGAGTCTCCTCACAACGGAAAAACCGCACGGGAAATTGGCAAGAAATGCGTCACCAGGGACGCCCCATTGCTGCAAAACATCATTCCCGGTGTTCACCCTGGCCTGGCAGAGGTGGTCAATCGCTGCCTGAAAAGAAATCCCACTGAACGATACGCCAACGGAAATGAAGTCCGTATGGCGTTGGCGCAGCTGACGCCTGAAATGCGTACCGAAGTATCCCCGGAAGGAAATCCGTATCGTGGGCTTTATCCATTTGAACAGGAACACCGAAATCTGTTTTTTGGAAGGGATTCGGAGATTCGACTCATTCTGGAGCAGCTCAAATCCGAGCCGATGGTTATGGTGGTGGGCGACTCCGGCATTGGCAAATCATCTCTTTGCCGTGCTGGTATCCTTCCCCGTGTGGAAAGCTGGCTCAGTGATGACAGACAATGGCGTTCAATCACCATCATTCCAGGACTTCATCCCATTGTATCATTCGCGGCATCCCTCGCCCTGTATGTGCAGGGGAGCGAGCAGCAGGTCGAGGATGCCATTCGCAACGAACCGGCGGAAATTGCCCGTATGCTGCGCTCGGCCTCCGGTCCGGAGGGCGGACTGGTGATTTTTATCGACCAATTGGAGGAGCTGATTACCATCTCAAAGTCCGATGAAGCCGAAGCGGTGGTGGAACTGCTGAAATGGCTCTCCATACCCACCCCCGGTATGCGACTGCTGGCAACTGTGCGAGGGGATTTTCTTGCCAATATTGCCGCATTGCCTCAGTTGAGCGAGCAGATTGCATCGGCACTTTTCTTCCTGCGGCCGCTGACACGAGATCGTGTGACGGAAGCAATTGTTGGACCTGCCGGCGTCAAGGGGGTGTCCTTCGAATCCGATGAGGTGGTGCAGCAACTCACCAATGCTACAATTGATGCCGATGGGGGGCTTCCATTGCTGCAGTTTACCCTCAGAGAACTGTGGGAAGCGCGTGAACACGACATCATTTCAATGAAATCGCTGCAATCCATCGGCGGCGTGGATGGTGCCCTTTCGCGCCATGCAGATAATGTATATGCACAACTGCCTCCTCAGATCCGGGCGGCGGCCAAACATGTCATTTTACAGCTGATCACCGACAAGAAGACCAGAAGCAGAAAATCGATACAGGAACTCAACCCCGAAGGACGCCGGGATATTCGTGATGCGATTCAGTATTTGACCCGTGGTCGGCTGATAGTGGCACGGGATACGCAGGATGGTTCCACATACGAATTGGCCCATGACTCGCTGCTGACGGGATGGAGCACCCTCGCCTCCTGGCTTAATGCCGATGCCGAATCGGATTTAATTCAGGAACGTCTCCATAAGGCAGCTGAGGAGTGGGCGCGACTGAATTATACAAACGAGGTATTGTGGAAAAAGAAGCATCTGGCAGAGAGTTGCCAGATTCCCGAAAGTGCATTGGATGACCTGTCGCTTCGCTTTCTTAAAGCATCGCGTCTGGCTCAGTTTAAACGCACCGTTGGGTTCAGGCTTTTGGCGATTCTCATCCCAATGCTAATGGTGTTTGTGTTTGTTGGCGGCGTCATTCACAAAAGAAATGGGGGGGCTGGAAAAGTTGCCACAGAAGTGGCTGCCGCCAAAAAACTGCTGACGCGAATTCACCATCAGTCCCAAAAAGTTTCCAGGGCAGAATCGAAAGCGTTTCAATTGTTCGACAAAGGCGCACTCACGGACGCAGAGCACGTCTGGGCGCGCTCGCAGTCGTATTCCAAACCCATTGCAAAATGGTATGCCGAAGCGGCCCAACATCTGGAAGCAGCGCTGTTGCTTGCCGATGAGCACAAAGAAGCGCGCTTCCTGTACGCCCGTATGCTTTTCGAGCAGGCGCAGATGGCCGAAGAGAGAAACGCCTTTGATGAATCCTCCGATTATATTCAGCAAATGTCTCTTTACGATGACGGAACGCTTCTGGCCCAGTGGGAAGCACCCGCTACGGTATCTTTTCATATTTCCCATTCGGATGATGTAAAGAACTTGAAAATTGAACTTCGACAGTTTGTTACTGACGACAATGGCAAAATGGTGCTTTCCCGCGTGGGAACGGTGGCCAATCGAACCCGCCAGCGACGTCTGCCACCGGCCTCATATGTGGCCGCCATTGTGGCCGATGGTGCGAAAGAAGTGAGATATCCGTTTGTGCTTGGTCGGGGTCAGGATATGCATGTTGCGTTTCAACTGCCCAATAAAAACACAGTTCCAGGAAATATGGTGTACATCCCTGCCGGATATTTTGAATTTGGCAGCGATGATTCCGAAGCATTGCGCAGGGAGGTTCTATACACTGTGCCAGTACATGCCCGGGCAACACCGGGATACCTCATTGCCAAAACCGAAGTAACGTTTGAGCAATGGCTCACTTTTCTGGAAGATTTGCCAGAGGAAGAATCAACCGATTTCTATCCTGTTGTGCGAAATTCTGTGGACCCAAATCATTTGCAATCCGTTGCAATTCAAGAAAATGAAAATGGACACTGGCATCTTCTGTTTAAACCGCGCCGTATTTGGCTGGAAGCGGATGAAGGCCAAAAGATTCATTACGCCAAACGCGCTGTGCACGCAGATCAGGATTGGTTGCAGCTTCCCGTATCCGGGGTGACATGGCGGGAGGCCGCACGATACGCCCAATGGCTGAGGGAAACCGGAGAGGTCCCGGGCGCCCGTCTGTGCACCGAAACGGAGTGGGAACGCGCCGCCCGTGGCGCCGACAAACGCGTATTTCCACACGGCAATCACCTGCTGCCTGGTGATGCGAACCACGTCGCCACCTACAATCGGATTTCCGAAGCACTCGGGCCCAACGAAATTGCAGGATTCCCCCTGTCGGAGAGTCCTTTTGGCGTGAACGACATGGCCGGAAATGTTCAGGAATGGACCACTTCAGTACTAAACGGCAGCCACGTGCTTCGCGGCGGCAGTTACGCGTCTGACCTCACTGCGCTTCGAGTGGTCAATCGCATCGTCCCCATTGATGAGATGCGGGATGTGACCGCGGGTTTTCGCATTTGTGCGGATCTGTAACGGACGACATATTTGTACCAGGTGTCAACTGCACTGCCTTCAAGGAATCTGCGTCACCACACATTCAATGGTCCCCGTCGCGCGTAAGGCAAGATGGCTGCTTTGAACAGCGGGGACAAATACCGTTGTACCCGTTGAGGCGGTTTGGGTATCACCGTCGGTTGCCAACTGCAACGTTCCAGCTCCGGCGGTGCACATAACAACAATGGGACCATCTGATTCAAATGTGGCAGCATCACCATCTTCAAGCGCAACTGTCTCCATCGAAAAGTAATCGCATCGAACACCTCTTCTGCCCGATAATGGCGCGGTGATTCTGGGCGCGCCATGCTCACTGAAATGGATGGACGCCAGTGCTTCATCTATGTGCAGTTGCCTGGGGGCGCCGTCCAGACCTGCCCGATTCCAGTCAAAGACACGATACGTTGTGTTGGAGGACTGCTGAACTTCCGCCAGAACGATTCCGTCGCCAATGGCGTGCACAGTCCCCGATGGCAGGTACACGTAATCACCTTTTGACACCTGGATTTGATGTAATAATTCCGCCACTGTCCCATCCTGTACCGCTTTTTCGAACTGAGTCTGAGTTACACCGGTTTTCAATCCCACATACAGTTTTGCCCCGGGTATACAATCGATGATGTACCACGCTTCTGTTTTGGGTCTTGCACCGTTTTTCAGCAACCTGCACGCCTGAGGGTCAGGATGAACCTGCACGGAGAGGGTTTGTTGGGCGTCGATAAATTTCATCAGCAGCGGAAATCGGCCATCGAGGAGGTGGGCGTTTCCCAACATTTCAGTGGGGTATTCGCTCAGCATCTCCCCAAGGGTTTTACCGATGAAGGCGCCGGATTCCACCACGGATTGGTTTTGTTCTAAATCAACAATCTCCCAGGATTCGCCATATGCATCTGCTGTGGGTAATTGACGACCAAGGACCGTCTCCATATTTCGTCCCCCCCAAACGATGGATTTCAGGAGTGGACGAAATTTCAGCATTGTCAATTGTGTCATCAGATTCGGCCTCCGAATATTTTTTTACGCGATAAAAATGAATCGCCCAATTTGCTTCACAAAACTGTATGGTATGATATTCGCCAATGGAAACAATTTTCAGGCGATGATGCATGAACACTAAACATATATTTAAATCAATGACTTTCACTGTCGCTCACCATTTTTTTAATGTTCGAAAGTATAACGCATTCGTAATGATTTGCACATGGATGGCGGCATTTCATTTTGCCGGGTGCACGGATGCCTCTGATGAAACGTGCACCGCCGACGTGGCGATTACCCCAATAGAAACATCGGCCTATGTGCAGTTCGATCCGTTTCTACAGTCGTCCAACGCTGTTTTTAAGGATTGTGGAAACCGACAACCACGGCTGGACAACCGATTTTCGCCCTTCAAAGGCGGCGGTGAAGCCCCCAGCCTGGTGGTGGAACATTACTCCGCATTGGATTGTCCGCACTGTGCCAGCTTTGCTGCATATGTGGACAGTATGCTGGCGACACAATCGAAAATCAATGCGCGTGTTCGATTCTATTTTCATCATTACACATTCTCCCGCGCCCTGGACACCCATATGGCGGCGTTTGCGGTATCTCAGCAAAGCATGGAGAAATTCTGGCAGTTTCACGACATCATTTATTCGAATATTTACATCCACAGAGACTATCAGAATCTCCGCGATATCGCCCAACACGATTTACAACTGGACATGTCCCTGTACGATGCGGCCACATCCCTGCAGAATGAGAGCGGCATGCGCAACGCTGGTTTTTTACAGCACGAAAAGGACATTGCGAATGCCAATTGCATCCCAGGGACACCTACCGTATACATTTGTGGTGAGCCAGTTTCGGACTGGCGAAAACTGGAAGGAATTATCCTCTCGTATCTTCGAAACGAAAACTGATAATGGATTTGAAACTCACATTCCAAAACGGTCCCCGAATAGATAAAAGTGTTGATTTCAAGGGGAGCAATCTGGTGAATCTGGGGAGCAAAGAAGACAACGACATGGTGTTTAACCTGCCGGAGGATATAGGTGTTTCCGCATATCATACGCAGATTCGCCAAATCGATGACATCATTTATATCCAGGATATGGGCAGTGCCGGCGGCACCTTTTTAAACGGGCAGCGGATATCCAAAACCCAGCTGTCCACCGGCGACAGTGTTCAGATGGGCATTGGTGGTCCCCGATTTACTGTAAAGGTTGCGGGAAATGCATCTGGATTGTCCCGATTGACATCCCGTCGAACGGCAAAAGTATACGGGCAGAAAACCGTAGGCATGATGATTGAACAGGCACTGAAGTCTGCGGGTAAAGGGGTTTCCAAAACAACGTCCTACTTCGAATCAATGCTTGAAGAGCGGTTGAACATTACCACTCGCAAATATCGTATGCTCATTATAAGCGCATTGGCGCTGTTGCTGCTCCTGGGCGTCGGCGTTGGCATTTTTGTTTTTTACAGCAACCAGTTTCCGCCAGTACGGCTGTTGGCCAGCGAGTCCGATGCGGCGGAACGAATTGCGAAAATGAATCGCTATAATGTGTTTCTCATGGCGGGATTACCCAAAGCAGAACCCAAAGATTCTGATCATTTTGAGGGATTTTGCTCCGCTTTTTCCATTGGTCCCAATTTACTGGCCACCAATGCCCATTGTGTCGAGAAAGCGGACAGGGACTACCAGAGTGTCTGGGCTCTAATGAACGAAGCGCCCAAAAACCGATATAAAATAAAAAAAATGCTGCGCCATCCTTTGTACAGTCCTGGAGAAATAACTCCCGATGTGGGGTTGCTTGAAATTTCATCGGTTCTGGAAACGTATGTCCAGATGGCCAATCAGGAACAATTAAAGGCGCTGGAACAGGGAACCTTTGTCTATCTGTATGGATTTCCGGGCCGATTGAGCAATCTGGCATCACCGGTCGCTTCTTTTGTCAGAGGAGAAATTGGCCGTATTACCACTATCGGACAGCGAAAAGGCGATTTCTCAGAAAATATTTTACTGCAACACTCCGCGATGATCAGCGAAGGCACATCCGGAAGCCCCATGTTTAATCTGGATGGTTCGGTCGTGGGCATCAACGCCGGTGGATATGCGGCGCAGGGAAAGATGATGACTGGCTATAACTTTGGTATTCGAATCGATACAGTGGCGCCACTGCTCCAGGCCATTGATGCATCACCTGATATTGTAAAATAAACGCCCCGGAGGAACAGTTTGACCTTTGTACTTCGATATCTTTGGCTCATTCCGCTGGTTGTTCACGCCGGCTATTTTTGCGCCACCATTCCTTACTTTCCGCAGCAGGTGGGAGAGCCCGTTTCATCTGCATTTCCCCGTTTTGTTTTTTCGGTTGAGTGGATTTTTATCGTACTTATCTCCAACATCACACTCTTTTGGGTTTGGGTCAAAATGCCGCGCTTCAGCGACCGGGTTCTGAGCGTTCCCAATCGGGAATACTGGTTTCAATCCAAAAAGAACCGAGCTGAGCTGGTGACTCGTCTGCAAAATCTGATGGAAACAATTCTTGTGCTGGTCAACATCTTTTTACTGGGAATTTTTCAATGGGTCTACCAGAGCAACGTACTGTCCCCGGTTCTATTGGTTCCGCAAGTGGTCATTATTGGGGGATTTGTAGCGGCCCCCCTCTCGTTGATTCTGATTTACATGCTGATTTTTATTCGTTCACTTCGAAAGAAGTTGTAAACCGTTGCCAGGAACATTAGTGGCGTGGTTTAAGGAATGCCAGCCGGTAGCCCACCAGAACGATCACCGCAAACTGGTTATCGTCCACACCTTTAAGAAAACGGGAAAAACGATATGTGCCACTCACTTCGCCGACAACCATCCCCGGGCCCAGATTGCGTTCAACAGCGGCTGAAATTCCGCCGACAAAGGTGGCATCCCAGGTGCTGGGTTCGACCGGCAATCCCTTTAGTTCTATCTTGTTGCGAACTATCAGAATCCCCGCAGCAGCACTGGGGCTGAGGTACCAGTCTGCAAAAACCGGAAGGCGGTACCAGAATTTCGCCTCAACAGGAATCATAACCATGCGCGAGACGGTTTTGGTCTTTTCGTTACTGCCAATCAGCTTGTTTTCGGATTTGCTGTTATACGTCACGCCGGTCTGCAGCCCAACGCCCAGCAACGGTTTGGTGGGAAGACGCATAGAGAAATCAAGCAGCAATGTGGGAGAAAACCACTCAGGCAAACTCAGTTCCAATCCGGTGCGCGCCGATGCAAAAAATAGATACTCGGATCTGGGAATAACTTTGGGAACAACTTTTTTCACAGGAGGCGGCTTCGGGGGTTGTGGCTTCTTTTTGGGCTCCTCCTTGATTGTTACAGCTGTTTCGGAGAAATTTTCGGTACTGACCAGTTCAATTTTCTGAGTGTGAATCAATTGCTCATCCTCACTCAGAACCGAAAATGTGACCAACCCGGGAGCGGTGTGCACGTCGTACCGCAACTTGAAAACGCCGTCCAAGATCGGCTCTGCATTGTATACTTGTCCCAGATCCGCCTGGACGACGGGGTTTGAGATTCCTGGGTCCACATTGCCTTCGGGGGTCCAGAAAACCAACAGCAAATCTTCCTGAGTGGTGTCATCGATGTTAATCTGGGGGCCCCTTGCCGCGAATATTGCCGCAACATCGCTTTTGGGGAGATGCAGCGGAACTTCATTGCCCTCGTCATCGATGCCGTGCGTAATGCCCGGAGGCACTTCCACGTCCACAAATGCGGCGCCGTTGGCATCAGCCGTCACCGGGCCAAATTTTTTGTTGCCAATTCGCACGTGTGTGGTGGCATTGGGCGCAGTCATAATTTTGGCTTTGCCCTGCCCGTAAAGCTTGAGCATCGTAAAACCCCAATGGGTCTGTTCACCATCAGAAGCGGAGACCACAATCATATCCACCGATGGAAAGAATTGCTGCGGAGGAATGTAAGTGGCACGCACACTGCGTCCTGTTTTCATTTCCTCAACATCTTTCACCGTGCCATATAACGCCTGAAAATTAAATTTGTGCAACTCGCTGTTTTTTGGCAAGTGCATGGTGACTTCCAGCGACGTTTCGACTCCGAGTAAAAGACTGTTTTTTTCGGTAGATACACGAATGAGTGATTTGTTATCCGCCGCAACACATATGGTCGAGTTCAACAGAAAACCCAGCGAAAACAGAATAATCAGTCCGGCATGAAAATGTAAAACGGTCCGCAACCTTCTCAGCCTCCCTCTCCCTTGTTTCCCCAGATGATGTCGATATTGTCAATTTTTGCAGTTGGTTTGGGCTCATTGCACATAAGCATCTGCTCCCTCTCCTTCCCCCAGATATCAGTTGTTTTCAGTTCCACTCTCCGACTTCCCTCAGGTACTCGAACATGTGTGAAAAAAGTGCCATCCGGATTTGTTTTGGTCTCAGTTCCGTTTACCAGCACGGTGGTTCCCGTGGATACGGTTCCCCGGACTACTGCCATATTATCGTTCTGTTTTTTGCATGTGCTTGAGAAAGTTTTCATGTACCCCTCAGGTGTAACAGAATACGGTTTCGCAGGTGCTTGCCCTTTTTCAACGACAGATTCCATTCCTGGGTTTACAGTAACACTCTCTCCTGCCGCACTCAAGTCAACAGAACCAGTTTCGGTGGCTACAGCAACCAACTGACCGTTGTTTAAAATGGAAAATTTACCTTCGTCCACTCTGGCTACAACAGTTCCATCACTGTTTTCAATGTTCAAAACCCGCTTGCCATCTTCGCCATAGTCCACACTCGCCCGACCTTTGATGAGTCCCAGTCGCTGAACAGCACCGGACAATTCCCTGACTTCGATTTCGGACGCATTGCTTAATTCGATTGTTGATGTTTTTCCCAGACCAAGTATCACACTGGAGTGATTACGGGTTCGCACGGAATCGTCTACCCGCAACATATCGCCCTTGCCCATCGGGGACCAGACCCCCCCGCGACTCGACTTTTTTTCGGCGGTTCCCTCAACGTCAACCACATTGATTTGCTCAGGCTCCGCGACTTTGGGTGCGACAAGTGTCCTGGTCGTGTTTGTTTTCCTGAACTGCGACGTGCTGGTGGATTCCGCTGTTATTTGTCGGGTAAAGTAAAACCCAACCGCAACCAAAAGCAGCACCAGACCCCCAAATATGACAATCCGTTTTTTCATTGACTAGTTTATCACTCCTGTGGGCAATATCAGCGCTATACCTGTCTTTAAATTCGGCACCTGAAGCAACCTCAATTCATTCTCATCAAGGACTCGAATTTTTCCTTCGTATCGAGCGACTATCTGAGCCACGATGAATAGACCAAGGCCCGTCCCCTGTGCATCGCCCTTAGTGGAGAAAAACGGCTCAAACGCTTTCTTTTGAACCTCTTCACTCATTCCGTGTCCATTGTCCGCCACAACAAATTCCACAGCATTGTCCGTCTGACTGTGAACTTCTACAAGAATAACCGGATGGCCCACGTTCCTGACTGCGTCCATACTGTTCACAATCAGGTTGGCGAGCATCTGTTCAATCTGGGTCTGGTCGGCAACGATGTGGGGCAGGTGTTCGGGTACATGTGCTTTAAGCTGAATACAGGAATGTTTTCCCAGCTGCCACTGATATGCGGAAAGCACCCTGGTGATACTTTCCACTAAATCAACTTCGGTGACGTTGGTCGTCGGATTCATAAAATCCCGGGCGCGATTAATTAGTTGCTCCGTGCGGGATGCCAGTTTCATCGCTTCAGCCAGGTTACTGCCCACATCTTCCGATTTGTTCGCAATTCCCTCCTGAATCATTTGCAGCGTCATCGACAACGCTGTCATGGGCTGTCGTAACTCATGAATGACCGCAGACGCATTTATCCCAAGTTCGGCAAAGCGTGCGACTTTTAGCAGGCGATCGTTATCTTCTTCTGAAAGTTGCTTTAGTATTTGAAAAAAATTGCTCAAGCTTTCCTCCACCAGTGCCGGCTATGCCTTCGATACGGTGATTTCAGAAGCAAAATATATACTGACAAGTGTACCACGGCCAGGTTCGGATTCTATAGTCATTTTTGCCTCATGCTCGTCAACGATACGCTGCACCGTGGTCAGACCGATTCCCCGATTGCCCCTTCCGGGTGGATGCGTGGTAAAAAATGGATCGACCGCTTTAAGTCGCGTAGTTTCATCCATTCCACAGCCGTTGTCTTCAATGGTCATCTGGACCGCGCCTTCCGCTATTTTTCGGACAGTGAATAAAATCTGCGCTCCTTTGCCGTGATGGATTTCCACGGCATTCAACGCATTGTCGATGAGCGATGTGGTCACCAGTTGCAAATCGCGCTCAATGCCGTGCACCATTACATCATCCTTGTATTTCCACGCGACTTCCACCCCTTTTTCCTTAAAACGCTCCAAATAAAAATCCACAGACCGAACCAGTATCTTTTCCAGAGATACCGGTAACATCTTCTCGCCCCATTGGGCCTGGGAAAAACGCAGCAAATCGTCCACTACCTGAGCCACTCTGCGGGAGTTGTTGACCACATCCGTTAAAATCTTTCGGTATGTGGGATCGTGTTCCAGTTCCTGGAGCAGGAATTGCGCATTGCCCACCACGCCCGTGAGAGGATTATTGATTTCATGGGCCACTCCGGCGCCCAATTCTCCAAGGGCTGCCAGTTTCTGTGTCTTCACTATCTGCTCCTGGGCCTCTTTGAGTGCTTTGGTTTTTTCTTCCACCCGGTTATGCAGTTCCTGATTCCAGGAATGTATTTCATCGACCATTCGGTTGAACGACGTCGAGAGCGCTCCTATCTCATCGTTGCTCACCAGTTCGATTTTCCTGTCGTAATTCCCTTCGGCCACGGTCCTTGATACTTCGGCTAAACGAGCGATGGGCGCAGTGATGCCCCGGGCCAGGACAAAGCCCCCACCAATGGCAGCCAGCAGGCAAATCGCCATCCAGGCGAGCAGTGCCTTGCGAATCTGATAGAATTTTTTTAAGGCCACCTCTTTGGAAAAACGATAGAAAAGACGCCACCCGGTCACAGGGATCTGTTCCTGAATGAGAAAATATCCCCCAACATCGTCTTCGTGTTCCGTTACACTGCGTCGATTCAGTGGCATTTGCATCTTCGAAGCCACAAAATTGTTTTGGAACGATCCGCCGCCGCATATAAACGACCCTTTTCCATCCGCGAGCACCGACTCCGAGACATAGGTGGTATCGGCTTCGGATAATTCCAGTACTGAACACAGATCCTTCAGAGACACGCCGATGGCCAGCACCCATTTGCGGTCATCTGAAACCACATTCTTAGCCACAACCACACGGGGATCTCCCACTGCGGAATAATATACTGGTCCAAGAGCGAGCTCCGCTTTGAGCGCGGCTTTCAAGGGGACGCTGTTGGCAAATTCACTTAATTCCGAATCACTTACCCATGGTCGGCTGGCATCCAGCGCAAATTCTTTTGTGGGACGATATGGCGCGATAATCGCCCTGCCGTTCTCATCGAGTATGGTGACTACCGTTGCAAACGACAGCTGATTGTAGCAAATGCCAAGCGCCTGAGGAAGATCTTCTCTGGCAAAATTTTCAAACGGCACAGCGTCCACAACCATGGTCACCACTTCGAGCATCCAGCTGATTCTGTCGTTGGTGCGCCCAGCCAGTTGAGCCGAATCATTTTCTGCCCGTTCTCGAATGCTTTTCGAAAAATCGTTGACCAGAATCTGGTCCGCAAAAATGTAACTGATTGAAAGTGGAACAATTGCGCCAAGAATCAACAAAAGAAGTATCTTTGTCCGAATCTTCATGTGAGCAGCGTCACTCCAGTTACGTTTCCCAAGTGGTGTTTCCAGCAGTCGCCAAAGGTCAATTGAGACCCCAGTTTACTATGACATAATTACAAACGAATTCTAGACAAATTTTACATTTAGACAGTAGTATTACAGTAATTTTTTTTGATGTTGTCATCCGCCAGGTTACCTGGATGATTTTGCCGAATACGGGTGAACTTCGAAGATATATGTACTGTTGAAGTATCTGGGCAGTTCGTGAAATACAATTTTAAAGTCCGTAGAGTAGCCGCTTTTGATTTCACAGTTTATGGGAACGCCGTCTTTTATAAACAGTTTCGGGATGTTGGCAGTTCGGGTATTGCGAAGTTGGCGATCTGGGATTTTCACGTCGCATGGCTGAATCACTGTTGTCACAAGTTTTTTAGTGGCGTCCAGAATGCGTCCTTCCAGGAGAACCTCTGATACATTCATCTGTGAATTATTCTGAATTTCCCCCTGAATGATGCCCACTTTTTTTCCTTTGGCGGGTTTCAATGTGTAACCCTTGCCCAGTGTGACATTCATCTGTTCCACCAAATCAGCAGAAACTTCTTCATCATTTTGTAAAAAGAAAGCCCGTTTGACGTCTCTGTCCCATTTATTAATGGAAATGGTCCAGTTGTTCATTCCTGCCACATATACAATGAAACCAATCCCCAGCGCAGCTATTCCAGCTGCCACAGAGGCTTTTGCGCGAGCAGCTCTGCGAAACGACCCGATTTCGTAATCCGACAAAACCAGAGTGTTTCCCTTTTCCCACGATTCCGCTTCGGAAACCACCGGTCCTGATGTATCAACTTTGTCGCTGGCCTGTTTGAATTCGTACTTAAATCGCTGCGTGCTGTCGTTCGCCGTTTTGGGCATGGATTCGCTGGAGGGCAACGCGGCAGGGCTGAGCAACTCGAAATAAACATCTTTGTTTTCAGAAATTGCGTCGGTCGGCGAAGCGATTTCGACAGTCATTACAAAAATGCATTTACATCGGACACACTTTAACTTGTAGGGTGTTGCATCATCTCCCGGAACAGGAAGGGTTGATAACGGCAACTCATAGCCGGTACGGCAACGCGGACAATGAAATTTCATATTTTTCCCCTATCATTTTTTGCCATGGGACTGATACGCGTGAAGCAACGCTTCGGCGAGCCAGTTCCCAATGGTTTGTGCGCCACTTTTTGTCGGATGAATGAAGTCTCCGCCTCCCAGCCCACTGGTGGCCCACCTGGCCATGCTCCCCTCTCCGCCCATCGCGTTGTAGGTGTCAAAGAAAGCACATCCGGTTTCGAACGCCGCTTCCTTTTGCACCCGGCTTAATTTCGCAGGCATTTTTTTGGAGCCCAGCCCTCCGGTGGGCTTTTTCATCGCCTGATCCAGGGGGCCAACCACCAGACATGATGCATTCGGTCTGGCCGATGTGATGGTCGTTAATATGTTTCTGAAATCTGCCCGATACTGTTCTAAATTTAAATAACGGTTGGCCCCTTCATTGGCGCCCATCATCAGAATAATCAATGACGGATCCCGATACCGGATTTCCTCTATCCAGTGTTTTTCATCAAAGCGCGCCAGCGCAGTGGCGCGTGCGCCATTAATGGCGAGACTGTCGTACACTACACCGGGTTCGCCTGTTTCCATGATAATTCCAAATAGTCTCAGTTTTCCATCATTGTTGGAGACCACGCGCAACCGAGATTGCCCAAGGTGTACCTGAACACGGTGATGCTTTATCTTTTTGTCCGGACCATCGGTTTGTATGGTGAGCTGGGTGGCCGCGTCTGTGAAAATGTCAAAGCTTCCTCCCCCGGGTTGTTCCAAATACGAAACATCGAACCAGCTCACCACTCTGCCCTGATCTCCTTCGGTGGCGGTCTGGACCCAGGCTCTGGCATTTTTCCCTCGTTGTGCCAAAAACGCCACTCCACCAAGGCCATAGATGCCGTCTTTGACCGGAGCTGAAGTAAACGGGCGAATGTCCCATTTATCTATAGTGCCCCCCTGTTCCACACCAAGATGGTTGTACCATTGCCAGGGTTTGGCCAATAAAACAAAACCATGTCCGGCATCCCCAAATTTTCTCTGCAGAACGTACCGGACACGACCGGACAACTCATCTGTCGTCAAAATGGAATCCCCGTAGTGCAGAATACGCACGGGACTGGACCGGCGACCGTAGGCCAAATCTCTCAACGCCAGCGCGAAATCTGCAATATCTTCTTTTTTCGCGAATTCGATTTTTTGATGCGGATTGGTTATTTTTTCATATTTAAACAGATAATCCGCGTCAGTTTCGAGATTAAAGCTGGCCTGGCGGTTAAAAAGCCTGTTGGCGGGTGGCGAGGAGACAGGCGGCTTCCACTGGTTTCCAAGGAAGTATATATTTCCGAGAAACGCCAATGCGCCCAGAATTGCAAACCAGAAAACTGCCCATACAGATTTTTCAGGATACAGCAACCTGGAATTCAGACCTTTTTCTTCCTGTACATCTTCGGTCATTTCAATTTCTATTCTCCGCAGCAAAGCACTCGATTGCTGGTGAAAAATCAGTGAACGTAAAGTCCTTTATCTGTAGCGCGAAAGGCCATATTTTCCACTCCGAATCAAGGTGAAAATGTCAGTTTATTGCAATTTGCCTTCCGATTCGTCATTTTTTTCAGGCGTGTCTCTCTTCCTATACGCTGCTTAAGAAGTTATACAACAACTTTTATCACTTGACAAAAAGACAGTGTTTTCCACTCTCAAATACATTGAGTATATGCGTCCCTCAATCAAATAGACACAAATGATAACGGCATATTGGGCAAAAGTGTCTAAACATTTTGTTCAGGAAATGTATTAAAAAAAATCAACTGTACAAAACACTGCACAGAATCCAGTGTTTAAAAACAAACACATGCGGCGATTATCGGCAAAGAGTGGCATTTCTGAAAAAAAATGAATCTATGATTGATATCATTCAGACGAATGTGCAATAGATATAACAACGATGAAAAACAATGAGAATGCGACTGACGGTGATTTCGCCCGTAAGCCAGTGCAGGGGGCATGGGCAGATGTCATCCGTTTATCCGTTATCAGCGTCTGGGCACTGTACCTTTTTGTGATTCATTACAATGACAGCGGTCAGTGGATTCCCATGTTGATATATGCATCTGCCGCGATCATTCTCACTATTAAGCACCGTTTCTTCAGTTCCACGACGTATGCGGTATTTGCTGTAATACTGGATACCACTTTCATTACTTTCATCCTGCACATTTTCGGCAGCACCACGTCGCAAATTGCCATTTACTACATGTTGGTATTAATTGGCCATCACATCCAGGACTCTCCACCGGTCCGGCGTGCATCACTGATTCTTTCAATTTCAATGTATGCGACGGTGCTTATTCTGGAGCGACTGGAAATCATTCCCTGGTATACCGGCTACAGGGAGGTCTCTCCCCTCCCCTCAATAGTCACCACCCTCACCGATTTTTTAAAAGTGTCCATCGCATTGACCGGTGCGTACCTGTTTCTGTCTATTTCCGCGCAAAAAACAGATCAGTTTATCCGGACGGAAGCGAAACTCCGGGAGGCAACACGCCGCAGCCAGGAGCAAAATCGTGTGCTTCAGAAACAAATTGATTCGGCGCATCGCTTGGAAAGTCTGGGCCGATTGGCGGGGGGCGTTGCCCATGACTTCAATAATCTACTCACTGGAATTTTAAGCTATTCGCAGTTTTTAAAAGAAGCGTTAAATGAGAATCAACAGGAACAACAGGATTTGGATCAGATTATTGACGCGGCAAGACGGGCCTCACAGCTCACGGCCCAATTGCTCACATTTGGAAGGAAACAGGTTGTTCGGCCACAGATTATTAATCTGAATGAACTTATAAAAAATGCCCACGATGACATCCGCAGTGCAATCGGTTCGCAAATATCGCTGCTGCTGGAGTTGTCTCCTGATTTGGGAAATATCAAGGCGGATTCATCATTGATGAAGCAGGTGATTCTAAATGTGGTGAATAATTCCCGCGAAGCCATGCCCCTGGGGGGAAACATCGCCATCCAGACCGATAACCTCGAAATATTACCCGACAGTTTCAAGGATTTTCCAGACCTTGCACCGGGGCCCCACGTTCGAATTGTTATCCGCGACAATGGAGAAGGGATTCGTCCTGAGAACATGGAGAAGATATTCGATCCCTTTTTCACCACTCGTCATGGTGAACATGCATCTGGACTGGGGCTATCCAGCGCGTACGGTATAGTTCATCAGGCGGACGGTTATATAGACGCCTGGTCTCAACTCGATAAAGGGACGACTATCCGCATCGTTATGCCTCGGGTATTTGAGACGCCATCGACATCCTCAGCACCACAGGCGCTCAAAAAAGGTGAGCAAATCACCATTTTGCTGGTGGAAGATGAGGAAATGGTGCGAATCAGTGTTACCCGAATACTTAAAAGACAAAACTACAGTGTCCTTCAGGCCGAAAGTGGAGAAGAAGCCATTGAGATTTTCTGTAAAGCCAACGTTCACATCAATCTGGTGCTGACCGATGTCATTATGCCGGGAATCAGCGGTGAAGTTCTTGCGGATCACATTTACCAAAGCCATCCGGAAATGCCTGTTCTGTTCATGTCGGGGTACACGGAAGACGCCATTGTGGATAAAGGCATTTTAAGGGAAGGTACCGCTTTTCTTTCCAAACCCTTCAGCGCCGATGAACTGCTCACTGCAGTGTCAAAAACTCTTAAAAACAGCAAAAAATAAAGATTGACCCACTGTTTAATCGGTTCTGGATTTAATATGTTATCGCGGATTTCCATTTCCTCAGGAAAAGCGGTTGCCCGATTTACCGTTTCCCGATTATGATGAGATTGAAATCCAGTTTTGGATTTCAGGACTGTTTCACACTAAAGGGGATAAAAAAAATGAATCACATCGCCAACAGACTTTTTTTTGCTGCGGCAATCGTTTTTTGCGTCGCGTGCACAGGCCCTTATGCAACAATGCAAACCAATGGATTGAAGTACTCCGATTACGATGTGGAAGTCACATCCATTTCCAAACGCATCCCCAGATTTATCGAATACAATTGGGAGCTTGGCAATTGGCTGGAGCGCGGATCCGATCATACGTGGCGACGCATAGATCTCCCGGAATTCAAAGGCAATGTCTATGTGGATAAATATAATAACGGGAATCCGGACCGAGTGAAGAAATACCATTCCGAACTGGTTTTAAAACATGATGGGAGCCTCTCTACATTAACAGTGGACTTGACCACTGCCTCTTCTGCGGAATGGAAAATGTCTGTAGAAGATATGTATAAAACATTTGTGGCGAACATGGCGGCCAAAGAACCGTGGAATGCCGGGAAACGATTTGAAAAGTCAGAGGTGGATAAACAGGCAAAAATAACCATGTTGAATTACAAGGCTGTCAAAGTGCTGGATTACGATGGCCTTATTGGCTACGTGAATCGCAGCGAATTTGATTCGAATGCCCCCGACGCCGATATGCGCTTCGCCATTTTTATGCTTAAAATCACCGATATGGGCGGACTGAACCGAACGAAAAACCTGAAAGGCGTCAAAGAAGAGATCCCCCTGGTGCTTCTGGTTGTCCTGGAATCAGAGCCGGCAGAGTTCAACTCTCTGGTCGACGATTTTTATGCCCTCACAGAACTGATTCGCATAAAGGGAAAATCGTTTGAGCTGGAGTTTCTTCGGGATACTGCCCGTACAGAGGAGCCGTGCGACGAAGAGAAAGCGAAAAAGGAAAATAAACCCTGCCCCGACGCGGTCGAGTGGGACATAAATGAAGAAGACGTTGTCAGTCCGCCGCAGGCAGAAAAGAAAAAGGCAAAGAAAAAGGAAAAAAAGAAGAAAAAAGAAAAAGACGATTTGGATTTGTTCTAATCGACGTATAAATTCATTCTTTCAACTGTCTGCCGTTTCTCCATTTTGCACGACTTCGAAACTTGCGTGCATTCCGGCATCCGTCGAATTTACCGGTCCAACCATTGCCGTGAACGACCCGGGCTCAACCACGCGTTGACCGCGCGCATTAACGATAGTAAAATTGGAAACCGCAGTTTTTAACGCTACATCCGTTTTTTCGCCGGGCAGCAGATGTACTTTTTGATACGCCTTCAGCTCCTTTTCCGCCCAGGTGACCGACGTTACATCATCCCGGATGTACAGTTGAACCGTTTCCACACCCGGGCGCAACCCGATGTTTTCAAGGGTTACCGTGCACTCGAACATATCCCGCTCGCAAAGGGTACGACGGGCCAATCGAAGATTGCTGTATTTAAACCGAGTGTAGGAAAGTCCACACCCAAATGGAAAATGGGGGTGCTGAGTCATATCTGCGTAACGATCGCCATGCTGTCCCCGAATCTGATGATAATAGATGGGTTGCTGGCCCACATGATAGGGGATGGACACCGATAATCGGCCTTCCGGCAAATTATCGCCAAACAGGGTTTCCGCCACGGCACGCCCCCCTTCCATACCTGGATTAAATACCTCAAGTATGGCAGCAGCGTCGTGGATGCATCGGGGCAATACCATGGGTTTTGTATTTACCAGAACAACCACCAGCGGCTTTCCCGTGCGACTGAGTCGTTCCAGCAATTCAATCTGACCGCCCTGCAATTCCAGGGTTGCGGTGGAACAGTTTTCCCCTGCCAGTGCGAAGTGATCTCCCACAACGGCGATCGTCACATCACTTTGCATGGACAATTCGATTGCACGGTTCAATTGGGCATCGTCGTGAGTGGGGATGTGAGTGGCGTTGGCCTCAATGGCGCCGGTATTAAAATAGCCGTATGTTTCGGTGTTCAAAGAAACGATGTCCGCTCCTTTTTCGTGGTGTATCTTTAACGATTCACTCTCGTACGCACGCAACCCATCCAATACCGTAGTCACGCATTCCCGGGGCTGACCGTCCATGAGCCAGGCCACCTGTCCACTGGCGCCGGCCCAGTCTCCCAGTTGCGCATGGGGATCGTCCGCATTGGGCCCCACCACAGCAATGGAAGAAACGTCGCTCGAGGCCAGAGGCAAAATGCCGTTATTCTGCAGCAACACCACCGATTTGCGCGCGACGTCAAGATTAATGGCCCGATGGGCCGCACAGCCGACCAACTCCTGCTGTCGCTGGAAATCGGGTCGCCGCGGGTCTTCGAACAGCCCCATCTTAAATTTCAGCGCCAGAATACGGGCAACCACCGCGTCTATCTGAACCTCGCTCAGTCGACCCTCTTTCACAGCCACCTTTGCGGCTTCAAAAAACTGAGGAGTGGCCATCATCAGGTCGTTTCCGCTCGTGACCGCCACAGTGGCTGCCTCTGTCATGTCGGCGCAAACCTGCTGCTCCCAGTGCATTCTGCCCACATTGTCCCAATCCGTTACCAAAACTCCCTCAAATCCCCATTCGTCTCGCAGCACCGATTTCAACAGCCAATCGCATGCGGTGCTGGGAACGCCATCAATAGCCTGATACCCGGTCATGAACGTCATGCATCCCGCGCGAACCGCTCGCAAAAAGGGCGGAAAAAACCACGAACGTAATTTGCGCTGCGACAAATCCGCTTCAGAAGCATCCCGGCCGCCCTGTGTTTCGCAATATCCGGCAAAATGTTTGGCCGTTGCCAGTAACGCTGTCTTGTCAAAAAGGCCCTCCCCCTGATATCCCTGTATCATCGCCGCGCCCATGTCCGCTGCCAGAAGCAGATCTTCGCCAAATGTTTCGCCCACGCGTCCCCAGCGCAAATCGCGAGTGACGTCGAGTACCGGAGAAAACGTCCAGTGAAGACCGGTACAGGACGCTTCAAGTGCCGTGACTCGGGCCGCACGCTCCAGCAATTTCGCATCCCACGTGCTCGCCATGGCCAGTTGGGTGGGAAAAACGGTGGCCCCCCGCATAAATCCATGTCCATGGATGCAGTCATCGGCAAGCAACAGAGGAATTCGCAATCGGGTCGTTTCGTTTAAATCAATGGCTTCATCCGCACGTGCATTCTGGATATGCAACAGAGAACCGGCATGCAACTCCAAAATGGCCTGGCGCAAATCGCCATGAGTGCCATCCAGCTGAAGCATTTGCCCCAACTTTTCTTCAAGTGTCATTTTCGATAATAGATCCCCTACCCGCTCATCCACGGTTTTAGAGGGATCCCTGAACAGTTCATCATTCATAGTAACAATACCCTTTCGGCGGTCATCGCCGACAATTGTATATAAACACCCCCGTGACAGGGGCAATCAAAAACGAAAAAACCTAATTTTTCTGTAAATTTGATTGGCGTATCGCCCGCCCTGGCAGGTGTAACTATCCGTATTTAAAATTTTTTTCCAGAACAGGAACACAATGGGTTACATGTAGTACTTTTCTTGACATGTGCGCTCTTTGTATGTTTAGGCTATACATGTAAGGAGTTCTCAAGATGGTGCAATTTCAAACTACATCAATAAAATGGCTCGCGAGTCTCTGCATTACATCAATCATCGCTACCATGTCTGTACTTGCATCCGGTGCAAAAAAAGATCTGGTCGAGACCCGCGAAGCTTCTGTGTATATCATTAAAGATGGCGACTATCTCGGCGGTATCGCCATCTCTCACGGCGTGAGCATTGAGGATATAATTGATGCCAACGGGCTTGACAACCCCGACAAAATTTACAGCGGCATGGAGCTTATGATACCAGGCGCCAGAATGAAAACCGGGGATACACCCGCGACGGTGGAAAAGCAGCGGCCAAAGAAAATTTTTGTTGAAGTCCCCAAAGGCTTTACCCTCACGCGTATAGCCAAAGCATACGAGGTATCTGTTGCGGCCATCGTTAAGGCAAATGCCAATCTCAGTGATCCGGACAGTGTGCGAGCCGGCATGGAAATTCTAATCCCCGGCGCGACAAAAGAAATCGAACTGGTACCTCCGCCCCCATGCTACAATCCTGCGGTTGAATTCTACCGTGTTCGAAATAATGAAACAGTAAAGATACATCTTACGTTCTGCAACGGGAAACCCAATCCTGCCGGTGTGGATCAGTTGTCGAGGTTTTCATCTCCTTTGAATATGGAAAAAATGCCATTCCCGCTTCATCCCCGATTGGCTGTACTGCTTCAAAAGGTTGCTGATGAATATCCAAATCGCCGGTTGGAAATTGTTTCCGGACAGCGGTTGCAAAAGCGGAAAAACCACGAGTCACTTCATAACAAGGGCCAGGCTATCGATTTCCGCGTTGCAGGAATCCCAAACCGCAAACTGGTGAATTTTGTCCGTCAGTTCGACAATACCGGTGTTGGATTTTATCCCAACTCAGTGTTCATCCATATGGATACCAGGCAGCAGAATGCGTTTTGGATTGATTACTCTCGTCCCGGTGAACGGGCCATCTATGCGCGTGCGGGCATGACCAAAGAAGACATTGAGAAAATCCGCGAAGCGCGCGCAGAGAAAAGAGTCTCTCTAAAAGTGGATACCGCAGAGAGAGAAACACCTTCCACTTCCAAACCCACCAATGTGGCAGCATCTGTGGCCAAAACCGTTGGCGCCCATTCCGACACACCTGTATCTTCCAAAGAATCCGAAACGAAAAGCAAGGAAACGTCGGCCGCAGCCGAAATCGCATCGTTGCAGGGGGCCGGACAGGCGTAGAAAAACCGCAATTTTTCTGCGACGCGCCTCTCATTTTAAAACTATTCTTTCTGTAAACCGTTTAAATCTTTCCGCTAATGCGAACATAGGTCAAAAATGACACGATGGGTCACGGATTTCGACGCAAATTGACCCTGTTTCTGTAGTCGAAATGATACAGTGACATCAAAACTCCTGATAGATTCTACCCATTTCATATCGGCAAATGATGGTCCACTTCCTGCACAAGGACGGCTGCCTGTTTGAATTGATTGGAACGAATGGAGATAATGTAATGATGAAAAAGATTAATCCGGTATTCTGTGATGAATGTGGCGCACTGGCCCTGGCGCAAATTGACGGTCACCATCTGTGTACGGTTTGTCTTTTTAAGAAACTCGAAAGTTCCTGCCAGATGACAATTCCCAAATTTCGATTGAAGCCGGTGCAGTCCGTTGACGATACCACCAATATGGCGTTCAGATCGAGCAACAGCTCCCAACCCAATATGATGAACGTCATTCTCTCGTGACGCCGTCGCAATTCCTCTAAAAAAACAAATCCGCCTGCCCATCCTCTGCAGATGGCGTGTAGGAAAGTCCCAACGTAAATCTCATTTGTGGTACGCACAAAAGTGGCTCGTCTCTATTTGCCAGCCCCGCTGCACCGGTGAGCCACACGGTGATCGCTTTGGACGCCAGTGGCTTGCTGCCGATGGCGCCGCGCAACTCCATGCCCATGCGTTCGAAATTATCCAGCTCGGCCAACAGATTTGTTTCACCGCCCAACAGAAGTTTATCGTCCAGAATGTGAAATGTGAGCCCCAGGCCATATGCCATCTGATTGCCCACGGTGGAATCGGCAAGTCCTGGCTTTTCGCCGGAACGAAATCTAACGCCAATGGAAGAGGCTGCCGACAACCATTGTCTGCGGAAATCCATAATAAAGGATGGCGCCCAAATGATGCCCTTTTCCCCGGCAAAATTTTCTTCGTCCCCCACAGGAAGGCTCAACCCCATATCCAGAGCCAGGCCGGCGCCGCGTATTTCGCGGTTGTAGTTCTGCTGGTACAGCATGGTTTTCGCGTGTATTCTCATGTCACCAACTGCGGCCGCGCCAATGCCGGTGTTGATGTTTCCTGGCGCCAGAGGCGAATCGCCAATACCGGCCTGTTCAATATGGACGGGCAACACAACGCCTACCTGAAATCTGTCCAGCAGGCCAATGGCAAAAGAGAAATCAATGGCGGTCACTCTGCTGACACTCCAGTAAATCCGGTCGTCGATTTCGATTCCAAGGGGCTTTCGATAATAATCAGCGGTGACTCCAAACGATACATCCCGGTGTGCCAGTATATCGGCGGACTGCGTAAAAGAAAAATTAGAAGGGCCAGGGGTTTTCCATAGGTTTTGGCTGTTCAGCCCATCCCCCATCTGGGGAACCTGCTGTGCCTGCACACGAGATGAAATAACATCCAGACCAAGCACAATAAGCAAAGCAATGATATATCTCATTTTCATTCTGACAGTCTCCAGTTTCAGATTGTATACCGTTTGTAAACCAACCGGCTGTAGACGCAAAGATAAAAGGGAAATGTTTACTTATTCAGGTATGGGAATGATTTCCTGAGATCGGCAGATCACATCCCGTTTGGCCTCGCCCAGAATATTTTTGATTTCGCGGGAGTGCACACCAATGATTTGGCGCATGTTGCTGCTGTCCGAACCGGCTATGGCCTTGAACTTGTCATTGATGAGAATAACATCACCTTTTGAAAACTCGCCTTCCACCGACACGATTCCCGAGGGAAGTAAACTCTTGTTGAGACGAATGGCTGCCTCGGCGCCGGCGTCAATGGTGAGTTTGCCTCTGGGAGTGGCATTCAGAATCCACCGGGCTTTGTTGGGCATCTTCTGCTTGTCCGCCAAAAACAGAGTGCCAATTTCCTCACCGGACAGAACTCTGGGAACCACATCGGGCGCCATGCCGTGGGCAAGTACTGTTCTGCACCCGGCTTTGCGGGCAATCCGCACTGCCATTATTTTGGTTTTCATTCCGCCAGTTGCAAATGATGAACCTGCACCGCCTGCGTTGGCAACGATTTCTTCGGTCAACTCTTCCACCACGCGGATGGGCTTCGCATCGGGGAAATGGTTGGGGTTTTTATCGTACAGTGCGTCCACATCTGTCAGGATAATCAGCAAATCCGCATCGAGCTTGCTGGCGATGTGGGCGCTCAGCTGGTCGTTGTCGCCAATATAGGGTTCGATTTCCGAAGTGGAAACGCTATCATTTTCATTAAAAATGGGAACCACTCCCATTTCCAGCAATGCTTCCACCGCAGTCTTCAGATTTACATATGTGTCGCGGTTGTCCAGTGCTTCCCGGGTCAACAACACCTGAGCGATATGGATGTTGTATTTTTGAAACTCCGTTCGGTACGAATGCACCAGAATCGGCTGACCAATGGCGGCGCATGCCTGCTTTAATCTTGTTTTTTTAACTTTTTTCTCAATGCCCATTTCCCGGGCGCCGAAGCCGATAGCGCCGGAGGATACCAGCAATGGTTGATATCCCTGGCTTTTAATAGTGGCTATCTGACCGGCGATATTCGCGATATACTCCACATTCAATTTGTTGTTTTTGGTTAAGGTATTTGTACCAATTTTTATAACTATCTTTTTGCTTTTGGAAAAATCTCTCATAATTTCAATATACAGCACTGAATCGCAATGCCACGTTACAGCACATCTCTGTGAGTAAATTTCCTATTTCCCGACGCGTAATCCGAAACGATATTGCCATTACCAACCAGACGATATTTGTAGATAAGCAAACCTTCCAGTCCCACAGGCCCCCGGGCGTGAATTTTGTTGGTGGAAATGCCCACCTCCGCGCCAAGACCATATCGAAACCCATCGGCGAAACGGGTGGAGCAGTTCACCAATGCTGAACTGGAATCCACTGTGGCAAGAAAGATGGCGCAGGCATGCGCGCTTTTACTGACAATGGCGTCGGTATGATGACTGCCAAATGTGTTGATGTGGTCAATGGCTTCCTCCAGAGATTCCACCACACGAATCGAGAGAATCAGATCGTTGTATTCGGTTTTCCAGTCGGCATCCGTCGCCGGTACGGCCCTGATAATCTGGCATGTGGCGCTGTCTCCACGCAATTCAACCCCTTTTGGGGCATATGCGTCAGCCAGAGCAGGCAGCACATCGCCTGCCACATCCCGGTGCACCAGCAACGTCTCCATGGCATTGCAAACAGCGGGATACTGACATTTGGCATCCACACTGACATTGACCGCCATTTCCAAATCCGCGTCTTTGTCGATATATACATGGCAGATACCATCCGCATGCCCCAGCACCGGAATTCGGGTGTTGGACTGGATGTATTTCACCAAATCATTGGATCCCCTTGGAATCATAAGGTCCACGTAGTCGTCCATGGAGAGCAATTCGCCAATATCCTCGCGACTTTCCACAAGTTGCAGACAATTGTTAAACAGCGAATTGATTTCGGCCATGGCATCAACAAAGATACCATACAGTGCGCGATTGCTAAACTGGGCCTCTCGGCCTCCCTTTAATATTGCAGCGTTTCCGGATTTGATACACAGGCTGGAGATTTGCACCAGCGCGTCGGGACGAGATTCAAAAATGATACCTATCACACCAATGGGAACCGACACTTTCTCTAAAATCAGGTCATCGTCCAGTTCCCGCCGAACACTGACATGGCCGACCGGGTCGGGAAGCTGGGCCACTTCCTTAAGGCTCGTGATCATGCCGTCAATTTTTTCTGAAGTCAGCACCAGCCGTTTGTATAAAACGTCGCTGATATTCTCGGTTTTGGCTTTGTCCAAATCCTTTTGATTTTCCGCCAGAATGAAGGATTCCCTTTCCTTCATCAATCCTGCGACACGCAAAATCACAGCGGTTTTGGTTTTGTCATCAAGAGACGCCAATTTAAAAGATGCCTGTTTGGCGGCTTTTGCTTTTTCCAGGGTATTCATTTGTTCACTCCCACCATAATGAGTTGATTCACCTTTCAGACTTCTACATTTCTGTAGTGAATTTGTAAATTTAGTCGTAGACGTTCCATCTTGTCCAATGATTTTATGGTAACGCATTAATCATTTTTATTCATGATTTGGGTTTTCCAATCGCATTTCCAAAGGCGCTGCATCCGCCCTTCTTTAAAACCCGCGTTTAAAATAGACATGTATTTTTTTTTAGTTGTGTTATTTAACGGCCATGAAACAACGCTTTCAAATCCTGGAACCCCTGATAGCCGCTGCGACCATTTGTGTTTCACTGTGGATGGTCTTTTTTTATGCGCCTATTGAGCAGCAGATGGGAATAGTCCAGAAAATCTTTTATTTTCATGTGCCCGCCGCCTACGCCATGTATTTGTCGTGGTTGGTGTGTACTGTTTCATCCATTCTGTTCATAACAAAAAATGATGACAAATATGACGAATTGGCCAGATCCAGTGCCGAAGTTGCTTTGTTGTTTGCCATAATGGTCATGACTACCGGTCCGCTGTGGGGCCGCAAAGCCTGGGGCGCCTATTGGGTGTGGGACCCGAGGTTGACGTCGGCGCTGGTGATGACCCTGGTTGTGCTGTCCTATGTGATATTGCGACAACTCAGTACCGCTGAAGCCATTAAAAAATTCTCCGCAGCATTGTCGGTGGTTGGCGCGGCGTTGATTCCGCTCATTCATATATCGGTGTACAAATGGCGCGGACAGCATCCGGCAGTGCTGCGCCAGGGGGGACTGGACCCCGAAATGAAAACCACATTTCTCGTTTGCATGACAGCATTCACCGTCGTGTTTATTGTGTTTCTCAGAAAGCGACTTTCGCTCGAAAAACAGCGTCGTCGGGTAGATGAATTGATGCAAAAAAAGTATATTAATCAGATGAATAAATAATGTGTAATTACATGAAAATATTTTACATTTTTTTATCGTTTTTTTTGTATCATTCCCCGTTAAAAGCCGAGGACGGCTATGTCGCCGTGGATCCGGCGTCGCTGAATATGGTGGACGGCCAAACGCTGATGATCATAGCCTACTCTATCATCAACGGGATGTTGTTTTTGTATTGGGGATACATGACGTATCAGTCCAGAAGACTAATGGCACAACTGGTGGACCTGCATCGGGAAACCAGCAATTTAGAATAAGATAAGAAGAGTAATATGACATTGCAAAGAATCGAAATTTTTGACACGACGTTGAGGGACGGGACCCAGGCCAGGGATATAAATGTATCGGTGGAAGACAAAATTATGCTCACCGAGAAACTGGACGAGTTTGGTGTGGATTTCATTGAAGGCGGCATGCCTGGCAGCAATCCGAAAGACGAGCAGTTTTTTGAAAGAGTGGCGAGCCTTCAACTGAACCATGCCCGGATTGTGGCATTTGGGGCCACTGCGCGCAAAGCGGACAAGGTTCGGGTGGATGATAACATTCACAAACTTCTGAAATCCGAGGCGCCTATCATAACACTTTTTGGCAAGACCTGGCGCTTTCACTCCAAAGAAAGTCTGGGGATTTCCGACAGTGAGAATGCGGAGTTGATTTACAATTCCATCCACTACCTCAAAGAAGCCGGGCGGGAAGTGTTTTTTGACGCGGAGCATTTTTTTGACGGTTACAAAGACTCTCCGGAATTTGCCCTCCGCATGTTGAATGCCGCAATAGAGGCAGGCGCGTCCCGTCTGGTGCTCTGCGATACCAACGGCGGGTGTTTGCCCACCGAGGTATACAACATCGTACAGGACGTGTGTCAAAGAGTGGATGTGCCAATCGGTATCCACTCCCACAACGACGGCGAATTGGCAGTGGCCAATGCCATTGCGGCCATCGACGCGGGGGCCACGCACGCCCAGGGAACGATTAATGGCATTGGCGAGCGATGTGGCAACTGCAATCTCTGCAGTCTCATTCCCAACCTGCTTCTTAAAAAAGATAAGGATTTGGGACAGTTGAACGCCAGCCTGCATCACCTTACCGGCGTGAGTCACTTCTTTGATGAAGTGACCAATCAGATACCCAATCACCGCATGGCATATGTGGGAAAATCAGCATTTACTCACAAAGGTGGAATTCACGTGAGTTCCGTGCTGAAAGATGCCCGCATGTACGAACATATCCAGCCGGAACAGGTTGGCAATAAGCGTGATGTGGTGGTGTCCGAATTATCCGGAAAAAGCAATATTCACTACGTGGCGAAGGAAGCGGGAATTGATCTCGGTGAAGATGTCCAGTTCAGTCGAAACTTTGTACAGAGAATCAAAGAGCTGGAACACGAAGGCTTTCAGTTTGATGGCGCCGGCGCATCGTTCAAGCTGATGCTGCTGGGCGAGCTGAAGCAATATAAGCCGTTTTTTAAAATAACCTACGCAAAGGTCAATGATATGTTCGATGAAAGTGGCGTACGATACTCGGAATCTGTCATGAAAGTGCAGGTGGACGGTATTACTGAGCACACCGTGGCGGATGGCAACGGCCCTGTGAACGCGCTGGATCAGGCCATGCGCAAGGCGCTTATCCGCTTTTATCCCGAACTGGCCAAAGTGCACCTGGTCGACTACAAAGTGCGTGTGCTCGATGGCCACGATGGAACACAGGCCAAAGTGCGCGTCCATATTGAGTCCGGGGACAAAAAGGAAACATGGTCTACGGTGGGGGTGTCCCAGGATATTATTGAAGCCAGTCTGACAGCGTTGTACGACTCCATGAACTACAAAATTTTTAAAGACAATCTGACAGCGACCCCTGCAGACAGATAAGAAAAACGCAGGTAAACCGCTTTTCCCCTTTGGAATTGTGAAAGGAATTTGACAATGAGAACCATTGCCTCTATTAGCCCCATGACTCAAGTATGTGGAATAATTGGGAATCCAGTGGACCACTCCATGTCTCCCGCATTGCATAACCGAGCATTTGATGTTCTTAAGCTCGACTATGTTTATGTTGCATTTCGTGTCAATGAGGGAGATGTGGCCGCAGCTTTGAACGGAATGCGCGCGCTGCACAATTTTCGCGGCATGAGTGTCACCATCCCCCACAAGACAGCGGTGATGGCGTGTGTCGACGAGTTGTCCGAAGTGGATGCGTCCATCGGCTCAATCAATACAATTATCAACGATAATGGCAAGCTCATTGGTTTGGGCAGTGATGGCCCTGGCGCCAGGCAGGCGTTGATTGACAGTGAAATCAATCCCATAGGGCGCACTGTAACGGTACTGGGGACCGGCGGTGCGTCCAGGGCTATTGTCTTTGATTTGGTGTACAATGCACCGCCGCAGCACCTAACCCTTTGCGGCATCGACAAAGATGAGATGGAAACATTGGCTAAAAATATCTCGGACAAGTCGGCTGTACCCGTGGAAACCGTTTTGCTGACAGAGGACAAATTGAAAAAAGCGGTTTCTCAAACAGAGGTGTTGATAAACACGACCCCCGTGGGAATGTACCCCAAAGTGGGCGCCACCCCTGTTCCCAAATCTTTTTTACATCTGGACATGGGAATAATGGATATTGTGTACAATCCGCTGCAAACCCAACTGATTAAAGATGCCAGGTCTCTTGGCATAAAAGTGGTCAGCGGGTTGGAGATGTTTGTGAACCAGGCGGTCATTCAATTTGAATCGTGGACAGGTCGCACTGCCCCCAAGGCGGAAATGCGGGAAGTGGTGCTGGATCGTCTGCAGTAACAGTTCGATGCGAGCAAAAAATAACGGGAATATAAGATGAATATTGCATTGATTGGATACAGAGGTACGGGAAAGTCGGCAGTATCCAGATGGCTTACCCGGCAAACTGGAAAACAAGCCGTGAGCCTGGATGATGAGATTGTTCAAAGTGCGGGCAAGAGCATATCGCAGATTGTTGAAAATGACGGATGGGCCGCGTTTCGAGATTTGGAACAGGAAATCACAGCGCACTTTGCAGCAATGGATGACCTTGTAATAGATTGCGGGGGAGGGGTGGTATTGCGCGAGGCGAATACAGCCGTTCTGAAATCCAATGCAACCCTGGTGTGGTTAAAAGCAGGACCGGCTGTTATTGAGAAACGAATCGCCTCCTCCACCGAACGGCCTGCGCTCAAAGACGGCAAGTCATTTCTTGAAGAAATTGAAGAAGTGCTGTTGGAACGAACCCCGCTGTACGAATCCGCCGCTGATTTCAGTGTGGATACAGAGAACCGCTCCCCAAAAGAAATTGCCGACCTGATACTCGCTGAACTGAAACGGCGATAAACAAAGTGCTCTTAAGTTCCGCCCTTAATCTTCAATCGGCAGGAACCGGCGGTGTTTCCTTGTCGTCCAGTATGCGGCGTATTTCAGAGGCTATTCGATCCATGGGAACTGGTTTCTGCATAAACGCACCAGCTCCGGCATCGATAAGCGCGTCGCCATATGTTTCGCGATCGTAACCGCTCATTACAATTACTTCCATGGTGGGATACTGTTCTTTTAACTGACGGTAGGCGTCCATACCATCCAGTCCAGGCATAATCATATCGAGTAAGGTGATATGTATGGGACCTTCGTATTCTTTGGCCAGTGTCACAGCTTCATCGCCACTGGATGCTTCAAGCACGGTATATCCCAGTCGCTTCAGGAGTCTGTGAATGGCTTTGCGAAGCATCGCTTCGTCATCCACAACCAGTACTGTCTCGCTTCCGCGGGCCAGTACAATCGGACGTGGTGTTTCCGCTATTGCTTTTGCCGGTGGTTCGACAGGTAATTCTTCCACATTCGTCGCAGGAATATGAATTGCCACGGTAGTGCCCCTTCCCTTTTCGGATTCAACAAAAATATGTCCTTCGTGACTGCGCACTATCCCATAAGCACCGGATAACCCGAGGCCACGACCCTTTTTCTTCGTTGTAAAGAACGGTTCAAATATTTTCTGCCGGGTTTCCGCGCTCATACCGCAACCGTTGTCTTCGATGGCGACGCACACATAGCGTCCATCTCTCAGCCACGGTTTTTGTGAATTGGCGGAATCCACAATCTGCTCATTGGTCGTGATGATGGAAATACGACCTTCCCCTCTCTGAAATCTGTCGCTGGCTTCAATCGCTTCAACAGCATTATTGAATACCTGCGTCAACAGAAGTCCCATTTGCGCCTGATTGGCGTCAATGGGCCACAAATCTTTGGTGAGCTCGTGATCCAGCTTTATTTTCCCGGGAAGCCTGCGGGAATGGGTTTGCAATGCTTCGGTAATCACCTCGTTCATGTTGATTCGCTTTGGCAGGTATTTGCCGCCGCGCGCGAAAGCCAACAATTGTTCTGACAACTCACCGGCTGTATGAGCCGCCTGCTCAATCTCGTAGAGCAACGGACAGGCGGGATGGTTTTCTGTCAAATCCTGCAGCGCCAAAGACACATTACCCATGACCCCTGCCATTAAGTTGTTGAATTTATGTGCAATCCCCCCCGCAAGAGTGGCGGATGCCTGAATTCGAGCAGCAGTGCGCATAGCCTCCTGAGCTGGCGAAACAGCAGACATATCGAGAGTACTGGCCATGACACCAACCACTTTGCCGTCTTCATTCTTCACTGGATAGGATCGCTGCAGCATAGTGTATCCATCCAGGGTGGTCACTTCCGCTTCGACAGATTCTCCCGTTTCCACAGCGGTGGCCACGGGGCATTTGCCATTGGGTATGCCGCCATTTTTCCAGATTTCCTTACACAAACGTCCTGCGAGGTAGTCGTACGAACTGACCTCGCCTTCTTCTTCATACGCATTGGACCAGATAATGCGGGTATCGGGCTGATGATATGAAATCAATGTCAAACTCGAATTAAGCAGAGCGTGCTGCTCCCGCTTTAACATGGCGATTTGCTCGCGGAACCTGTCAAACTTCACCACATCGGTTTGAGACCGGACGTTGTTGCGGATGAGTACGGACAACACATCGAAGTGTTCTCCCTTTTGAGATTGAACAACATAACTCGTGATTCCCTCGGACAGTTCCCTGGCGATGGTTTCAAAGCTGTCGGGCATGAAGATGCCAATAATGGGCAAATCGGTTTCACCCACGAGCAACTGGGCCGCGCGACAGGAATCCTCTATATTTTCTCCATACTCAACCAATGCCAAATCAAACGTTTCGCGATTTTCCTGATGAATGATTTGCTCCAGCTCCTCATACGCGGAAATAAACACGGTTTCACAGTGAATGGATGCTTTTTTTAGCGCACGTCGAAACCCAAGAACATCAAAACTGTCAGTCGAGAAAACAACTACCTTATAAATCGTTAGCGACATCACTAAAAGTTACTGCTTTCTGTTGAGTTACCATTCACATAATTTGAACGATTTCGCCAACATGTCAAAAATTAACCTTTTGCAAGCCATCGTTTCAGGTCTGAAACATCCCTTTTAGCACGGATAAAAACGCATTGGGTATTAAAATTCGGTACAATTTGAATATACAGGATTTTTTGCGGTGCAGTCCCCTTTGTAACATATGGCACATCTGTTGCATTTGATTCCAACCAGTTTTTGGCGGCGAGCTCGATAACAACAGCCCCCCGATTCGAGTTCGTCGCCTTCAATTTACCAACGGCGAATTCGCAAACAACAGCCCCCAAATCGCGAGTTCGCCGTTTTTTTTGTGGATAAACTGGGGAGAAAATGTGGGAACCACGGAGCAAAATTTCCATTTTTTTTTCACTTATGGACAACTGTGGAAAACCTGTGGATAAACTATTGTGAATTCCGTCACAATGGCATACTCTATTCAAAACTCAATAATTTCAATTGTTTAACCGGTAAAATTCGGATGCGTTATCAAGAAAAACAACGCTGGCCTGTGGATAACTTTTATACGTTTGCTACCGAAACCTGCACCGGAACCCACAACCCAACCATCGTTTGTGCCCATTCAAATCCAATGGCGTGTTCCTTTGGGGGAGACTCTGCCCATATCTCTCCGCCAAATCGTTCAATGATCTTTCGTGCCAGCGCCAGACCCAGTCCTGTGCCACCATGCTCGCGGGTGGGTGAGCCATCGATTTGATAAAATGTTTTGAAAATGGCCTGAAGTTCCTGCTCCGGAATTCCGGACCCTGAATCATAAACCAGGTACATAAATCTGTCGGCGGTGCGACGCGTACATATATGGACCTGACCGTCGGGTTTGCAGAATTTTACAGCATTTTCAAGCAATTGAACCATCGCTCGTCGCAGTTTCTCCGAATCGCCAATGCCGACAAACTGCGATTTGGGAATGGAGGAATCCACACGAATCCCTCTTTCACGAAACTGTTCCGAGCAGAGCTTCAATGCCTCTCGCGCCTGCATGTTAAAATCGTACTCCCTGGAAAAAAAGGACATCTTTCCGGTGGAAAGAGCGGTAACATCGAGCAGATTTTCGACCATGGAGCGCACTTTGGTGACACCTCGTCCAATGGATTCGATGGCTTTGCGTTGCAACGGGGTCAGTTCGCCCAAATCCTCGTTAAGGAGCATGTTCAGGTATCCAACAGCCGGGGTCAAGGGGGTCGATAATTCATGGGATAAATTTCGATAGAAATCGGTTCGGATCTTTTCCGATTCCAGCAATGCGCGGTTGGCGCGTTCGAGCTCCTCCACCTTCTTTTGAAGCTTGTCTGCCAACTTATGTCCCTGAAGCAGCAGCAATCCACTTTCGTCATCTCTATCTGCATCGCTTCGAATCTGCACAGTCGGTCTGCCGGCTTTGGCAAACGCGCGAATCTGTTCGGGAAGCTTTGAAATTTCAATGGGTTTAACGATCAATCCATCACAGCCCACAGCCTGAATCATTTTTTTATCATTCTGAGTAGACAACGCCACGATGGGTACTTTTTTTCCGCGCTCGTCGCCTCGTATTTTCAGGGTGACTTCATAACCATCCAAATCCGGCAGAGCGATGTCCAGCAAAATAACATCGGGCGAAGTGGATAACGCCTTATGGATGCCATCAATACCATTGCTCGCTTCAACTACATTAATACCGTTGTTCGAAAGTATTTCATGAACCAGACGCCGGTTGTCAGCATCACTTTCAATATGAAGAACAGTCACATCCGTTTTGATCTTTTCCATAATGAGCCTTTAATACCTATAATATCGAAGGACAACAAGTTGAAACTACAATTTTGAATGAACTTTGTGAAGCCCTTCACATGCGGTGGGTATCCCAAATGAAACAATTGTGGTCGCTAAAATCGACCAGTACCATTTGACAGTACAAAGAAAATGAAGTTTAAACGTAACGAGAAACCGCACAGTATAACAGCAATGGCAGGTGGTTGTGGTTCAATATACCGAACGACTGACGACTGGTAAACTCATTAAACGATACAAACGTTTCCTCGCCGATATTCATTTGGACTCAGGCGAGGAAATCACCGCCCATTTGCCCAACACGGGATCTATGCTCAGTACGAAAACTCCCGGTTCACCCGTGGCGGTGTCCTACCATCCGTCTCCCAAACGAAAGTTGAAATGGACCCTGGAACTGGTGCAGTCTGAAGGAACCTGGGTGGGCGTGAATACGTCATTCAGCAATCATATTGTGGAAACCTCCATTGCCGCTGGACAGATTCCGGAGCTGCAGGGGTATGACACCATCCGAAGAGAGGTGACGTATGGCACAGGTTCCCGCATTGATCTGTTATTGGAATCCAGGAATAAGCGCTGCTATGTGGAAGTGAAAAACGTGACATACAAAAAAGGCGCCGGCGCATACTTTCCCGATGCTGTCACCACCCGGGGCGCCAAACATTTGCGGGAACTATCGGACATGGTGAAAGAGGGACATCGCGCGGTAATGTTTTTTCTGGTAAACCGGAATGACTGCCAGTTTGTTTCTCCTGCTGTCCAGATAGATCCGATTTACAGTGAAACGCTTTTGTCTGCATCGGAATTTGGAGTGGAAATCATTTCGTGGTCCGTTGAGCATTCTCTGTATGGGTGCAAAATCTCCAGAAAAGTCCCCGTTCGATTGCCCATCTGAGCGTCTGGTCCACGTGAATCGACCCCATTTCGTTGTTGTTTTCGTTGTTGTTTTAAAGTTGATACAATTTGGAGTACTTGGTCTGGCAGTATTCGAGGAAATACTTCGACGTCGGCAGCTCTCCTGTGGCATTCCGTATCAATTCGATGGGAGACAGGCATTGGCCCTTCTGATGCACTTTTTGTCGCAACCAGCCAAGGAGCTCTGAGAACTCGCCTTTGCCAAACTGCTCGTCCAAATCACCCAGATCGCGGTTCGCAGCGGCAAAGAGTTGAGCGGCATACAGATTGCCAAGACTGTAGGTTGGAAAATAGCCAAACATGCCCGCAGACCAATGAACATCCTGCATGGCGCCTTCTTTGACAGTCAGTGGTCGAATGCCCAGCAACTGCTCCATTTTTGTCGACCAGACCTCCGGCAATTCCGCGGGATCTATTTCTCGTTTGAACAACGCCCTTTCCAGTTCGAACCGCAGCATGACATGAAGATTGTAGGTGACTTCATCCGCTTCAACGCGAATAAGCCCCGGTTTTACTTCATTGACAGAGAGCACCAGGTCATCCATCGACGCGTTTGCCACCGATGAAAAAGCGTCGTCTAAAACGGGCCGTGCAAATTTCCAAAAGGCGAGCGAGCGTCCGACTTGATTTTCCCACAAACGGGACTGAGATTCATGCACGCCAATGGATGCAAAGATGCCTGCAGGTGTGCCAAAATGGGCTTTGGGCAGCCCCAATTCGTACAAAGAGTGTCCAGCTTCGTGAAGGCACCCGAATATGCCGCTTCCGAGATACTCCGGGTTGTATCGAGTGGTTATTCGTGAATCCCCAGGGCCAATTCCAACGGAAAAAGGATGCATGCTTTCATCAATCCGACCGCTTTTAAGGGAGTAACCAATTGCTTCAACCAGTGACACGCATACTTGTTTTTGCTTTGACACCGGAAAATCGCCGTGCAGAACAGAATGCTTTGGTTTAACAGCACTGTCCTGAATTTTTCGAAGCAGCGCCACCAGTGGATGCTGCAATTCTTCAAACATACTGCTTAGGAAAGTTGCGGTCAGCCCCATCTCATATTCATCGAGCAGCGCGTCGTACGGTTCGTTGGCATATCCTAAACACTCTGCTTTTTCCCTGCTTAACGAGAGTAATTTTTCCAGATGGGGAAAAAAAGAATCCCAATCGTTCTCCTGCATCGCGGATTCCCAAACCGATTCACCTGCTGATGAAGCGCCTGCTATTTCAGAAGCCAGCTTTTCCGGGATTTTCACCTGCCGGTCATAGTCTCTGCGCCACATTCGAATGTTGGCGCGAACCTTTGGCGAAGCCTCGTGCAGGAACGCGCTGCTTTCCACCTCCTGCAGACGATCATTAATTTGCGGGTCGGTTCCTCGCTGATGCATCAGCCTGGCCAGCGTTTCGATTTGTTTACTGCGATGCGCATGCCCCTGGGCAGGGATATATGTGCGCTGATCCCACGCCGCCAGCTCTGCTGTGGAAAACAGATATGCCGTATCTGTTTGGTGTTGAACCAACCATTGATATGCGTCGTTTGCTTTCATCGTATCACTCTCAATTTCAAATTATGCGCCGCCAGTGACAACTGTGAAACTGCGCGAGATTTCGTACATGCCGATATGGCCACTTTCTTCGGCAACAAATATCGAACAATCCGGATTCACCTGCAACAGATCTGGTACCGGGGGATCACCACCAAGTGAATGGACGATTTCTCCGGTGATTGGATTGACAACGTAAATCGTGTCAGCGGGGACAAATAAGGCGCCCCCTCTCAAATATACACCGAGTCCCAGTGGAATATCATCTGAACATGTTGGTCCCAAAACAGTAGACCATTCATCTTCGCCCGTTTGTGCATTCAACGCACGAACAGTACCTCCAGCCAGGTTGATAATGAATTTATCGTCCAGGGCAAAAAGGGAACAGGAATCCGCCCAGCTATCACAGGGTTTGCGCCAGAGCATCTCTCCGTCTGATGCGCGAAAAGCCACCAAATCATTTTTTCTTTTGGTGGCCACAGGAAGCAGCACAACGCCATCGGTTGCAATGGGGGCTGTAAGTGCGCCACCATTCAATGACACCGCCCAGTTTTTCCTGCCACTGAATGCATCAAATCCAAATAGCCGACCTTCGCTTTTTCCAATGCGCCCACCGGCTTCAAAAACCTGATCGTCCAGCACTGCCGGTGGCAGGAAATATCTGATTTTATCGATATGACTCCATACCAGATTGCCATCTTCCATATCGATGGCAGAAAACTGGGTGTCACCACTGGACACATACAGCAGCCGACCATGCTTGCGAAGAGAGAATCGTCCCCCGCGCATTACGGCAAACCGCCATTTTACTTCACCTGTGCGCATGTCAAGCGCAACGAGATTGCGGTCTTCCTCGGCGACGATGATGGTTGCCGGAAATGGACCGCCCTCTTCAATTAAAACAACAGGAGCGCCCCCTGATCTGGGAGCCAGTGTGCTGCGCCAACGAAGCACTCCGGTTCTGGCATCCAGCATATCCACTACACCACTTTGGGAAACACGAACAAAGCCGTCTCTGCCCGCCGCCTGCAGTCGATAGTCACCCCTATCAATCTCTCTGCGCCACAGCACCATACCAGTTTCCAGTTCGATACCAAGGATGGAACCTCGGGCAGATATCAGTCCAATATCACCGACAACGAGTGTCCCTGCCAAATCCAGACCTTCGGCTTCCAGACGCCAGCGTTCTTTAAAAACCATTCCCCGTGATTCACTGATGCCAATCTGCGGAATGTCCTGCGCTGTCATGTGCAGCGATTGTTTATATCTTGCCGTGTTCTCGTTGATCACAGATTCCCGCTGATGTTCTCGCGCCATTGATGTAAGTCGGCGGATTTCGCGGGAATAACTTTCGATACGCATGTTTTTACGTTGCTTCTGAGATTGATGAATCACGTATCGGCGAATCTCCCGGGCAACGCCCAGTGCTGCTTCGGCGAACTCGAGAGGATGAATATCATTTAAAACAATGAGGGAATCATCATCGGCCTGATTCGCCAGCGACACCGTTAATTTTTCGTCACTTGTCAGTTTTAATCCAATTGATAATCCCTCGGCAATAAGACGCACCGACATGGGGCGCCCTTCCTCCCACGAACTCAGTAGCTTACGCAATGCCGCCAACAGTTTCTCAGCCTGTAAAAAGAGATATCCTTCGCCCATTACGCGACGCCGCGCCCTTGCGTGGACCACTAATTGTCCGCGAAACAACAGCGCATTCAAGTCATTGCCAATGGGTCTCCCCGGAGCGAGCAAATCCGTGCTGCTGCCAACAAACCGAAAGCCAAATGAAAATCCGTTTCGGTTCCTGGGCTCGTGCCATCGGGAACTTTCCACTTTCACCCGACGAATTCCAATTCTCTTTTCCAACACATTTGGAAGTTGATTGGCTGCTTCAATCAGACGCGTTCCCGTCTCCTGCATCCAGTGAATTAAAGGGTTGCTTTCAACTGCTGCATCGATTCTGGCAACCTGTGCAATCAGATTTCCTGCGGATTCGACGATACCTCTTAGAAATGCAGAAAAATTCAATACACGATCTTTGACCAGTACCTCCGGAAAATGACCTCCCCGATAAAACGTCAAATACACCAACCCGTCATTGCGCTGAAAAACCAGTTCGTAGGGGGTTTCGTAAAAGCTGACACGTGCGCTGCTGTCCCCCGTTGTCAACCGTTCGCCGGCAGCCAGTAAATCTCTCATTAAAAAAAATACAGAGTCTTCGCCGGGATGCGCAGGCAGGGGTTTCCCATCAACCAACAGATTCATTACCCCCCGCATCGCTGCCGGATCAAATTTTAAAATTTTGGAACCACTGGTCGCGTCGTCGAGAGCGTTGTCATTCCAGCTCTCTTGAAAAAGAATTTTAAATGTCTGATTTGAACTCATAAATCTCGCAGTCTGGTGTAAAAAAATTCAAACTTTTCGTCATCCTCAATCTGGCGACGCAAGCAAATTGATTTTACGTCGTTTGCAGGGGGCTTCGCAACTAATTGGCATAAATGTAGTGAATTATCCCACATTGGCCACCATTGCAGCACCATGTGGGATCGTTATATCCATTTCAGTTGCAAAAAACAAAAAATGACACCATGAAACGGCAGTCTGTTTTGACGTTTTCCACAAAAAAATGCCTGCCCCGATCAGCTCCCTGAAAATCTGTGCTATTGTTCGCACAGGGATTCCGATAACAAAGGTATCTCTGTGTCAGTCGCAAGGAGGTACTATGCGCCACATCAATATCAGCCAATTGCCTATCAACACCATTTCTATCGTTTTGTTTTTTCTTTGCACAAGCTGTTCGGACGATAGCAAAGATGCCAACAAAACCAGTGCCCAGGATACCGGTTCAGATTTGGGTACGGATTCCAATGGCTCCGATTCGAACTCGGATTCAGCGACATCGCCAGGAATGAGCACAGACAGCGGGAGCGATTCCGCGTCTGGCACCGAATCAGACGGCAGCGAGGATAGCGGGACCGCATCTGACAGCGACACGGAACCCGCCGCCCCAATGTTCGCTGAGCTGTGGTATTCAGTAGATAACTTGCTCGTTCACGTTGTGCTCGATCCCGCTACCGGCGCGTTCCTCGAAACCCATTCGAGCACTATCGAAGGCCTGGGACTGGGGCAAAACAGCCTCACAATGCTCAAGAACGGTGGGCTCGTCGGCGCCAGACTGGTGAAGGACACCCAGGTAACGGAATTGTATTATATCGCACAGCCACCGCGAAATGGAGAGCAGGCGGCCTACATCTCCCTGGGCGAGATGATCGATGGTATTAAAATTGAGGCACTTTATACGGACTGCGATGGCTATCTGTACGCCATGGACACCGGTGAGAACGACTCCAGCGCTGCTGGAAACCGGCTTATTCGCTTCACCGGAGATTTTCTATCGAAAGACCTGAGTTACTCCGTCGTCAGTGACTGGTCCACGGGCACTGTTGCCGACATCGACGATCTGGCGCCCGGGATAAATGCGCAGGGGGAAATCACCGACAACGATGGATTCGCAATCGATACGGGAGACATTTATGCGTTCAACTACGAAGCCGGCAATGGTGTCTTGGTGGGGAACGGCGGCACATGGGGAATACATGCCCTGGGCGGGGCATTGTTTACAGACAACACAGCCAGACTGTATATCATGAGTTCCGATGCCACCCTCACCCAGATTGACCCAGTCACCTTTGCTGCCATTGGAGCAACGATGCGGGGGCCGGAAGTTGCGCAGGGAAACGCGGGCTGGTCAGGTCTTGCAGGGCCCCTTACCGACTGCGTCACGCAGTTTCAGATTGAAGTTGAATAATCAAAGTCAGGAATTATTTGAAGAAGCTGGTGATCCGGCCAAGGAATGAATCTTCTCCCTCATCGGCGATCACCTGTTCCAGCTCGCCGTCATCGAAGTACAATCCGCCACAACTGAAGCATTTGTCAATGTGAACATTGCGAAATTCAATTTCTTTCATATCCATCCCGCATTTGGGACATTTCATGTAATGCAGTTCTTTTTGGCGTTTTTTTTCTTCTTCTGCCATTTCCGCAGCGTGCTCCAATGCGGATTGGCGCAGTTTTTCGGCTTCCTGTTTGGCAAAATATTCTTCTTCCTTGCTGCTTCTGTTATATGGACTCATCTACCATTCTCCTTTTACTGCATCAAAATCAGGTATATGCAATCGAGATAATATTGACTGCACTACCGGATGACCTCTGTAAAGATAAAAAAAGAAAACGACATGATGTCATCATTAATGCGTCAAAAAAACGGCCACTTCCTGGAACTCATATCTGCAGGCGCCGACTCAAAGTCTGGTACCCACTCGGGACAATCCCGTCAAAAACGCTTTTTATCAGGGTGAGATACCCGGGGCAACTCCAATTTGCCGTCCGTCGCCTTTCAATGCAAACAACTGAAATTCATCAGAAAAAAGATGGACCGGTGCCGATAACAAGTTCCAGCGCCGGCTAAGGTAGGAATTTGGGAATGTGGCACTCCTATCGCAGGTGGGATATCGATATTCGCTCCACGCGGATTTTCCAATGCGAACATCATACCAAAAATTATCTGCCTGCCACATGCTTCCAACCAGTTGAAATTATTGAATTGTAATTTTGCGTTATTACTAAAAACTCTTAAAAATCGAGGTGTTTGGCGACTCACTGGGCAGTCCGAAAAGACTGAGTCAAAAAGGATTCGAGTGGAAAATCACTCATCTTCTTCCAACAATCGTGTTGCTTCGATGGCCGCCATGCATCCGGTGCCCGCAGCTGTAACGGCCTGCCGATACACGGAATCCTGCACATCTCCGGCGGCAAATACACCTTTCACGCTGGTTTTGGTGCTATCCGGGGCGGTTTTGATGTTTCCCGTTGCGGTCAGTTCCAGCTGACCGCCAAGGAAATCCACCATGGGCTGATGCCCAATGGCCATAAATATACCATCGATAGCCAAATCTTTGGTGCTGCCATCTTTGGTGCTTTTAAGACGAACACCGGTAACGCCCGAATCGTCGCCAAGAATCTCGTCCACCATGGAATACCACACCGGCTCGATTTTGGGATTGGCCAGCAGTCTGTCAGCCATGATTTTGGATGCGCGCAGTTCATCCCGACGATGGACCAGATACACTTTGGTGGCATGATTGGTCAGATAGATGGCTTCCTCACAGGCGGTGTCGCCGCCGCCCACAACAGCCACTTCTTTGCCTCTGTAAAAGAATCCGTCACATGTGGCGCACGCGGACACGCCGCGTCCCATGAATTTTTGTTCAGATTCAATGCCCAGCCACTTTGCTTTGGCTCCGGTGGCGATGATGAGGGTTTTGGCCAGAACTTCGCCGGTATTGGTTTTGACCCGAAATGGTCTGTTGGACAAATCAACGCTCTCCACGGCGTCGGTGAGAAATTCCGTACCCACCCTGCCCGCCTGCGCCTTCATCCTGTTCATCAGTTCCGGGCCGGCAATGGATTCTTCGAAACCGGGAAAGTTTTCGATTTCGGTAGTTGTCATCAATTGTCCCCCGGGTTCGAACCCTTCAATCAGCAATGGGGATGCGGCCGCTCGTGCCGCGTAAATCGCCGCAGTGTATCCGGCAGGGCCACCACCTATAATCACAACGTTTCTTACATCATTCGCCATTTCAAACTCCGCATATTGTCAGATTAGTTATTGATTCTCTCCCCATAATTTTATGGAGCAACAAATACCTGGGCCAATTGTAGTCACTCCTGCACACTTTTCAATTGCGGATATTTTTTTTATGTGCGAACCATAATCCAATCGGCAGCCACAACAATCGAATGCTGAATTTATTCGGGGCGGCTGATCTGGTTATGGTTATGGGTTGCCAGTTGATGGAGGGCTTCAATTTTTGAAGCGAGGTTTTTAAGCAATGTGACTGCAAATTGCGAGTTGGACTCAATCAGATGTGTAAACGCACGAGAATCCAGTTGACGTACAAAGCAGTTTTTTCTGGCAATTACCTTTTCGGGTGTGGAATCCGGAACAAGCAGTGTCAACTCTCCGAACAACTCATTGTTCCCCACCGTCCCAACCAGAATATCATCTACAAAAACATCTGCTTTTCCGGATATCATCTCAAAAACAGTACCATCCGTCGAGTTCGGATTCATTATCACATCGCCTTTTGAATAAGTTTTCACCACCATTTCACAATCAATTATTTCTGGTGCAAACTCACCACACAAACACAATTGCAACCGTTGCTCCATGGCGCACAATTCGGCCCACTTTCGGCCCAATTCCTCTTTTTTACAAATATATTCCACCAGTTCCAAATGGGGAAAAATCATCAGCTCGGATTTAAAGTCGCTTGAAATGCGATATTCCTCTGCCCATCCACCAGTCACTGGGATAAAGTCGCCATTGGAAAACATGCGGATTTCCCGGTTGTCGTGCACCAATTTCAAATACCCTTCTGTCACAAAACTGACAGTGTTCGAAGGCAACTCAACAAGTAGATTTTTATCGCGCAACAACACTTTTGGGGTACCGAGATGGGAAACGAGGTCATACACCTCACGGGCGATCGCTTTACACAACCCGTATTGTTTTTCCAGTTCTTCTGAAACACCACGACTGTTTATCATATCGAAGTTTATTTCCGTAAATTGTCAGTTAAAAACAGTATCGACTTTATTAAAAAAAAGATTAGCGTTTATGAATTGCGGATTGCATTACTTCTTGTGCGCACGGCAGTTCCCTGGCATATTCGCGGCATGCAAATTAAATCGAGTAACATTACAACGATCACACACATTTCCGATTTTCATTTACCCGTATCCAGCCCAATTCCGCTGCGGAAGATGCTGTCCAAACGCATCCTGGGTTGGGCCAACCTCAAATTCAATCGCGGTAAAACGCATCTGAGAGAACCGTTTGAAAAACTGCTGTCTCATCTCATTGAACAGGACGCTTCCATCTGTGTGGCCACCGGTGACTTTGTGAACCTGGCGCTGGACGAAGAGTTCGCCAATCTCGCACAGACGTTTCATTCCCACGGATTTTCGGCAGACAAGCTTTTCTGCATCCCGGGAAATCACGATCGGTATACCCCAGGTGCCCAGTATCGAGGTGATTTTGAGCGACATTTTGCCACCTGGCTGCCCTTTCCGGGCCCCAAAAAACAATACCCAACATACAAGGAAGTTGGCCATGTGGCCCTCATTGGATTGAATACCGCAACATGGAGAGGCCCCATTCGCGCAGCGGGCAGACTCCCTAAAAGGCAATTGCATCGGCTAACGGAAATACTGACCCGGCTGAGTCCGTCTCTTACCCCGGTCATTGCCATGCACCATCCACCATTTGCCATTGGCACTCACGCAGTGAAGCAATATCTGGACGGCATGCAGCGATACGCGCCGTTAATGGCGCTGCTGCAGCAGCGAAAGGCGGTGGTGCTCCATGGTCACATTCACGTGGTCAGCGACAGAATGGTGGGAGATGTGCGGGTGCTTGGGGTGCCCTCCGCATCCAACAACGTTGGCAATTCCGAAAAGCAACTGGCGTACAACACCCTTCGATTCGGTCCAGAAGGGTTGCGGGATGCCACTATCACCCGTTATTGGCCAAAGCGGGACACTTTTGACACAATTCCATTGAACGAAACCGCCAGGTCCATATAATCTCTCATTTAAATTGACAATTTCCTGCAGACTGGACAACTTTTGCATAACTCGGACATTCCGGTTTTAAAGCGAAGCATTCAATATTTGGAAAGGTAAGATATGAAAAATCCTTTAAGAAGTCATACCTCAACCCAGGGACGCCGTATGGCAGGGGCGCGCAGTTTATGGCGCCGAAACGGTATGAAAGAAGAACAGATCGGCAAGCCCGTTATTGCCATCGCCAATTCGTTCACTCAGTATGTTCCCGGACACGGTCACCTTCACGACATCGGTCAGATGGTGAAAAAGAAAATCGAGGAATGCGGATGCTTTGCCGCAGAATTTGACACCATGGCCATTTGCGACGGCATCGCCATGGGACACGACGGCATGCTCTATTCGCTCCCGTCCAGAGAAGTCATTGCCGATACCGTCGAATATATGTGCAACGCCCACCGCGTGGACGCCATGGTCTGTATTCCCAATTGTGACAAAATCACCCCCGGTATGCTCATGGCCACCATGCGGTTGAATATCCCCACCGTGTTTGTTTCCGGCGGCCCAATGGAAGCAGGGGTTGTGGATGGAAAGAAATATGATCTCATCGACGCGATTGTAAAGGCCGCAGACGCCAAAACAGATGACCAGTTGCTCGACAAAGTGGAGAAAAACGCATGCCCCACATGTGGTTCGTGTTCCGGCATGTTTACCGCCAATTCCATGAACTGCCTTACCGAAGCGCTGGGACTGGGTTTCCCTGGCAACGGTTCAATTGTGGCAACACATGCCAAACGACTGGCGCTTTTCGATAAAGCGGCAACAACCATTGTTGAAATGACAAAGCGATATTACGAAGACGGTGACGATTCGGTGCTCCCGCGTTCCATCGCGACGAAGGCGGCATTCGAAAACGCCATGACGCTCGATGTGGCCATGGGCGGTTCCACCAATACGGTATTGCACATTCTGGCAGTGGCCCGGGAGGCAGAGGTGGATTTCACCATGAATGACATTGACGCCCTTTCTCGCAAAACTCCAAATCTCAGCAAAGTGGCGCCCAGTTCTCACTACCATATGGAAGACGTGAACCGCGCCGGTGGCATCATGGGGATCATGGGCGAGCTGGATCGACTGGGATTGCTCGACACATCCGTCAGCCGTATTGACAAATCCCTGGCCGAAATTCTGGATGAATACGACATTATGCGTGAAACGGTAACCGACGATGCCATCGAGGTATACAGCGCGGCTCCGGGAGGAGTCTTCAATGGTGTTCTGGGATCGCAAAGTGCAAAGTACAAAGAACTCGATAAAGACAGAGCAGAGGGGTGTATTCGCAGTGGCGAAAATGCCTACAGTCAGGACGGTGGTCTCGCAGTGCTGTATGGCAATATTGCAAAGGACGGTTGCATCGTCAAAACGGCGGGGGTCGATCCCTCCATCTACAAATTCGAAGGTAAAACCCACGTATTCAATTCCCAGGATGACGCCTGTGAGGGCATTCTGGATGGCACAGTGAACGCGGGCGATGTGGTCCTCATCCGCTACGAAGGCCCCAAAGGGGGACCGGGAATGCAGGAGATGCTTTATCCCACGTCGTATATCAAATCCATGGGAATCGACAAACAATGTGCACTGGTGACCGACGGTCGGTTTTCCGGTGGAACCGCAGGACTGTCTATCGGTCATGTGTCTCCCGAAGCGGCATCCGGAGGGCTGATTGCTCTGGTTCAAACTGGCGACACCATTAAAATCGATATTCCCAATCGCAGTATCGAAGTGATTGTGAGCGATGAAGAATTGGCCAAACGAAAAGCCGCCGAGGAAGCCAAAGGTGACAGTGCCTATACTCCCGGTCCCCGGGTGCGAGAGGTCTCACGCGCACTGAAAGCCTATGCCCACTTCGCTGCGTCTGCCGACAAAGGCGCCGTCCGAACTATCGAGGAATAAAACACAGAATCAGGCGGGGGGCCCGGGTAAAGTCGGCCGGGTTCAGGATTTGGAATTGTCCAACGAAGCGTCATCATTGTCACTATCGTCCTGGTCGTCTTCTTCATCTTCTTCTATCCATTCCGGATTTTTCTGCGCTTCGCCCTTTCCAACAACGGATTCAATCATGTTTTCCGTCTTCTTCTTTGCAACGATATCACCCAGTCGCTTTAAAAAGAAGATGATAACGAACGCCACGACTGCGATAACAACCACCCACTTCCAGATGGCCAATTCGAAACCAACGCTGTCGGCAGATGGTTTTACATCCTGTTGAGCCATAATCATTGATGCCATATTGATAAAATTCACTGTGTGCTCCTTCTGAGAATTACATCTCTCTCATATACATCCCTGGCAATGGCCTGGCAAGCTGTTCAAAAAACGTTCTTTCCGTCTGCTGGGATGAAGCCTTGACCCGGCTTCCATAATAAAGTAGACATTCGGTCTGGAAAATTGTTTCCTTAAAGTCGAAACTGATTAAGGAGTACGACATGGCAAAGAAAAAAGCAAAAGCAGATTACAAAATAGTCCCAAAGCGTTCCGGCCGTTTCGCGGTTGTTGGCAAAGATGGCAAGTACATCAATGGCGAGGCCAAAGTTGAAATCCTGCTTAAGGAAAAGAAAATCAAACTGGCCGCCCCAAAGCCCAAAGAAGCAGCCACTGAAGAATAGTCCCCTTTGGCGATCGCCCTCTCCTCTCGGTCAACACCAACACCAATTGACTGTCTATAAAAACTGAAGCACTGCGCCGGTAACAACCGCTGTCACAATTCCCACGCCAAGTAAAATGACTGCCGCTCTGTTGCGCACTTTGGATCGCATTCGTCGATGCCGCTCCGCCGCGCGAGCCTTTCTTTTCTCGGCTTTCAGATTTTCCCGTTTGGTCTCTTCTTCCTGTCGCCTGATTTTTCTTTCAATTTTAAGTCTCAATGGAGAAGCCCCCTGAAACACCATCCACCAGGGGGAGGCGTCTTCGGGAAAAGGCAGAGTGGGACGAGACTGTTCATTTGAACGTTCCGCTCGGTGCCATTGGCCAATGCATGCAAACAGAAACTGATATTCCTCGAGACCGGAAACAATCTCATAAGGCTCTTTGCGTTTGCATTCGAAACAATACGTCTGCAACACTTCGTCGACCACCCTGATTTGAAGCGGCGTCCTGCAGGTGCTGCAAACCGGATTTCCAGGACTGAGATCAACAGAATATCCGGCCAGGTGTGGATTGGGATTTTTTTTGTGCAACCTTGAGGAATTGCGCCCAATAGCCCTCAAATCCCGCAGGAGGTCCTCACTGGTAAAATCGCGAAGAAATTGCCAGAATTCATGGTTGGCGGCATCCGGTTGATCAAATCCGCACAAATCCGCCACGTTATGGGCATCCTTTACAATATCTTCCCAGAGGCTCCAGTCAAACCGTTCCAGACTATTGCATTCTGGACATTGAAAACCATCAAGGGTGAAATAGCTCAACGCTATATTATGTCCGCAGCGACGACAATTGAAACTGCCGCAGATTCGTGTGTAGATCAGTTCGTCTTTCGGGGGAGATACAACAATTCGATTATATTCAAACGGTGCATGGCACCTGGAACACTGGTACTTGCCTGCTGGCGCGATTGATCCGCAGCTGGCGCAAATTTCCATCTTGTCTTTCATGATTTGCACCATACAAGAAACACAGCCAATTTCAATAATTAATAAACCTAATAAACAACGAAAATATCAGGAGAGCCTGCAAATATTCAATGAAATTACAGAAATCAGGTGGGAATGTTTCCGTTCCGACGTTCGGGACGATGTTCGATTTTGTTGAAGTGGCTTTTCAAATGGCGGTACAGCTTTACACGTGTATCTTTGGGCTGAATCACGGCATCCACATACCCCCGCTCCATCGCGCGTGCCGGATTGAGGAATTTGCTCTCATATTCCTCCACTTTTTTCACCGTCGCCTCTTCCTGATCTTCGGCTTGTGTGATTTCCTTGCGGAACAGCACTTCCACTGCTCCGGCGGCGCCCATCACAGCCACCTCGGCGGTGGGCCACGCCAGATTCACATCGGCGCCAACGTGTTTGGAACTCATTACAATATATGCACCACCATAGGCTTTTCGCATGATCACAGCAATTTTGGGAACGGTGGCCTCGCAATACGCGTACATCAACTTGGCGCCATGCGCGATGACCCCATTGTGCTCCTGGCCGGTCCCTGGAAGGAACCCCGGCACATCGATGAGTGAAATAATAGGAATATTAAAAGAGTTGCAGGTGCGGATAAACCGGGCGGCTTTACGGGAGGCATCACAGTCCAGGACACCGGCCATCATCCCTGGCTGATTGGCAATGACGCCAACAGAGTATCCACCCAGGCGCGCAAATCCTACCACTACATTTTTCGCCCAGTTTTTCTGAATTTCGAAAAACGATCCCAAATCAAAAATGCTTTTTACAATATTTTTGACGTTGTAAATCTGCTTGGATGAGGCTGGGATGATTGTATCAAGTTCTGAACAATCTCTTTCGATGGGATCCGTGGGTTCCTCGAATGGCGGTTTCTCCAGGTAGCTCTGTGGCAGATAACTGAGCAATTCGCGAACGCCTGATATTGCGGATTCGTCATCCTTGTAAATAAGATGAGCGATACCACTGGTTCTGCCGTGTACATCCGCCCCTCCCAGAGATTCGGCATCCACATCCTCAAATGTAACCGTTTTTACAACCTTGGGACCGGTCAGAAACATGTAGCTCTGCTTGCGCACCATCACGACGAAATCAGTTAATGCCGGGGAGTAAACTGCCCCGCCCGCGCAAGGACCCAAAACCATTGAAATTTGCGGACATACGCCGGAACTCAACACATTGCGACGGAAAATTTCACCATAGCCGCCCAACGAATCAATTCCCTCCTGGATACGTGCTCCGCCCGAATCATTGATACCTACCATGGGCGCTTTGGCGCGCATGGCCAAATCCTGCAGCCGTGCAATTTTTTTCGCGTGTGCTTCTCCAAGGGAGCCGCCCATCACACTGCGATCCTGTGAGTACGCAAAGACAATTCGACCATTAACTTCACCGGATCCCGTAATAACACCATCGCCGGGAATTCGCTTTTTGTCCAACCCAAAGTCTGTGGAACGATTCACAACTCCGGCGCCAATTTCCTCAAAAGTTCCCTTATCAAACAGCATGTCGAGGCGACGACGAGCCAACCCCTCAAATGGATTACTGCTTTCTGTATTTTCCTGAATACTGACTTGTTTCAAAGCTTGATTATCGGACATTACTATTCCTTTTTTTATATAAACATTTATCTTCGAAATATAATTCGAATGAAGTGCGGCAAGTGCTCTAGCAACAATTGAACCATCGTCTTCGGATACAGACACAGCTTTGTCGGATACGGATTATCTAATCAATTACCAGCTGTTAGCAAAAAAAACAATTATTGAAGATTGTGTTCGCCAAAGTAAAATCAGGAAAAAAGGATTCGCACTGGCACTTTTAATTCGCACCTGTGCTATTGTACGGCGGGTGGATATCGATTCATTATCTTCGCTTGCCAGTAGCTGCTTTTCTGAGGTATCTGGTGTACGCGAATGTTAAGGTGACCTGGGAAATCCCGCAGTGACTGAGGTGTCAAAAATGAAGAATAATATAGCCGGAATAAAAATCCTGGGCGTTTGGATGATGATGCTGATTCTCACAGCCTGCGCGCCCAAACAGAGCACCATTATCTCCAGCCAGGTATTGAATGTGGTTGGCGAGCGTCCTCCCCTCGACGCGGATCTGGCGATGCTGGCACCGGATGGTCTTCAGGGCGTCAGCTGGGTGAATCTCCAGGAAATTCGCACATCTCCTATTTGGCCAACTTTGAAATTCTTATTGAATTCATATTATAGCGAGTCGTTACTCAGCAAAGATTTTGTCCTGTCCACCTTAAACAAAGCCGATGAAGTTTTCACCGCCAGCGGACACCGTTCTCCAGATGAGCCCGATGGATTTGTGGCCCTGTTAAAGGGAGATTGGGATACCGATGTCATTCTCAAACAACTGGTGGATAATAAGCGGCTTAGAGCCCGGACAATTGGGCAGAAAAAACTCAAAATTCGCAACATCGACGTTTTTGCCGTTTCTGAACGGACCCTGGCAATCGTAAGTGATCATCTGGAGGAAACAGTTACGTTGTGCATGGCCCGGAAAACAAAGACATTGAGAGATACCCCTGTATTGCAGAAAATCGAAATGCCGAAAAAGGCGGGGGCGGCGTCTTTGTATGTTCGCGGGGATGGTCTGCGCAAAAACGGATATCTCGAATACCTGCCTCCCGCATACGGCAGGCTGTCGCAAAAGGTTCAACACGCCAGCGCCAGGCTCCACTTTGGTGAAGGAATATCGTTTCGCGCCAACGCAATCATGGATGATGCAGAAAATGCCACTGAAGCGGCATCGCGGGTGAATCAGGAGCTGAAGTCCATCTCTTCCAACGTGTTGATAGCTATGCTCGGCGTAAAATCGCTGATAAAAAAAATAAAAATCGACGCCAAAGGGAATCGATTAAAAACCTCTGTTGGATTCTCTCTGAACGATGTCGACAAACTGAAACAGCTGATTGAGCCCATTATGCAGATCAGAAATATGGTGAATTAGTAATCCAACTGAAATGAGGAGTGAGTTATATGAGGAGATCTAAACCAGTGGTGGCCATTGACGGGCCTTCCGGCGTAGGTAAGAGCACCGTTGCCAAAGGAGTCGCATCCGCTTTGAATTATCAATTTATCGACACAGGCGCCATCTATCGGTCAGTGGCGTTTGCCGCCAAAACAAAGAATGTGGATTGGCAAAATGGTGCGGCCGTGGCGAAGGAAGCGGCAACGCACCATTTCGCCTTCGATTTGGAAGGGAATCTGCTGCTGGATGGTGCGCCTTTGGGGGACATGATTCGAACGCCGGAAATGAGCGAAGGCGCATCTACTGTTGCCAAACATTCCGAAGTGCGCGAGGTGTTGCTCGATATTCAACGACAGATGGGAATCAATGGCGGTGTGGTGCTGGAAGGAAGAGATATAGGCACGGTGGTGTTTCCCGACGCTGAGGCAAAATTCTTTCTGGTTGCGTCCGCTAAAGAACGCGCCCGTCGCCGTTACCTGCAGTTAAAGGAAAAAGGTGAGGACGTTTCCCTGGATGACGTGGAAAAGGCCCAGGAGATTCGCGACGAACGAGATGCCTGTCGCGAGGTGGCTCCGTTGCGTAAGGCAGATGACGCCAAAGAAGTCAATTGCGAGGACATATCTGCCAATGAAGTAATTCAACTTATCACTCGTTCAGTAATTAGTCGGTATTCCTGATATTTTCCACTGAAAATCTTTGACTTCCGTACAAAAAGAATATAAAGGTGCCTGCGTCGCAGTCGAAGGTTTTACCGGACCATTTCAAAAAAATTTAACCTTTAACCACGGTATTTCCGACGGCAGACAGATGAGAGGAGTGTGGCCACGAGGCCAATACAACAGAAAGAATGAACGATATTAAAACAGCCCAAGCAACCGATTTTGAACAATTGCTCGAAGGATCTTTTGAGCAGGAAAAGTCCCTGGAGGAGGGAAACATCATCAATGGCACCGTTGTCAAAGTCAGCAAAGACTTTGTCATCGTTGACATTGGCTACAAATCCGAGGGAGAAATCCCTATCTCTCAATTCACGGCACCCGACGGCAGGGTATCAGTTGAACTCGGTCAGAAGATCGAAGTTTATCTGAACGAGCTTGAAAACGAACACGGACTGGTTGAGCTTTCGAAAGAGAAGGCAGACAAGATGCGTGTTTGGGACGACATCTCCGATGCATGTGATCAGGAATCCATCATTGAGGGGACCATTAGCCAACGCGTAAAAGGCGGTCTTTCAGTGACCATTGCTGGTGGTGTGAAAGCCTTCCTTCCTGGTTCGCAGGTGGATTTGCGCCCAATCAGAAATCTTGAAAAACTGATAGGCGAGACCCACAGATTCAAAATCATTAAATTCAACAAGAAGCGTGGCAATATCGTTCTTTCCAGAAGAGCACTTCTTGAGCAGGAACGTAACCAGATGAAAGAGCACACACTGGAGAACCTCCAGGAAGGCGCCATCATCGAGGGTATCGTCAAGAACATCACCGAGTACGGTGCGTTCGTGGATCTCGGCGGTATCGATGGTCTGCTCCACATCACCGACATGAGTTGGGGCCGCATTGGTCACCCCTCTGAAATCCTTAAAGTGGGTGATAAGATTGAAGTGCGCGTCCTCAAGTACAACGAAGACAACGAGCGCGTATCTCTTGGTCTGAAACAAACTCAGCCCGATCCATGGGAAGATGCAGTATCCCGTTATCCCATCGGCCTCAAGGTCAGCGGCAAAGTTGTTTCCGTTACCGATTACGGCGCATTTGTTGAATTGGAACAGGGCATCGAAGGACTTATTCATGTTTCCGAGATGAGCTGGACCAAGCGCGTGAAGCACCCCTCCAAAGTTTTGGAAGTGGGCGACGAAGTGGAATGCGTCATTCTCGACGTGGACACCAGCGCACAGCGCATCTCCCTGGGTCTCAAGCAACTTGAACCGCATCCATGGGAGCGCTTCATCGAGCAGTATCAGCCAGGCAACACCATCAAAGGTAAAATCCGCTCCATCACCGACTATGGTGTGTTCATCGGCATTGATGACAACATCGACGGCATGGTTCACAAAAGCGACCTCTCATGGACGCAGCGCATCAATCACCCGTCTGAGCTTTTCCGCAAAGGCGAAGAAGTTGAAGCGGTTATCCTCAACATCGACCACGAGGAAGAAAAAGTCAGTCTGGGTATCAAACAGCTGTACGAAGATCCGTGGGAAAGAATTCCCATGGACTACCCACTGGGTCAGGTTCGCGAGGTAAAAGTGATCAAGATTACGGACTTTGGCGCATTTGTTGAGCTGGAGCCCGGCATCGAAGGTCTGATTCACGTTTCCGAACTCAGCAATGAGCGCATTGATGATCCCAAAAGCATCATCCAGGAAGGTGAAACCATTAAGGCAGAAATCATTACCCTCGATCCTCAGGAAAGAAAAATTGGTCTTTCCATCAAGTCTTTGACTGGCAATGAGGAAGAAGGCGACATGACGGAATACGCTCGCAAAATGGCCAGGAAGCCCACTGAAAAGGCAACTCTTGGAGATTTGCTCAGCAGCCAGATTGGTCAAATTGCTGAAAAAGCGGACAGCAAAGACAGCGAATAACCTCCTCCTCTATTTACTTCCCCTTTTATTGTGTTGGTTCGCAGCGTTTGTTGACACGGATACCTGCGTGAAATCGAAATGGTTAATTTTCATTGCACCGTCTGTTTTCAGTTTACACAGCCGTAAATTGGAATTAGTTTACCACTTTAATTTGGACCATGAATTTTATTTTAGAGACTGACAGACAAAGGAAATAGATATGGGGTTTAATACAAAAGCAGTACACACAGGGGTGGCCAAGGATTCCCAGTACCGGTCGGTGACCACGCCGCTGTACACCTCCTCCAATTTTGCATTCAGTGACATTCACACCAACACCGGATACGATTATACCCGCTCCGGCAATCCAACGCGCCGGGCTGCGGAAGAGAACATTGCGACTCTTGAGGAAGGCGTGGATGCCCGATGCACGTCAACGGGAATGAGTGCCGTCACCGGGGTTCTGCATCTGCTTAAGGCCGGTGATCACGTGGTTAGCGGAAATGATATTTACGGTGGCACATTTCGATTAATGGATGCGGTCTTTTCCCGCATGGGCATCGAATTCACCTTCGTGGACATGCGAAATCCCCACAATCTCAAGGTCGCCCTGCGCCCCAATACCAAAATGGTGTGGATAGAAACACCGTCCAATCCGCTGCTGAATATTGTGGATTTGGAAGCCGTGGCATCCATTGCACGCAAACACGGGGCTCTTAGCGTTGTGGATAATACCTTCATGACGCCGTATTACCAAAAGCCGCTGCGGCTCGGTATTGATATTGTCATTCACTCCACCACCAAGTACATCAACGGACACAGCGATGTTGTGGGAGGCGTGATTGTATCCTCCACCACAGAGCTGGCCGAACAGGTTCAGTTCAATGTAAACGCATTGGGCATCAGTGAGGCGCCGTTCGATGCATGGCTGGTGTTGCGCGGTGTTAAAACGCTGGGAATTCGAATGGCGCAGCATACACGAAATGCCACGGCGGTGGCGGAGTTTCTGCAGAATCACGATAAAGTGGAGACCACCTATTACCCGGGCCTTGCCACCCATCCGGGGCACGCGTTGGCCAAACGGCAAATGAGTGGTTTTGGGGGAATGGTCAGTTTTGATTTTAAACCCGGTGCAATGGATCTCAATGTTTTTTTCAGCCGACTCAACTATTTCACTCTGGCCGAATCGCTGGGAGGTATCGAATCGCTGGCGGAGGCGCCCTGGTTCATGAGCCACGCATCCATGACCAAAGAGGCCCGCATCGCCGCCGGAATCAAAAAAACCAATGTACGACTCTCACTGGGCATCGAGGATACTCCGGATTTGCTCGATGATTTAAAAGACGCCTTGAGCTGAATCCACTCTGTTTAAGGGAACTTTCCACATAGTTGATTGTCGGCATAAGACAAGGTCTGGGCGCACAGGTCAAACGATAACGGAGGATTGAATTGAAAAACAGGGCTTCGCATTCATTCATTTTAAATCCAAATTGCTTTTCCAACGCAGCCTCTTATACTCACGTCAAATGAAGATACGTAAACTGTTTTTATTGGGGGTCATGTGCACGCTGCTCGCAGCAACTTCGGCACTGGCAGACTCCAGAGCACTCTCAGTGTTGAAGCAAAAACCGAATTCCCGTTTTGCCGATTTGCTCGTTTTGCAGATTTTTGAGCAGTATGGTTCATTTGGAGCAAAGGTTGCCACCGCCGAGCTGGAAAGCGCACTGCAGCTCCCCGCTTTGCAGCCGGCCGCAAGACACCGGGCCCGTCATCTGCTGGCCACTTTAAAACTCATGACTGGCCACCCCAAAGACGCCAACCATGCGATTGAACAAATGGGATTTTTAACCCGGTGGCAATTTGCCGGTCCATTTCCCAACGAGTCGGGCACAGGACTTGCTGAATCGTTTATCATCGACAATGATTCACCCGCACCACTGCCAACGGCACCCAATTGCACACCGTCCAAAAGCGCAGGGCCATGTCTGTTCCAATCCAGCTGGCTCTCTCATCGTCTTGGAAAAGTAACGATGGAACCCCTCTTCTCATCAGCAAAAGATATATGTGTTGTCGCACAAACCCATGTGGCCGTTCCGCGCACCGACAACTATCATCTTTGGTTTGGCGCCGGAGGTCAGGCACGGGTCTACGTCAATAATACGCGGGTTTTGGAAGATACCCAATTTGACGACGCCGATATAAACAGATTCCACATCCCCGTGCGGCTGGAACAGGGCAAAGAAAGCATCACTGTCAAAGTCTGCAGCGATGAGAGTGGTACCCTTTCTTTTTACGCCCGGTTTCTCGATTCCAACGAACAGCCAGTGCTCCCGTTTAATGAGCGTGCCGAATTTCGTCCCCCCGTTCACACTGAAGTGGCGACGGCGCCAAAGTCGGCGTCTCTGCTGCAACTGTTAAAACCTGCGCCCAAAGGACCTGTGCGTCCTGCCCATAACGGCTATTTTGCAAAGTACGCACATCTGACCGGCGCCGCAAAAAAAGACACCGCTCAAAGGGATGCCGCATTCAGCGCCTGTGAGGAATTGAAGTCCTTCGAGTTCTGCTTCACAGCCGCACAACTGACATTGGATGTGAATGAGCAGCGCCAGGCATATATGCATGTTTTGGAAAAGGATGTGGAAAATGCAGAAGCCAAAACGAAACTGCTGATTTTGGACGCTGCCGCGCCGCTTTATCGCAATGCGCAGTTCGATCTTATCGAAGCGTCAAAACGCCCGGACGCATCCGATGAAGTCATTTGTGCGATACTCAATTACTACAATATATTTCTGCCGGAGACCGGGCGACAACTCAGAAAACAGCTCATCGGCCGTCCCCTCTCCCCGCTGCTCGCCGGTTGTGTGGCCGATAGCCAGGAAGGGATGCCGGCAGATGTACACACAACAACCATTTTAAAAAAAGCGCTGGACAGCGATTTTGGGAATTTCGACCGTCATCTGCAGATACTGCGTTTGTCGGTGGATGGCATTGACAAATCCGTACAGCAAACATTGAAATCCTGGCAGCTCATTGGCGCGCCCCCCATTGAAACGGTTCTCGAACTGGCGAAACTGATGGACGGCGCTTCTCTCACCAAACCACTGATTGCCCTCCTCGATGACCTGCATGCAAAAGCGCCGGGGGTTAGTGAATACCGAAAGTTTGCCGGAGAGTTTTATATCCACAGAGACAAAGATCGCGCGCTTACATATCTGACCGGCAGTTTGCGGCAATCCCCGCAGGATACCCAATTGCGTGCATATCTGTCATTCCTGCAACCGGAGGACACGCTGGCGACGCCCTGGCTTATTTCCCCACAAACATTTACAAAAAAAGGCCACTTCTGTGAAAACCGGCAGGAGGACTGTCTCCTGGTAAACAACACCGTCATTCAGGTCCACGAAAACGGTCTGTCGTCCACCGTCACGCAGGTGGTTGCTTATATCGCCACCGACGATGGCGCCAGACAATGGCAGCAGTACAGCGAGCAATTTTCCTCCACTCAGACGATTCAGCTGCTTAAGGCCCGGTTGTTCAAAACCGATGGCACCATCGAACAGGCCACAGGACGCGCCACCTTCCCGGTGTCAGAACCCTGGTATCGGCTCTATTACGACATTGAGGCGGAAGTGGTGGAATTGCCCAGACCGGCCGTGGGAGATGTGGTGGAATTTCAATTTCGCGTTGATGATATTGGCCAGGAGAATATGTTTGGAAACTACTTTGGCACCATTATCCCGATCAACAGCGATATCCCGGTGGCGCTGTTCCAGTTTGCCCTCATACGCCCCAAAACGTTTCCAGTATACTTTGAACTGTCCACCCCCGTCCGTAGAGTTGACACAAAGGCGGATGATATGGATATAACTGTATTTACAGCACAAAATCTCCCTGCCATCCCCGACGAGCCGGATGTCCCCGGCGCTATGTCGCTGGTGGAATACGTCCACGCCACCTCCTGGCAGGATTGGTCCCAAATGGAATCGTGGTACGCGGAACTGATTCGTCCCCAGCTCAAAGGGGACACATCGCTGAAATCGCTGGTTCAGAAATTGATTAGAAATCGTCGAAACGACCGGGATAAAATTGCAGCCGTTTACAGCTGGGTAACTACCAACATCCGATACGTGGGTCTGGAATTTGGTATTCATGGCTACAAACCATACAGTACCTCTCAGGTGCGTGCCCGCGGCTTTGGCGATTGCAAAGACACCGCCACTCTTCTGGTAGCCATGTTGAACGAAGCCGGTATACAGGCCCATGTAGCGCTTGTGCGTACCCGGTCCGCTGGTCAGATACGCATGCAGCACCCTTCCCTCTCACTGTTCAATCACGCCATTGCATACGTACCCAAATACGATTTATGGCTGGATGGGACAGCCACATTTCATGGGGTAAACGACATGCCCTTCGAAGACCAGGGGATAGAGGCGCTGGTGATTGGTGTTTCACCTGTAAAATTGCGAAATACGACTGTCCGTGACAGCGCTGCATCCACGTTTATTGAAACAGAGACGATAACCATTGCATCGGATGGCAGCGCAACCATAAACGGAACGATGAGCGCATCCGGGGCGCCTTTTGCACCATGGCTGCGCACCACGTTCGCAACCGCCAGCGATAAGCAGATTCTTGAAGAACGGTTTTCCGAACGATATCCCGCCATTCAAATGGAATCGTCTGACTTTTTAAATTTGAAAGACCTGGAAAAAACCCCTCAGATTGCCTTTTTTGCCCGGATACCGCAGTTGGCGAAACAAAATTTTGGGACCCTGTCATTTGAAGTAATGCCTCCCATGAAACTAAAGCCCAAATTTGCTCCGTTGCAAAAACGACGTCACCCGCTACAGGTGGGCCCCGCCCGCACAACGGAGCTGACCATTCGGTATCTTGTTCCACATCAGTACAACGCCGAAACACCTGTCAACGATGCCCGCATTGTCTCCGACTTTGGCGCGTATGAGCGACGCATTCGAAAAACAGCGGGAGGACTGACGGTGACACGCACATTCAGTTTGACAAAGCAGGTGGTGGAGGTGTCTGAATATGGCGATTTCCTGCGGTTTGTACTGGCGGTGGACGCGGCGGAGCGCGCGCGAATTACGCTCCATCGCAAAGGAGAAGCAAAATAATGTTTCGCTCGTTGAACGCTGTTATCATACTGCTGTATCTTTTTATTTCATCCTGCGCTTCTATCCCCGCCCAAACGGTTCATTCACAAAATTGGAGCGGTGGGCAAGCGCCGGCAAAGTCGCTTTTTTTCAAAGAAAGCGATATTGCCTCCCTGGAAAACCAACTGCGTCAACGCAATACGCCTGAGGCGAACTACATATTGGCATATATTCTGGATGAAACAGGAACTCCCGAGGAAGCGTTTGAAAAATATCTACGCACCGTTTCGGTCGCGCGTACAGCGCCGAATCTATTCTGGGAAGGGACCGCAGCGGCGATTGCGCTGGTTCAGTTGCGGCACCGCGTGCAAAATTTTGAGCAACGCATTTCGCCGCATCTGAAAGAATGGTCCGCAGCACCGGGTACACTGTCGCCTGAAGCCTTGTTTCAATTACGCATTCTTCAGTTTTCCTTTGCACAGAAACGGGGACATGACGATGCGCTCAAACTGCTTGAGAATACGGGCTGTCTTTTACGATGGCAACTGACTGGTCCTCTATCAACAGACATAACGGGCAGACGTTCTCTTGCGAAACTGATTGAATCGCCCATATGGCCAGGGCAGCTGTCCGCTGGCGCCGGCCGCCCGTTGATCCCCGTGGAGAATCGCACGTTTGATGTGTGTCAAATTACGTCGCAACCCCTGCCAGACGACAACACCGGATATGTTGTCGCCCGCACCGCTATCCATCTTTCAACACCTCAAACGGTATGGTTTCGTTTTCAGAGCAATTCCGATGCCACTATTTATATCGATGGAGAAGCAGCATACATCCAGACCTCTCAGGAACGATGGCTCCCTGAAAGCAGATGGCTTTCGGCGACACTGCCGCCGGGGAGTCACCAGATAAGTGTTTCGGCATTTGCCACCGAGTACACTCCGTCATTTTCCCTGGCGGCGATCACCATGCACCAATCGGTCCTGTTGCATGACTCCGAATCATTCCCGCTCACCACTGCCCCAATACCGACGAAATTAACTGGGATTCGTTTTCCCGCTCCGCTTTCGGAATCGGCTCGATTGGCCCAATTGCGATACAACCTGTGGAATGTGGCGCCCCACCAGTGGCAGGCGGAGGTGTCAAAGCTGAACGACAACGCTCCTTTTCAAGCGCTTTTAAAAGCGGAAGCGGCCCTGACGTCTCCGTACAATGCAATCGAAACGGGCATGGAAACGGCGCGGCAGCAATATGAACACGCGTTTCAAAGGGATTCGCGTCTGTACAGGGCGGCGCGTTTTCTGGCGCAGGCAGCGAACCGCAATGAGCGCACGCAGGACGCATTTGATATTGTAAATGAATCCATTAAGGCCGCGCCAAAGGAGCCAACGCTTTATCTGACCGCTGCGGAGTTGGCGTATGAAAAAAGATGGATGCCATTTGCACAGGAATATCTTATGGGGGCAAAGACCATTCTTGGCGACAATGCCTGCCCCATCCTGATGTGGGACTATGCGTTTTCAGTTGAGGAAAATCGATTTGATGATGCAATGGAAACGGCGCAACAAATTACAAAGTGCACGCTATCCAACACCGCCCTGGCTACTGAATTTTCAAGACGTTTAAAGTTTGATGCCGCCGCAGGAGAACTGGCGCATATTTCGCAGCAGACGCCGTTTTCTCCCGAAGCCGCAATAGACACGGCCATGGCGCTGTTACACGCGGGCAAAGAAACAGATGCCATTTCCCAGTTGAATGCCGCGAATAAAAGATTTCCGTTGGCCATGGCGCCCAAACTGTATTTGATTGACGCATACCACGCCACATCACAGACGAAGAAGGCCATGGAGATCTGTCGCAGTCAGGCTGCCATGCCCCTTCGACCTGATTTGCAGTATGCTTGTGACGAAGTGGCTGGAGGCATGTCGATAAATTCCTATCGTGTGGATGGTTTGAAAGTGGTTGCGGATTATCAGGCAGGAAATTCCACCAGCGATAGAGACTTTTCGTGGGTGCTGGATAGAATGGTGCTTATAATCGATAAGTTTGGCGCCGGGATGCGTTTGGTGCACTGGGTGGGGCGCATCAACTCCATGGATGCCGTCAGCGAGTATGGCGAACTCCCTGTTCCTCCAGGAGCCGAAATTCTTCAGGCCAGAGTTATCAAACCGGATTTAAGTGTGCTGTATCCATCTCCCATCGATAACAAATCCACATTGTCGATGCCCAGACTGGCCATTGGCGATTACGTGGAATATGAAGGCATCAGCTATCTGCCGCCACATGACGTATTCAAGGGAGGTTTTGACTCCGAGCCGTTCTTTTTTCAGGATTTCAACAGTACTTTTGTACGCTCGGAACTGATTGTTGTTGCGCCGAGGGAAATGCCGCTGCAGTTTGACCCACGGGGAGATGCGCCCGAACCAAATACGCGCCTGACAGATAATATTCAGGTGGTCACCTTTAGACGCCGCAATATCGAACCGCTGCAAAGCGAGCCGGACACACCGGATGCCCTCGAATTCCTACCGTCTGTTCGCGTGACGGCGGCGGCGAACAACAGAGCACTCTGTGAGTGGTATACAACACTGTTGCACGGTAAATCACAGCAGAGTCCAAAGTTGAAACAGTTCGCCACAAAAATTGCGCTGAAGGGTGAGTCAAATGCACCCGATTCGAAAAAGGCCGATCGGATATACACCTGGATTATTCGAAACATCGAAAACGACTCAATGCTCTTTGAGCCTGTTACACACATTTACAGTCGTCGACGGGGCAACCGGGCGCGTCTGTTCCAAACAATGTTAAATGCAGTGGGTATCAACGCCAGGTTGGGACTGGCCACTCATGCGTGGGGTGACCACACCCGTTCCGCTATTCCGGACATGAATCGCTATAGCAGTCCGTTGATTTTGCTGCCGGATGGCACGTGGGTTCATATGGATGCCGACGAGACCTTAATGGGAACATTGCCAGCAGAACTGAAGCATCAATCCGTGTTGCTGCCAGATACATGTGAGATAGCAAAAACAAATTCCGGACGAATCCCTCTGGATGAAACAGTAATAGACGCCACTATTGCGCTCGACGACAATGGTAGCGGCACAGGCACCGTAACAGAATCCATTACTGGCGAAATGGCATCGTTGTTGCGGTCGCTGTTTAAAGGTTCAAAATCTGAGCACCGTCGAATTGTAGAAGAACATCTGCTGGCATCGAAGTTTCCCGAAGCGGTACTGCAGGATTTTTCACTTCGAAATATCCACGATGGCGATGTGCCTCTCACTGTGGTGTACCACATCCGATTGGAGGGAATGCTGCAGCAGACAGCAAACGGCAGCCACTTGTTTATTCCACTCAAAACCGATTTCACGCAGTTGACAGGCGGTCTGGCAAAACGCGCGATGCCACTGGTATTGGCCACTTATATGAAATCCACTTATGTTGTTGATATTGAATTACCTCAAACCCTTGCGGTTTCACAGCTTCCGCAATCCCAATGCGTGTCGGACGCCAGCGGGCGTGCCGAATATTGCATCCGCTATGAAACTGAAACAGAAAATCACCGTGTGCGTATCGAACGGAAAACACACCTTAACATCCAGCGAATTGCACCAGAACACTATACCGACTTTCAGAAGTTTGTGCTGATTACAGAACGCATGAACAGCGAATCCGCACTAATCCGCTAATTAAATTTGCTCCTGCCCAAAAACAATTCCATAATTTTCACAAAATTAATGCCAACAATTTGACTCTGTATTCTCTTGTTCAGTAGTATCACTATCACTTACTGCACCCAATAACAGTTGTCGTTTGTGGAGGAAAAAAAAACGTATGCAAGGATTGACCAAAAGACAGGAAAAAGTGCTCGACTACATCACCAGCTCCATTACAGAACGCGGTTACCCCCCAACGTTGCGTGAAATTGGACGACACATGGGAATTCGTTCGACCAACGGTGTGAACGACCATTTGAGAGCATTGGAGCGCAAAGGGTATTTAAAACGCGAAGACATGAAATCGCGTGCGCTAAGGCCTGTCAACATGGAAGACAAAAAGCAGTCTGATACGGTTAAAATTCCAGTTGTGGGTCGCGTTACTGCCGGACAGCCTGTTCTCTCAGAACAGAACATCGAAGATTACATCACCGTTGACCGGTTCCTGCTTGGCAATACCAAAGAAGTATTTGGCATGTGGGTGAACGGCGATGCCATGTTGCAGGCTGGAATTCACAATGGCGATTTTATCTTTGTTAAAAAGCAGATGTTTGCCGAAAAAGGCGATGTGGTGGTGGCGCTTCTGGGAGACAATGCAGCAGTGCGCTATTATCATCCAGAGCGGGACCATATCCGCTTTGTGCCCGCCAACAGCAACTGCTCACCTGTCATGGTTCGTCGTCAGGATTTTCTCCCCATGCAGTTACTGGGTGTTGTGATGGGTGTCTATCGGCGTCTTTAAGGGGTGGGTCCCAATCTATTTTTCTTCGTGATACTCGTCTTCTGTATTGACCGCCCAGATATTGGATTTATCGATTCGACCTTCAATGATATTGTCTACTGCAGTTATCGCCGATAGCATTGAGTGATCCTGGTTGTTGTATCGATGCATTCCGTTTCGGCCCACCAGATATAGATTTTCGATAGTATTCATCCAGGATTCAACAACGCTGAACTCACTGTAGGTTCCAAAATATCCGGGATAGGTTTTGGGTACCCGAATCGTCTTGGCATCGATGACGTCATCCTGTTCAATCATATCGATTTTTGTCATCTCCGAAATGGCGAATTGCGCGAATTCGTCATCGGTCATTTGCCACAGTTCGTCGCCTTCGTTGCAAAAATATTCAAGTCCCAGCCAGACGTTGGCGGAATCGGCCACCATGTACGGGCTCCAATTGTTGAACACCTGAAGCCGCCCTATTTTTACATCTGATTCCTGTATGTATATCCAGTTATCCCTGATGCCGTTTAAATCCCCCTTCATTTTTTTAAGCAGCAACCCCACCGTGACAAAATCCCGGTACATCAAGCCGTCGGCCACGCGCTTCACGTTGTTTGGCGGCACCGTCCCCATGGCCACAACCAAATCTTTCACGGGCATTGTCGAAAAAACATAGTCCGCCTGGTATTTTGTTTCACGGCCTTCACTGTTGGCTGTCGTCACCGAGATCACTTTACCATCAGAAACGTCAATCCCGACCACACGTTCGTTCATCTGGATGCACGCGCCCTTTTCAACCACCTGTGCGGCCACGTTCTCCCACAACTGCCCCGGTCCAAATTTTGGATACAGAAACCGATTAATCAGGCTCGTCTCAACTTTTTGCGTGGCCAGCGCTTTTTGCGATTTTAAAACCTGTGAAACGGCATGCCCCAAAGCCTTCCGAATGGATAGACCTTTGATTCGCTGAGCGCCCCAGTCTGCGCCAATCTCCTTGCAGGGCACCCCCCAGACTTTTTCGGTGTAGTCTTTAAAAAATGTCCGATACAGGCGTTTGCCAAAGCGGTTTACCAGAAAATCTTCGAGAGATTGCTCGTTGCGAATGGGAAACAGCGTTGCGTTTAAGTATGAAAGCCCCAGTTCTCCCATTCGAAAAATACCCAGATTGGAAATAGTATTCCAGTTCAGGGTAATCGGATAATCAAAAAATTTACGCAGATAATATATTCTGGATAGCCGATTGCGGACCAGCATTACCGCGTCCTGCTCCGCCGCGTTGGCCCGCCGGGTCAAATGAGCAGTCGAATACCCTGGCAAATCCGACGCGGTTTCCTCAAGGGGAAGAATATTCAACCACCAGTCCATCACTTTTTTGGATTTCGAAAAAAACCGATGGCCACCAATATCCATTCTGTTTCCCTTGTAATTCACTGTTTTGGAAATCCCCCCGATGGCGTCTGTCGCTTCGATTATCAGAGGTGTTATATTTGTTCGATTTACCAATTCGTATGCCGCGGTAAGTCCAGCGGGGCCCGCGCCAATAATCACAGCTGTTTTTTTGGATGTCACCTGATTTTCCTCGTTCTTTGACTGAAGTGGCGTGTCACTCACAGGATGAGATAAGCAAAGTTCCTTCGTTTTTTAATTTTGGAATCCTTTAAAATTAACCGAAAAACAATTTCCATTTGTCATTGTACGATATGCTATACCCCAGATTGCTCGATTTTTACAGGAAATATTTTGAGAAATCGGTTGTTCCGATGTACATGCACCACAAACAGAGATATTTGTGACGAATACACGGGAAATGAAAAAAAATGATTTCAGCATTGACGGATGCCGCTGGAACTGAAAGTATCCGTTTTCAATTTTAAGAAGATGTACAACGCTAACTGACAAAGGAGAGTGCCATGTACAAAGGAATTATCGCTTGTGCCATCACATTGTTGCTTGTTGCATGCAATAAACCATGTCCAGAATGTAAGCAGCCTGAAAAAGAAGCCAAAAAGGAAGTGACCAAATCCGATTTGAAGGATTTGAATGATAAACTCAATTACGCAGTGGGATACGACGTCGGCCGCTCAGCCGCCCGAAACAAAATGAATTTGAAAGACGATATTTTTCTCAAAGGTGTTGTCGATGGAATGAGCGATAGCGACGATCCCGAAAGCGGATTACTGGATGACAAGGAAAGAATCGAAACCAAACGGGAGCATTCCAAAATCCGTAGAGAAGAAGAGCGTAAAGAGCGTGACGCAGCCGCCGCTGAAAACAAAAAGAAAGCCGACGATTTCCTTGAAGAAAATAAAAAGAAAGAAGGCATTATCACCACGGAATCCGGCCTTCAGTACCAAATCGTCAAAGAAGGCGATGGCCCCAAACCCACTCTGGAAGATCGCGTTTCCGTGCACTATACGGGTACGTTGATTGATGGCAGTGAGTTTGACAGTTCCCACAAGCGCAATCGTCCCGCCACGTTCCCTGTGGGCAGAGTCGTAAAAGGCTGGACTGAAGCGCTTCAACTTATGCCGGTCGGTTCCAAATGGAAACTGTTCATTCCACCGGATTTGGGTTACGGTGAAAGAGGCGCGGGTTCAAAAATTGGTCCCAACAGCGCTCTCATTTTTGACATTGAATTGTTGGAAATCGTAGCAGAAGATACGGCAGCAGCCCCTGGGCCTGGCGCTAAACCCGCAGTCAAACCTGCCGGCGCTAAACCCGTTGCCAAGCCTGCCGCCGCCGCTAAACCCGCTGCCAAGCCTGCCGCCGCCGCTAAACCCGCTGCTGAGGCCGCTGAATAATCTTTTTTTTGCCGTAGCATTATTTCTCACCACTGTTTTTTTCTCGCAAAACCGAAATCTGCCGTTGCAAAACAAAAAATATTCTCTATTATCCGCGTGTCTTTGTTCGCAAATACTCGATAATCCAGCCATTAATGGAGTAAACTCAAAATGAAACTAAACTTTGACAAATTAGGAAACGGCCTTCTGCCAGCTATCGTGCAGGATTTTGAGACTGGAAAAGTCCTGATGGTGGCATTTATGAATCAGGAAGCCTTTGATCATACTGTAAAAACCCAAAAAGCCACTTTTTACTCCCGTTCCCGCGATCAGTTGTGGGTAAAAGGTGAAAGCTCGGGCAACATTCAGGAAGTAAAAGAAATTTATGTGGATTGCGACGAGGACACGGTTCTTGTCAAAGTCAACCAGATTGGCAATGCAGCATGTCACAAGGGATACAATTCCTGTTTCTATCGGAAGCTGGATGACAGCGGTGAATTGAAAATAGTGGAAGAGCTCGTCTTTGATCCGAGCGAGGTGTACAAGAAATAACGGAGGGAATGATATGAGTCGGACTTTGAAATTGGGAATCCCCAAAGGCAGCCTTCAGGAAAGTACTGCCGCTCTATTTGCCAAAGCGGGATATAATATAACTTTTCGGTCCAGAAGTTACTACCCATCCATTGATGATACAGAGATTGAATGCATGCTGATTCGCGCGCAGGAAATGTCGAGATACGTGGAGAACGGCATTCTGGACCTGGGGTTGACCGGTCTGGACTGGATTGTTGAAAATGGTTCCGATGTGCAGGAGGTTGCCGAACTGGAGTATGCCAAAGCCAGTTATGGCAACGTCCGCTGGGTTTTGGCCGTTCCCAACGATTCGGATATTAAGGGCCCCAAAGACCTGGAAGGCAAAACCATTGCAACCGAAGTGGTGAACCTGACCAGGGAATATCTGAAAAAGCATGGCGTAACCGCTAAAGTTGAGTTTTCGTGGGGCGCCACCGAAGTGAAACCTCCAAAATTGGCGGATGCCATTGTGGAGATCACTGAAACAGGTTCTTCGCTTCGAGCCAATAATCTTAAAATTATTGATGATATTCAGGTATCCACCACACGGCTTATTGCCAACAAAGCCGCCATGCGGGACGAATGGAAAAGCGGTAAGATCTCCCGGATTGCGCTGATGCTGGAATCGGCTATTCGCGCACGCAGTTTTGTGGGCATCAAGATGAACTGCTCTGTAGATAAACTGGACAACGTTATTGAACTGCTCCCCTCCCTGCACAATCCAACGGTCTCTCATCTCACCGATGAAAATTGGAGAGCCATCGAAATTATTGTGGAAGAATCCATCGTTCGCACACTTCTGCCTAAACTGAAGGAAGCCGGCGCAGAAGGAATCATCGAATACCCCATCAATAAAATAATCCCCTGATCGCGCAGAGCAATCGAGTTCTCGAAATATAGGGACCGGGCTTTATGCCCGGCCGTTGACGGCGTAAGGCGGCAGATAAACTACCGATCTACGTTGTTTTCTACTCTTTGGCAGAACTCGATACCGCCGCCTGATCGCGCCACTGCACTGGTCACTTTAAAAAAAAGTCCGTAATATGCCGCAGCTATGATATAGCTGGAATGATGCGTTTTTTACCAATTCCCAGATTTCTACTATTTACACTCGTGATATTTATGGAAGGCTTTTCCGTTTCCGCCTGTGCCAAAACACTTCATCCGGGAAGCAGAATATCTGGAATCGCAGCCTATTATGCGGACAGATTTCATGGTCGCAAAACGGCCAGCGGCGAAATATACGACAAAACGAAACTGACCGCCGCTCACAAAACCCTTCCATTTGGCACCAAAGTAAAAGTCATCAACCTGTCCAACATGAAGTCGGTAATCGTAACAATCAATGACCGGGGGCCATTTGGCGATCGTCGGCGCATAATCGATTTATCTCGTGCCGCAGCCATACGGCTGGACATGATTCGTCAAGGCATTATTGAAGTGGAAATTGCAATCATGGAAATTCCGAAAAAAAAGAAGCGGCGTTAGCAAAGCCCGTTTATCAGTCAGTCAACGGCAGTCTGCGAATCCAGCCGTGGATATCTTCCTCAATTCCCAGCTGAATATTCACCAGTCGATTATAGAGTCTGGCGCAATATTCGCCTGGCATATCATCGCTGCAGTACACGGCTTCTTTATCTCTCCATGTAATGGACTTCACCGGCGTAATGACAGCAGCAGTGCCACAGCAGCCTGCATCCACAAAATTAAAAATCTCATTCACTTCGATGGGGCGCTGCTGAGGTCGCAATCCCATATCGTCAGCAATCTGCAGGAGTGACATATTCGTGATTGATGGCAAAACAGAATGACTGGCGGGCGTCACATACTGCCCGTCCTGGGTGATTCCAAAAAAGTTGGCAGGCCCGGATTCATCGAGATACTTCTTTTCCCGGGCATCCAGGTACAGAGCCTCGGTGAACCCATTGGCTTTTGCCTTGAAGCTGGCCCGCAATCCAGCCGCGTAGTTGCCGCCTACCTTCACGTCGCCGACGCCATTGGGAGCTGCACGATCGAACTCCTCTTCAATAACCAGCGACACCGGTTTAAATCCCGCTTTAAAATAGGGACCGACCGGAGTCACCATTACTATAAACATATATTCATCGGCAGGCCGCACGCCTATTCGCGCACCGGTGCCAATGAGCAGCGGTCGAACATACAGTGTCGCACCGGTCCCAAAGGGTGGTACATAACGCCGGTTGGCGTCCACCACACGATTGATAGCATCCTGAAACATTGCCTCAGGAACGATAGGCATGTAAATCTTTTCACAAGATCGAATCATGCGCCGGGCATTTTCAACATCTCTGAAAACGACCACATCACCGTTTTTCTGCTCGTATACCTTAAGGCCTTCAAACGCTTCCTGTCCATAGTGAAGACAGGTCGCAGCCATATGCATTGGAATATACTCATCATCGGTGATTACACCGTTGTCCCAGTCACCATCTTTCCAGGTGTACCGGATGTTGTAATCCGTTTTCCGGTAAGTAAATCCCAAATTCTTCCAATCCAAAGCGGCCCGTTGCATCCAGTTACTCCAATTTCTTTCAAGATAATTCCGCCGTCCAACTCCGACCCAACTGGCAAGTTACAATAGCACAATGACAGCTATGGAGCCGAAGGGCCAACCTTTATAAAATGGCATACGGATTATTTCAATCTTTTTAATGCATTAAAGCTAAGCTCTCGGAGTTGAGAGTTCTGGTGCCCCACTGCCAGCATTTCAAGCCAGGCAATGGCATTGGCCCCGCCAATCCGGGACAGCACAAGAATACATCGCGCTTCCACTTCCACACCCCCTTTATGGGCCTGCCCAATCACCATATCCGCATGCTTCTGACTGGCGATTACAGCTGCGGTTTCCGCAGCGGCCGTGCCCACTTCGCTTCTGGGATCATCAAGCATATCAATCACTTTGCCCACAGCGGATTTCTCCTGGTGCAATTTCAGCAGAGTCAGCGCCAGTATTTGTTCATCTGGCTCCGGAGAATCCAGTGCCGCAATCCATTGCTTCGGATTACCGTTACAGATCCGAATGTTTGACGCCAAACCGTTTTTCATATCCCCCAAAACCCCTTTCAGCAGTCGTTCCTTTTTTCCCCTGCCTGTTCCCTCAATGCTCCCCATAACAATCACTTTTACAGGGACATGAGAGTTGCTTTGGACATCGAAATGCAGAAAACGTCCCTCCAGCACCAGCACACTACCCTTTTCATCCGCCCGTAAACTCCCGCGCACGAACAGTACCGGTGTCTCTTTACTGTTAAGGGGAGGCAACTGGGCAACGACATTCTCTTCCAACAGAGATTGCAGACCTCTGGATGAAACGGTGGAACTGTCATCCTGCCATCCCTGGATTCTGGATTGGAACGCTGGCGTCGGTTTGGATTGAATAAGATCGCTGCTGCACGCCAGCAATAAAAAACTGGAAAGGCAGAAAAATATGATATGTCGCATGAGTTTTTGTGTCGCTTTCATTTGTCGGCCTCTGCAGCCTGAGTCATTTCAACGGTATCCAGTAGCTGGTGTAGTGCTCGATTTCCAGTTCTCCCGAAATCCGAGCGATAATTGTGTCCTGCTCCCTTCATATCTACATATACGGAACGAAGGCCGTAACGCTTAATTTTATTTTGCACAACTGAAACGTTTTGTCGGTTGCCAGCCGTGCTCATGGCCAGGCCAATTCGTTTTACACCATTTTTCTTCATCATCGGCAACCCCGCTTCCAGCTGTTTTAATCCCCCTTCAATTAAAAAAACCGTTTCAAAAGTGTCCGGATGCAACCGAATCAATTCCGGTAAACGTATGGCGCCCAGAGAAAATCCCACCAATATCAATCCGCGTCGCAAAACCGCACCCGGAAACCGCGCATCCAAAGCGTCCAAAGCAGCAATCATTTCCGCTGATATCGCCGGAGCGCCGCCTTTGTAGGTCCACCGGTCTTCTGCCAATGTAGCAAACGGGGTTCGCACGCCCCGTGGACACAGAATCCATCCATGCCACGAGCCAACTTCCTGCCACATTTCGCACTGCCATTCAGGGCGATCGAAATTGCCATGCAACACAATGATCACAGGTCTGGCCTGCCCGGTGTCTTCTGAGGGGGTAACAAACGCTGCCGGTTCAAACCCGGGTACGGTTAACGATTCTGGCGTTTGACGTACGGGAAACCGCGGCTGCGGACGCTCTATTTCAGGGACTTTTTTTACCTCCGGGGGTGAGCGTCGCTGTACCGTGTCCATAATCCCCGCATTGGGTTGGGGAATTGCCCCCGTGGGTTCGCGTCCATCTGCCGAAAAACATCCCGAGTTTCCGACGGTCAGCAAAAGTGACACAGTGATTGCAACAAGTGCTTCATTCCTCTGGAAGAACTGTGTGTCGACGGTATCCGTTCGCATGTTTATTAATCCTTTACACTCCTTAATAATAATGCAAATGATGTGTCAGCAAACCATTTATTTTTCACCCGACAGTTGCATGCGGGTGACACCGGGGCAACCATGAAGCTATTGCGCGTAGCAGCCGCCACCCTGAATCAGACGCCGCTCCACTGGGAGCTCAATACAAATCATATCAAACAGGCCATTGGTCTTGCCCAGTCGAAGAATGTGTCCTTGCTGTGCCTGCCGGAACTCGTCATTTCCGGGTATGGATGTGAAGATGCGTTTCTTTCACCCTCACTGCAACAGATGGCCATGTCATGCCTTTTGGAAATTGCTGCGGAATGCACGGGCATTACAGTCGCCGTGGGACTCCCGGTGAATTTTGAAAACGCATTGTATAACTGCGTTGCGTTGATTAACGATACCCGAATATGCGGAATTGTGGCCAAGCAGTTTCTTGCAGGCGATGGCATTCACTATGAGCCCAGGTGGTTTAAACCGTGGCCAGGGGGCAAACGCGGAACTCTGCTGATAGACAATGAGGCGGTTCCGTTTGGTGATTTGTTATTTGCCATTAATGGCATTCGCGTGGGTTTCGAAATCTGTGAAGACGCATGGGTGGCCGAACGCCCGGGTATACAGTTGGCCCGGCGTGGCGTCGATATTATTCTGAACCCCAGTGCCAGCCACTTTAGCTTTGGTAAACATGAGACGCGAAAATCGTTTGTCCGGGAAGGATCCCGTGCATTCGCTTCAACATATGTGTATGCCAATCTGGTGGGAAACGAAGCGGGTCGGATTGTTTACGATGGCGGTGCCCTTATTGCGTCCGCGGGAAAAATGGTAGCGACCGGCAAACGCTTTTCATTCAAAACCGTGGAGTTGCTCACCCACGATGTGGACATTGAAGACACCCGGATGCAAAAAACGCAGCGCCCCGCTGCCAGAGCAGATAAATCGCTAAATGATGTGGTAATATCGACCGCCCACTTTCAGACGCCTTCTGCGCCCCTGGTGTCAAAACCAGTACGGGATACGACAATGGGAAAGGCAGAGGAGTTTGCCCGGGCTGTATCACTTGGGCTATTTGACTACATGACCAAAAGCCGTTCCAGAGGATTTATCCTGTCCCTCAGCGGTGGCGCCGATTCCGGTGCGGTGGCGGTGCTGATTCGAATAATGGTAGAACTGGCGTTGGAGGAAATCGGGCAAACCGAAATGAAACGCCGTGCCGGTTTTCTGCCGGCGGACGCCACAACTGCAGACGAATTGATGGCCGCAATGCTGACGTGCGTTTATCAGAGCACCCGCAACAGCTCCACCACCACCCTTAAGGCGGCGCAGATCGTTGCCGAATCTGTTGGTGCGCAGTTCTTTCACTGGGACGTGGACGCGATGGTTTCGTCGTATACAGGCATCCTCGAAAAATCCCTGGAGCGCAACCTCACCTGGGAACAGGATGATTTGGCATTGCAAAACATTCAGGCGCGGGTTCGGGCACCCGGTGTGTGGATGCTGGCAAATGTGAAAGGGGCGCTGCTGATTTCAACCAGCAACCGTTCCGAAGCCGCAGTGGGCTATGCCACGATGGACGGTGATACCAGCGGCGGACTTAGCCCCATTGCCGGCATAGACAAAGCCTACCTGCTCACCTGGCTATCCGAAGTTGAAGCATCCGGCGTGGCCGATTTGGCCCCAATGACATTTTTAACGGTTATCACATCACAGAATCCAACTGCAGAGTTGCGTCCATTATCATCGGCGCAAACCGATGAAACGGATTTAATGCCATACTCTGTACTTGAGGATATTGAAAAGCTGGCCATCCGTGACCGCAAAGGGCCGGTGCACATTTACAAGCGACTAAAGCTGGAATTGGATGTGCCTGAACAAACGCTTAAAGAGTGGATTAAACGATTTTTTACGCTCTGGTCGCGCAACCAATGGAAACGCGAACGTTACGCGCCGTCGTTCCATCTGGACGACAAAAACCTGGACCCAAAAACCTGGTGCCGCTTTCCCATCCTAAGCGGAGGTTTCCAAAAAGAACTGCGCGAATTGGAAAAGATGTTGGCTGTCTCGTTGCAGCGTTAAATGGTCAGCAGGTGATCGGCTTCTGCGACACAACCCACATTCTGGATGTTCAACTGAGAATGCACTTCTCCCAACAATGGCAATAGCACACAATTTTTTTCGCAATTCGTGTACGTGTCTCGTGTTGTCCGCTTTTTTTACCTGCTTATGTCCCACACCGCAACCGCATCAAAACGCGGAATCCGGCGTTGGCAATGCCACATTTTCGATAATTTCCAAACGGTTTGCCTGTTTCATATATGCATAGAATGAGGACCAGTATATGATGCCAAAGGTCACAAACACAAATCTATCTGTTTTGTTTACAAATGCAGTTCGCAAGCGGACTGTTGGACCGTGTCTGGCGGGATGAGCCGTTGGATACATTGACTTAAGGGAGTTTACGATGAAAAAGTTTGCATTTTTATTGGCTATCTCATTTTTCGCAATCAATGCCGGGGTCACCAGCGCGGCGCGTGCATGTGGTCTCGCAGACACCATCGATTTGCCGGATGGGTTTAACCCGGAAGGCGTGACCAATGGTCCCGCAGGATCGCTCCTGGTGGGGTCCATCGCTCAGGGCGCCGTGTATGAGGTCAGTCCGTTTACCGGTGTGGGCAGCTATCTGGTGCCACCTGTCGAAGGTCGCAACGCGGTGGGAATGAAATGGGACAGTCGGTCGGACTTTTTATATGTGGCAGGCGGTCCCACCGGCAAAGTGTATGTGTACGACGCAATTGATGGAACCGATATAGCGATTCTGGATGTGGCTGCAGACGGAGCAATGGTGAACGACGTGGTGATAACGAAGCAGGCGGCGTACTTTACCGACTCGTGGCGACCAGTGCTTTATCGGCTCGCGCTCGGCTTTGACGGCCGTTTTGATGAAGACGCCCAACTGGAAGAAATCGCGCTGTCTGGTGATTTCGACTTTGAACCCGGTGAAATAAACGGCAACGGTATCGTTTCGCCCACTTGCAACGGTTCCTTTCTCATTATGGTGAACAGCTATTTTGGCGAACTCTACAAAGTGAATCCCACAACCGGTGTCGCCGATGTGATAGACCTTGGGGACGGCAATGTTCAATTTGGAGATGGCATGCTTTGGGTGGGTAAGCGTCTGTATGTGGTTTTGAACATGATCAATCAGATAGCCGAAATCACCTTTGACAAAGATTATCTGAGCGGTGAAATCGGTGATATCCTAACCCACGAAGACCTGGATGTTCCGGCCACTATCGCCAGGGTGGGATCTTCCCTGTACGCCGTGAACGCCCGCTTCACCACTCCCCCGCTGCCGGATACCACATACAGTTTGACCAGGGTTCCTCTGTTCTGAAGAATGAAATTATTTTCCTAAAAACAGAATCGGCCTAAAAGTCCGTCGATGGTATCACAATCGCTGCCAAGAATGGTTTCACAATCCGCCTGATAATTGCAGGGGCGCAGACAATATGGGCCGATGACACCGCCGTCATAATCTGGAATCTGGTCCACACAAACGGTTTCTCCCGGGCAGTCGTCATTGGCCATGTCGCATGCCCGGGTGCACACCCGCCGCTCGTAAAAGAAATCCATACGGCATTCCAGATCCACATCGCAGTAGCCTGCTGTGGGGCATCGAGTGCCGATTTCGCCGGAAATGGGCCCCATATCTGAATCGGTGGAAGGAATTTCTTCGGCGGTGTCTGTTTCCGTTTCAGAGTTCGAATCAACTCCAGAATCCAATTCAAAAGCACTGCTTGAATCTTCCAGGTACACTTCAGTGGTCGAATCGATTCCAGAGTCCAATTCAAAAGCACTGCTTGAATCTTCCAGGTACACTTCAGTGTTCGAATCGATTCCAGAGTCCAATTCAAAAGCACTGCTTGAATCTTCCAGGTACACTTCAGTGTTCGAATCGATTCCAGATTCCGTTGAAGAGTCCAAAGTGTCTGATTCAGTAGTTGTCCCATCACTTTCCGTATCATCCTCGCCAACAAGCACGCCGTCGCATCCAATCAATCCCATGAGCAATATAAAAAAGATCATCCAACGCATATTGTTTCTCCATTTCCGTTAAATTTTTTTTTCGTTGTTCAATCACCTGGCCGGGTTTGTTCAATGCATATGATTGACCGCATGTCGGAACATTCTTCAAAAAAAATCAGCGGGTATTGCATTTTTTCAAACCGTTCCTGGCCGCCTCCGCCTGACGGCCAGATAATCCCAATCCCAAAGCGCGGTGATAATTCTGCACGGCCAAATCACACCGCCCCTGATGAATCTGTAAATCTCCCAGAATCCGCAGATGCTCCGCCTTTTTCCCGGCCATGGACGGGTCGTCTATGAGCTGCGTTGCAACACCGGACGCCTCGCTGTATCTGTGCAGCTGGACCAGACAACGCAGTTTCAATCGCCGCACATCCGCGCGCAGTCGCGTATTGGGATATTGGACGACCAGTCGATTCAGGGTGTCCAGCGCGTCTGCGCATTGTGCCGTTTGGGACTGCCGTTTCGCCTGATTAAAAAGTTCAATCTGAATTTTCAAAGCGCTTTGTGCCTGTGCTGCCTTCACCGCGGACGCATCGGTATTGGGCAATCCTTTATTTCGCGAATGCATCGGCTCTGTCTCGTCAGATGGAATTGGCGATTCGAATTCGGCAATGTTGGCCAACACAACGGTAGACGGCAAAGCGAATTGGTCCTGCGCATCACCCGCTGAATTCAGTTTGCGTTTCTTTCCGTCTGGCCGTTTGTGTGTGGCATCAGCGCCTGTATCTGCCGGGGCCTCAACGGCGTCCGGCAATTTCGAATCTGTGCGTTCATCAAAGAATCCGAGTATTTGCTTCCATAACGAACCGTCGTATGCCGTGGCCCCGACAGATACTGTCAGCAATAGCAGCGCCGCAAAGACCAACGATCGCTTCCTTCCTTGTAGCGACGTCCACAAAAAAGCGCGTGTTGGCTGCCGTTCCATCTGCGTTATCTGGTCACTCACCCGTTGCTGCACAACAGTCAGGCGAACGCTGTTCACATCGGGTTTACAAGCGGCGTCAAGCAAGGGGCCATACGTTTGGGTCTTTATCAACGGTTTTGGGAATTGGCGCTGTTTCATCTGATACCACCGGTCCCGGTAATTCGGGCTATTTGTTTTTTAAAGTGTTTTCTGCCGTGCAACAAACGGGTCCACACCGTCCCCTCCGGTATGTTGAGCAATTCGCTGATTTGCCTGCCATCCATTTCTTCCAATTCGAAAAGCACAAATACCTCGCGCTGCTTCATGGGCATTTTTTCAATGGCGTTGCGAACTGTGCGCGTCAAAGATTCCTGTTCCATCAAGTCATCCGGCCGTCTGGGCGACTCCGTTATCTCGCTGGAGAATCTGTTATAAAACAGGTTAAATCGCCGTTTTCCGCGTTCATGGCCCAAACAGAGCTTTACCGCAATGCCATACAGCCAGGTGCGCGGCAGTGATTTTGAGGCATCGAATTTGTGGCGCTTTTTATACGCAACAATAAAGGTTTCCTGCAGTATGTCATCGACGTGCGGCCCCCTGCCGGAAATACGTTCAATGACGCGTCCCAGAAACGGCGCGTGCTCCGTAAACAAAATGTCGATGTTTATATGTTCCTGCAAATTCCAAATCCGGTGTTGTCATCACAAAGCACGTATAATTACCAATAAACGCAGCTTGAGCCCCTCCCGTGAGGGTTCACCTGGCACCCGTTGTTATTGTCCACTTCGGTTTCGAATCTTCAATTTATTTTAAAATGTTTTTCCAAAGGAGATTCCGGCTCTGAAATTCGGCAGATTTTCTTTTGGCCCCCCCGCAACAAAGATGTGGCGTCGAATGGGGGAAATGCCAATCTGGGGGCCCAAACGAAAGGCGCCCAGCTGAAACAAAAGCGCTTCGTTAAACTCTAACTGTAAGTTCCATTCGTTGTAGCTGGTGCCATAGCCAAATCCCGAAATCAGCTCTGCGCCCACTCGCACTTCCGAACGTACCACTATTCTGGCGGCACGGTATTGCCATCCCACGCACAGCAAAAACAGATTTTCCATGTAACGACCGCTTCCAAGCGTTTTGGGCATGGTTGCCCTGTAAATACTCCCCGCAATCAGTCGATGGGCCGATGTTCCCGTATCAAACGCCACGCCCAATTCAAAATCCACGCCCGGTGTGATCCAGCGAAAATCTGCCCCCACAAACACAAAACCCGCCAGAGTTGCGGTATCTTTTTCCACCACCACCTCTTTCACGATCTCCCGAGTCACTACTTTTTCAACTATCTTTTCAGTTGGCTTCTCCTCCAAAGCTTCTGTTGACGCCACCTTTTGCGGCATCAATGCATCCGATTCATGTTCTGCGCGCCACTGCTCCACCGAAAAATCCGTCAGAAACTGCTCCAGCACCAAAGAGAGCAAGTCCGCCGCGCTATTGCAATCGGCGCTTTCGAGGGAAAACTGTCTGTCCAAAGAAATCTCGCCGCTGCTTTTCATAATAGCGCGCAGGTGCAGATTGGCGCCTGCTTCTGTGGGCGCATCCGAGGCCACAATCGTCATCAGTTGGCGTTTTTCGGGGTATCTGTTTAAAACGAAAGCAAGCGCCTGCTGCAACTTTGGACCATCCAAACATTCGGTTTGTTGTTCAATAAGGATATCATCATTGTCATCTGTGACGCTGTTTGATACTGAAGAAATCGAGTCGTCAGAGGTTGATTTAATGTTATCGTTCGGTTCAAGGGCCCTGATATTCCACGCGAAATACCAGACCAACAGCACCGCGCAGCAGGTCAAACCAGGGAAGTGAAATGAATTGAATCGAAATTTTCCAAAAATCACTGTATTCATAATATCTCCGTTCTAAGAGAATACAGTGATTTCTGGCAACTTTTTCTGTAAACGAATTTGTCGCTTTGTGTTTATATCATTCCGCATTAACAATGGTTGATGCGATTCAATGCGTAAGGGGGAGCATGATGAAAAATTCCACGATTCGTCAAATGTATGACAGATTTTCAAGTATTCCTTTTTTTTGGGAGTTGGATGCGTGGACCTGCCGGGCAACCGCCGACTCTCCATATCGGGCACGGGTCATTGACCAGCTCGGGTTATCCGACCACTCACGGGTGCTGGATGTGGCCTGTGGCACTGGATTGAATTTCAAGCTGCTCCATAAGGCGCTTGGTGAAAAGGGACTGATATGCGGTATCGATCAGTCGCCAAAGACCTTGACGCTTGCAAGGCAGCGTGTTGAAAAGGCGGGATTTAAGAATATCAAGCTTGTGGAAACCGATTCAAAGGCGTATCAGCCCAACGAACCTTTCGATGCTGCGCTGTGCACCTTCGCCATCGAAATTATTCCTCCCTGGAAAGAAACAATCGACATGATGGTCAACGCCGTTAAGCCAGGAGGACGCATTGGTTTTATTGGATTCAAGCTGTCATCCCACAAGGGCTTCAACGCTATCAACGGCGTCTTCCGGGCCATCAGTGTACCATTCGGCGGCGTCGATCTTGACCGGACCGTTCGCGAATATCTTACACAATCCTCTGATGAAGTATTCTATCAGGAGGTCTATGGAGGATTCTACTATCTGCTGGTGGCAGCACGCCCTGCTTAATCTGGCCGATGAAATTTGTTTGAAGGACAAAGGGCACGTAATCCGAAACGTAATGCTGACCTGAGACGAAGACCACATCCTCTACTGTGTGCTCTGTTCTCCAGGTTCTCTCTCATTTATTGATTTGTGCCCTCAGCTTTTCCAGCTCACCGGCGGTCACAGGCATCACGGTGCCATGGCGAGGGGCTGCGGGGAGATCATATGACGGCGCCACGGTCCATGACGGGTTGCCAATGTCTGAGGTACGCAGGGGGATATAGCCGCGACCGCTGTACTCGTCTACAAACAGATAAAAGTAGTTGCCATTGATATCGCCGGGGTTCGACTTGAAAACAGACGGTCCCTCAACTGCGCTGGTACCTGCGTTTTTGCCGATGCAGCTGTCGATCATCGTCCACTCCGGCAAAGGAGCTGTGAGCTTTGTTGACGTTTCCTGAATGATATCCGAGCAACCGGTGGTACCGGCGCCTTCATCCTTTGTAAAGCGATGATACACGTCACCGATTTTAAGCACCGTTGAATCGATGCGCGAAATACCGTCCTGCCAAATCTGCGGTTCAGAAAATGTGACGAAATCCCGGGTGGTCGCATAGAGCATCCGGTTGTAGGTATTTCCGGTGTGATTGGAGTCGTTCTCTTCATAAAGCTTCGATGCCCAGAATACCACGTATGCGCCAAGGTCCTCGTTGTAATAGGCCTCAGGCGCCCAGGTGTTACCCGCAGTGTCAGGAGATACCTTGACATGGCGCTGCTTCGACCACGATACAAGGTCGTGCGATTCCCACACTTCGAGATGGAGAGACCCCTGGCGCTGCGCTTCATCCCATGAGGTTCCAGAGCCGATGGAAAGGTCGGTGGCGATCATGTAAAAGGTGTCGCCCTCCGGGGACCGAATGATGAACGGGTCGCGAAGGCCTTTTGTGCCATATGTTGAGGTGAATATCGGCTGACCGTCGTTGAGTTCATCCCATTTGAGCGCATCATTGCCCCGTGACACAGCGAAGTGAATTTTTTCGCCGGCTATGGAATTGCCGGTAAAGTATGCAAACGCATAGCCCTCAAACGGAGCCAGGTCAACCGCACCCAGCACCTGTGCCGTAATCTTTCGGCTCGCTTTGCCATCTCCATTCACAGCTGTTGCGGTTAGTACGACAACGGTATCACTGCCAGGACGATTCACGATACCCGCCGCAGATATGATTGACGGATTATCAGATGACCAGGTAACGGGCAGACCATTTGATGTGGTTGGCAGCGTCAGATTGCCGCGAACGTCATCAATGTTGGTCACTGCAATGGCGTCAACAGCGGCCGCGGCTTCACTGTCTATATCGGTATCCGTTTCGCTATCCGTATCCGAGTCCGAATCCGCATCCGTGTCTGTGTCCGAGTCCGAATCCGTGTCTGTGTCCGCATCCGAATCCGCATCCGAATCCGCGTCCGAATCTGTATCGGTGTCTGTGTCACTATCGGTATCGCTATCGGTATCGGCATCCGCGTCTGTGTCCGCATCGCTGTCCGAATCAGCATCCGTGTCGGCGTCACTTGTACCGCTATCATGGTCTTCTTCCCCGTTCCTGTTCGACGAGCATCCTGCGTAAACAAAAATGCCCAGGGTCAGATATGCCAACAGAAACCATATCGATTTTTCCATATAAAGCCCTCGCGTATCAAAGTTGCACCATATAATTTTCGTGAAGTTCGTATTGAATGATTATCGTTCACTCACATTGAAATTCAAAAAGAAGATATCCATAAGCTGTGGTCCCCACAAGCAAAAAGCGGGCGTTTTCGGTTACAAAGGACAAACGACAAACAAAACACGACAAACAACAAAGGGGATATCGTTGTCTGAAACCAGGGAATGTTTCCTGAGCGCTTTACATTCTATCCTAATCACACTCGCCGAGAGAGAAATCGCCATGCCACTGAAAATTGTCAGATTCCCAATTTGTATAATATTGCAACTCATTGTTGTATGCCTTGCCAACATGGGGAAACCAGTTGGCGCGGGTAAAGGTTTCGGAGTTCATTTCATCCGCCCACAACAGCTCGCCGTCCGCATCTGTCACCCGTACCCAGTCTACCTGAAGCATATCCTGGATTAAATTTTCATCGACGATTCCGCCCAAAACCCCGCCGACAGCCATATTCAGCAGTATGCGGTGGGTGTGGTCTTCAGCGTCATTGTAGATTTTGGTGCTCATGTTTTCACCGTCAAACGTGAAGGTAATCGTATCGCCGTTAAATCGAACCCCGTACGTATGCCAATGTTCGGGCCCGGTTGTGAAGTTGATGTAGCTCTGCACGTTGTGGTCGACATCAAATGCAGGGCTGCCCGATTGGTTTGTCGTGAAATACGTATCGCCGTATGCGCCGATCCACTGGACCATTACGATCTCACCGCATTCCGGCCAGGGGACCGTTCCGCCGTAGCCTTGCTCATCTGAGTTGCTGCCGAGCAACCAGAAAGCCACCCAGCTGCCGTTCACATACCGATTGGCCTCTGAACATCTGCCAAGCACTAATTTGAGCCGCGCTTCAACGAATGTACCGGCTTCATTGGGTACCTCGAAGTTACTGTTCAATCGGCCCGACGTGTATTCCACATTGTAATCTGCTTCTTTCAGGGCGATGATACTTAGAATACCCGTTGTCTCTGTATCGGAATCCGTGTCTGTCTCTGAGTCCGCGTCAGTATCAGGGGATGCGACACTGGTCGTATCTTTATCTGACATAGTGTCTGTCTGGTTCGTCACTGTATCTTCCGTGTCATTAATGGTTTCCGTAGTCGAGTCGTCACCTGTCTCTTTGTTTGCGGTTCCTGGTGTGGTATCTTCGTCAGTATCGGTATCGGCGCAATCCCCGGGACTATATCTGAACTTTCTATCAATACTGTACCCGAACGGCAGATCCACAGTAACAAGATAAGTGGCATCGTCTTTGAGCTCGAAATCCGGTGGAATGAGTGCGATAATTTCCTGTTGTGGTTCATAAACGATCGATAACACCGTAAGTTGTTGTCGTTTCATTTCGTTTTTCGGCGTTATATAAACTTCTGTCTCAGTGTTGACGGAGAATTGATCTGCGCCGCAACCGAGATTTCGGGTTATCAGCGGTGTGTTACCGGTTGTGTTTATGATGAGCTCTTTCAGGTTTTCCCCAGAGGCGCTGCGAACGCAAATGTCGTCAATTTTTACTGAAAAAGAATCGGTGCTGCAACCCACCACCAACGCCAGAAATAACAGAAGACGAGCGGTCGAGGAAATATAGCTTGTTCTGTGCACAGTTACAGTCATTAAAAAACAGGTGACACCTTGGTTTCACGGTTCCACCAGGAGAACAATCACACTAACATAGCATCATCTGACGTATGGGTCCATGTTATGGCAGCGCCTTTCTGGACATTCGCAGGAATGGTCGGTATTCCCAAAAAAAGCAAAGTCCGGATTTGGATGGATTGTTTACACAACCGTTCATCTTTTTGCGACGTATGAAAACTGGAAATGGCGCTTGTGAAATTGTCTGGAGAGCTTGTCGATATTTTATTGCGAATGAAATTGGGAAAAGTCAGGGGAGAATAAGAGACGTTTGAAAAAAAGTTACGCTTACAGTTTAATAGTCTGCACGCCCCACATGCCGTTGGCGGAGATGATGAAGTCGGATTCGAGGGTCATGTCGTAGCCGTATCCCCGGAGCATCTCCTGGGTCAAGGCGTCTTCCCCCCCCACAGCGGCATCGTACAGCAGTGCGGCCGGCGGATAGTCGGTGGACATGAGAGCGCGGGTGCCTTTGACGTCCTGCAGATAGACATAAGTTGCGGGTACCGTCCAGTTTCCCAGTTCTTTAAATGGCGTGGCATCATTCAGAGACCATGCCAGCAATCGGGGCAATTCCACCTCGTAGTCTTCATAGTCATTATGCCAGATGTACTGCAACGGCAGGTTCAGGAACAGCGCCTCATCGGTGGCCACGACGCGTCCCAGCGCTGATAGCTGACCCAGCGACAATTCCTGCACCATGGCCGCACGAATGTCATCCACCTGCAGCAATGCCAGCCGGTAATGGAGTTTTGCGCACTCTTTTGTCTCTTCATCGTATATAACGCCATAATAGTAATAATAGTTCTTGCCACATTCCGCGTCGTCTTTGGCGGTGGTGAATACCCAGCGATAATCGATGGTCACCAGTTTTCCGGTGCGCTCGGAGTAATAGACGGGCGTTCCCGGCACATTAATGGGCGGCAACCATTTGGGCGCCTCTGGATTGGATATGTCCAAACGATCCAGATAAAATTTCACACTCTTTGCTTCGTCATCCACCGCTTCCGAGTGTGAGGAATACAGTACGCCATCGCCATCCTGGAACCCTTGTTCGTTTTGGTAACTATCCTGTTCGATGGTGGCGTACTGAATATTACTGGGCGAAGACAAATCCAAAACGGCTATCTGTTTTTTGGATTTATCAACGTAGTCTCCATCTTCATTGTAGTACCAGTCGTATCTGTTGACTTTCGAAGCAAATACAGCTCCTTTTTGCACCATCGCGTTGCCCACACCAGGGAGAGCACGGGAATACCAGTAGGAATTATACCGGCCCGGGTTAAACAGCATGGGCAGCATTTGCTTATTTACCATTTTGGGCTGTGTCGCATCGCTGATATCAAAGATGGCCACACCCAGTTTTTCCTGCGGTTCCTGGTAATCCTCCTCGTAGGCCATATCGTACTCAATGTAGCTGGGATATTCACTCCACATCAGATAGATGTAATTGCCATTCTGATAAAGCGCCGCATTGGAAAAATTGAACGATGAATACCAGTAGTAATACTCGTAGGCATTCTCCGGTCGCAGTCCGGACAAATCAATTGTCCCAACAGGAATGTCCCCATCCGGCGCATCGATGGGATAAATTTCAAGGCCCGCTTCCTTTGTCCACCAGTCGGAGATCAGTTCCACCACGTAATCACCGGCGCGAACCGTGCGATAGACGGTCCTTGAAAGCGTGACAGACGACAGTTTTTGAGGGTTGTCGCGATCATCGATGCTGAAGGCGTCAACCCGTTCATCGGACATGGCAAAAAGCGTGTCGTCGTGTACAAACGCGCGACGCGCATGCCCCTTATGGGGCGCCACACCGCGCAATGTGAGGGTGTCGTTTGTAAAATCGATAAGCTGAATTCCCGAATGGTATTGACCATAATACCCATCGTCCGTGGTACTCCATCCCGAAAATGGCATCAGTATCAGGCCCAAATCATCCAGAATGCGGAATGCCTTGTGGATACGATCCTGATCTTCGGGCATCCATCCCCACTGACTGCCAAAATTAACACGGTCGAGCATCACGGGCTCGGTGGGATTGGCCACATCGAAAAGGGATACGGCCATCCCCCCCGCCACATCGGATGAATCATCAAAGCCAATGGCAAAGAGCCTGTCGCCGCGCGGTTCCATATGATAAAGCCAGCCGGGGATTTCCAGCTCGCCCAATTGTACCGGCTGTGTGGGGTCTGAAATATCGATAACAAACAGAGGGTCTGTTCTCTCAAATGTAACCGCATAGGCGCGGTCTCCATCGAAACGCACACTCATCAGATTCTCTGGTGTGGGCAGCGTCATTTTCATTTGGCCCAGCGGTTTGAGTTCCTGTGATGAAACCACTTCGAACGTTTCCACCACCGGTTGTTCCCCGGACCCCCACGTGCTTCCCGGCTGACTGATGATGCGCAACACACCGTTGTATTCATTCATCTGCCAGCGACTTTCAATCTGACCGGCCAGTTCCACGCTCGCCCCTTCCACCAAATCGCCGCCGGGATCCGAGATGTCCACCACCTGCAGTGTTGACCGATACCCATCCCAGTCGTCCGCCGTATATCCCGGGCCGGATACGTACATGCGATTCTGATTGACCGCGATACTGCGGCGCCATGAGTAATTCTCCTCTTCGAATGCAAGACTGTCCACCACATGAATAGTGGTGAGGTTGGCCATATCCAGAGAGGTGATGACGGATTTGCGCGTGGCGTCGCATCCCCGGCAATAGCCATCTTCAAAGGACACCGTGTACAGCACGTCACCCACAATGCGGGAATCGCTCATGGCCCCCAACAGCTCAAAGGCGCCCAATTCGGTAATCTGCGCCGGATTGCTCACATCCAGAGCGAGAACCCGACTGTTGGAACCGGATTCCATTTGACCGGTCTCGTCATTATACTCATAAGAATAAAAGCTGGAATACAGGGCCATCACCACATTGTCGCGAATGTACATCTCAAACGGCACGCCGTATGCCTGGAAGCGGCCCAGAATTCGCATCTTCGCCGGGGTTGAAATATCAATAACCGTCAAGCCGCGATAACGGGACAGCGCATAGAGGGTATTGTCCACTACATGAAGAATATCCGCTTCTTCTATTTCGCGCTCCGTTTCACCGGAATCCGTGTCATCGGCATCGTTGGTCTCAGCGCTGTCAACATCCCCTTCCCCATCCACGTCGCCATCGACATCGGTATCACCATCGGCATCTGCATCCGAATAATACGTCTGACTGGGATTTGCAGATACAAAATCAGTATCCCCCACCCGCCCAGTGTCCAATGGCGCTGACGAGTCTTCCGGGTCGGAGCCGTCTGTACGATTGGTATCTCTATCTGAACCGTATAAATCGTCCCCTCCGGAATTTGGGCCATCACCGCATCCGGTGATTTGAAACAAGGCCAGAATTAAATAAGTCAAACATGCGTATGCAAGTATCTTTTTCATGGATTTTCTCCTTCATATTATACTGGCAACAGAAAAAGCAAAAATCACACCAACCAGCAACAGGAAACATAACCCATTGAAAAGATGAGACAATTAAGGATTGCACATTGATTTTTCGACCCGATTATGCTGGCACGCATTGTGTCAGCATTGGAACGATTGCAGCTTTTGCGTTTATCGCAACAGATTCTTGGATATGAGCGTACCAATGCCAATGGAGAGACGCTTCCAGGGAGACAGGTTTTCAAAGGGAATATTGCGCAGTATCATTTTATTGCCAATCACATGAGCGGCGCCGGTCAATTCTTCTATCACCAGCGCCACGTACTCATTGCACTTTTTCAGCAGAAGCCCTTCAGAGATGGATACCTTTGTACCTGGAAAAAATTTCTCCACCAGCGTTCGAATATTCTCTTTGCGCACCGTCGTTGCCGGCACTCTGGAATCGCCCAATATAGACGTATGGAGATCGATGGGTTGATTTCTGCCCAACCAGATATTTCCCAGCAAAAACATTTTAAACTGCAGCGGATTCAGACCGCCGCCGTGATACACGGAAATGGACTCACCATCTACCAGATACCAAAGATTTTCATTCTCGCCAAACTGGAAAATGCGTGTTGCAACACCCTCAATTGCCACATTCCCCACGGGATGTATTCGAAAAGGCCAGCTTTCGGTACATTTAGATATGTCGAATTGAGAATTGAACTCAAATTCGTTAAACAGGTATCTATTGTAGGCCGTGTAATCTGTCATTTTCGTCCAATGAGTGTCAACAAATATCGCATACAGCTCTTAAAAAAGTCCAACTTCTGAAATTTCACCCATTTGAGCATTAACGCTGGCGAAGCCAATTTGTTCCCGGTCTCATCCCTTAAGCGAATATGGCAGGCAGTTGATTGTGACAGGCTGATTAAACGCGTTTGACAATCGCCAATGCCGCGGTGCACTGCATGTGTAATCCGCTTATTTGCCTGGTTTGCCCAAAAGCTGACCACATGCCGCATTTATATCATCTCCGCGCCGTTTGCGCATAAAAACTGATATTCCCTTGTTCACCAATATTCGTTGAAAGGCTTCAACGCGTGCGTCATCCGGCGGCGCCATGTTCGATAAATCGTGCGGATTCAGCGGCAGCAGATTCACTTTAACAGGAATGGGGTTGAGCAGTTTGGAAAGATTGCGGGCGTCTTCGTCGGAATCATTCACACCCTTCACCAGAACGTATTCAATGGTGAACCGACGACGTTTGGGCAACGGATACCGCTTAAGTGCATCGATAATATCCGCAAGAGATGCTTTAAGGCCAGTGACCAGTTTTTGTCGAGTGTCTTCGGTCGCGGCATGCAGCGAGATGGCCAAAGCGGCTTTGCCCCCCAAATCGAGGCCCAGCTTTTCGATGCCGTGAACGATGCCGGCGGTGGAGATGGTGACTTTGCGTGACGACAGATTTAATCCCGACGGATCACACAGCAACCGCCAGGTGCGCACCACATTGTCGTAGTTATGGAGCGGTTCGCCAATCCCCATAAACACCACATTGGTCAGTTGTTCGTCTTCGAAATACGCCTGCTTCGCCACCAGCACCTGACCGATAATCTCGGCCGCATCCAGGTTGCGCACATAGCCAAATTTGCCGGAGCGACAGAAGTCACACCCCACTGAACAACCCACCTGAGATGAAATGCACTGTGTAAGCTTCTTCCCGTCCGGAATGAGCACCGTTTCCACCATCAGGCCGTCGCTCAACAGGATTTCTATTTTCCGCGTTCCGTCCGCCGATGTATGGACTTCTCCCAGCTGCACCGGCACGAGGGCGTTGCTTTGTTTTAACGTCTGGCGAAGCGCTTCGGGCAAATTGGTCATTCGCTCAGGATCGAGCTCTCCGCGGGCGTGAATCCAGTCAAAAATCTGAGACGCGCGATAGGCCGGATATCCTTCCTGGGATAAAATCGCCTTTAATTCTTCGAGGTTGGCACTCACCAGCGGAGTATCGTCAAAACTCATTGTGATCTGCCCTCGCCAATGGATTCCAACAACTCCCAGCGTTCAAGAGAAGCCATCAGCAGGTTCTCAATTTCCGCCAGCCTGTCGCTGGTGGCGTTGACCTCATCCGCGTTATCAATAAAAAACGCCGGATCCTGCATCCTGGCTGTCAATGTTTCCTGCTCTGCTTCCAGCGCCTCTATCTCTCCTGGCAGCGCTTCCAGTTCGCGATTCTCCTTGTAGGTGAGCTTGCGGCGACTGGCATTGGATTTGGGTTTCGACTTCTTTTCGGCTTTTTTAACTCTATTTTCCAAAACAGGGCGTTGTGTAATCCAATCGTCATACCCACCGGCGTAATCGCGGATGGCGCCATCCTCAAAAACCAGCGTGCCGGTCACTGTATTGTTGAGGAATTCCCGGTCATGGCTCACCACCAGAACAGTGCCGTCGAAAGCTGCGATTTTGTCTTCCAGCAGCTCCAGCGTTTCCGAATCCAAATCGTTGGTGGGCTCATCAAACACCAGTAAATTGGCGGGCTGCGTAAACAGCTTGGCGAGCAGCAGTCGATTTCGCTCGCCACCGGACAACACCCAAAGGGGGGATTTGGCCCTATCTGCGGTGAATAGAAAGTCACGCAGATAGGAAATCACGTGTTTGGGTTTCCCGCCCAAAAGGATGTTGTCGGTGTCACTGATATTTTCAGCCACGGTTTTGCTTTCGTCCAGTCTGCCCCGCAGCTGATCCAGATAGGCCACGGCCAGATTCTCTCCCAGCTCGACCTCTCCAGCCGTGGGAGACAGTTCTCCCAGCATCAGCCGAATCAATGTGGTTTTACCGCATCCGTTCTTGCCGACAATTCCCAGCTTGTCGCCGCGATAGACGGTGTAGTCCAGTCCATCAATGAGTCGCAGGCCGTTGCTGGAATCGTTCTCTTTCCAGTCGTATGAGGCGTTCTTCAGTTGAATCACCCGCTTGCTGGCGCGTGCTGTCTGGTCATTAATGCTGAAATCGGTTTTTCCCAGCTGTTTTCGCCGTTGCCGTGCAACTTCCCGAAGTTTCAGCAGATTGCGCACGCGACCTTCATTGCGGGTACGCCTGGCCTTGATGCCCTGCCGAATCCACGCTTCTTCTTCAGCCAGTTTCTTTTCAAATTTTTCATTCTGGGCTTTGGCCACTTCCAGCAACTCGGCTTTTCGCTCCAGATAAAGCTCGTAATTGCCGGGCCAGCTGGTCAGTTTGCCCGCATCCAAATCCACGATTCGGGTGGCTACTTTCTTTAAAAAATACCGGTCGTGGGACACAAAAAGAATGGCGCCATCGAAGCGGCACAGAAAATTCTCCAACCAGCCGATGGATTCAATATCCAGATGGTTGCTGGGCTCGTCCAGCAGCAGCAAATCCGGTTCCGAAACAATTGACCGGGCCAGCAGCACCCGCCGCTTTTGGCCACCGGACATGTTTTGTACGAGCTCGTTTTCATCCAGCCCCAGCTGGGTGATTACCGACTGCGCGCGATATTCCGCTTCGTGGGCATCGTGAACACCCGCGTTTGCGCCTTTTTGAACCACCTCAAGACAGCGCCCTTCGATATCATCGGGCACATCCTGGGGCAGGTATGCGATTTTTGCCTGAGGCTGTCTGATGACATCCCCTTTTTCGAGGGGCACATTTCCAAGCACAATCTTCAGCAGAGTGGACTTGCCCGCCCCGTTGCGTCCCACCAGACAAACGCGTTCCTGGGGCTCAATCTGAAATTCAGTGTCTTCGAAAAGTGGATAGCCGCCATACGACAGCCAGGCGTTTTTAATTGTAACCAAAGCCATGCGATAAGTACTTATGGGGAAATCGAAGAATTGTTCAACTGATTATATCAGTTTTTCTCCCAGCAGCTTTTCGTAGACACGCACATACTGCATGGTGGTTTTTTCCAGATTGAATGTATTGGCCCCTTCCCGCATCACTCGACGAATCGTTCTATGGCGCGCTTTTTCTGGCAGCCGATAAAAATTCATGGCTTCGCTGCAGGCCCACCAGAACGCGTCTGAAACATAGTCGTTAAATACAAACCCGTTTCCGGTATCCTTTTCCGGGTCGAAATGCTCCACGGTATCCTTAAGCCCTCCGGTCGCACGTACAATGGGCAGTGTTCCGTATCGCATTCCCTCCATCTGCGGCAGCCCGCAGGGTTCGTAGAGCGACGGCATCAGAATGAAATCCGCAGCCGCCTTGCCCAGCTCGCTGAGATTGGCATCGAAGTTGGAATACGCAATCCGGCCGTTGCTGGCACAGGCGATTTGACCATAAATACGCTCCCAGCCATAGTCGCCATTGGCGACCACCGCAATCTGCAGATTATCCTCTGTGTATACATCAACCAGAGGCTGCGCAATGGCCGCCAGAAGCTCGGGGCCTTTTTGGGAAAACAATCGGCTGGGCCAGAACATCAGGGGCGCATTTTCATCCACTTTGAGCCCCATCTGCTCCTGAAACTCCATTTTGTTGGCTTTCTTACCTTCCACAAACGTGGTTTCGTCATAGTTGAGAAAAAGCCCTTTGCCAATTGCGGGGTGCGCATTGGCCTTGGGGGCATTCAGGATACCGGACGCCGCTCCGGCAAAATACTTTGCCTTGAACTCCTCCCGCGTCTGCCATGAAATGATGTCGGGAAAATAACCATTCACAATCTCGTTCAAAAATGTGGGACTCACGGTGTTTACAAAATGGGACGCCTTGATGCCGCTGAGCAGGAAATCCACGCCAATGGTCTCCCATGGGTTGGCAACGGAATCGGGATGCTGCTCCAGATAAAGCTCGTTGTAAAAGCGGCTGACGTCGATGCCCATGGCCTCCAACTCTCGCAACGTCTTTTTTTCCGAGTATATATTGTGAATAGTGAACATGGTTTTAAAGCCCCGCTCCCTGGCGGCGGCCGGAATCAAGCCTGTCATCCAGTCGTTGCAGTGCACCAGCATTTTGCCGTGCGCCGGCATCGCCTCACTCAACACGGTGTTAATTACCTTTTCCTGAAATGCAATGGAGCGGTGCAATGCATCGTTGGCGCCGTGTTTTTCGTATACGTCGCGAATATGGCTGAACAGGGAATCCTGCACCAGGTGAATACGTTTGGGTCCCTTGAATATGCTGGCCAGCCGATCCAGCTCCCGCTGCGAAATCTGGGAATATTCGCGAATCTGACGTTCATACTTGGGAATGGCCACATGAACATCCAGTCCCATTTTCATCATTTCATCAATGAGCGCGGAACTGATGTCGGCCAGTCCCCCGCCTTTGGCACTCACCACATTGGAAAGGTTGCCAAATCCGGATGCCAGCTCCGTGATTTCCGGTGTCACCAGCAAAACGCGTGGTCGTCGATACCGTTTGGCGCTTTTGGACACCTGTTTCGCTTTTTTGGCGCGACGAGTGCCCAACTGGGTCAACGCGGTGGTATAGGCCACAATGGATTCGGTGACGTCGTCGAAATGACTGAAGTATTCGTGGACGCCGCCATCCGCGCCATGACGCGTGGTGCACATATAATAAAAGTTGTCGGATGTGCCCAGATGGCGCCAGGTGTCCAGCAGCTCCTCATCATCCTTCATTCGAATGCGGGTTTCCATCTCCTGATACATCTCAAACAAACGCTGCTGTCCGCGATTGCCCAGCCAGGGGTTGGTATTGCGTCCCTCGTCCGCCCATGAGGAAGTGGCCAAATTGTCAATGCTCACCCGCTGCGCGTCTTTCAGTTCGTACCCGATTTCAGTGGGATTCTTCATTACAATATTGGGGCGTTCATCGAGCGCTCTGGGCAAATGCTCCCAGAACCCAAAAATACCGGTATCCTCCCATTGATGTTCACCAATGGCTTCGTAATCCATGCCGATCATCACCACTTCGCCATCTATGCGCGCCACCCAGTCTGCAAATGTATCGGCGGTAAAGTGACGGTGGGTAAACCGAAAGGCCAGTTCGTCGCTGAGGTCATAATTCCTGGGAATTACCGTTATGGCGCCGTGCTTGTCCTTGAACACCGCGTTGGGCGATTTGCCGGCAATCATATCATCGCGCTTTTCGCAGATAATGGATGTGTGCCCCATTTCCGCCGCAACGCCGGCAATGGAATTGTTGTACAGAAGCTCGGTATTTCGAAATGATTTGGGCGTCACCCCAATATACTTTTCCATCATCTCACGGTGCTTCTTTATCTGCTCTTTAAATTCCTCTTTATTGCCGTCCTTGAACAGGCCTGTCAGCGAATGGTAGTATGTTTCTCCAAGAAACTCCACGCGCCCCGTTTCCCTGGCCAGTTGTCCCAGCATGGCGAAACTGTCAACCAGTTTGCGGTTGAACATAAGCGCCTGCTCCATCAGGGTGCCGGTGACGCTGAAACAAATCTTGAAATTTTCGTGTTCCTGAATCAGCCGCGCGAACATCGCATTTGCGGGCAGGTAGCACTTATTGGCCACTTTATTCAGAATCTCTTTGTTCAAAGCATCATCGAACGGATCTGCGGGTAACGGATGCTTCTTTAATCGACGGGGCTGATGTGCTTCAAAATAAAAACCAAGAACGCTCATTCTGGAAATCCTTCCACATTGTTGACAACAGGTGATAATTTACCGCATTCAGTTATGCGTTTTTTCGTACCATAAATCCATTCCCTGTACCAGACGCAACGAAGGCGAGGCACGATAGGGGTTGTGCATATCGGGTTTGGGAGCGTCCTTTGCGTTTACTGTTCCCGCCGCTCCTGTGCCCTTGTGTACAAATTCCACCGTGGGTGGATATCGATCAAACGACTGAAACCGATACGCCACCTTATCCCGTTCAATAATGCGGAATCGGCTTACTTTGTACCCCGGCACACCACGTTGTGTGACCACCTCTTTGCCTTTGGGCAATTTGTCATCGTTGATGATGCGAACCGGATACGGCGTTGTGCCAATCACCTTTCGCAGCAACGATACAGTGAATGGTCTTTCTTTAGCGCGTATTTCAACTCTCGCAACTCCATTTTCCACAATAAAATGAATAACTACCGGGTAATCGAGAGGATTTCTGATTTTTAAATCCTTGGCAGGATAACTCACAGTGGCGTCCAGTCCGAGCTTGATGTACGAACTGGGTCTGGAATGGGGGACCCGGTCTTCGATAGCCAAACCGGCAAAGAAGGCCGCCGCGTAAAGCGTGGACGCCACCTGACAGGTACCACCTCCCATGCCCTCCACAATCTTGCCGCCGGCGATTACCGGTGCGTACCGAAATCCGCGGGCCTGAGAGCGTTCTCCCACCACGTCATTAAATGAAAACAGTTCCCCCGGCATAATCACGTGACCATCCAGAATGGATGCCCCCAGCTTCACATTGTAAGTCCTGTCCACATCTTTTTTCTGTCTGGAATACGGTGTCTCGTAGAATCCGGCCACTGTATCCACGTCAATGTTTTTCAACTCAGCGGCAACGACTTCGGGCTTCACGGATTTCACGTTCATCTTCACTTCGTTTTTTCCCGTGGCCAACGCTTCATCCATTTTCTCAAGCGTGCTGTACACGTCCAGCGACAGACCGTTCTTCTCGGGAACCACCCGATTGAGTTTAAAATCAAACCGGGCGTTTTTGGGGGCTCTGTCCAGCTTCTCCTTGATGGCCACCAGCGCTTCCACCGCCGCTTCGCTATCCAGAGAGACTGGGATGTGCAGCGAGAGCGCCCCACCCTTTTCGCGTCGATAATATTTAGAGGCCGGGCTTTGCTCATTTGCAAGCGCATTCAATATGCGCACAATGGGAGCATGCGCCGCCCGGGCCCCAAGTCCGCCCCATGTGGCCGTGTGCGATATGCCACCGCCTTTAAGCACCACTTCGCCCGATATTTTTTTTCGGGCCAGCTGAACCAGTTCCTTCTCGCCCGCATCGTTGATAGAAATTTCAACGCCATCGACTTTTATTTTTTTAAGCGGTTCTTTCGATTGCAATGCCGGCCAGTAAATCACCAACGCCACAAGAGCCCCGAGTCCCAGCACAAAGGCGATAACCATACTGTCCGCTACCACAGGATGCGCCCGTTGCCACGCTTCAATCCGTCCAAAAAAAGAATGTTTGTTTTTAATTGCCATATTTCTTCCAGGGGAAACCTTTTGTACCGCCCTTATAAAATCAGCCTCTCCATTGTGACTGAGCAAAAACGGGTCATTTTTTGTTTCCGCCTTGAAAACTGCCACGAAAGTGCCAGATTTTCATTGTGTTATCAATAGTTTCAAAATAATTTCAAAACGACATGGGCAAATATTTACGATGCATAGTCGGCGCGATGTTCTGCAACTGTCTCATTTGGGGCCCTTTGAGCTGTGGAAAATCAAACTCTGACGCCTCACGGCATACCGCCGATACGGGCAGTGTCGAAAAAATCTCAGGCAAAGAAAAAGCCTCGGGCAAAACGGTGGAATGTCCGGTGTGCGGGCTGACATTTCGCGAAAGCGAAGCCGTTGGTACAGCAGAACACTCCGGAAAGACATACTATTTCTTCCTGGAAGACCACAAACAGGCCTTTTTGCAAAATCCTGAGAATTACACGGGGAAGGATACTTCGAGTGATGATCATCGACGACACGGAACTGCTGAACAAAGCGGAGAAACCCGCTAAAGACGCACTGAAGCTGCACCCTTTTTACAAGGGCAAGATTGAAGTGGTCCCCAAATGCTGCATTCGGGACCTTTCCGACTTCGCTATCTGGTATACCCCTGGCGTGGCCGCTCCCTGTAAAGATATTTGTCAGAACCCCGAAAGAGTGTTCGAGCACACGTCCAAAGGCAATCTCATTGCAGTGGTTTCCGACGGATCCCGTGTTTTGGGTCTGGGAGATATTGGTCCTGAAGCGGGATTGCCTGTGATGGAAGGCAAATCCATTCTTTTTAAATATCTGGGGGGGGTGGACGCTGTTCCCCTTTGCATTGACGCAAAAAATGCGACACAGATCATCGATTTTGTAAAGATGATTCAGCCCACTTTCGGCGGAATCAATCTGGAAGATATTAGCAGTCCCAAATGCTTCACAGTCCTGGATAAATTGCGTGCCGAAGCCCGGATTCCCGTCTGGCACGACGATCAGCAGGGGACGGCGGCAGTCACACTGGCAGGTCTCATCAATGCTCTGAAAATAGTGGGCAAACCCATCGAAAAGGTAAAAATCGGTATGCTGGGCGCCGGCGCCGCCAATCAGAGAATCGCCATCATGCTGGCCAAAGCGGGCGCCAATCCAGATTATATTTACATGTGCGATTTACACGGTATCGTCCACAGGGGCCGCGCAGATCTCGTTGACAATCCGTGGCTTGACAAACTGGCCGACTTCACCAACGCCGAACAGCGCAAAGGGGGGCCGGCGGAGGCTTTTGAAGGAACCGACGTGATGATCGCCCTCTCCGCGCCAGGACCGGACACGGTGAAGCCGGAGTGGATTCATTCCATGAACTCGGATTCCATCGTTTTTGTATGCGCCAATCCGATTCCGGAAATTTGGCCATGGGAAGCCAAACGGGCCGGTGCTCGCATTGTGGCCACAGGACGAAGCGATTTTGAAAACCAGGTCAACAACTCATTGGGATTCCCCGGAATATTTCGCGGTACGCTGGACGTACGCGCCACAACCATCACCGATGAAATGTGTATCGCCGCCGCGAGGGAACTGGCAAAGGTGGCCGAAGATCACGGGCTGAAGGAAAACCGTCTCATTCCCACCATGGACATGTGGGAAGTATTCCCGAGAGAAGCAGTGGCCGTGGGTCAAAAGGCCATTGAACAGGGAATCGCCAAAATCAAGCTCTCTCCCAAAGAGGCCTTTGAACTGGCAGAAACCCAAATCAAGCGCGCACGAGCCGAAATGGACATACGCCAGGACCGGGGTTTTATCCAGATGCCCCCGAAATAATCCGCCTCCTCAAAAACCTGCCCGTGGTCCTTCCTCGCAATGAAACAAGTTATATCGGCAATTAGAGGATGTCGCCATACGTATCCCTGTTAAAAAGAGTGCATGGACCACAAATCAAAACATCGAAGGTCTTCATTCAATACGATGCGCGCCGTTCAGTTATGTATACCGCATCCGGTATTTGGGAGGTAAAAAATGAAAGTACTTGCAGCGGATAGCAACAATCGCTTTAGGGAAGGACTTGTTTCGGAACTGACAAACCTCGGCTACGAGACCATTGAAGCGACAAATGGAAACGAAGCACTGAAATTACTTACATCGGATTCTCCCATCAATGTGGCGCTGGCGGCATGGGATCTTGAAGGTATGAACGGTGTGCAGCTTTGTACCGAATTGCGGAAACTCACCGATCAAAATATGGGAAAGATTCATCCCTATGTGATTCTGATCTGCGAAGCCAATAATCCCCAACTGCTGCTGGATGCTGCAGATGCAGGGGCCGATGATTACCTGATGGAAAAATGGCACAGGAACGATTTGAACGTGCGCATGCGCATTGCAGAGCGAACCATTGATCTTCAGCAGGCACTGCAAAAACAAATCAATGATCTGGAGACCGTTCTCAGGCGACACGATCTGCTGCGGGAGGTGGTTTCGAAATTGACGCCCACCAAAACGCAGTCGGCAGCGCCCGAAACGGCAATTGCTCAATCCAAACAGGAAATTGAACATCTTCCACCGCGCAAACTGAACTTCAGCGAAAAAATATCCAGTATCAATGCCTTTGGAAATCTTCACACCACCATTGCCAATGTATTCAGCCAGCTGGGATGCGGCATGGCCAGTGCCACCATTCCCAAAACCCTGTCACTGGCCCAGGATCTCGTCCATCTTGTGTGGACCCCCATGTACTTGAACGAGCATGAAACCTGGATAGACATCAAAGTGGAGATGAATGATTATTCGGCTCGAAAACTGTATCAGGGAATGCTGGACGTGGCGGCGCAGGACGACCACGAAATCAATGACGCGCTGGGGGAAATGCTGAATATCGTACAGGGCGCACTTAAAAGCACATTTGCCAGGGAGGGGGTGACGTCCAGCACATTGACGCAACCGGTGGTACTCTCCGCCCACGGGGTTCGCCTGCCCAAAACCATCTCTGGAAACTTTGAAAAATGCGAGGTGACCATCGGCGACATTAAAGCCCTGTTCACCATTATCGTGTCGGATTCCCCGGTGAAAAACAAAGGTGTCGACGATTTGCTGGAATTCGACATCCTGGCCAAACCGTTTTATCCGCCGCGAAATCCCAATCTCCCCGTGTATTCCGAAAAAACCGTGCTGACCAAATTTCATGCCCGTAAAATGCGCTCGTATTCCGCTGCGGATACACCCACTGTCATCAGTATCATTGAACCGTCCCGAATGGCCAGGCGCGCCATGGGCGCCAGGGAAGCGGATGACAACAAAACGGCACACTGGTAGTCTGGCATGCCCCTCTCCAAAGCAACTCCATAAGCATGTCAAACAATTCAATCTGAACACATTTTTGCACAATAAATCAGAGATCCATTCGACCTCTGGGACGGTATTGGTTCGACGTTTTTGTCGAATATCGTTTAACGAATTCAATGCGCCAGAGTCCCAACTTCCATAAAATCAGCAGTGCGTTCACCCTGTGTGGTCTGATGCGTCGTGGTCTTCTAATTGCAGGGTTCTCCTCAAGCCCGATTTCGCTAACCAAGGAGCCAATATGATGTCACCCGAAAAACTCAGGAAGTCCACACACCTTGCGATATGCACCTGCGTCACAGTCACACTGCTTGCAGGCCCCGGCTGCAGTCGAAAAAGCCAATCCACAAATATTTCCACCGATATGTCCTCCGACAGCATCGGAATTGAGGACTCTGATTCAATACATCAAATCGGTGGCTTCGATACAGACACGTCCACCACGATGGTACAGATACCGACTGATTCGGGCGCTAATCCCCTGGAATTTGAAGAATGCGCCGCGGTGGCCGAGGATGCCGAAAACACCCGTGAGCCCGCAGATATAATCTTTGTTATTGATAATTCAAAAAGCCTTTACGATGAGATTGAAATGGTACGCGCGAATATGAACGATTTTTCTGAGCGAATTATGAACAGCGGAATTGACCCGCAGATTGTGATGATTTCCTGCCTGCCCGGGGATTGCGGCAATCGCGGGGGTGTCAGTTACGGGATTTGTATCGATCCGCCTCTTGGAGCAGAAGACGGGTGTCAGTACGTCAGTGATACGCCCGATACAGAGGATCCCAAAGAACCGGTTACCCCGGATTCCAATCTGCCACGTTACAAACATCTGAGCGTTCGCGTCCCCAGCATGAAGGAGCTGGAGTGGCTTGTCACCACATATGAAGATAACAATGGCCTCACCGAAGCGGGATGGCACGACATGATCCGCGACGATTCGATGAAACACATTGTGGTGGTCTCGGATGATGGAGATCAAACCACCGCTGAACAATTCAACGAATCGTTCCAGGCACTTTCCCCTCTGTTGGGCAATTATTTATTCCATGGTATTTTTGCCTTTGCACCCAAGGACGAAGCGCCGGCGGACAGTCAATGCAGTACTTATGCCGCTCCCTCCAGCCCGGATGCAATACCGCCCATATATTGGGACACATACAGCAATCTGGTGGCCATGACTGGGGGCGTGTCCGGCGATCTGTGCGAACAGGATTTCAACCCGGTGTTCGAGGCGCTGGGAAGCTCGGTTATCGCGAGCTCGAAAATCAACTGTGAGTGGGAGATCCCCGCGCCACCAACGGGTGAAACACTCGATGCGGGGCTGGTTAATGTGGAATTTTCGAGCCAAATCACTGCCCCGTACGTTATCGGAAATATCCCTGCGGCAGACCGTTGCGCTGACGTGGAACACGGATGGTATTACGACAATCCGGCGGCGCCCACTCAAATCAAAGTGTGCCCCAATACCTGCACATGGTTCCAATCCGAAGCCGACGCCCACCTGACAATTCAATTCGGCTGCGAAACCCAGACCGTCGTTCTGGAATAATTCAAACTGAAACCCGCCGTCTCTGGCATCCCCTTGCCTGTCCGTTTGTGTAAATTTTAAGGGCCAACTGTTCAACCCGGCAGTGAGTGTTACAGTTTGTTTTGCAAGTAAAAGAGTTGTGGGCGGCGCTTTTGTTGCGATAACAAACATAAGACTGTCAACGACCTCTGGCATTGCTTTTTTGCGCAATTTCGGGCGCCTCCCATATGCCACACCAACCAAAAATGAACATAATTTTGACAAATATAGCATATTTGAATTTTTTTTTGTGTTTACATGGTCAGATTTCCCCTGAATAATCATATATTTCGCGAGATGCGCTTTTTTGCTTCGCTATTCGACCGATTTAGCAATTGAGATTTCAAGTCCTGAAAGATATAATCAAAATGTAATATTTCAATATTGCCGAAGCAGGTAATCTGAACGGGAGAACGATACTATGCGCAAAACAAATTTGCTATTTATACTGTTCACATTTGGACTGTTTCTATTCGGCTGTGAAGAGCAGGTGGAAGGCCTGAAAAACTGGGATGTTCCAACTTCGGACCCGGAAGACAGCACGGACACCACAGATAGCGAAACAGATACGGCTCTTGCCAGTGAAAGGGAGACGAATACGGACTCTGTCAGTGATCGCTCTCCCTCAATGGATACCAGCGCCGATGGGGATACAGATGGAGATACAGATGGGGATACAGATGGGGACACGGACGGGGATACGGATAGCGACGGCGACACTGATGCGGATGGCGATGCAGATACAGATGGGGATACGGACACGGATACCGACAATGACGCCGAAACGGACAGTGACACCGATACCATCAATAATCCGGACTCGGACACAACGGATGCCGATATTGACACCACTATGACGGGTCCGTATGTCATTGCAGGCGACTGGCACGGCAACGCATGGACGAGTACCGGCCTTGAGGCGGGAGGCACCATCAATCAGCTGGATGGCGAGTATGTGCTGAGTGAAAAAGCCATCTGTGTTCATGGGGCGCTCATTGAAAGCTTTAACTCGCTGGGAACCATCGGATTTAATGTAAAGCAGGAAAAAGGCAGCGACATCATCGCACCGTGGTATGCGGGAATCTCTTACTCGGGAATTAACGTGAATATAACCCAATCCACATCAGCCACATTGCGAATCGAAATCATGGCAGAGAATGGCGTTGGCTACTGTACAGAGTTTTCCAATGGTATCGCCACTATTGCCTGGAGTAACTTTAAAAGCGAATGTTGGGGAACCAGTGGAATTCCCTACTCGACAGCGATTGGAATCAAGGCTGTTCAGGTTTACGCAGCGGGCCGCGTGGATGCCGCGATTCCCTTCAATTACTGTGTGGTTGACCTTTCCCCTGCCAGGACAAACTGATTTCATCGTTTGCTGACAACATAGATTTCAAACAGCTGCATCACCCCCTTTTCTCTTCCCCGTGCATGCTCAAACCTGTACAATGCGCCTGTTAAACGCCTTAATGAGGGCGACTTGTGAAGGATGCAATGGCAGTGAGCAAGAACACATTAAATCTATCGCGTTCGATTGAAAAATCCAAAAATGAAGTCACCGTGCTGTTCACTGATATTGTTGATTCCACTAAATTCTGGGACAAACACGGCGATACGGCAGGCAGACTGATGCTGGATCGTCACAACAAGTTGCTGTTTCCGGTGGTGGAGGCGTTTCGCGGTACGCTGATTAAAACCATTGGCGATTCCATTATGGCGTCCTTTAAAAACCCGAAAGACGGCGTGGAAGCCGCCATCGCCATGCAGCAGCAGTTGCGTTTGGCGAGACAAAAAGACAAATCATTTCAGGTACATATTCGAATTGGTGTCCATACGGGACAAGCGATTGTGGAATCGAAGGATGTGTTCGGAGATACTGTGAATGTGGCCGCGCGGGTTGAAAGCGCCGCAGGCACCGATGAAATACTGGTTTCAGAAGCGGCAGCCAGGCGTTTGAAGCGAAAAATGACGGATTTTGGCCTTAAGCGCAAACGCACATTTGTGCCCAAAGGCAAAAGACGAAAACTATCTGTCTGGGTGTGCGACTGGACCGCTGTGCGAAATCTCACCGATGCGGTCCGCCACCCGCGCTTCTTTCCACCGAACAAAGCACAACGTCTGGAACTCGTTGTCTACGCCATCACCAATCTGGTATCCGGATATCTGATTTTTCACGATTATCTGCGCTATCTGCTGGCGGGTAGCGCCACGCTTTCCCCATATCTGGCGCCGCCCCATCCCATGCTTCGCTGGCTTATTATCGCAGTTGCAACAGGCGCAATTCTAATGGCCATTCGTTTCCTTTCAAAAATATCCAGACCGCCCATTCGATTATTTCAGTTTTTGAAAGGCGGAAGCATTTTTGGTGTGCTGTTTATTGCATTGATATGGATTGCTGACGCGGTGGATTTAAAAATTCAGAACTATTGGACCGCCCCACTGTATCAACCCCCGCACCGTCTCATCGAAATTGTGGCCGACGATGTGGACATCTTTCAAAAACCGAATGTCACGTCGCGCAAAATAGTTGGCGCTCGCAAAAACCAGCTTTATGTGCTGAAAAATAAAGTTCAACGAAAACGCCGCACATTTGCCAAAGTGGCCCTGACACACGATTCGTTATCGCAGGGATTTATTGTGGAACAGCTGCCCCCCAAATTGGGAATTGCTCCCGTTCAACAGCTGGCGCACCGGCAACTGGTGCTGCGATACTATCATCTTTATGCGTTCATTCTGGGAGTAATGGGATTTCTCTACGGGCTGTGGTCATTTCGTCTAAAACCCCTGTGATTATCCAATCAGAGCCCAGTCACCTGCTTCAAATGCCATGACGCATCCCCCCTTTGTCCTCTGGTTTAAATCACCAACACCTACACTTACAAACGCGAACTTATATCCGGATAAAAAATGGTAATAATATTACTTAAGCTTCCAACAGAGTATCAGGTTGTAAATACATCTACATTTGCAAAGTGTTTATTTAGTCTGTAAACAATCCACCTCACAGCTTTGAACCGTTTCTCTGCCTGTACACGCGCCGTCCCCGCAACAGGCTTCACCCAGAACCGGGTGATTGGACCTGGCGCAATCGTTGGGACAGGATGTGCAATCTTCACCTAAAACGGTTCCAACACAGTAATTGTCTCCACAGGTTTCAATGCCGCTGCAATCCGGATCCGGAACGGGGGTGCAGGTTGTGTCGCAGCATCCATCCTCAACGCCGCACGGGGGCAGTGTGTGACTGCAATACGCCGCAACCGTCCCAAACCGAGTGCACGTATCCGTTGTACACGTATCACCGTCGTCGCAATCCCCATCGCTCCAGCAGTGCATTGTGGGGGACAGCGCCAACGCCACCGCTTTTCGAACATTGAGCAATCCCGCGCCATAGGCGATATCCCAGCCGCGTGCGCCCATATCAAGCGCGGATTGTCGCAAAATGAAACGCACATCAGAGGGAGTATCGATGCCCGCCGCCACAATAAGCGCCGCTGCCCCGGAAACATGCGGTGCGGCCATGGATGTGCCCTGATAGAAATAGTAACCAAAAACAGGCTGTCCATTGGTTATCGAGAATGTTTCCTGCAACACGCCATCCCCATAGCCATCACCGTTCTGATCCACTGAAATATCGCCCCCGGGCGCCACCAGATCGATACCCTCTCCCCGATTGGAGTAACGTACCACAGTATTGTCAAAGCGCGTGGCCCCCACCGCAATAACTTCATCGTAAGCAGCGGGATAACTGATTAATTTTTTACTGCCATCATTGCCTGTGGCAGCCACCAGCGTTACCCCGTGCTGATGCGCATACTGGATGGCTTCAGAGAGTGCCGGTCCGGGATCCCCTATGTTGAGAGGGTATCCCAGACTCATGTTCACCACATCGGCCCCCTGATCTGTGGCATATTTCAGTCCATCCGCAATCCAGGAGGTGAAACCATTGCCGTCATCGTCCAGTACTTTTACCGGCAACAGTTGAACACCGGAGGCCATCCCGGCGACTCCCATCATATTGTTGGTGTGTTGTGCGATTGTACCTGAGACATGGGTGCCGTGTCCGTCACCGTCAAGGGGAGGATCCCCGGGAGAGATGGCGTTGTAACCCGCCATCAGAATTTCCACACCGTCGCCACCCGACGGGATGCGAATTCCCGTATCCAGCACAGCCACCACCACATTTTCCGGCGTTGGCGCCAAATCCCAGGCCGCGGGGATGCCTATTCGCTCGAAGTGCCACTGATAACTGAAAAACGGGTCATTAACGATAGCAGATACATGCGCCACGTAATCGAGCTGCGCCCAGGCAACCTGAGGCAGGACGGCAAATGCACGCACCAGCCCCGGGGCGGATTTGCCCTTCGGCACCGACACGCTCACAAATGTCATCGAACCCAGGCGGGCCAGTTCCCGAGTCCCCAGCTGTTTATGGATCTTCCGTTGAACACTGTCATTCACGCCTGGCTTGAATCGCACAAGTACATGTGCCGACGCATAATCCGAGGAGGCAATGTTTTGAAAATGAGTCTGCGCGTGAAGGAGAAACGGAGCCAGTAACAGTATCCCAAAGGCAAAGAGTTTCATTCGCGTCATTCAAACTTCCCTGGCCTCCAGAAGCCAGGTTCTCCTGAACTAACAAACTAATCATTTAATCCGGATACCTCAACCATGCGAATGAAAGTCTCAGAGGTATCGCGGGCGCGCTACGCTTTCGCTTCCGTGTCTTTTTTGGTTTCGTCGAGGACATCGGTGCTCCAGCCTGCCCCGCCTCTGGGCATCAGGGAATCACGGGATTCGTGCTTTTCTTCCATCAACTGGCGAGTAATGACACGCTGAAGTTTTTTCAAGTCCACCGGTTTGGAGATGTAGTCGTTCATGCCGGCATCCAGACACTTTTGTTTGTCGCCTTTCAACGCGCTGGCTGTCAGAGCGATAACCGGCACTTTGGGATTGAGAATATCTGGATTGGCGCGAATGATCCCCGTTGCTTCGTATCCATCCATCACTGGCATTTGCACATCCATCAGCACCAAATCGTACTGAACCATTTTGAGCAGCTCCACCGCCTCCCTGCCATCTGCCACCGCATCCGCTCGAAATCCCAATCTTTTGAGCATCCCCATCGCCACTTTCTGATTGGTGGCGTTATCTTCCACCACCAGAATGCGAAACCGGTTCCGCCGCTGCTCATACAGACTGTGACGGGTGATGAACTCCTCTCCTGCGTCCAGTTCCAAAAGGCGAATCAGGCAGTCGTACAAATCCGCGTAGCGAACCGGTTTGGTTATGTATGCGTCAAAGCCGTTATCTCTGGCGCGTCTGGCATCCCCCCGATTGCCCACCATGGTCATTAAAACCATTCTCGTATCCTGCAGCTGAACATCGCCACGGATATTTTTTCCAAGAGATTCTCCGCTCATCCCAGGCATTTTTGTATCGATGATTACTACATCAAAGGGCTTTTCGCCCTGCGTCGCTTCGTACAATCGCTGCAATGCGGTGCTGCCATCGGAAACAGCCGTGGCATCGGTATTCCAGGAATTCAACAGCTGCATTGTAGCTTTGCGGCTGCTCCTGTTGTCATCGACCAGCAGTATCCGCGTATTCTCAATTTCACTTTTTGCAAACGCAGCGGAATGCCGTTCAGAATTCTCCAGTTCCACCGTGAACCAGAATTCCGCCCCTTTCCCCTTTTCGCTGAACACGCCAATATCCCCATCCATCATCACCACCAGCTTTTTCGCGATGGCGAGCCCCAGACCGGTTCCGCCATATCTTCGTGTACTGGTGCCATCCAGCTGCGTAAAACTGTCAAACAGATTGTCCTGAATATCGGGATCTATCCCAATGCCCGTATCCGCCACCGAAAAACGAAGTTCCGTTTTATGGGGCGATCTCTGCCCGGTTTCCACGTAAATCGAAACCTCTCCCTGCTCGGTGAACTTAAATGCGTTGTCCACCATATTGCTGAGAACCTGTCGAATACGTCCCGGATCGCCCTTGTAATACACCTCCAGATTGGGATCCACCGCACACACAAATTCAATATCCTTGCCTTCGGTGTACACCGCGTATGCTGCCGCAAAGTCATCCATCATGGCAAAGAGATTGAAATCAATGTTTTCCAGCTGTAAATCTTCCGCTTCGATTTTGGAAAAATCCAGAATATCATTGATAAGCGTCATCAATGCGGCACTGGATTTTTGAACAATCTCGGCAAATTCCCGCTGTTCAGCGGAGAGTCGCGTGTCCATCAGCAATCCGGTCATACCTATGATTCCATTCATGGGCGTTCGGATTTCATGAGACATGTTGGCCATAAACTCAGACTTGGCCCGGTTGGCGGATTCCGCCCGTTGCGCCAGAAGGTTTGCATTCCGCGCCTGATTTTTCAGCTCCTTGTTGAGTGATTCAGCTATCAGCTTTTTCTCGAAAGCGGTCACCGCGAGCTCGTTTGCGCGGGCCGCTTCCCGTTCCATATCCGCTCGCACTTCATCCAAATCATTCTTTACCACCACAATGGATTCCATAATTGGAAGCAATGGATGGTCGTCGCTGAATCTCGGAACAGCCGGCGGTTCGTCCACCTGCGCATCCCAAACATTACCTGCAAGATAACGTGCCAGCGCCTTAATGTCGTTTACATCCACCAGTACTTTTTGCGGCGCCTTTTCAGATGGCGCAATGGTTTGGTCATCGGCGCAGCGGCTTGCGTCGAGCATTTCAAGTGCCTTATGCATCGCCTCTGCATACGTTTTACAGGTGGCCTGGGGAACGGCCGTCTCATAAAGCAATCCCGCAGATCTTAGCGTCATATTGAGATGAAATGGCGCGTTCAGATAAATCAATCCCGCTATTTTTCCACGGTTTCTTAAATAATAATCCACTAAACGTATGCGATACGCGCGCGAAGGCATTCCATGAAGTTCAGACAAATCCTTGATTTCCACGATGGGCCAGCGAGTGAACTCCTCATTTATATACTGTTCGATACGGTCTACATATTCGAGCGGCATATGTTTCAGATTGCCCATCGCTTTGGTAAAAAAGATCGATTCACCAATTCTGTAAAAACTGGCCACATAGTCTTCTGTCACCCGAAACTCCGTCCACTCCGGTCGCTGGAAAATCGGCAACCCGCTTTCGGGACAAATGGGAACAGTGTGGCTCATGGTTCTACTTCCTTCTGCATTGCTGCCTTAAGTTCTTCGAATTCACGGGAGATCTCCGGCAACAGACGTCCCACCTGCTGCAAATCCTTTTTTTGCTCTCCAGCCTCCTCCACTGCCAATGCTATCCGTGCCAGGGCATCACCACCCACATTGGCCGATGCGCCTTTTATCCGGTGTGCGATTTGTCCGGCGACCACAACATCTTTCTTCGCCACTGCCTGATTAAGCTCTGAAAGCTGAACAGACATATCCTTCAGATACTCCGCCAGAATCGCCTGGTACAAATCGTAGTCGCCCATCAAGCGCTCCAGCAATGCCTCTCGGTCAAAAACAGCCTCCCGCCGCTGTTCATCTTCAGCATTGGGGATTTTCGAGGTCTTCGACGCGTCCGTCTCACTTTCGGAGGGTATCTGCTGGCGGTACAACCATCGGGAGATCACTTCTTCGAGCTGCATTGGATCAATCGGCTTCGCTATGTAATCATCCATGCCGTGACTCAGACATTTTTGACGATCGCCCTCCATGGCATGAGCGGTCATTGCAATAATAGGCACACTGGGATCAAATACTTTGGTCTTCGCCGGATCTCTGATTTGTTCTGTGGCGGTGTAGCCATCCAGTCTGGGCATCTGAACATCCATAAGAACCAAATCGTAGTAGCGGTTTTCCAATGCCTCTATTGCCTCTGCGCCGTCCGCAACAGCATCCGCCCGATAGCCGAGTTTTTTTAACAACCCCAGGGCCACTTTCTGATTGGTCAGATTGTCTTCCGCCAGCAAAATCTTGAATCGCGCCTTGCGGTCCTCGGCAATACTGTACCGTGTGATAAATGGCGCCGCAGGACGATTGGAGCTGGTCAAATTTCCGTCCCCAACCAGCTGGGCCAGACACACGTACATATCGGACTGCAACACCGGCTTGGTGAGATACGCCGAAAATCCCGCCTCTTTGAATTTCTCGCCGTCACCACGCTGCCCCATTTCTGTCATTAGAATCAGGTGCGCTCCAGATATTTCGGCATCGCTTTTTATAATGCGGCCCAGTTTTTCACCATTCATCAGGGGCATGTGCAAATCGATGAGAACCACCTGATACGGAACGCCGTCCAATGCTGCTTCGCGCAACTTAATCAATGCGTCTGTGCCATTGTCGCTGGTGGTGACTTTCATTCCCCATGAAACCAGAAGCGACTTTGTGTGCTCCAGATTTGTATCATTATCATCGACAACCAGCACATTTGTATCGGACAGATTTCCAAGCGTTTTGGGTTCAGGCACTCTGCTGGAACGCCTTAGCTTCACTGTAAACCAGAAATCGGCGCCTTCACCCGAATCGCTATGGAGTCCAATCTGTCCCCCCATGATCTCGGCCAGCTGTTTGGAAATTGTCAATCCCAGCCCGGTACCACCGTACATCCGTGTTGTGGAACCGTCTGCCTGTGTGAACGCCTCAAACAGCTTTTCCTGTTTCGCTTTGGAAATGCCAATCCCTGAATCTTTTACATGAAATTCCAGCGTCACGGTATCCAAGTCCTGTTCTGTCAGATAACCACGTACAGAGACTTCGCCATGCTGAGTGAATTTGAATGCGTTTCCCGCCAGGTTGGTCAAAATCTGACGCAATCTGCCCGGGTCCCCTTTCACAAATGTGGGTACCGCCGGATCCAGACCGCAGATAAATTCCAGCCCCTTGTCATTGGCACGAAACGCCAGAGTGGAGGCAAAATCCTCCAACATGGTTCGGAGATCGAAATCAATTTCCTCCACTTTCAGTTTGCGTGCTTCTATTTTTGAGAAATCGAGGATGTCGTTAATCAACGTCAACAAGGATTCAGCACTGCTTTTGGCCACGTCTACAAATGATTTCTGTTCCCCGTTTAAACTGGTATCCTGCAACAGGGAGAGCATTCCCAATACCCCGTTCATCGGAGTGCGAATTTCATGAGACATATTGGCGAGAAACTCCGATTTGGCTTTATTGGCATTTTCTGCCTCCCTTGCCATGGAATTCGCAAACGCGGTTTTTTTTCGCAACTGAGCATCTATTCGCTCCGATTCTTCGATGACCTGCTGTAAATTGGCTTCGGCTTTCCGGCGCCGACGCCACTCGATTTCATGGGCCCGAACGAGAAAAAACACGCCCCCCCCCAACACAACCACGGTGATGGGAACCGCAACAGGCAGAAGCTCATTTACGACGGCCACCCCACTCACTGCAATAAGGCCGAACATGGAAAACCAGTAAATCTTCTGTATAACGGACCTGGCATCAGACGGCACAGCGGTAACGGGTGAAGTGTGTTGTCGCACATCTGATTTGCTGCTCATAAATGTCCCTTCTCACTAATGCTTTCAACGATTAACGACTGTCGTTGTGGAGAATTAATGACCCTTCATAATATTTATCTTAAATAGAAGCGCTGACAACAGATGTTACCACAGACATCTGCCGGTTTGAATATTTTCCGACGGTCAATTATGAGTCATTGAGCGGGTTTTTTCGGTTTTTTATCAGACTATATCGGTTTTCATGGGCAATCTGAATACATCAGAAGACATGTCTGTATCTGTCGGCACAATCGCCTCAGAGGGACAGTTGAGCGCACACTTCAACACATGTCTCATCGGTCAGTTCACCGTGTCCAACGACCCGAACATCTCTCAATGATGCACGCAAAAAACGCTGCAACGGTCGACGCAGTTGATCGCTCACCAGAATTATCGAGCTTTGGCCCCTGGCATGAATATCATCTATATTTTCAACAAGTTCTGTTCCCAGCTCCGGTGGCAACACCAGCCGTTTCCCTCGACTGGAGGTGACCAGGCTGGTTTGCAGCAACTGTTCGGTCTCCATTTCGAGAGTGATAACCGCCAATGAATGGTTACCACCACCGATGGACGCAGAAATGACAGACGAAAGCCGTTGACGCAAATGGAGCATCAGTTCATCCATGTCATCCACTGGTGTGATGCGCGCCAAAGCGTCCAGAATGTCGGGCAAGTATCTGGAATCAATACCATCCTGTTGGAGCTCCCCCAACAGATCCGACAATTTTGACAGGGAGATTCGCTGCCAGACCGCTTCTCTCACAAGCACCGGGTGCGTTTGAGAGACGTTATCCAATAACTGTTGCAGCTCATCCAGAGAAATGGCGTCTCCCACCACAGATGCGCGCGCCATTTTATTTGTGGATCGCTGGCGTGCCGATCCCATCCTGGGGATGAGAACAGCAGCCCCCAGTCCCGCCGCTGCAATTAGAAATGGCCAGGCCGGAAGTCCGGGGACCACCGCCAGAAGAATCATCATTGTCGCAGTTGCTAAAAGCGCGTTGGGAGTCGACGAAAGTTCACGCCGCAACTGCTCGGCCAATCCATCCTCATCGGTTCCCTGCGCCACCCGGGTAACCAGCAGGCCCGCGGCTGTCGAAATGAGTAGCGCCGGAATCATTGTCACGAGTCCATCGCCAACCGTGAGACGGCCATAGAGATTCAGGGAATCGATAAAGTTCATATTCTGGCGAAATAACCCCACAGAGATGCCACCGGCGATATTGATAACAGTAATTACCAGGGCCGCAACAGCGTCCCCCCTCACAAACTTCATGGCACCATCCAAAGAGCCGTAATACATGCTCCGCTTTTCCAGTGCTTCCCGACGCAATGTCAATTCCCTTGGGGAAATTGTCTTGCTGCGCAAATCGGTGTCGATGGCGAGCTGCATGCCGGGCAGGGCATCCAGGGTAAAGCGGGCGGCCACCTCGGCCACGCGTTCCGCCCCTTTGGTGATAACCAGAAACAACACCATTAGAATCACACCAAAAATCACTGCGCCCACGATGATATCGCCACCAACGATGAACCCGCCAAAACCACCGATAATCCGACCCGCATCCGCACGGGTCAAAATGAGCCGGGTGGAGGACACATTCAGCGCCAATCGAAACAGCGTGGCAATCAGCAGCACCGAAGGAAATGACATGAACTGAAGCGGATTTTTCTGAAACAGCGCCAATGCGAAAATAAGCATTGAAATCGCCAGATTTGCAGCTATCAGCAAGTCCATCAGCCACGACGAAAGCGGCACAATCATCATGCCAACGATGAGAATCATGACCGCTGCCAGTGCGGTTTCCCCCAGTGTTCTGTTGAATGTCCTTTGCATTGGTGATACTGGAAGTAAAATAAAGCGAATGATACATCAACCGAAAAATCTGTTTTTCATCACGTGCAGTGTTTGCCTGTGCGGCGTCATCGGCCTGATCATTGTTGCCGGGAACGGGTGCAACGGTCCAAAAGCATCGGCAACGGACACAACCCGGCCCCAATCGCGTCGTCAGCCGGAAGCATCCATGTCGCCTACCCTGGACAGCATTGTCATCCGCTCCGGCCAGAGCAAGGCTGTCAGTCGCAAAGTGGTGGCCATTCACGGTCTCGGGGATTCACCGGAACACTTTTCCATGTTGTTTAAAGAGCGCCCCCTGCCTGCGGACATTGTGCTCCCCAGAGCATCTACCCGGTTCGGCCCCGGCGGCTCATGGTTCGATGTCGCCATTCCCGTGCGGGACACACCGAAGCACACCCTGAAAAAAGATGTGGCACAGGCGACTCAAACGCTTTGCCAATTCATAAGTGGCCCGCAATTTGATCGTCCGCCTGTGGTGACCGGATTCTCACAGGGCGGTATCCTCACGTTTTCCATGGCCGTTACCTGCCCCGATAAAGTCCATGCCGCCGTTCCCGTATCGGGATTGCTGGCCATCGACACCGTTCAGGGAACAGATCTCCCCCCCATAGTGGCACTTCACGGTACCGATGACGAGACCGTGGATTATGCTCGCGGCAAGGAATCCGTCCGCAAGCTGCAGCAAATGGGAGCCAACGCGGAATTCATTGAATTTCAGGGAATTTCCCACAGCATCAGCCCTCAAATGCATCAGGTCTGGTTCGACACCATCGAAAAATTTTTAAAAGAGTGAAGAATTACCGATCGAAATAATCCACTTTCGACCGATCGCTGCTGGCCATGCGTGCGCGCTTGCGGGCCCATTCACGCATCGTCTTGATTTGCGGCTCAAATGTTTCGTAAAGTGTTACGTTTTGACTCAAGGCCCGCCTGAAATCCGCATCCGTCACCGTCTCGTGGCGTTCAAACGCCAGATACATGGCGCTAATCACCAGCTGCTCCAGTTCGCTTCCCGTAAATTTTTCGGTTTTCGCCAAAAGGGATGTCAAGTCGTACTGCTCGGGATTTAATCCGCGCTTTTTCATGTGAAGGGCAAGTATATCTTTGCGCTCTTTGGCATCGGGCAAATCCACAAAAAATATTTCATCAAATCGGCCCTTTCGAGGAAGTTCCGGTGGCAATGCGTCCACCTTGTTGGCCGTGGCCACCACAAAGACTTCCTTTTTCTTTTCCTGCAACCAGGTAATCAGTCCCCCCAGTAACCGCGCCTCTGTTCCCTTAAATTCGTTGTCAAAGCCTTTTTCGATTTCATCTATCCACAATATCAAGGGCGCCATGGCTTCGGCAATTTTCAACGCGGACCGAAGTGATTCCTCCGGGTGGCGTTGACCAAAAATGGCCGAAACATCCAGACGCACCAGCGGCAGCTCCCAGAATCCGGCCACGGCTTTGGCCGCAAGGGATTTCCCGCATCCCTGAATCCCCATCAGCAACAAGCCTCTGGGCACAGGCAACCCAAAGGCCCGAGCTTCCTCAGTAAATGCGGATTTCCGAGACTTCAGCCAGGATTTCAGCATATTCATACCGCCCACGTCCATCAGCCCCGCATCCACGTCCACGTGCTCCAGAACATTACTCCTGAGCAGCGCCTTTCTCTTTTCACGCTCAACTGCAGCCCGCGCTTCCACTGACGCTTCAGGCCACCCCAGAAGCGCTTTTCGAAAGGCGCGTCTCGCCTCTCCTTCTGTCAATCCCTGGGATACCCGAATCATTGCATCCGTGTCTTCTGCCATCAGCAAAACAGCGGTCTGTGCACAAACATCGTCGAGAACGGCTCGCAATTTCTCAACTGTCGGCAGGGGATACTCCATAATGGCGCTGATTCGCTCCAGTTCTGCGGGTATGGATATCCAGGGCACAATGACAACCACAGAACCGGCCGATTTTAAATCGAGATCCGACAACAGCCGAATCGCATCCGGTTCCTCCAGGCGAGCAGAGACTTCTGTAAGCAAAAGAACTTTTCCGGTGGTCAGCGTCTGGATTTGGTGCGGAATATCCACCAGCTCTCCAGGTGCTCTTTGAACAATACACTCTCGGTCCGCCAGTTCGCACGCACGACGGACCTCGGGGATCACCGACTGCTCTTCAAACGCGCTGATAAAAATAATGGGATAATCCGATTTCAGATTCAGCGCCAGCTCTTCAGAAAAATTCATATGTGCCTCGAAGCATTTACAGGGTTAAGAATTTCGGAATCAGTTTAGCAAAACAAAGGCAAAAAGAAAAAAATAGTGGGTAATTAAAAGGTTATTCCTCGGGAGAGGGATGAACGGGCAGGCTGACAGTGAATCGGCTACCAATGTTTACCTGAGACTCAACACTGACATTCCCGCCGTATGCATCCACAATACCGAAGCATGTGGCCAGGCCAAGACCGGTTCCTTCACCCACATCTTTGGTGGTAAAAAACGGGTCGAAGATCCGGGTTAAGTTCTCTTCCGGTATTCCACAACCGGTGTCTGCCATCTCAACATAAACAATGTCGTCCTTTAACCACGACCGTATCGAAATCAGATTCTTTTTGTCTTCCTGATACTTGAGGGAATGTATGGCATTGGTCAGCAAGTTTAAAAACACCTGGAACAGTTTGCTCTCGTTAATTGAAATGGGTGGCAGCGACGCGTACTCCTCTTTTAATTCAGCATAAATTCGAATGTCATGCCTGGCGAGATTCACCACCTTGCCAAGAACTTCGTTCACCGATACCATTCGAACCTTCTCGTTTCGATCGGTTCGGGCGAACCTGGAAAGGTCCTGAACGATTTTGGAAATACGATTGGCCCCATCTATGGCGATTTCCATCCCGTCGTGAATCGTTGCTATTTTATCAATTATTTCAGCGCCTTTTTCACAATCATTTAAAGTACTGGAGTAACCCAGAATAAACTGACTGCTCCGGGCAGCGCGGCGCATATGCGACAACATGAAAGACAGTGGATTGCGTATTTCGTGAGCGACACCGCCCACCAGTTTTCCGATAGCTTCCAGCTTCTGCTTCTGTCGCAGCTGTTCGTCCTTGTATCGAATTTCCTGCAGACTGTGTTCCAAAGCGAGGCTGGTTCGTTCAAGCTCTTTGCGCTGCCGATATAAATCGACGAACACACGGGTTTTACTGGTCAATATTTTGGGTTCAATGGGCTTAAACAGATAATCCACGGCACCCGAATCATATCCGCGGAACAAATGGTGCTCGTCCTTGTTTACAGCGGAAACAAAAATAATCGGAATATGTTTTGTGAGGCTATTGGAACGCATCAACTCGGCGGTTTCGTACCCGTCCATCCCGGGCATCTGCACATCCATGATGACAAGCGCAAACTCTTTTTCCAGCACCTGCCGCAGCGCATCCTGACCGGATTCAACCGACGTTATCTGAAGTTCGTCGCTCGCCAGCAGATGTTCGAGGGCAAACAGATTTTCCCGCCGATCATCGACGAGTAAAATATCCACTCGAAACATACTGGGAGTCGCATTATTCTGCATCACGTTCAAAAGAGTGCTTTTTCCAAGCAGCTAATTGCTTTTTGCGCATTATTCAACCAGGGAAGCATTAGTCATTTGCAACCCCGCAATCCAGGCCAAACGCCGCAATACGCTGAATTGCTGTACCTATGGACTTATCGGTTCTCCGGGTAAGAAATTAAGTGGAGCAACCTGATTTTCAGGCACTTGAAAAGCAGCGGGATTCGAAAAAAAATGCCGATGCAATTTCCCTCACCACATCCAGTCACATATATCCAATAATTGCGGATAGTTAGTTCAAGCCAATGCAAGTGTTTTCCAAAACTTATACAACCAGCCGACTTGTCAGCAACCGATGATATGTGCTATAGTGCTCCATCCAATTTTGGAGACAACTTTCTTAATTACTCAGTTCGAAATGCCCTGAAATGAAATCTACGTCACCCTCACTACCTTCACTACATGAACTGAAAACCCTGTTTCGCCAACGATGCGGTCCTCAAGTATGGCAGCAGGGAGAGCGACTGGCGCAGATGGACGCCGTCGAAGGTCTCTCTGCGACGGAATCCGAAATTGAGCTTCGCGTCAATACACCTTCAGAGGTCACCGATCCCATAGTGGTGCTCTATCCTGAGGACAATGAATGGGAATGCAGCTGCAAACAGAAAACGGACTTTTGTGCTCACATCGCCGCAGCCATTGTTTCAACAGAAAAGGCCCATCGTCAGGGCAAGTCTCTGCCTCAAAAAGACCGGTCTCCAACACGGATGGAGTACCGATTCTTCAGAAAAAACGGAGGATTGACGCTGACACGAAAGTATATTTCGTCAGCAGGCAAAACAGCAGTCCTCGCCAGACCCATCATGTCGCAGGTGGCCGCCAGGGCATTCCCCATGGGATATCGCCCCACCCAGGCAGACCTGAATGCCGATCGGATGATCGGCAGAAACATTCATCCACAAAAAAAGCTGCCAGCCAATCTCTTGGCGAGTCTCATTGTCGAGTTGAATGAATCCACCAGGGTATATCTCGACAACCGAAAAATTGAAGTCTCAAAGGAACCGATGCTCCCATTGATTTCCGTGGTTGGAAATGACGATGACGGAGTTGATTTACATTTGAGCCCCAATCCCGATATCGACGAATTTCTGGCCCCTGGCGCGGCTCTGTGCGACCAGACCCTCCATCCCATCGGCCAGCGCGGCATATGTGGCGACGCCATGGAAAAACTGCCCAGGCGGATTACCTATGCGCACAAAGATCTCGCCGAATTTGTAACGACCGTACTGCCCCAGCTGGAAAGAGATAACTATGTGGATATCCGCACCGATATCCTGCCGCCGGTTTCCCGCTTCGTGGAGCCTCGCCTGATAATGAACATGATTCAGGACGGGAGCACGGTTTCCGTCCTGCCTGAAATCGTATATGGAAATCCCCCCCATGTGAAAATAAAGAACGGGCGGATGGTGTACATTCAGGGCACCATCCCGTTGCGTGATATCAAAGGGGAAAAGGAGATGGAAGCCACTCTTCGGGACGATCTCAATCTGGTGCCCGGCAGACAGGTGGTATACAACCGCAAAGAAGCCTCCATATTCGTTGAAAAAGCGCAGGAGTGGAGCGAAGCCACGCTGGACGCCTCCCAGCACGCCATAAAAAATGCGGCGCCAATGGTCCCCAAAATTGAGTTGGAAGACGACGCATTCGACATCTGGTTCAGTGTTGACCAGCCTCAGGATCCCAATTTTCACGGCAGAAAAGCCACTGCCCGCAATGTGCTGGAGGCCTGGCGTGAAGGGCTGAACCTCGCGCCACTGGAAGGCGGTGGATTCGCGCCCATTCCCCAAAGCTGGCTGGATACCCATGGGCATCTCGTACTGGATATTCTCGACGCCCGGCGCGAGGAAGATAAAAAGGTGGCGGTGGCCGCGGTGCCGATGCTTGCCAAGCTCTGTTCCGATCTCGAGCTTGAGGTACAACCATGCTTTACCCGTCTGGCGCCACTTCTCGACGGGTTCAAAACAATACCAGATACAAAATTGCCAATGGATCTCAATGGTACGCTGCGGAACTATCAAAAAAAAGGCGTCGACTGGCTATGCTTTTTACGGGACGCGGGATTGGGCGGCATCCTGGCCGACGATATGGGACTGGGCAAAACGATTCAGGCACTGTGCAGCATTCAGGGTCAAACCCTTGTGGTGTGCCCCACCAGCGTCATTCACAACTGGGCTGCCGAGGCTGCCAGTTTCCGTCCCAATCTCAAAGTCTGTGTTTTTCATGGACAAAATCGGGAGCTGGATGAATCCGCGGATCTCATCGTCACCAATTATGCACTGCTTCGCATCGAGCGCGCGTTGCTCACAGGGAGAGAGTGGCGCATGGTGATACTGGACGAATCGCAGAATATCAAAAATCCCGGGAGTCAGGCCGCACGGGCGGCGTTCCGCCTGAAAGCCGAATTCCGAGTCGCCATGAGCGGCACTCCGGTGGAAAACCGACTGGAAGAGCTGTGGAGCGTCTTCAATTTCACCAATCCCGGTTTGCTTGGCAACTATCGCAAGTTTCAAAAACGGTTCGCATTTCCCATTGGACAGGGAGATCCCGTTGCCACCGCCAGCCTGCGCAAGAAAATCCGACCGTTCGTCTTGCGACGCAAAAAGGATGAAGTGGAGTTGGAACTGCCCCAGCGAACCAATCTCATACTGCATTGCGAGCTTTGCGAAAGCGAGCGCAACATTTACGATGCCGTTCGGGCGGCTACCAGTAGCTCCATTGTGAAACAGCTGGAGGCTGGCGGCAGTATTATGGCTGCCCTGGAACAACTGCTGCGGTTGCGCCAGGCGGCGTGTCACCCTGCCCTCGTGCCTGGCCATCATGCGGTTTCATCTTCCAAGATAGATATTCTGAACCAGGAGCTTCAGGCCACCATTGCAAACGGTCACAAAGCACTGGTTTTCTCCCAGTGGACAGGATTTCTGGATTTGGTTGAACCACACCTCAATGCGGCCGGCATCGCGTTTATCCGCCTGGACGGCAGCACCCGGGATCGCGCCGGTGTTGTGGAAACTTTCCAATCCAACGATGGTCCGCCAGTAATGCTGATTTCTTTAAAAGCCGGTGGCACCGGATTGAACCTCACGGCCGCCGACCATGTGTTTCTGCTCGATCCGTGGTGGAATCCCGCCGCGGAAGATCAGGCGGCCGATCGCACCCATCGCATTGGTCAGGATAAACCGGTGTTCGTATATCGTCTGGTGGCGGCGGAAACGGTTGAGGAAAAAATTCTCGCACTGCAGGACAAGAAACGCAAACTGGCCGAAGCCGCTATTGGCGACGCCGGTCAGGCATTGTCAATCACACGGGAAGATCTCATTGAACTGCTGCGGTAATCCGCACGAATCCCGCCACCTGGCACACAAAATATCCACCAATTTCAGGCGTCCTTCTTCATCAATAAATCAACTTTATGAATTTATATTCCAAAGATTTCGTGGTAGATATTCCCTCTTTTTAAAACCCTATTGGCAACGAGAGGTAAGAAATGAATACAGAAGCCAAAAAGAAAGTGGTTCTCGCCTACAGTGGCGGTTTGGATACGTCCATCATCCTGAAATGGTTACTGGAGCGCGAATTCGAAGTGATCGCCTACATCGCCGATGTTGGTCAGGATGACGATTTCGAGGCGGCCCGAGAAAAGGCGCTCAAAATCGGCGCCAGCAAAGTATATGTGGAAGATCTCAAAGAAGAGTTTGTGACCAATTACATCTTTCAGATGTTCAAAGCCAACACCATTTATGAGGGGCAGTATCTGTTGGGCACCAGTATCGCCCGTCCCATTATTGCCAAACGCCATATCGAAATAGCCGAAAAGGAAAACGCGGAGTATGTCTCCCACGGCGCCACCGGCAAAGGAAATGATCAGGTGCGCTTTGAGCTGGGCTTTTACGCGTTAAAACCCGACATCCGGATTATTGCCCCCTGGAAAATGCAGGAATTTCTCGATGAATTCAAAGGGCGCACGGATTTGCTCAACTATGCGGCCAAACATGGGATTCAGACCACCGTCTCCCACAAGAAACCGTACAGCGAAGATGACAATCTGCTTCATATCAGTCATGAGGCCGGCGTCCTGGAAGATCCGTTCTTCCGTCCCCCCAAAGACGTTTTCAGTAAAACAGTGGATCCGGAAGACGCTCCGGACAAACCCACAAATATCAATATCACCTTCAGCAAGGGTGTTCCTGTTAAAGTGGAAAATGAGACGGACGGCACCGTTGTGGAAAATGCTCTGGCGCTGTTTACCTATCTCAACAGGCTGGGACACGACAACGGTATCGGCAGAGTGGATATCGTTGAAAACCGTTTCGTCGGTCTGAAATCCCGTGGTGTGTACGAAACCCCTGGCGGCACGATTCTCCTGTTCGCCCATCGCGACCTCGAAGGGATCACCATGGATCGCGAAGTGATGCGTATCCGCGACATGATTGTTCAGAAATACGCGGATGCCATTTACAACGGATTCTGGTTTAGCCCTGAAATGGATTTCCTCAACGCCATCGTGGATAAAAGCCAGGAAGCCGTGGACGGAGTGGTCTCGCTCAAACTGTACAAGGGCGGCGTCTATGTGACGGGACGAAAAAGCCCCAATTCCCTGTACAACGAAGACATGTCCAGTATGGATATTGAAGGGGGCTATGACCAGAAGGATGCAGCCGGTTTCATTCGCATCAATGCGGTTCGTTTGAAAGCCGCCGCTGCTGCCGGACGCATCAAACGATAAGTTTCCCCTGCTCACGCATTTCAAGTTTCCAGGAAAAAAGCAGGGTGGTAGTTTATCTGCCACCGAGTCCTCCAGGCAACGAATAATTGTTTAAACACCCACATTCACACGCCCGCTCCGGGGCGGGGATCCCCATGGAAATCAGTGTGGCTGACAGCCTAAAAGTTATGTTCCACAGAGTATTGTTTGCCGCTGGCAATAATCGGGAGAACGGCGGAAAGGACGGCGCTGGATGCACAGTATCCAATCGTCGTTCCTGAAAATTTGCGATCGACAGTTTCTGTGCGAATCACTTTGCCGGTTTTGCCATCCACGACCAGTTGCATGGTAAGAGGGTAGTCATTGTGCATTTTGCAGTTGTTCACCGATTTTTCGAAGGACGCGAGCGCTTTATCAATCTCAGCCTGAGCAGGCGCCAGGGGTGACGTTGCTTTCGTTTGCGAGGGCTCCTCCCCCTTCAACTCACCGGGTGCAACGTTTAATCCTTTCGACACCGAGTCTATGCCGTCTGCGCTGTTGGGCTTTTCACCGTTTGTTGACGCGGTGCGTGTATTGGTCATCGAAGATGCGGGATGGGCAGATGGCTGCGGTGCGCTTTGCGCAGATGTCTTTGAGGCAGATGCACTACCTGTACCGGAAGCGCTCACTTTACCGCCGCCTGTCAACACTTTGCCTTCTATTTTGCCAGCCGTTACCACATTGGGATCATTAACAGCCTGGACCATCACCGCGGAAACCACGGTCACGTCATCCGGGGATTGCTTTCTAATTTTCACCACAGCCAACACCACCGCAACAGTAGCGATACATACAGCCGCAAAAGTAAGCAAAATCAGCAAATTACGTTGTCCTGTTTTGTGTTGAATCATTGAACCCGGTATCAGTTTATGAACGGTCTGAATCAGATTGTCAGAGCCGATCATGTTGTTATCGTCAATCCGGTGGGTTTCACCGGATAGTTTGCCTTTCAGGGAAGATTTGCAGGAATAATGTCCTTCCCTGACATTTGGTGGCTTCTTCTCATATTCCGGAAATAACTCTCCGACAACACTTATTTGGTCCTTTCCAGCTGATTCCTTTGCTGACGCGGGAAACAATGCCTCTCTGGAGTCATAATCTTCCAATGGGACCACGCCGCCCTGCCTGACGTGACGCGGCTCAGCGCCTCGTGGGGAATATGCAGGGCCCACGCCCTCCTTTAAGACCAGCGTCGACAACTGCTCTCGAAACTGCTCGGTGACGCCAGGCGCCTTATTGCATTGTTCACTGAATTTTTTAATGGATTCGCCCACCGATGACTGCTGCGACGGCCAGAAACCGGAACTGAGAATCAATTCAAATGTGGACCTGTCATCCGTGTACACTTTTACCAGCTCATCGCCAACGTCAACAACACTAAGCTTTTTTAAAATGGCGCTCTCAGTGCTGTCTTGCAGGCCGATTCGTTGTGTAATCGCACGTTTGGGGTCCGTGTCGTGCTCAAAACGCATTCTCGATTCTCCCATCGAAACTGTTGTCCCACCCCGTTGACACCGCCGGAATGAAAAATGGCCGGCACTAATCCATCGGCGCATGCATCGCAACGTTTTCCAGCATCCCCGCCACTCCTGTTTTTTGATGGAAACACTATACAACTAAAACCGGCTGGAACAACACTGTGATGCAATTTGCGACATCGTTTTCGCGACGCTGTTTTTCGTCACACGGCGACCGGGAATATTATGACAACGAATTAGTCACAAACCAGGTTACAAAAAGGACTTCACGTAATTGATGAATGTATCGCCGTGCCAGTTTCTGGGCCCGTCAAATCGTGCGCGAATGCGCCGTTTTTTGTCCAGAATGAACGTTTCCGGATATTTTTCCGTTTCAAAAACACCACCGGCGATTTTGTCTTCTTTGTCGAATAAAATGCGCAGATTGGTGCCTCTGGGGAAATAACTGGCCACCTCCTCGAAGCTTTCAGCCACCGCAATGGTTATCAGCGCCACGCCCTCCTCCCCAGACAACCGGCGATCCAGCTCTGTCAGCGAAGGGATTTCCTGTCGGCACACCGGGCAGCCGGCACTCCAGATATTTACAACCAAAACATCTACCGAGCTGAATTGACTCAGTTTGACATTTCGATTTTGCGAATCCACAAGCATAAAATCCGCCACGGTTTTTGCATTTGTGGAATCCGCTTCGTAATCGGGGGCGACAATCTGAAATTCAGCCGCCTGGTAATGCGCCAGCCCTTCGTTGACTTTGGCGAAATACTGCACCAGCAACACACCAAACGCCGATACAACCCCAAACAACAATACCAGCTGTTTTCCGGACAATTTGGGGGCAACTGTTTTCTCTATTTTCTCAAGCATCATGCTCACCTGTATAATTCCTCCTGCCACAAACGCCAACCGGAATTCCGGCAAAGGCGCATCGCCCACCCCCAATACCACCCGGTATTAATGTCCATTCCAGCTTCGTTTCGGTCCCACATCCACATGAACGAAATTATCGGCGCGATATGTACCCACGCCGCCCTCAAAGTTTTCTCGCAGCCATTTGCCCAGCTCTCGCGCTTCAACCGTATCCAAACGAAAATCCACTGCCTCGCCTTTCATGTGCCGTGACTCGGCAGCGACGCGACGCCCCTTCTTGGCAAGCGCATCGTTGAATTTGGGTGACCGATAACCCGAAATAATGGAAATCCGTTTCGCTTGAAACTGCCTTGCGGCGGCCAGGAGCACGTCGAGGAGCGCCGGAGCCATATCCACAGTCTCGCCGAAGCCGCGACATCTAAAAAAATGCCGAACCAATTCCGGTTTGGGTTTGGGACTGTCAAAAATGGGAAGCGTCTCTCTGGTATGCGCATTGTACAGGGTTGCCACCGGCATCACCACTCCAGGACGTGACACCGTCCCAAAGCTGTTGTATTGCCTCAGCAGGGTTTTATCAGTACCGCTCCGCGTTCGATTTATTTCTACCGCGGACGTCTCGCAAACAGTATTGTCTTGGGCCTGCTGAAAAAAACTGTGCTCCGGAGAATCGGATTCATCCAGCGGCATGGCCAATACCACAGCGCCCGCCGCACACAGTGCGCCCATCGCAATCACAGTGAGAATCGAAAATAAGTTTTTGGAAAAACCCTTGCCGAACGTCATGGTTTCTTTGTAACAGTCTCCAGAATTCAGGTCCAGTATCCGACCATTGTCAATGAGAGCGGAACGTACTATATTGCGCTCGTTTTTACTGAAAACATTAACACACTTATATGGAGCAACCTCTAATGAAAAGAAAATCCATGTTTAAATCTGTCTTGAGACCGACTCGTACTGCATTCATCTGTATCTGTGTTGCAACCGCAGTAGTCGGCTGTAAAAAGAACGAACCATCGTTTGCCGGAAATGATAATAAACAGCAAGCGCTTCCCAGGGGCACTGGCGATTATCAAAAGATAATTAAAGACGCTTATAAACTCAAGAGAACGGGTTACAACGGAGATGCGCTCGCTCTGTTTGAAAAAGCCATTCAACAGGTGAAACCCGGAAGCGATGTCTATGCATCGGCACTCGATGATCAAGCATCTGTTCTCGTGCGAATGGGGAAGTATGACAAAGCGGAAACGCTTTACACAGAAGCGCTCAAAATTCTGGAGGGGCATTACAACGATTCCATGCTGATTCAGGGTGTTAAAGAACGACTCCTGGTGCTCAAAACACTGAAGAAAAAAAATATCATTTGCAAAGAGCCCCCTACGCCGGATCCCGCCGAAAAACTGCCCTATTTTCCAAACGTCGTTGAATATCAGCAGGCAATGGGAACATTGACCAGAGAACTGGCCAAATGTCATGACAGCCCCGTGATTGAAGCAATGTCCACGCGCGTTGTCGCCACCGGAGATGGAAAACTCGTGTACGCCTATGCTAAAAAAAACAAGTTCACCGGCACTGATGTGGAAAAATGTGTGATCCAAAAGCTGGAAACGCTTCTTCCTAAAACGGCACTTCCCAAATTTTCCGCTTGCTTTAGAGGATTTACGTATCCCTACATGCTGGGGAACCATCCCCCTGCAAAAGACAATAAAAATGCTTCAGTTGCCAACGATTCCGAAGCAGGAAATGGGAATATCCCAGCGGACAACCAGAGCCAGGGATCCCCCCCAAAAAAAGACAGTGCACTGACCGGCGCTCAAAAACTGCTGACCGCATTCACAACCAACACCGTTGACGATGCCATGCCGTTCTTCTTCCCCGCCGAAGCGTTTAATGTTGTAAAGGACTCTCCCAATCCGGGGCGCTATCACAATAAATTGTTGGAATGGTACAAAGAGGATTTCCAGCAGGAACGCGCTCGGTTCAAGGATATGGGGTGGAAAGTGGACGATATTGAACTCGGTAGCTGCAATTGGAAAGCGCCTGGAACAGAGGCCAACAAAGTGGCATATTGGTCCTGTACCAGAAACATTGTGTCGGCATCCAATGGTGACAAAAAGCGTCGCTTTGAAATCCAGGTCCTCATTAACTGGGGCAAAGACTGGTATATCACCCACCTTGGTCCCATCCGTAAAAACTGATTCGGTTTGCTGGCAGGGCTATCGCAACAGCCGATCAAATGAATGTAGGGCCCGAGGTTGAACCCGGCCGCTTATCGGTCACGGTGGCAGATAAATTGCCACCCTACTCTATTTTCCAATAAATCATGATCTTGCGCCCCCCTATGTTTGCTGGGCGGCTCTGTCGAAATAAAGAATCGGCGGGGACAACCCCTGATCATTGATCACAGTTTGTAATGTATACCAAAAATGTAGGGTCCGGGGTTTATCCCCGGCCGATTGCGAGTTCCAGATGGGTTCCAGCCAAAAATGCGCACCTGAAAATCTATATACAAGGAATGAGCCGGAGTGCATTTCCAACCTCGCCGGAGATCCTATGTCGACGGCCGGGGATAAACCCCGGACCCTACTCTCCCAAAGATACTTTCAGATATGTGATTGATCTTCAGGGACAAACCCCGCAATTACACATGGACCATCTCAACTTTGTCAACGAATCCCCCTGGCCCCCCCAATAAAAAAAGCCGCCCCTCAATAAAGAGGAGCGGCTTAACAATCTGATTTACTCAGAAATTATTTCGCTGCCATGATGGCGATGAGGTCCAGAACTTTGCAGCTGTAACCCATCTCGTTGTCATACCAGGAAACCACTTTCACGAAAGTGCTGTCCAGAGCGATACCAGCGCCGGCATCGAATACTGATGTGCAGCTCTCGCCGCGGAAATCAGTGGCAACCACTTTTTCGTCGGTGTAACCGAGAACGCCTTTGAGTTCGCCTTCGGAAGCGGCTTTCATGGCGGCGCAGATTTCGTCATAAGAAGCGCCTTTTTCGAGCTCAACAGTCAGGTCCACAGCGGAAACGTCGCTGGTGGGCACGCGGAAAGCCATACCGGTCAGTTTGCCGTTCAGAGCAGGCAGAACTTTACCAACGGCTTTGGCAGCGCCAGTGGAAGAAGGAATGATGTTCTCGAGGATACCACGGCCACCGCGCCAGTCTTTTTTGGAAGGACCGTCAACGGTTTTCTGAGTAGCGGTAGCAGCGTGAACGGTGGTCATCAGACCGCGTTTGATTCCCCAGTTGTCCTGCAGAACTTTGGAGATGGGCGCCAGGCAGTTGGTGGTGCAGGATGCGTTGGAAACGATGTCCTGACCAGCATAAGTGTCAGTGTTTACGCCACATACGAACATGGGAGTAGCGTCTTTGGAAGGCGCAGACATAACCACTTTTTTAGCGCCGGCGGTGATGTGCTTGCGAGCGGTTTCATCAGTCAGGAACAGACCGGTGGATTCTACAACATACTCAGCGCCAACGGCGTCCCATTTGAGGTTGGCTGGATCCATTTCGGCTGTGCAGCGAACGGTTTTGCCGTCTACGATAAGGTTGCCACCGTCCACTTTAACATCGCCTTTGAAGCGACCGTGTACGGAATCGTATTTCAGCATGTATGCCAGGTAATCAGGATCCAAAAGGTCGTTGATTCCAACGATTTCCATATCATCGCGAGCACAGGCAGCGCGGAAAACCAGACGTCCAATGCGACCAAAACCGTTAATTCCTACTTTGATAGCCATGTTAATGTCCTTTCGGGTTACCTTTTTGTAAAAAAAAGGCGGTTGTAACAATTGCTTTATTATCAAATCTGTTAAACACTTTGCGGCAATCAAAACCACAACGTGTCTCTCTCTTTTAAACGCGAGCTTGCATAGCACAAAAGCAAATCAATTTCAATCGCTTGAACCGTCCAGACGGCAATTATTTTACTTCTCATTTTACAACGCATTTGTACCATCTGCTTTCTTCTTTAAAATCAAGTAAATAGCAAAATATGTTGGCAAGTTGATTCCAATATGTAATCACCCCGTTTATGGATTGCGTAGTACTTGGCGCCGGTGGAATGATGCCAATGCCGGCCAGATTAACCACTTCTGTTCTTTTTCGCCACGAAGGCCGCATGCTCATGTTCGATGCGGGAGAAGGTATTCAGCTTGCTCTTAAAAAGGGAGGCGTGGGAATCCGCGCACTGGACGTCGTGGCCATTTCCCATCTCCACGCGGATCACGTGCTGGGATTGCCGGGCGTATTGATGTTTCGCGCGCAATGCGATGACCCCGGTCCACTGACAATCATCGGTCCAAAGGGCGTAAAAAAATTCATACAGCACACACTCGAGGATTTGCGGTACCGAATCAACTTCGAAATCCGGTATATCGAATGGCATCGAAGCACCGGCGGAAAAGCACTGGATTGGAATGGCTGCACCATATTCTGGGAACCATTGCAGCATTCCACATTTTGCCTGGGATATCGCGTGGAGGAGCATACGCGGCCTGGCAAATTCAATCTGGAAAAGGCGAAAGCACTGGGAATTCCCACGGGACCGCTGTACGGCCGATTACAGGCGGGTTCTGCCATCACTCTGGACGACGGCAGAACCATTTTGCCACAGGATGTACTTGGACCGGACAGACGCGGTCGCATTATCACGTTTGCCACAGACACGGCCCCCTGCGATGGATTGAAAGCAGTATGCCAAAATGCAGATCTCGCGTTTATTGAAGGCATGTTTACATTGGAACATGCAGCGGAAGCCGCAGATAAAAAACACTCCACAGCCGCATCTTCGGCGAAAATTGCCAAAGCAGCAGGCGTTCAAAAACTGGTGCTGGTCCATATCAGTCCCCGGTATGCCTACGATGATGAAACAATCCTGAAAACCGAAGCGCAGGTACACTTCGAGAACGCCATCGTGGCCCGAGGTCTGGATTCCTTCGAAATCCCATTGCCCGATTGATTTTTTCCCATTCAACACGAATTCTACATTTCCAAATCGTTAAAAATTTGCCATCCTGTGTATTTGAAAAACCGAAAATATTTCATGTAAGGTGTAATGTCACAATGAGTTCAGATATTACGAATTCGCCAATATTAAAAGCCGACAACGTTCGCGTTCCCGAACCCACTATCTCAGCGGTACACAATCTGGCACGGGACATTACCATGGAACTGAAAGGCGGCCCTGCAGTCCACACCGGGAATTCTGACACGGTGTTGAACCAGCTGTTATACAGCAGGTCCGAATACGCCATGGAAGAGGAACTCGGCGCCGGCGGTATGGGTAAAATATATCGCGCACGCCAAAAGGATCTGCGTCGCGATGTGGCCATTAAACAGCTTCATCCTCACCTGCTTGAAGTGGAAAGCATCCGCGAAGGATTTTACAATGAAGCCATCATCACCGGGAGACTGGCCCATCCAAACGTAGTGCCAGTGTATGGGCTAAGCGAATCTGAACGCAGCATGTCCATGTCCATGAAGCTCGTCAGCGGCTGTACACTCGAAGACATTGTTTCCCCCCTGACCGAACGACATCGCAGCATGGCGGCGGATTACGACGTCAACGACTGTATCGAAATCATCATTGCCATCTGCAACCCTGTGGCATTTGCCCATAGCCAGCGAATCATCCACCGCGATATTAAACCCGGAAACATTATGGTGGGGGAGTTTGGCGAAATGCTGCTGTTGGATTGGGGACTGGCCTGTTCCATTTCGGATACTCCTGAGCACGATTTGGTCAATGGCGTTCCCCACGTATCCCGAACCAACGGCCCCGAAGGCACCCTTTCATACATGGCGCCGGAAATGATGGACGGCAACGGAAACGCGCTGGGCGTGCATTCCGATATTTATCTGCTGGGATCCAGCCTGTATTTCGTACTGACAGGAAAACCGCCTCACCGTCACCGTCACCAGAAAAATTATCGCAATGCCATCGAAAGGGATTCGTATGCCCCTTTGCCCCTAACTGTTGATTCGGAATTACGGCGTATTTGTGAGCGGGCCATGGCGTCATCGCCCAAAGACCGGTATGCCTCCGTACGTGACTTTCAACAGGATTTAAAAAATCACCTCAAGCATCAGGAAAGTCGGCAGGTCGCCGCATCCGCCGGCAGACATTTCACCGAAGCACAAAAGCAGTTTTCTCCCAAATTGACCGAGTCCGAGCGAGTGACTCTGTTCTACGAACTGGCAAAATCTCTGTCATCATACCGGCAGGCGCTATCGCTGTGGGCCGAAAATACCGACGCTCAGCAGGCGCATCACGACGCAAGTCTGGCGGCGGCGCGCATGATGTACCAGTCCGGTGAATTCCATACGGCTCTGGTATATCTGAAAGATGCCGAAGGCGACGACGCCGAGGCCATGCGTGTTCAGATACAGGAGGCACTGATTGAATCCACCCGCGCCGGGCGAGCGCTGGTGTATGTGCGTATCACCGCAATTGTATTGATTGGTCTGGTTATCGCGTCTGTCGTATCTGCCTGGCTGGTGTATCACTTCATGGAAAAAACCGCGTCACAAGTGGCTGAAGAAACACAAAAATCGCTGGTTGAAGATGGCAAACACACGTTGCGCAGAGTGGTTCGAAACGCCGCCACGGCCATGGGATTTGAAAAGCAGACCGTGGCCACGTCATTAAACCAGTTTGCAAAAAGTTTTGAAATGTCATTTGCCGCAGATGGGCAACTCTCACCGGAGATGACGGCAGAGTCGGCGATGGCCAGAGCAGAACAAAACGGATTTGCTCTTTCGCTGCCATCTGTGGGCTCCCCTGAAGACGTCATATGGGAAAGTGCCACACTGGAGGCAATTGCGCCGTTGGTGGAGCGGTTGCACCGCGACAACAAAGATCTTATTATCCGGTATTTTATGGGATTCGAACGAAGCGGGTTGATGGCCACATACCCCAAAGAATCAGCAAAAAGCGAAACGCCAGCGATGAAGGAGACCGGATGGTATAAGCGGGGCAAAACTGCGACCGGATTCCATTTTACACCGCCGTATCGCGACAGCCGAACCAACCGAATTGTCATGTCCGCAGTGCTGCCCATCCACAACGCAAACGGGGATTTTATTGGTGTGGCGGGCGTCGACTTACACATTCTCGATTTACTGCGCCCCCTGAAGGTGGATCCCAAATGGGCCAATCAATGCAAAATTGAAATCGCGCGTATCATCGACAATCAGGTGGAAATCGTGTTTTCATCAGACTACGAAAACATGGCCGCTTTGGCGGATACGGCATCATGGGTGCCGAGAGATCGGTTTTCAAATCTGCAGGCCGGCATTTTTAGTCAAATGAAATCCGACCTCTCCAAAGGAGCGGAAGGCGTCGTCAGTCTGAAACACAGAAATCGCAAAGTACTGTGGGGATATGCCCCCCTCGGTATCCAGGATTCATTTGTACTGGTCACCATTGACCATGAAGCACTCACTCGGGAAGCCGACCGCATCCGCAATTCCATCGTGCACGAGAACACGGCCACCCTGATATATCTTGGTAAAGTGGTGGCTCTGATTTTCGGGGCGCTGCTGATGCTCAGTCTGCTGCTTGCCATCCCATTGGTACGGCGTAAACTAACAGAGAAATCCATGTGATCGCAATCGCCCTGCGTAGCAATCAGGGTTGAGCGCCGGAGAAAATCGGTTCGCCATGAAGAAAGAAACGATCGATCCTGCAGGAAAAACCATGGCCAACGATTTCCGGGACGCCGTTATTGAGCAGGCGATACTTTCATCTGAAAGAAAATCAAATGATACAATTAAAGAAACGGCGGCAGCGCCAACAGTAAGTGTTCAGAATCAATCGACCCATGTTACCCCACAGTCCCCTGCCCCCAATAGAACGCTCAGCAGCACTTCGGAGCTGATACTCGGCGAAAAGCTGGGTGAAGGCGGCATGGGAACGGTGTTCCAGGCAACCCAAAAGGAAATGCAAAGGCAGGTTGCGGTAAAGGAGCTGCAGCCGACATTAGGGGCCATCGACCGAATCAAACAGAGTTTTGTTACCGAAGCAGTGGTCACCGGCAAACTGGCGCACCCCAATATTGTTCCGGTATACGGTCTTGGAAAAACGCCAGACAGTCTGTGCATGTCCATGAAACTCGTCAGCGGTTGCACACTGGAAAATATTTTAAGACCCCAAACCGGGGAACATCGCATTCTTTCGTGCGGTCTCGACCTCGACGACAGAATTGAAATTCTAATCGCCATCTGCAATCCCGTTGCATTTGCGCACAGTCGGGAAATCATTCACCGCGATATTAAACCCGACAACATTATGACCGGCGAATTTGGTGAGATTCTTCTGCTGGACTGGGGGCTGGCGTCATCGATTACAGAAGATCCTTTGCACATATCGGTGGAAGGCATGCCCCATGTGACGCAACTCACGGGACCAGAGGGCACATGGTCCTATATGGCGCCTGAAATGATGGATGGTGACGGCGCTGCACTGGGAGTTCATTCGGACATCTATTTACTGGGAGCATGCCTGTACGATATTGTGGCGGGAGAATCACCCCATCGGCATAGACTCGAAAGACTATTCAAAACCACCGAGGAAAGAGACTACTGCAAGCCATTGCCTGCCAACGTGGATGCGGAAATCAGGCACATATGCGCAAAGGCCATGGCGTCCAATCCAAAAAAACGATATGCATCCGTCCTGGATTTTCAAAGGGATTTAAAGGACTATCTTAAACATCAGCAAAGTCGCCAAATAGCCAAACAGGCAGAACGGCAATTTGCTGCGGCCAAATCCATGTCACCAGGGAAAGTCAACGATGCCTCGCGCATTTCGCTGTTTTACAATCTGGCCAATGCGTTGTCGCTGTTTCGCCAGTCGCTGGTGCTTTGGGATGCAAATCAGCAAGCGAAAGAGGCGTTTCAAAAAGACAGTCTTGAAGCCGCAAAAATAATGATTCAGTCGGGGGAATACAATTCAGCGCTTGTATATCTCAAAGACGTGGAAGGTCAACAGGCCGATACATTGCGGCAAAAAGTCACAGCGGCCGTTCACAATATCCGAAAGGCCCGGCGGGCCATGGTGTATCTGCGGTTCGCCGGTATCGTCTTTGCGGGTTTGCTTGTGGCCTCCGCGGTTTCGGCGTGGCTGGTGTACCACTTTATGGAAACCACTGCGGACAGATTATCCATGGAAGTGCGCGCCACTCTTGTGTCCAATGGACAACAGGCATTGCAGCGCATTGTGTCCAACGTGGCCACCAATATTAAGCTTCAGCAACACACCATTGGCGTTGCTCTGGACCATTTTGCGGATTCATTTGAGTTGGCATACGCGGCCACCGAAGGCGCGACAGCTAAAGAGCAAGAACGCATGGAGGCATCAGAGCTCCTGGATTTTGTGTATTCCAGGAGACATGCAAAAAATATCGATGCTGCAAATAGTCCTTCCCTGGTTACATTCGATGGATTTGTATTTCACCAACCCTCCTTTGCGCCAATTGTAGATACATATCGAGAGAAAATGGCATTGCAGCGCATAGCGCCGGAAATCAAACGGCTCTATATGCGGAACCGCAACCTGCTTGTACGATATTTTATGGCATTTGCAGACAGTCATTTGTCGGCCAACTACCCTGGCTCAAGGGATAAACCGGCCGACTATGATCCGGTATTGCGGGACTGGTTTAAAATCGGCGCAGCGGTCGATAATGTAATATTCACGCGCCCCTACAGGGACGTTACCACAAACCGGGTTCTGGTATCCGCGGTGCGCGCTGTGCGAAAATCCAACGGAGAACTTCACGGTGTCGCCGGTATTGATTTATATATGAGCGATTTACAGCGCCAGCTAAAGGTAAATCCCCGTTGGGCCGATGAATTTAAAATCGAAATCGCGCGTATCGACGGCGATGAGCTCGATATTCTGTTTTCAACCACCTATGAAAAAATGAATCGCAACGCCACCTGGCAAACGGCGGTCCCCCGCACCCGGATTTCACACATTCAAAAAAAGGCGGTTGCAGTTATGAGGGACACATTGGCTGAAAACAAAGAAGGCGTTGTAACACTAAAACAAAACGGTCAGTCGGTGTTCTGGGGGTATGCACCCCTTGGAATCAACGATTCATTCGTTTTACTTACCGTGGACTATAAAACACTCACCCGAGATGCAGACCGAATTCAAAATACCATTGTGCAGGAGAATACCGAAACACTTATATTCGCCGGAAAAATGGTGGGCTTGATTTTCGCCACCCTGCTCCTGTTCAGTCTGGTGCTAACCGTGTCTGCTGTCCGACGAAAACTGGCGAGAAAAGCAATGCTGTAAAAGATTCCTAAAAAAAAATTTGGGTTTTGATTGTTTAAAAGGCAGTGGTTTTAGTTTTGCGGCATTAATCCCGTTTTTTGTCATGATGCGGACGACCAGCGATCATTTCGGATGTTCACGGCCCAGCTGGTATGCCATGGGATGTGCAGGCAGGCGGAAATTGTTCGGGCGTTCAGTGTTTCAAAAAACAGCGCAGGGCGGAGCGTTAAGAAATTCC
>JAFGQN010000202.1 GCA_016935665.1 Deltaproteobacteria bacterium | reverse complement strand
AAGTAACGATTGGCTCCTGCTGACGGACTTGAACCGCCGACCTAGTGGTTAACAGCCACCCGCTCTACCGACTGAGCTAAGCAGGAATGCTAGCAAGCGAGTGGGATAATAGGGAAACGGGTAAAAGAGTCAAGGAGAAATTTTAAAAAAAGTTTATGCGGGATGCATTTTTACTTTTTGTCTTTTTGTTTCGACTATTTATCAGATGATGCGGTCATGTGGGCTTCGATTTCGGCGATGGATTTGGGGATGCCAGGGCCCAGGACGCGGCAGCCTTTTTCGGTGATTAAGATATCGTCTTCGATGCGGATGCCGCCGAAGTTTCGGAATTTGACGACTTCTTCGTAGTTGATGAAATCGGCGTGTTTTTTTTCGGCCACCCAGCGATCGATGAGAGCGGGGATGAAGTAAATGCCGGGTTCCACGGTTATTACAAAGCCGGGCTCCAGTTTTCGCCCCAGTCTAAGATTTTGCAATCCAGGCTCTGACGGCGGCTTTTCGCCTTTGGGATAGGCTACAAAATCGCCAAGGTCCTCCATGTCGTGGGAATCCAGTCCCAACATGTGGCCAATGCCGTGGGGAAACAGCAGGGTATGGGCGCCCGCATGGACGGCTTCCTTTGAGTCGCCGCGCATAAGACCGATGTCTTTGAGTCCGTCCACGATGGAAAGCGCGGCCGCCATATGCACCTCGCGATTGGACAGGGTGGGACTGGCCACATCGATGGCGCGCTGCTGGGCACCCAGCACCACGTTGTACACATCCCGCTGACGAGAGGTGAATGTGCCTCCCACGGGAACGGTTCGGGTGATGTCGGACCCATAGCAGAACGGGGGCAATTCGACGCCGGTGTCGATGAGAAGCAGTTGCCCGTGCTCCATTTGATGGTGGTAACGGTTATTGTGCAGCACTTCTCCGTGTACCGTGACAATGGGTAAAAATGCATCGCTGCACTGATTGGCCTGCGCAATCCCCGACATGGCGCCCATTACTTCGTACTCCATTAACCCCGGTCGAATCATGGAAAATGCCTGCGCGTACATTTTAGCGGACACGGCGATGGCTTTTTCAATCCAGGCCACTTCTTCGGGGGATTTTCGGATGCGCTGCTGCACCACCGCCTCGGCCATTTCGCGGCTGTATTGGCGGCGGATGTAACTGAGGGGCTGATGAAACAGCTCCGCAGTCCAGATTTCGATATCGCTGCGATAGGGCGGCAGGTAGTGTATTTTTTCGTGGCGCTGCTGCAGGTCCGCAATATCGTTGCCCAGTTCGGCCAATGGTTTCACGCCACTTTGCCCGGTGGCCCACGCGATGGCCTCCAGGGTCACCTGCTCGCCTTCCCATACGATGTCGGATTCGGATTGGGGCGTGCCGTACAGAAAACTGCTGCCATCGGGAAATATCATTGCAGCCAGTCCCGGCTGATTGGCCCCTGCAAAATACAGAAAATGGGAGTCCTGACGGAAGGGATAGCCATTTTTGGGATAGTTTTTGGGGGCAATATTGAGCCCGGGCAGAAAAATAGCGCCACCAATCTGATTGTGCAGCTGTTGGCGTCGCGCCTTTAGGATGGCAGGTGTCATTGTTTCTCCAATTCACATTTCGACTCTGGAAAGCAGCATTCGAACAAATCGAGCTGCCACGAATTCGATTTTCGTCAACGAATCATATATATAAAGCACATGAATTGGTTTATCGGCATTTTTTTCACCATGAGCATTATTTTTTCTGCGGGCTGTTTTTCCAGCGGAAAGAGCGCCACGGAAAATCAGCGCAAACGGAAAAAATGCCAATGCACCAATACCATTTCGGACTGGCAGCAACGGGACATGGGCAAGCAACCCGCCTTTGGTGGCAGCATTTCCATGCGGATTGAGTCCGAGCCGGGCACGTTGCTTTCCATGTACACAGCCCATCCCGCTGTGGCGCAAATCATCGACCACGATGTACTGGAAGCACTGGTGAACCTGGATTCGAAAACCGGTAACCCAATCCCCGAGTTGGCCACTTACTGGGAAACGGATTTGAAGCAGACATCCTACACATTCTATCTGGCGGAGTCGGCGAGGTGGCACGACGGCCAGCCATTTACCGCCGATGATGTGGTGTTCACATTTAAACATATGCTGGACCCCGCCGGTGGTGCGTTGGGGCGCGCCCGATTTGAGGATGTGGCCAATGTGGAAGTCCTCACGCGCTACAGCGTGTTGTTTGAGTTGGACAACCCCCGCTCGGATTTTCTGGCCGATGTCTCCAGAGTGATGATTCTCCCGGAACATCTGCTTAAAAACACCACTATTGTTTCCAACGAGTTTGTGAGAGCGCCGGTGGGTACCGGACCGTTTGTATTCAGTGACTGGCAACCCGGGCAGCATATCGAAATCACCCGTTCTTCGGACTGGCGCGGCCAGCCGCCGTATCTGGACCGCATCACCTATACCATCATTCCCGAACGCCGCGTGGCCCTGGAGCTGTTTGCCAGTGGCAACCTGGATATCGTAACCAATGCCAGAGACGCCACTCATCCCAATGCGGTAACGGTTGATTTTCCCGAGGATCAGCTGAACACGTGGGTGTTCAATACGCGAACGCCCTATTTTTCAGACGCCAAAACCAGGCGCGCTGTTTCGCGGTTGATAGATCGCAACGCCATTGCCTGCGCCATTATGAATTGTCTGGCCAGACCGGCGTCTTCCCCCTGGCCGGAGATTGCGCAACCTCAAGAAACCCTTTCGTTTTCGCCCAAGGACGCCCGCATGCTGTTACAGGAAGCCGGTTGGCGGGACAGTGATCGCAACGGTATCCTCGATAGGGGGGGCATGCCGTTTCGGTTTAACCTGCTGCTTCCCGATACCGACCTGGCCGGCACGCGGGCTGTCGCGCTGATTATGCACGATTTGCGCAAGGCGGGCATCGACGCACGGCCCACCACTGTCAGTTGGGCGGTGTATACAGATCGCCTGCGCAAACAGCGATTCGATGCGTCCATTGTGGCCATTTCAACCGCACCGCCCTTTAATGCCGCTGAGCTGTTTCACTCCGATGGCATCGGCTCGGGACGCAACTTTGGCGATTTTCGCGACCGCCGAATCGATTCCATGTTTGACCGACTCACATTGGAACAGGCACCGGAGGCGCGCCGACGCATCAGGCAAAAGCTGGCCGAGCGACTGGTGCTGCTGCAGCCCATGGTGTTCATCTTTTTTGGCTATCAGCGCTCACTGGTCCGACACAATATTTTTGGCGTTGAGACGAGTGTATCCGGGATAGAGGAGCGTTTCCTGTGGTTAGCCTCCGATGGAGGGACAACACCGTGATAGGATATGTTATCAGACGACTCATTATGCTGGTTCCCACGATTCTGGGAATTAGTCTGGTGACGTTTGTGCTCATCAATCTGGCGGTGGAGACCCCGGACACGTCCGGTACCGATATTGCCGGCAGCGCCATGGACGTGGAAACGGCGGAGGAGCTGGGGCGTGCCTACGGATTGCATCTGCCCCTCTTTGTGAACGTTTCCATTGACGACGTCCGCACCCGCACTCGACGCAGTCTGTCCCAGTTGCAGATGCCGCAAAAACGCAAAGCGGCGGTGCGTGCCCTTGGCCGAATTGGCGGGGCAGCCATCCCTTATTTCCTGCCGGAACTGGACCGACTGAACGACCCCTCAAAAGACGCCGCCCTGGATGCGCTGATGCTTATCGCCAAAAACATTCATCGCGAAGATGAGCTGTTGCAGCATTCCAATACCCTCAGGTACTGGAAAAATTACTTTGAAACCTACGGCGCAGACTTTACGCCGGTTCGCGCCAAACGTCTGGTGCGAAGGTACGTTCGCCGCAAGGACCGCCTGGCGCTGGCGGAACTGCGCAATCTGGGCACGTACAGCCTGCCCCAGCTGATGTCGTCCCTGAACCAGACCAAATCCGTTCCAGCCCAGCGACGCCTGGTGAATCTGCTGTGCGAGGTGACCGGCCGAGATGACCCAATGACGGAACTGGATTCATTTTCAGATCGCCAGAATGTACTGAGCCGATGGAACGAATGGTGGCATCAGCGCTATGATCTGTACACGTCGTTTGAGGGGATTTACCGCATCACCGGCGCCATGACAGAAACCCGCTACTTCCGATGGCTGAGCCGCGTGGTCACCTTCGATTTTGGTGTGAGCTCCAGGGATGGGCGCCCCATTCGGGACAAAATCCTGGAGCGCGCCCCCATTACCCTGTTGCTGGCGGTCCTGGCGCTGCTGCTGGCCTACATCATCGCCATTCCCATCGGGGTCATCAGTGCTGCGAAAAAGGGATCCTGGTTTGATCGCATCACGGGCGTTGGCCTCTTTGTTCTGTATTCACTGCCCACGTTCTGGGTGGCCATGCTACTGTTGAAATACTTTGGTTCGGCCGGATTTCTGGACTGGTTTCCGTCCCAGGGACTGCACAGTCCCGATCTGCCGTTGAACATCAGTCACTTTGAGATGGCGCTGGATGCCGCACACCATCTCTTTTTGCCGGTGATGTGCCTGTCGTTCGTATCCATGGCCATGCTGGCCCGCTACCAGCGGGTGGGGATGCTGCGCATTTCCGAACACGATTTCATTCGCGTGGCCAGGGCCAAGGGACTGAAGGAATACCAGGTTATCCTAAGGCACGGTCTGCGCAACGGCGTTCTCCCGGTGATTACCCTGATGGGGTTGCAGCTGCCGTATCTGGTCAGCAGCTCCGTGGTGATTGAGCGCATCTTCGGTATTCAGGGAATGGGGGCCGAAACGTTTGATGCCATTCGCGCCAGCGACTACTACTGGCTGCTGGCTGTGGTCACCGTGACCGCGGTACTCACCATGGTGGGGATTCTCGCTTCCGACGTGATATACGCCGTGGTGGATCCGAGAATAGTTCCAGGGAGGCGACTGGGCAGACGCACATGAAAAAGTTCAAATTCAAAAAAAAGAGAGACCTGGGAATCAGTCGATTATGGCTGTACAAGGTGAACCGACGCTTTTACGCCCGTCTTGCCAACCGGCTGGCGGCAGGACTCATTCTGGTGATTTGCCTCACGGGTTTGCTGGCGGATTTTATTGCCTCCGAAAAACCATTGGCCTGCAGAATAGACGAAAAAGTGCACATTTTACCCGCATTGTTCTCACCACCGGAACTGGTGGATTACGACAATCAAAGCATTCTGGAAAAAATCGCTGCGGATGGCGGTTGGACGCTGGCCCCGCCGGTGCCCTACGGCCCGAATCAAATCAAGGTGTGGGGCGGCATTGACTGGCTGGCGCCCCCCGGATCTCTGCATTGGCTGGGGACTGACAGCAGTGGCCGCGATGTACTGGCGCGCATCGTCCACGGCGCCCGCTCCGCCATGCTGGTGGGACTGAGTTCCATGCTCATCTGCACCGTGCTGGGATTTTTCCTGGGGGCACTTGCGGCGTACTTTGGCGGTTTCTGGGATCGCATTGCCAACGCCGGAATCGAAACTCTCACGGCCTTTCCCACGCTTTTTCTGATTCTGGGAATTCAGGGATTGCTGGGCATCAGCAGTATCTGGCAACTGGTCATTGTGATAGGCGCCACCCGGTGGACAGATGTGGCCCGCGTCACCCGCGCCGAAGTGTTGCGCACCATGAACGAGGAATACGTGGATGCCGCACGCGCCCTGGGCTTAAGTCACGTGCGTATCCTCCGACGCCATATACTGCCGGCGGTGCTGGGGCCGGTACTGGTGTCCGCCACCTTTGGCATTGCCGGCGCCATACTCATCGAATCCACCCTCTCCTTTCTGGGCTACGGCGCACCGCCACCCACTGCCAGCTGGGGCGGATTGCTGGCGGATGCCTTCGCCAGCCAAAGCTGCTACTGGCTGGTGCTCTATCCCGGTATTACGTTGTCGCTCACTGTGCTTGCTATAAATATTGCCGGCGAAGGGTTAAGCGATGCGGTCGATGTTATCTGAAACAACCTGTTTATAAACGTTTCAGAATGCATAATTCGATCCGCGAAAATACAGGAAATCGAATTTTATGCGCCATTGTGACGTTTTTTTGCCATTTTTTTTACCCGAAATGACGAACCAGTTACTACTTAAGGGAAGTGTTTTAAAAAGCGGGGCCAAAACGCTACTCAACCAAAGAAATGGGAGGAGACGTAATGGAACGTTTCATTAATATAGTAAAACCCCTTTGCATTGTTGCCACAACGGTCGTGATGCTGAGTTGCGTTCCTCTCGAGGACGAAATAGACACCGACAGCGATGTCTCTGTCGAAGATACCGGCGCCGATGGCAACACTGCAGAGGATACCGATATCACGGACGACAGTTCAGAGGATTCGGACTCGCAGATAGCTTTGGACTCGGACGATTCGGACGCGGGCGGCGACAGCGTCAGTGAGTCGTCATCCGACAGTCAAACAGAGACGGATGGCGCCTGTATTTACGACAGTCAGATATGGCAGGTGGGAGACAGTTTCCCGGCGACCGATGGCTGCAACACCTGCAGCTGTACCGCCTCAAGGAGAGTGGTCTGCACAAAAAAAGCCTGTCCGGTGAGCTGCAAACAGGGCGAAGGCCTGTTCGAGCCTGGATGCGGTGGAAGCGACTATATGCCCAAAATCGAGGAAGGCTGCTTTTTGCCCTGTGAGGGCGCCTCTTGTCAGGAAGGAATTTGTCAGCAAACAACCATTAATCCCTGTGTCTGCGCTCCCGGGGCGCTATGCTGCGACGCCTGTGGAAAATCCCAATGGCTCTGTCTCAAAGCACCAGCGAATTGCGGCATTGTACAGAACCAGTTCAACATCGAAAGCGCGGGGAAGACCTTTGGCATGTGCCAGGGGGACTGCCAGTACACATTTACCACAGAAGACACAGTGGACGGTGAATGCACTACCGCCACCTTGCAAGTGTGTGGATGGGGCGTGGAAGGATGCACCCGCACCAACCGCGGTCAATTTACATCACTGGGTCATGCCATGCGACAGGGGCTGGCAGCGGAACTGGCCGGACAAAAACTGAATTCCATTTACGGCTGCCCCGACTGCGCGGATGGCGGCGCCTCTCAACTCACATTAACGTTGCGGGGGACATCCATCGACATTACCTATGAATACAGCAATCCACCGGAAATCCTCGAAGAAATTGACAATTTTACCGCATCCGTCATCTCTGCCCTAAACAGTTGCAGTTCCAATGAGATCATCAAAGTGGACAGCGCCAACTGTACCGCAAAGCAGTTGTAAAAATTGATTTTATCCCGAAAATGGCGAGAGTTCTCTTAGGCGCTCAACGATAGCGGGGAGTTCTTCCAGAATGAAATCCACATCTTCGTCGGTGTTGTAGCGGCCAAGCGAAAAACGCAGGGAGCCGTGCGCATAAGTAAACGGCACGCCCATGGCGCGAAGCACGTGGGAGGGTTCCAGTGTGCCGGAAGTACAGGCAGAGCCGCTGGACGCGCAAATCCCTTTCTGGTCGAGCATAAGCAGCAACGATTCGCCTTCCACGTTTTTAATGCTGATATTACAGGTGCCGGGCAGACGTTTTTCGGTTTTGCCATTGACGCGCGTCAAGGGAATTTTCAGTATCCCGGCTTCGAGACGGTCGCGCATGGCCTTCACCCGAGTCTGTTCCTCTTCCATGTGCGCCATGGCCAGCTCCGCAGCTTTGCCCATGGCCACAATGCCAGGTACGTTTTCGGTGCCACCCCGTCGTCCGCGCTCCTGATGGCCGCCCACAATAAACGGCCTGAAGCGACATCCGCGACGCACGTAAAGTGCCCCAATCCCTTTGGGGCCGTGAATCTTATGACCGGAGACACTCAGCAAATCGATATGCCCCAGGGAGAGATCCACCGGCACTTTGCCCATGGCCTGCACCGCGTCCGTATGAAACAGCGCACCAAATTCGTGAGCTATCTGCCCCGCTTCTTCCACCGGAAACAGCACACCGGTTTCGTTGTTGGCCGCCATCAGGCTGACCACCGCCACGTCTTCATCCATGGCTTCACGCAAATCGGCGAGATTGAGCAGACCGTGTTTATCCACCGGCAGGTAGCGCACGGTGTACCCTTCCCGCTCCAGATTGCGGCACAGGTTGAGCACCGCGGGATGCTCCACTCGCGAGGTAATGATCTTGCGACGCCCCTTGCGGGATGCAAGCGCTGAGCGAATGGCGGTGTTATCGGATTCGGTACCGCCGCTGGTAAAGATAATTTCACTCGGCTGGGACGCTCCAAGGCAGGCGGTCACTTTTTCCCTGGCCAGTTCGATGCCTTTTTCCACATCCCCACCCAACTGATGCATGCTGGAGGGATTTCCCCACTTTTCGGTGAGGAAAGTGGTCATCTCGGTCACCACTTCAGGCGCCACTTTGGTGGTGGCGTTATTGTCGGCATAAACGATTTTCATTATTCCTCCTCCACCACTACAACATCAATTTCCGGGTCCACCACTTCTCTCAATTTTTCCTGAATCCACGCCGAAGTGAAACCCGCGGCCCGACACCCGGAACACTGTCCAATCATGCGAATGGCCACTCTGGGACCATCAATATCAATCAGATCGAGCCCGCCGCTGTCCTTTTCGAGCTCAGGGCGCACCTCGTTGTCAATCACTTCCTGAATAAGGGCGATGCGCTCCAGATTGGTCAGTTTTTTCCCTTTGGCCTGTTTGGGTTTGGGCTTGTCGGACTGACTGTTCTGATACTCTTCAAGAATAGTCTCGATTTCATCAATGCAGGCGCCGCACCCGCCGCCCGCCTTGGTATAATTTGTTACATCTTCCAGGGTGGCCAGATGATCCTCTTCAATGACTTTTCGAATTTTATTTTCGGTGATACCAAAGCAATTGCAGATAATGCGCCCTTCGTCTTCTTCATCGTGCGCCACTTTTTCACCGCGATAATCGGCGATGGCTGCTTCGAGGGCTTCCCGTCCCATTACGGAGCAATGCATTTTTTCAGCGGGCAATCCGCCCAAAGCCGCGGCAATGTCGCGATTGGTGATTTTAAGAGCCTCATCGAGGGTTTTGCCTTTTACCATTTCAGTCAGCATGGAAGAGGACGCAATGGCACTGCCGCAGCCAAAGGTTTTAAATTTGGCGTCAATAATGGTGTCTTTTTCCTTGTCCACCTTAATGGTCAGGCTGAGAGCGTCACCGCATGCAATGGAACCCACGTCTCCGGTGCCGTCGGCATTGTCGATTTTCCCGACATTTTTGGGTTCAAAAAAATGTTTTTTTACCAGTTCCGAGTAATTCCAGACCATTTGTCCTCCTCACGATTCTCCAGCTGTTAACAATAAATAGAGTGAAAATCGTAAAACTTAGTTGAGGTATAACCACTGGGGAAAATATGGCCATCAAAAATATGAATTAGCATTAATATTATTGGGTTAGGTCGACTGTTGGTACCTGAGAGTACCAATTGGCCACCTTAAAACACAAAATTGTGCTCATTTGCCCACATGGGCAGCGCTGAGGGTCCAATCATCCAATGTTAATTTTCGCCCACTTTTTGAATCAGGTATTTTCCCGCCACCACCTCGCACCATTCATCCTCATTGGTGGAAATGACATAATGATGAATCTCTTCGTCCTTTGACGCCAGTCCGCGCTTTTTCACCTTTTGCAATTCACGGGATTCCATCAGTTCCAGCATGCGTCCAGCGGGCAGATCTCCGTTTGGGCCAGTTACTTTGTAAGAAAACGAATACACCGTTCCAAACACTACTGACACCTTGATGTTTCGCCAGTCCACATAGTTCAGGATGATGGCGTCTTTTTTGGTAAGGAAATGAAATCCCCGCTCGGGATCGTTCAATTCCAACTGGGGTTCAATCGTTTCAAATTTCATCTGCATCTTTTCCTCGGTACATATTGCGTAACATGAGCTTGTAAACGCAGCGTTCGCCTTATCAGAATAACCGGAAAATACACGTTCCACTCCTGTCCTCTGAAACGGCACACCGGAATATTAGTTTAGCTTTTCTGTGACATATCCTGCGACGTTGTCAATGTGCCGATGTTTTTTGACACTGTCAGTTTACCTCGTTGTTTCGAAGGTCAGTTTTTCGAAACCTGGGAGATGACGGCGGCGGTTTTGCGAAAGGGCGATTTGCTCAGCTTTTCGGTAATTCCCACGCGTTGTTTCCACACCTGCAGCGCTCTGGCGGAGACATCGGTCAACTCGCACTCCAGACTGCTTCCCTCAAACTGAATGCGGTTGGTCTGAGGAGTGGTGAAAATCTTTGTTTTTTTGCCCCTGGAATACAATGTGTATTTCACGTAAACCACATTCTGATTGAGCGCACTTTCCATGGAGCGAATAGCGAAGAGTCTGGCAAACACCTGAAATTCTTTAGGAGTGGTCGTTTCGTAGAGCATTACCTCACGCATTCGGTCGCCCTCCCGCTTTTCCATGCTCACCACCAGTCGATCATTTTTCTGAATTTCAGATTCAATCTGCAGGTATGACAGCTCAAAAAAGATGTACAGAAACAATACCGTGGCGCCTGTCACCCCAAGCATCGTCAGCATCTGCTTCACTAACGTCTTCATAATACACCCGTATTTTTTGTAAACGAAAGACACCCTTCCCTAAAGAAAGATATCACAACAGAGAATCGATTTGAATCTCCCCCACGTATCCGAAGTTATCGCAGACCGGACTTTTAGGAAAGCACTATTTTTTACAGAATCGTGGATTATTTGGAAAAAAGCCGCCACAGGGACGTTTACTTCGCCGCTTCCGGAATTTCAATTTCGAACGTTCTGGCATACCAAAACAAGGCCACCAACTGGGGCAAACAGAAGATCAGCACAAGCAGCACCCACATCAGATTTACGAAAAAACCGCTTCCCGCCACCAGCTGCTATGCGATGCCCAGTGAATAGCCATAGGGGAACCATCTCCAGAAGCGGACAAATCGGGGTTTTATCTTTTGCGATATTGCGAACTTAAACACGCCGTAAATACCCACAATGACACACGCCAACCACATTGAGGTCGCGGTGTCGCCAATAGGCATCTCCGGATTGGCGATTCCCCAAAGAACATACAGCCCGGTCAACATGGCAATAAAAACCCCATACCCAAACCACACCTTCGACATTCGAAACTGTTTTGGGGGCAAAACGATGTCAGACAAGGGCGGTTGATACGAATTTTCCAGCGGTTTCACAAAATTGTCGTTCAGGCGTATTTCCATCGTATCCGTCAGTTGCCTTCACACGCACCCACCGGAACATCGGTGACGCGCTCATCGGGAAGAGGTTTGGCGCATCCTTTGAGGTCGGGATTTTTTTTACAGTAGTTTTCCTGAATGGCGTTGGGCGTAATCCCGTGAAACAGGTGCCGTCCATTGGCCACCCAGGTGGGACTGGCGCCAAAGGGGCATTGACTCATCACAAACACTTCAAGGGATTTGGAAGATTGTGGCCGACAAATCAGGGTACCCTCGCATGTGATATCGTCGCAATCCACCTGACCGTTGCCGGTATCATCCATCTGATTGTCACAGATTTCGGCGGCTGGGTCGAAATTCGCCTTCACATGCACCCGATAGTACGGCCCGGCTTTATGCATCCAGCGTTCCATATGTTCAATCCCACAAAAATCTGTTTCAGGCTCACCACCATGTTGGTCACATCACACGCATCGCCGCATCGCTTATCCGTGATGGCGAACAGCTCAACCACCGGTGGAGGTGGCAGCGGTCTTCGGCACAGCATCTTTTTTCACCGTGGCATCGGTGTCGTTTCCCGATGCCGATGCCGACACATCGGGGTTCGTTTTTTTGGTGGGGGTTGCGGCACATCCCAAAAAGGCAATCACCAGCGCCCATGCAATACACATGCATTTACCAACTGCTGTCAACACTACTTTCCTGGTGGTCATATTATCCATCCCATCTATGGCTTTCATCTGTCACACGACGTTTTATGTTTCAAATCAGTTCAGTAGCGCTTTCTCCCATTTCTCTCAAGACACTATTTGCCGCAAGCCCCATCGGCAGCACTGTTTGCCTGGTCATCGGACAATACTTTTTCACATCCCGCAAGTCCTGGATTTTCCTCGCAGTACGCTGTCTGAATCGCCCTCGGTGTACTTGCATTGACAATATTTCGGCCATTCACAATCCATGTGGGACTGGCACCAATCTCCAGGCTTTGGGACAGCGTCATATCCTGTCGCAGCAGCCTCTTTCCCTGCTCGCCATCCACACACCGTGACAGTTGTCTGGCGCTCATTTTTCCCTGCAGGCATTTTTCAAAGGCGGGATTATCCAAATCAGCGGCCCGGCACCAGACAAAATCCAAATATTTTCGTGGATACAGAGATTTGGCGCACAACCAACGCATGTCTTCCACCACTTCTTCGGCGCCATGCATTGAGGTTATCTGACCGTTATTCTCCGTGGCAATAAAATGCAGCTGAAAATCCATCTCATTGGGTTTAAAGGCGCCAAGCACAGATTTCATAGCCAGAAGCGCCATGGCTCCAAAAGGACACTGGCTCATCACAAACAGCTCCACAGTGCGCTCTGTTGTTTTTCGGCAACCCATGGTGCCCGCGCATGTGTCATCAGCACAATCCACCAGTCCATTGCCGGTGTCATCAATCCGGTTGTCACAGATTTCAGCGCCGGGGTCGAAAGGGGCGTTGATTTCCACACTGTAATAGGGGCCTGCAGGACTCACCCAGCGATCGAGGTCCGCAAATCCCTCCGCGTCCTTCTCCACATCTCTGGAGAGTAACAGAGCCGGAAGACGGGTGAGGCCTGCGGACTTCATTCGCTTTTTAGCCTCTGGCTGTGACCAGTCGATAATCCTGGGTGCAATGCCGGGAAAGGTCCGCCTCAGAGACTCAATGGCCTGGCTGACATCGCACGCCTCGCCACAGCGGCGATCGGTGATGGCCAAAACCGAAACCGTGGGCGGCGCAGGAAGTGTAGCGCAGGTTTCAAAATCTTTGCCCGCGGGACTGACGTGGCAAATATGGTTCAAGATAGCCCATTTGGAGCGCGCTCCTGTGTACAGCTCTCCATTGATATGAATTTCCGGACTACCCATCGCCTTCAACGCCGCTGTCCTTCGAAAACTGTCTTCCAGGAGCTGTCGTCCCCTCTCTCCTTCTGAACAGTCGAGAAACGGCAGCACATCGAGACCGGCCGCCTCGGCGCAGGCCGCATCACGTGCTGGAATCTGTCGCCATGCCTCATTTACGCAACGGATGAATCGGTAAAAATTAAAAAGCGACGGGGCGCTGGCTTTCGCACACAACTGATCAATATCGCCCTGTATCTCACTGTCGCCGTGCATACTGGTTAATTGTCCCTGACGCATGGCGCCCACGTACTCGATGTGCAGTGTCATCTCCTCTGCAAATTGCCGCGCCACTTCGATCATCATATTGGCGGTTTCCACGCCATAGGGGCACTGAGACATAATAAAAAGGTCCACCGTCAGCTGTTGCGGCGCGTCCGTATCGTTTCCCTGGTGCGCCTCAATCGCACTGTCCGAATCCGTCTCCATGTCGGATGACGCCGGCAGTTGCATCCCAAAGGTGGCGCCACCACATCCACCAGCCATTAAAAGCACCCCCAAAAGCAACCCTTGCCCAATACCATACAAGTTCATGCATCAGTCCTTTTTCAATTCTCAACCTTCGGCAAGGTGGAACTGCACAAATGTCACAATCCGTATTAAAATTCAGCCAATGTACCTGCGCGTTTTCCAACCTGTGTTTCGGTATTTTCCCCGGTTTGTTTACCGGAATGGCAGAGATACCCCTTTTTTTTAATTGAATCAAAAAATCATGGGGGATTGCCCTGCCCGCGCTATAAGTGGTCAACGTGTTGAATTTATTGAGACCAACGCACTGCTTTGCATGTCGAATTGATTCGGAATGGGCTTTCAAAAAAAAACGTTTGGTATAATGTACACAAAAGACGCACCAAATATCGTCTTTAAAAAATAACGTATGTCGCAATATACCATGTCCATACAGGCGGTCTGGCCGGTTCTCCAATACCTGAAGCAGCAAGGCCACAGTCCCGCCGACGCACTTTCGCAATGGGGCATTTCACCAACGGTGCTGGCCAAACCCGCCACGCGGTTTTCCCATGCCAAACTGACGGGATTCACCGGATTCTGTGCAACGATTGCCAATGACCCGTTCTTTGGCCTCCATACCGCGGAATCGGTCAATGCAGACAGTTTTGAACTGTACTCCCATCTGATTTCGGTGAGCCGCAACCTTAAGGAAGCACTCGAAAAAACCATTCAATATCTCGGCATTCTCGAACAGGGAAACGCATATCGGTTCGCAGTTGAAAATGATACGGCCTGTTTCTTTGTGGAAAATCTCACCGGCCTTGGCCCGGAGCGACACATTGACGAATTCATGGTGGCAGCGCCGTTCCTGTATTTTCAGCAAAAAATCAGCGGCGATTTTCGCCTCAAGCGGGTTCTATTTGAACACGAAGCTCCCGAAGATATTTCCGAACACGAACGCATATTCAATGCGCCCATCCTGTTTAATCATCACAGGGCCGGGTTCTGTTTCGATGTTGGATTTCTGGAGTCGCCGTTTAAAACGAGCAATGCTGTACTGTCCACCCTGCTCACCCGGATGGCCAATGAGCGGATGAGTGACATTCCCGATGCGTCCAACTGGAGTGTCACGGTGGAAAAAGAAATCTGGGACGCCATGCAAACCTCGGACAGCCTGGACCTGGACGCCATTTCCACCCGCCTTGGCGTCTCCACTCGAACGCTGCAGCGGCGCCTCACCGATTGCGACACCACTTACAAAACGCTTTTGGATAAGGTTCGCAAATCCATGGCGTTAAAACTGCTTCGACGCCCCAGCCTGTCCATTGCCGATATTACCTACCTGCTGGGATTTTCCGATCAGGCCGCCTTCACCCGCGCCTTCAAACGCTGGGAAGGCATGTCCCCCCGCCAGTTTAGAATTTCAAATGAGAAGTGACGGCGCCATCGCCTTTTTGGGACACTCTTTACAAACGGTAACGGTCGTTTATCGGCGTGAAATCTTTGAACAACTACACAATACCAAAGTGTTTTAGTCGCCGGTAAAAGGTACGCCTTGGCATGCCCAGCAGTTCAGCGGCTTTGGTTTTGTTCCACTGGGCGGCATCGAGCGCTGCAATGACCTGCTCCCGTTCGTCCTCCAGAGCTGGTTTTTTTCCAAAGCCCAGTTGACGGGGCAGCCAGGCGGGAGCCGCTGTCTGTAATGGGAAACCCATTGCCGAAAGGTTCTCGCTCGTCTCCTCGCCGTCGCCAATGATCAGCAGTCTGCGAATGTGCTGCTCCATTTCGCGAATATTCCCATGCCAGTCCTTTTGGGTGAGCTGGCGAACCACCGACGCGGAAAATCCTGACCAGGGCACCTGGAGGCGGGCAGACTCCGCACGGGCGATATGCACTGCCAGTACGGGAATGTCCTCCTCACGCGCGTTCAGCGCCGGTAGCTCAATTGAAATCACCTGCAGTCGGTAAAACAAATCCTCCCGCAACCGGCCCAGTTCCACCAGCTGCTTGAGCGGCATCTTACTGGAACACAATATTCGGAAATCAATGGTGAATTTGCGATTGTCCCCCAAAGGCGTGTACGCGCCTTCCTGCAACACCCGCAACAGGTCCACCTGCATGCGCTGGGGCATTTCCGCAATATCGTCCAAATACAGCGTACCCCCCGATGCAGAAGCAAAAATTCCCGCGCTGTCTATTTGTGCACCGGAAAATGCGCCCTTGCGGTAACCAAACAGCGTGGACTCCACCAGATTTTCGGGGATGGAGCCACACGACAGGGTAACAAATGGACCGGTGCTGCGTCGCCCGGTTTCGTGAATGACTTTGGCCACCATATCTTTGCCGGTACCGCTTGGCCCGGTGATCACCACCGGAATATCGTTGTCCCGCACCCGCTCAATAAGGTTAAACACTTTTTGCATGGCCCGCCCCGTTCCGACCATGCCGTTATAATTCCCCGTGGACGCAATCTTTTCGCGGATTCGTGAAAGCTGCTCGTTGGCCAGTTCCAACACCGCTTCTTTTGATTTAATATCTTCCGACTGCTGCACCACCAGTTCGTTGAGCTGCCGAGCCGTCTCAGCCAAATCCTGATGTATGCGGTTTTTCTCCGCCAGCACCGATGCGTGGGCCAGCGCAATGGCCATCTGGTCGGCGAATGCCGAAAGCACCCGCATATCCCGGTGATCAAACCTGCCGTGTGTCAATCGATTTTCCAGATACAACACTCCCAGCACTTCGGCCCGAAAGGCGATGGGCAAACAGGCCACTGATTTAATCTGCAGATGGTGAATGGATAAAAATTCGTTAAAGCGCGGGTCTTTGGCCGCATCGGTGGTAAGGACCGGTTCATTGTCGAGATACACAGACTCTGCAATGGAACTGCTGAACTGGTAGTGAGGCGAATCCGCGTTTTCTTTGGACAGCTGCCGAGCGGCGCGGATGTATAGGCCCTCCAGGCCCTTTGCCAGAAAGAATCCCCGCTCCGCTCCGGTCAATTCGATGGCGGAATCCAGAATTTCCTCGGTGAGCACCTCTACGTTGGTTTCCCGCGAGATGCGCTTGTTGAAATCTAACACTTTGTACAGTTTGACCGTTTCGTCGGTGTTGTTTGGGGGAATTTCAAACTGACCGCTGTCACACAGCTGTTCGCTCGAAAACTGCTCCAGTAATCGCTTTATATCCGCGCGGCGGGCATCCTGCCAAAAGGAAATCTGGTGCTCCGGCGGCAAACCATCGGATAATGTATTCAATGACGTTTCGCAAAGACGCAGCTGTTTGCGTGCCAGCACCTTCATTCCTTTTCCAAGCAGCGCCAGCGCCATGTAATAGTAGGCCTGCCACAGAATTTCGTGCACCGGCTGGGCGTTCAGCCGTCGAATCAAGTCGTTGAGTTCAAGGCTGCCATCTTCAATTCTCCCGTTGGCAATGAGGAACCGCCCTTTGGTCAGCTGCAGCATATACTCGATATGGCGCCCCTGGTCTTCCCTTGGAAACGAATCCGCTTTTTCAATCCATTTTTCGGCGGCCAGCAAATCCGCAGACCGATTTCTGGAAATAAGTGCGCCCGCCATGTTCAGCGCAATTTCTGACAGCAGTGCAAAAGTGGACAGGGCCTCAAACCCCTGATAGCCCTCTTTCCAACAGGTCAACGCATCATCCAGGTTCCCCTGCCACGCGTTCCAGTTGCCCTCGTACACCGCAATTTTGGCCAGCTGAAAATGGTCATCTATACGTGTGGCTTCAGCGCGGGCCCGCTTGAAAATCAATGCGGATTTTTCAAATCGTCCCACGCAAATAAGCGCATACCCGTAGGCAATGAGTTGCTCATTGCGCCCGGCCGGATTGTCGAGAGACGCCACCACGTGCAGTGCCTCCTCGTGATTTTTTATCATCAGCGCCCATTTTTCCAGCCACCAGTAGTTATTGCCAATAATCTGCAGCGATCGGGCCAGACGCGCCGTGTCACCCATTTCCCGATATAAAAGAGCGCATTTTTCCAGCTCTGCGGTGGCTTTTTCCAGGTTTCCCTTTAATCCAAGCACCCAGGCGCGAATATCGGTGGCAAACGCCAGCAATTGTTTTTGCTGATGTTTCGTTGCCAGCGCCACCGCTTCATCCGCCAACAGCATGGCCACGTCATGCTTGCCCCTGGCCGCATTGATTTTCGCTTTGCTGCATAACAGATTGCACCGATGGTGGTCATCGCTCTTTAGCAAATCCAGGCCTCTGTTGGCCGTCTCGATGGCCTCACCGTAACGGCCGCGACGGAATTCAATCTCGCACAATTCATAATAAACGGTTGCGGCGGTGGTCGCGTCGCCGTCAATGGTGAGCGCCTCGGTCAGCAGCGATGCCGCTTCGTCCAACGCCGACTGCTGCACCGCTATTTTGCCAAGATATCGCAGCGCGGACTGACGGACTAAAGCATCGGGACTGTGTCTTTGATTGAGCAGTATTTTCTGTGCCCGCGCCAGCTCTCCCAGCGCAATCAGGATGCGCCCAAGGGACAATGCCGCTTCGTCCCGAATGGCATAGGCATGGGGACTGTTCACAATCGCATCCAGTAGTCGCCGCGCTGCCGAAAGCGCCCCCTGCTGCTCCAGCGCCGATACCACAGGCAATGCCTGAGCCGTTAAAAAATCGTTTTCACCAATATTTGCCGCATGCAAAATGCGCTGCTCCATGCGTGTCTCGGCCAAAAAGGCGCGACGCGACAGCAACTGCCACTCCCCATCATCGATGGTGTTTAAAATCTGCCTGGCCAAAGAGTTGGACCGTATACTGTAAACGTTCTGACTGCGTTTGAGCCAGCGCTGCTGTTCGAGGCCGGCCAGCAACGCCGCAGCGCCATCGTCAAGGTCGGCCACTTCGAGAATGAGCGACACATCGGACGACACGCCAATGACTCCAATGGCCTTCAACAGCAACCTCTCCTTTGCGGAGAGTTCACCCAGTTTGATTTGCCAGTACGACTGCACATCTTTGACCACCGTTTCATTGATAACAGTTTCAGCATTTTGTTCGGTGACAATGCAGTTGTGCAGAAGTTGCGTTACAAAAAGGGGATTTCCACCGGTGTGTTCCAGTATTTTACCTGCCAGATGAGCCCCCTCCACAGACAGATAACATTTTACCAGTCGTGCGATTTCCGCTTCGTTCAAGGGGGGAATAAAATGCGACACTCCCGGTCCCAGCGCATCGCGCCAGTGGAATTCGGCAACCGTGGTTGCCAGCAGTGCTATGGATACATCTTTTTGACTCAGTGCCAGAACTGCCCTAAGCAGCGTCAGCATCTCACCGCACGCCCGATTGATATTTTCCACCGTCAGCAGGATGGGACAAACCGAAGCGGCACTTTTAATGATTGTAACCACCGTGGACATCAACGGATGAAGTCCTGTCTGCGATCGCTCGAAATCAGACAGCTGGGATGCGGTATCCAGACACTTTTGCGCATCCGGCGTCCCGCCGAGCACAGTGGCGGTTTGCAGCAGCAGTTCTTTCACCGGCCAAAGCCAATCCGTCTCTCCATAAAGAGACATCTCCAGCACGTGAATGCCCTGCAGCTGCGCCTGCCACTTGACTGCCTTGCGAATGGCACTGCGACCGGCGCCAACTTCGCCTTCCACCACAAACAGCGCATGGGATCCCCGTTGTGCAAAGTGCTGCTGCAGTGTCTCAAATATCTGTCTTGAAACACCATCCCGCGACAGTCCGCTCTCACTGGTGAGCACGTTTCTGCTGGGAATATAGCTCGCTGTATCGCGAATCACCGCCCCGGGGCACAGTCCTGTCAACGCCGCTTCCAACTCTTCCAAATCAACAAACCGGTCATCCGGATGCGTCGCCAGCAACCGCTGTACGATAGCCCCCAACCGGATCAGCATATCTTTGTCCTGCTCGGATTCGGTGCCAATTCCCGCTGCAGTCCAGGGGGGGACATATCCTCTGCGATGGGCGTCTTGAATGCGGCGAATTTCCGCCTCGAAAGGCGCTTTCCCCTCTGCGGCCTGATAAATGGACACCCCCAGCGCATATAAATCCGCGCGCACATCCACCGGTTGCTGCTCCAGAATTTCCGGTGCGATATACTGGAGAGTTCCTCTGGGGGGCGCCTGCCCTGATGCCGGGCGAACAAACGAAAAATCGATGGGATATGCTGTACAGCGCCACGTCCCGTCCGCATTCCTTGAAGCGGGTCCAAACACCAGGTTCCCCGGTTTAATATCGCCATGCAAAAGTCCACTGCGATGCAGGGGGCGCAACGCTCGGCACATCTGTACGCAAATGGCGACAAACCGGGTGGCCACGATATTTCGAGTGGCGTCGATTAAATCCTGACCGTGGATATAATCCCGCGTAAAGAAAACCTGCCCATCCGGTGTGACACCAAAATCGTATACCTGTGCCAGATACGGATGGGACAAATCGGCCAGAATCTCGAATTCGTGCCGGAAAAGTGCCAGCCAACGGTCACTTTGACCCACATGCAGCACTTTTATGGCCACCTGTTGGTCGGTAAGCGTATCTGTGGCCAGATGGACAGTCCCTTGTGCGCCTTCGCCCAGCTTCCGGTTTATTTTATACCGAAAATTGAAAAGAGATGGTTCGGATGTTGGATGCATACCATACTCCGTAATTCGAATGGTGTACGTGTGCCAGTCTGGCACATACTGCGCCTCGTGTCACGTTAATTGTCTTTTTGGCACAGTGAAAGAAAAGACCTCGGTCTCTTTTCCAATTGGGCAGCAGGAGTTTGGGGCAATGGCGCCGAAAAGCCGTCAAAAAGGGGTATGGAAAAGCGACCTAATTGCCCTGTCGCGCTGCGAGGGCTTTGAGGTACTTGCGGGCCCGCTGCGCCTGGGCGTGATCTTCGAACATCAGGATAATCTGCTTAAACGTCTTAACGGCATCCGCGTCTTTGCCGATGGCCAGCAGCGTGATGGCTTTAAGGAACATGGCATCGGGAATGACCGGAGAGTTGGGGTACTGGCGCTCCACGCTTTCCAGTCGAACGGCAGCGGCTTTCTTTTTATTCCGTCTCAGATAGAACGATGCCACGTACATTTCGTGACGCACCAGCGCCGCCTCGACCTCTTCGTACATTTCTTTGGCGGCTTTGGTATGGGGACTGTTCGTGTACGATTTTAAAAAATGGCCCAGCGCCGCACGGGCATCTTTGGTGGCGGTCTGGTCTTTTTCGTACGATGGAGGGCTCAAAAACCAATCCGCCGGAATCTGCGCGTAATACGATTCACCCTTGCGGAACGCGGCATATTGCGCCTCTGGATGCGTGGGATAGAGTTTCAGAAAATGCTGGTACCCCACCGCTGCCTCTGCATGAGACCCCAGCTCAAAGGCACAATCGGCAATCCGCAGTTCCGAAAGCGGCGCGTACTTGCTGTACGGATACTGCGCCTTTACCTCGCTGAACATGTTTTGCGCTTCAGTCCAGCGTTCCCGATCAAACCGGCGAACGGCATCTTTGTACAAAATACGGGCCGATTCGGAATAGTCCATGGATAACGCCGGCCGGCTTGTGGTTGCACAGGCGGTCATACATATCACGGTGATAATCAGAAAAAGTGTTTGTATCATTTTTATCATGCGCCACTCACTTTCATGGACAATGGCAAAAAAAGAACCCTGTTCATACCCCAGCAGACTGCTTTGAAACAACCTAATACATTAAATAAAGTTAAAAATAAACAGTTGCCTGAAACGCACCCATGGACTAGCATAATTAAAAATTATTGAGAAGTGTAACGTGCGCGGCTCAGAGCGCCATTTTTTAAGGAGACGAAGTTACTCTCATGTCAGCGAAAACAGTAAAATCAATCGTGTTGATAACTTTGTTAAGTGTATTCATCGCATCTTCAAGCTTTGCTGCGAAAAAAAGCGTTGGGCTGTCGGGTTCCATCAGTACCGAAGGGACCGAAGGAAAGTCCGAGTCGCTTAACCTTTACCGACCGACACATGACAAATTCAATCTTCACCTGGGGATTGGCTTTGTGATGGGTCTGGGCAATGATTTGCCCGATACCAGGCCAGTGGGATACGAAGACATGGGCGTTCAGGGACTGGTTGGTTTTGACGTGGTGCTGAAAGACCCGTTGGCGCTCTCTTTTCAGGGCGGATTCAATTCATTTGTCGCCGGAGATGAAACCAACAGTCTAACCAGCGCTTTTGTGGGCGCCGGTTTCAGGCTGCGTTTCTTTGCCGACACCCACGGCGCATTGAGTGAAGGCGGCACGGCGGCCGGGAACCTTTGGCTCGATGCACATTTTGATTATGTTAACCATGTGTACGGAGACCACGGCGCATATGATGCGGGAGTGGGTTACGAATTTGCTCTGTTTAAAAACATCAACATCGGCCCATACGCCCGATTCATGCACGTGTTTATCGGCGACAAAGTGAAATATAAGGCCATTTCCGCAGGTCTGGCCATCTCCATTGCCGGCGATACGGAACCGGGCGACATGGATATGGACGGTATCCTGGACGATTTGGATGAGTGTCCCAAACAGCAGGAAGACAAAGATTCGTTTGAAGACGAAGACGGTTGTCCCGACCCCGATAACGACGATGACAGTGTGTTGGACGACGCCGATGAATGTCCAGAAGTGGCTGGCATTCCCGAGAAACAGGGTTGTCCGGAAACCGACAGTGACCAGGACGGAATCGAAAACGACAACGATCTGTGCCCGGATGACAAGGAAGATGTGGACGGTTTTGAAGATGAGGACGGCTGTCCCGAGTTCGATAACGATAAAGATGGAATCGAAGATGCACAAGATAAGTGCAAAGACGAAGCGGAGGACAAGGATTCATTTGAGGATGAAGACGGCTGCCCCGATACGGACAACGACAACGATGGCATTGAAGACGCCAGGGATCAATGTCCCAATGAGGCCGAAACTAAAAACGGCAGGGACGACGAAGATGGTTGCCCCGATTTGGTCCGTGTGACCGGGGACCAGATAAAAATTTTGCAGAAAGTGTATTTTGCCACCGGCAAAGCCAAAATTCTCGACAAATCCAATGAACTGCTCAATGAAGTGGCCATGGTAATCAAAGCCAAACCCGAACTCAAGGTGCGTATCGAAGGGCACACCGATGACGTGGGCAAAGACCAGAAAAACCTGAAACTGTCTCAGGGCAGAGCCGATGCGGTAAAAGACTTCCTGGTCGCTGCCGGCATCGAAGAATCCCGTCTTTTATCGGAAGGCAAAGGCAAGACCACTCCTATCGCGGACAACAAAACCGAAGAAGGCCGAGCCCAGAATCGCCGTGTGGAATTTCACATTGTAAAAGCCGAAACCGCAGCGCCGGAAGCGGCGCCCGCTCCAGAAACCCAGCCAGAAGAAGCACCTGCCGAGAAAAAACCGGCCCAAGCCAAAACGGCGGCCGAAAAGCCCGCACCCGCGAAAGCCGAAGAAAAACCGGCTGAACCCACACCTGCCCCGGCTGCTGCAGACGCACCGAAGGCAGATAAGTAAAACCAGCTTCAAACCACTTCCGCTCTTGACGCGTTAATTTGAGTTCTTTTCTCTGTGCTTTCAGTTCGCTTCCCTGAAGAATTATCGTGCCAATAAGTCCGGCAAAAGCAAGTCCCGAGAACAATGCATTCATCGCTTCGAATCGAAATTATTGCCAAAGCTTTACATGCATTGATTTCTTTTTTTTCATCGAAACCTCCTCCTGAAATGTTCCTGCATCGGGACATACAATGTACTGTAAAAAACAAATGTTCCGAATAAACATCAAAATGGGATCAGGTGTTCAGGGGCTGTTGCCCAGAGCGCTCTGGAATACAAAAAATCTTAAATTCAATACACTTTTCAAGAGGATAGAGCCAGACTACGATTTTAACCTTGTTTCAAAATGTCCAATAACGGCGCGGCTACTGTGGATTTGGCAACTGTTTTCGTTACCAGGAATTTTGCTTTAAATAAACAACTGTCAGCTTTTTTGGGCTGGCTTTTTGAGCAGGCTGTCCTGGGGCGAAAATGGCTTGGATTTTATTTTTGGGGGTCGATAATCCAGTTCATACCGTCCTCTATTTCGGAGAACATTTTAATCGTCAAATCTTTAATTCCAATTTCTCCGGCGAACCATTCAAGGTTCATTTTACCAATGACGCTTTTGGGCACAATTATGGCCCAGTATTTCCATCCCATTTTTGCAATGCGGGGTACCCAGTTTTGCATGGTCCACTCACGATCGGCAACAGGGATGGCGGAATTTTTTCGATCGTCGGATAGCCATTTCACCGCGTGTTTTTCTTCCAGCACCTTCAGTCCATCATTTAGACAATTTCTGAATTTGTCACCGTAGGTGTACTGATGAAATTGATTATGCACAATCTTTGAATCGGGATGATACCAAATAGAATAGAAATCGTTTTCAACAATCAGTTCCTTCGTCATTTCGCCCTCCACATTATTTATTATGTAAATGACAATTATAGCAGGCCTTCGTCCCATGACAAATGGATGAAAAAAAACGCGTTGCTACGGAATGGTTTTCAGGGTCAGGTTTTTAATTTCGGTGCACAAGAGTGCTGCTGCAGTTGTTTACGTTTGTCACAAATGTTTATTTGTTTGAATCACGTTCTGATGCGGGCCGAACGCACTGTGATTTTACCCATCGAACGGGCAGAAGGACGGGTGTACAACGCAGTGATACGACTATCGGATATATCCCGCATTCTTGAGCGCTTCCAGCAGCTGTGGCGATATTGGGGCCTTGTTTTTTCGACTGCCCTTTTTTCCTTTGCGCAATTCATCCAGCGCAGACTGCAGCTCGTCGATGTGGGGTTTTGCCGATGGTGTGTTAAATAAATTGTTTTCCTCTCTGGCGTCAGCGTTCAAATCATACAACTCCCATCGCTCTTTGTCCCAGGCCAGTGACGGCAAGTCCCGGGGATTTGGCTGATTGATGGATGGGTGCAGACGATCCAGATCTTCCTCGGTACTCTCGGCCACTTTATCGTGATGTACTATTTTCCAGTCTTTATGGCGAATCATCTGTCGGCTGACCCCATGGGCATCCACCTGCGTATAACGAAATCGTTCTTTGAACGCATTTGGCGCTGCCAGTGTTTTTACCAGCGAGCGGCCTTTGAGCTTGCCGTCGCAGGCGATTCCAACCATATCCAGCAAAGTGGGGGCAATATCCACGTGGGTGTAAGGACGATCATCCATTGCATTTTTCAAAGGAAGATTGGGGGCGGATATAATGAAGGGCACTCGAGTGTTCTGTTCCCACATGTGATAGGCGTGCAGGTAGCAGTTGTGCTCGCCCATCATTTCTCCGTGGTCCGCGGTCATGGCCACCACTGTGTTGTTCAATCGTCCTGTTTTTTTCAGATGGCTTATCAGTCGGTGCACCTGCGTGTCCATGTAGGCAATTTCGTCGTCATATGCGGCTTCAATGCGCATGTCGTCGTCTTTAGACAGTGGCTTTTTATACTCCCGATAAGGATGTTCAATGATTTCGCCCTTTGGCACCTGAGATAAAAATGTACGCGGTTTTTGAGGCGGTCGATAAGGCGGATGGGCAGATGTCAGGAACATCATCAGGAAAAAGGGTCGCTTTTCTGAGATTTCCCCCAGCCACTTGATGGCGGCGTCCACCCAGATGGAATCATTTGGAAACGCCTTTAAGCCCCTTGTGGTCGGCCCCTCATACAGCTGGTATCCCTGGTCAAATCCCCATGATTTACGCACCAGTGGATTTCCGGTAAATCCGGCAGTGTTGTATCCCGCCTGGCGAAACCGCTCCGCCAGTGTTTCGATTTCGGGCTCCAGTCGCCAGCCACCTGCGGCTTCCACCCCGTGCACACTTTTGGGCACACCGGTTACGACAGTGGTAAAGCTGGGCCTCGTCCAGGTCGAATTGGAGACATGATTGGTCAGAATCAATCCGTCTTCGGCGATGTCGTCAATATGCGGTGACGTTTTGCGCGTATACCCATAGGCACTTAAGTGCCCCGCGTTTAACGCGTCGAAAATCAGCAGCACCACGTTGCCATTTTTCAAAGGGGTAATATTCACCGGACTTGTAACCGGTGTTTTTTGTAAATCGCCAAACAGCGCCAAGGAGGCGCGGGACATCTCTTTGGGCGGGTGCGTTGCCGACGTCTTTTTCACGTTGGTTTTTTCAGTAACGGATACCGCATCTGAATCGGTTTGATTTGGTTGCACGGCGGTTTTGCTTTTACAGGTCATCACGACAGTCGCGCATGAAACAATTATCAAATAAGACAGAACGCGAAATATACAGCAGCTGGTGTCTCGTTTGCAGGTCATTTTTCTCCCTTTGGCCCATCGCCCCTCAAAAAATGTTAAACAGGGTTTCATCTGTTCACTTTGTGATATTATTATGTGTAAATATTATTAATGTAGATACATTTAGAACACAAAGCATCTGATCGACAAAATAACGATTTTGAGCCCCACGTCAAGAGATGGTGTTTAAGGGCAGCCGCAACAACGCAGAATCCTGAGAAAATTACTGCCTGGCGGACATTTGTCTGCCGATGGTTCCAATGAACGATTGGAGATAAATTCCGGACCCATTTACACCCGACTTTGACACTTGAAAAAATAAAATTTCGCAATTTCAATGGGTTACAGGTGCACGTCTAGTTTGTGCCAGCAGGATTTGCCTT
>JAFGQN010000201.1 GCA_016935665.1 Deltaproteobacteria bacterium | reverse complement strand
TTATGGTCTACGGTGCTTCCTTCTTTTACAAAAGAGGAACATTTTAAACTGCTTTAGCGCATCGGAGCACAGACATGAAAAAGTATGATACGAAAAATATTCGAAACATCTGTTTGATTGGTCACAACGCAAGTGGGAAGACTTCCCTTGGAGAAGCCATTCTGTTTGATACCGGCGCAGTTACCCGAATGGGGTCCGTTCTGGATGGAAACTCCACGTTCGATTTTGAGCCAGAAGAAGTCAAACGACAGGGAACCATCTCCACGGCGTTTGCCGTTGCAGACTGGAAGAAGCACAAAATCCAGATTTCAGATACGTCCGGTGACGCCAACTTTTTTGTGGACGCTCGAAATGCCCTGCTCGCCAATGATGTTGCTGCCGTGGTGATTTCCGCAGTGGACGGTGTTCAGGTCATGACCGAGAAAATGTTTGAAGTGGCCCAGGGTGAGAATCTGCCGACATTGGTCATCATTAGCAAAATGGACCGGGAACGCGCGAATTTTGAGAAAACCATACAGGATGCCCAGGAATCTCTGTCGAAGAAAATTGCTCCTCTGATTATTCCAATCGGCGCCGAAGATAATTTCAAGGGCGTTGTGGATATTCTTAAGCAGAAAGCGTTCGCCTTTCCAGCGGATGGTTCAAAAGGTATTGAAGAAATCGATATTCCCGCGGACATGGCGGACGATGTCGAGGCGTCCCGCGAATCTCTGATTGAAGTGATAGCTGAATCCGACGATGATTTGATGGAAAAATATCTGGAAACAATGGAGCTGAGCGAGGATGAGATAAAAAAGGCATTGCCCAAAGCGATTTTGTCCGGATTGCTGATGCCCGCAGTGGCTGTTTCCGCTACAAAAAATGTAGGTATCGAAACGCTCCTCGACCTCATTTGTGACAGTTTCCCCGCGCCTTCGGACAGAGAGCCCCGCACAAACGAAGCAGGCGACGAGCGTGCGCCCTCCGAAGATGCACCGTTTTCCGCTATTGTGTTTAAAACGGTTCAGGACAAGTTCACTGGGAGCCTCGCAATTTGTCGCGTCTGGTCGGGCACAATCAATGCCGATTCCGGATTCTTCAATTCAACCAAGGACGAGAAGGAACGGTTTGGTCAAATTCTGGTGCCCTTTGGCAAAAAGCAGGAAAATGTGCCCAAGGCGGGCCCCGGTGATATCATCGCGTTCGCCAAGCTGAAGGTTACAAAAGTGGGCGATACCATTTGTGATGAATCCGCCAAAATAGAGTATCCGAAATTTCCGGTGGTAAATCCCGTCATTACATATGCGGTACATGCCAAAGATAAAAATGAGGAAGACAAGCTGGGTCAGGCGCTCAATCGAATCGCAGAGGAAGACCCCACCATTCATATCATTCGAAACAAGGAAGTTCGACAGACGCAAATCGCTGGCATGGGCCAGGTGCATATTGATACGTCCATTGACAAGATTAAACGTATTTTTGACATCGACGTCGAACTGCTTCCCCCGCGCATTCCTTATCGTGAAACCATTCGTAAAAAAGTGGAAGGTGTCGAAGGGAAACACAAGAAACAATCCGGTGGCCGCGGTCAGTTTGGTGTCTGCTACATTAATGTAGAGCCCAATCCCGGAAATGGATTCGAGTTTGTGGATGCCATCGTGGGCGGCTCCATCCCCCGTCAGTGGATTCCATCTGTGGAAAAAGGTATCGTCGACCGAATGAGCAAAGGCGTTATCGGCGGGTACCAGGTGGTGGACGTGAAAGTGACTCTGTATGACGGCAAGTATCACGATGTGGATTCTTCGGACGCCGCTTTCCAGATGGCGGGTTCCAAAGGGTTTAAAGTGGCGACCGAACAGGCGGCGCCGTATCTGCTGGAACCGGTTTGGAATCTGGAAGTACTTTGCCCTGAGGAATGCATGGGGGATGTGATGGGAGATATCAGTTCCCGTCGCGGTAAAGTTCAGGGAATGGAAGCCAAAGGTAAAAACCAGCTGGTTAAAGCGCAGGTGCCCATGGCGGAACTTCTGCGATATGCGCCGGATTTAAAATCGATCACCGGTGGTCGCGGCACCTTTACCGTTGAATTTTCGCACTACGAAGAAGTTCCGCGCGATATTCAGGAAAAAGTGGTTGCCGATTTTACCCACGACGAAGACGAATAGACAACCTGCTCGTCGAATATCCCCAACTGGCTTCCTCCTGTAATTGTTAAATAGTATTCATTAAGTTAAATAGTATTCATTCTTTAAAGAGTACCCTCTCCAACAGGGTCGCTGCCAAGGCTGTGATTCAACCTTGGCATTTGGACAACTGTTGCGCGACTGTCACATGATTGTCATCCGCGATGTGCACGATTTTAGTGAGTCGAGTGGCACAGGTGGCCATTCAGAGATGTTACAGGAGGTTGCCTATGAAAAATCTGTTGATAGTTGTATCCATGCTGGCCCTGCTGGTATTTGGAATTCTGGGACGAGTCGATCCTTCCATTCCCAGTTTTCTAAAGCAGGGCGATGATGAACGCAGCCATCCGGAAACGCCTCATTTTGAGGATTGATGATGACGGTTCTATACGATGGATTTCAATTATAGCGGAATGGCAAGGGATGTCGCTGTGATGTGAGTGAAGGAAACCGCCAGCTTACCTTGTTTGAGCGCCCGCATTTCTATTCTGGCTCTAAATCCTGCCCCGTACCAGCCGCGCAGACGATTGCTTTGGGGCCGAAGTGTGATGGAATTTCGAAAGGTTTCCGCGCCCGTTTTGTCATCGATACCCTGAAGCAACACAGCTTCTCCTGTGTGCGGCCCCTGATGATTGTGGTGAATTTTCCCATAAATAACCAGTTGATTATCTTCCTCATACGCCCGCACGTAAATAAACTGATGCGCGGTGGTATTTTGAATGTCGATACTGCCCACGTCCGACGCCACATACGACTGTGATGCGGCACATCCGGATAATAGAGTGAATAACAACATTGGAATGATCTTTTTAGTCAGATGATGAAACATATCATTTTCCTTTCTGGCTAAAGGAGTTTGCCACATGCCGGGACGTGGCGCAATTGATGCAGATTATTTAGCACCGATGTAATTGCGGAAGTTACTGGACACTCGGGTTCAGGAATGAACTCGCATTTCGACGGAGGGTACAGCACGGATGCAAAAGGAGCGAACTGGTCCCCAATTTGAGCGGCAGTGCTGTTGCGTCGGGCACACACGGACACGATGGACCGATTGACTTTGACCGGATTTGCAATGGCAAAGAGCTGAGTTCGCAATGGGGTGGCATTGATGCCATTGATGCCATCCAACCGTCACATCCACGTACCAGATTATTGCAGACTCCATACACCTGGCCCTCTGTGTGAAATAAATGATTATCCAGGAGTGCTGTTTTTTTGGGGGGGCTACAATTTAGGAACAATGCGGACAATTTCACCGGCATTTACCTTCACCATCTGGAAAGTTCTGTTGCCATCCACAATGAAAATCAGCTCGTGAAGTCCCGCATCAATTTTCAGCAGCACAGGCAGATAGCCGCGCATCTGACCGTTGACATGGACGGCGACCCGGCTGGAAACTCCCGGTGGCGCGTTGATGACCAATGATGCACGTGGGGGCCTGGTCAGTTGAGAAACCGGAATAGACGGCGAGGGCAATGGGGATGCGCCAGCATCATCCGCCTCAGCAGTACCGGCTTTCCCGTCTCCAGCGTCACCAGATATGGCGGAATTGGTCGATGCCACCCGCTTCCCGGGGCTTGTCTCAGTGCCGGTTGTTGCGGTACCCGTTGTTTTTTTGGTTTTGACCGCGATAGCCTCCTGGTTGGCTTTTCCGGCTTTTGCGTTTCCTTCAGAGCGGGTTGATGCTGCCTTGAGCGCCTTTTCTGCGGCCTGTTTCTCTTTTTTCTTCTGGTGTGTGGCCTCTGCCACCAGGACACCGTTAGCCTCGTCGATTTCTTCAATCAAATCATCGCTATTGGCAGCAAATTCCTCTGAATCCCCAATCTCATCGGCGTCATCGTCCTGTGCAGCGTCGTTGTCAGCCATCGCCATCTGGGCGCTGGGATCAGGAATGAGGGTGAATGTCACTACCTCGGATTCGTTCAATTGCACATCCCTGTTCATATTTCGATATCCGGGCACACGAATTCGAATGGAATGGTAGTCTTCACCTGGGGGGACATATACATAGGGTGGACTTCCGGATATGACTTTTCCGTCTACCTCTACCACAGCGCCGGCAACGCGTTCGGGCACAAATTTTACGGTAAGCTTGAGCGAACCTTTGTCTTCCTTTTTTACTTCGAGTGTTTCGGCGCTGACTGTTTCTTTGGGACGAACGGCCAATTCAAGATAAATCAGACCCGCCAGCGCGATGAAAACCAACCCGGCTACCGACCAGATGAATACATGGAGTGCCCTTTTTCTGGCGTCCATTCGCCGCAATTCAGGCATGTTTATGATGACAGAAGGAAGATCCCGTTCAGCATTCAGTTTTTCAAAAGCCATATGGCCCTTTCTTTTCGCTCTGCTTCATCCTCTCCAGGCGAGTGCACCATTTTCGACGACGAATGTCTTCCTGTTTGTACAGGATTTTTTTCCACATTTTCAACAGTTATCGTCCCGTCCGTTAACGATAGTAGCAGGACCGGTCTTTTTTGAACAGTTGTTCTACCAATTTCCGCATTCGAAGATTTACGATTTATTTCAAATTGCAACCGTTCAGTGTTTTGCCAGGCCGACACCTATAAGTTACAAAGTATCAATGGCATTACGAAAGGGGACAATTTTTGCGCTCTGCCACCATTCCCGCCGTAATTGTCACGGGTTGCTCAATGTGCATTTCCCTTAAAATAGTTAATTGCCTGTTGTTTCATTTGGCTGATCTGCTCTTGTGAATACGGCACATTCTTAGATTCCCCCCAAATGACTCCAGGCCAGCAGTGATCATCTTTGCGTCTTCCAATCACGTGAACATGGAGCTGCGAGACCACATTTCCAATGGCTGCCGTATTTATTTTGTCCACAGCAAACTGGTCTTCGATAAACATCGCCAGTTTTCGTTGCAAGTGCATCAGTGTCTGGAATACGTCTGGTGTCAAGTGGTGCAGTTCTATCTCGTTTGTCTCGGGCACCAGCAAAAACCACGGCACCAGGGAATTGTTCATGAGCAGCAACTGGGTATTGTGGATTTTCATTAAAGGAATACAGTCTGCCTGCAATCGCTCATCTAAAATAAATTGTGACATTGGAATCCCTTTTTATAATTATTTCAGCTCATCGCTGCCGGACAAGGTATCGTCTTCGCTTGCCAGGGCTGCTTTGGCCCGTTCATATGCAAACATCATCGCTTCCTCCGCTTTATGCAGTGAGTATGGTCCAAGCCATATGCGGTCTGGAGAGAATACATGAACGGTTTTTCCCTGTTCTCTCAAGATGCGAACCGCTGCCCTGTCGCGCTCCCGTCGCTCCTCCGGTGGGGTATCCGCAAAAAAAGAGATATTGGAAAAAAGACCCTCTTTGGGCTGTTTTCCGTTGCGATGCTCCCTTGGCGGCATGTGGGAAACAAACACTGTGTCCACATCTTCGTGCACAAGGTGTCCCAATGGTGTTTTTTCCTGAAAACCGCCGTCCCAGTAAACCTCACCGTCAATTTCGACCGGCTGAAATAAATAAGGGACTGCACATGAGGCGCGGACACCCAGAATGAGAGACCCGGAACGCAGTTGCACCGACCGGCCATCCCTAACCCGATATACCCCCACTGAAACCGGAATGCGGCAGGTTTCAAAGCTGTGAACCGGCAGCAGTTTCGCCAGCGCTGCCCCAAGCCGTTCTCCGGCCAGCACGCCAAATCCGTTTTTGGTAAAGGGGAATTGAAAATCCCAAAAATCCTTGCGCTTTATCTGCAACAGAGCGGTTGCCACGTCCCTGCTCGTTAGTCCCGCACCGTAAAGTGCCGCCACAATCGCTCCGGCGCTGGTGCCACACACATGAACCGGCTCAACACCTGCTTCCTCCAGCGCCCGCAACACACCGGCGTGATGGTAAAACCCAAAAAATCCCGATGAAAACGAAACAGCGACCTTCTTTGATTGCAATCTGCTTGCCAGTGTTGCCATTATTCTGTCATCTCCGTGTGAATTTCCCGCACCGAGTAATTGCCGTTTCTGTCAATGGCGCGCACTGCGATGACGTGCCCCCCCTTTGAAAGCGGGGGGACAATTTCAAATTTGAATGTTTCCGTTGTTTCGTCCAGCATGCCATCCGCGGCGGCAACGGGCAACCAGATGCCACCGTCCACCGCATAGTCGAGCGCACTGATTGGCGAGTATGAATCCGACGCCTCTCCTTCAATAGCGTGAGTCGCTGGAGACATCGACAACCTGGAAATCACAGGAGGATGATTGTCGATGTCCACCGGCACAGAGATGTCTTCATCAGCCAGCACATCCGACAGGGGATTTTCGATGGAGTCCTCTGCGGTCAGTTTGAAGTGATAACGGCCTTCGGGGACCGTATCAGTATTAAAAGTGTATCTGGTTTTGGTGTATCTTTCGTCTTCTTTGAAAATGGGAATCCATAATTTCATGTCGATTGGTTTGTAGAAGAGGCGATATCGCAGCTGATCATTGTCTGGATTATCCACCGACCAACTGAGTGACAGCTCCCTGGCATTGCTGCGGGAGGGACGCAGAATGATGGTTCGTTCGCTGGTGCCGGCGTCCCCTTTAGATCCCCCTTTGGTGTCTGTAAACGGGGTGTCCGGGTCAAACCGGGTAATGACCGCGCGCTGGTTGGCAGGCTTGTAAAAGAGTTCAAACTGCAACAGCGCATTGGTGTTGCCAGGCCACTGAAATCGAAACTGCACATACCTTGCATTCTGCAGCGCAGGAACCGACCCATTGGCCACAGGAGCACTCCACTGGGTCCAGTTTTTATCGGGGGTGACGGTGTTTCCGCAACGGGCCGTCACGTTCAGTGGACCGTTGGCAACCCATGATGCACGACCAAAGGACGATATGTTTTTGGCATCCAGCACGGGACTCAAGTAGACGGGCTCCGTGCCCTTTGAGGTAAAGAGATACGCCGCTCCGGTGTCGCCTGTGGCTGCAAAATCCAGTGTGGCGTCGGCCAGCAGGCACATCACTTCCCGTTCCTGAAGATCTGCTGCCTCGAAAACGATCCTATCCTTTGTGATGGAGAAGATTTTTCCGTCGCTGCCCATGGCGGCCCATATGGAATCGTCGCGGCTCACCGCCACTGTGGTAATGTGGGTCCCCGTTTTTTCCAGTAGTTTTTCATGGGACCCATCGGTGTTCACCCAGTACACAAACCCTTTGTCGGTGGCGCTGGTTGTGGTGCTTGATGCCGTTGCGCCAGTAGCGTTTGAAAGCGCAGCGGCCACATTCCCCGCGGTATTGCCTGTGCTTGATGTGGATGGCGCCTTCCGGGGATAGGTAAACGCATTTACGCCCACCGCCAGCCTGTTTTGAGACATGGACGCAATGCTTTTCACTTCAGTCCCCTCAAAATCCGCAATGGCATAGGACACGCCCGGTGCGGTGACCTTTAAAAGCAGCGCACCCGGACTCGTTCCCGCATAGATTCCCTCCCGTGTGGGTAGAATATCCAGAATATGCTTTTCCTCCGTGTCCAGATACACCTGTGGTTTGTAGTCTTTACCGGCAGCCCAGATTTTGCCATCTGGTCCGGTGCCCATGTACAGGGTACCTGTCGTTTCATTCTTTGCGATACTCCAGATCATATCTTCGGCCGGAAGTGTGATGACCGCTTCGGCTTTCACTGGCGATTGGGGATTGACCTTTTTGGGAGCGGTGATGCGCCACACGGTGGGTGTGGGAATCGTGGACGCCAACAGGTCGCCGTTTTCATCAATCAGCATGTCTGTGACCACCAGACTGTCGGTGGTGGCAATGAGGTGGGCTTTGTTGCCGTCAATCCGATAGATTTTACCGTCGTAGGCGGTGCCCAGATATAGCGTGCCGTCTGATGCTTTCGCCACGGACCACACCAGACCGGTGGCGTCGAGATCAATTTTTTCCGTAGCCAGACCCGCCAGAATTTCGCCTTTTTCCGAAAGAACGGTCTGCTGCAGTTCGCCGCGGGAGAATTCATCGTATCCGGCCAGCTCCCACACCCGTTCTCCTCCGGCAACGGCTGTGACGGAACCTGCCAGTGTCGAAAGCAACGCAATCGTAAGAAGTAAAGCGTTAAGGAATGAGATATACCTCACTTTGTTCGCCTTCCTGTTTTAAATTGAATGGAGTGTTTCCCCGAAACATATGTCTGTTGAGGCACTATTTTCGTTTCCAGCGCACGGTAGTGTTTGGATTCATCATCGCCATTATTGGGATGAAGCGCACTGGCGGCAAATGCGGGTAAATCGGCGAGCACTCGTCCGCGCACATTGAGACTTTCACCCGGGGCCTCCATCGAAACCACCAGTGCATTGGCGGGATACAACCGTTGTACATTTGCCAGCATGTCGTCGAGGGTTTCGGGCGTCGGCATGGGCGGTTCCATATCATTGCCGCCACCGACGGTCAGCTTTATCTTCTGATCCTGGGCATCGTTTGGAATTTCCAGGGGCACGCTTACAATGGTTTCCCTTCCACCGTAATCCACCAGTCGCACATGGAGATTGACAATCTCGCCGGGCAGCGGATTCTCGGCGGTCAAATACATGCCTTTAATGTACGAAAAAGACAGGCCATACTCCAGATTGACGTCGAACTCCATCGACTCTATCTGAGTATCTTCAAACGGATTGGCTAAAATACTCTGCACCACCGCTGCGGGGCGGAACCAGCCAATCAATTCCTGCAAACCCCGCCGCGCGACTCCCTGGTCCTTCATTATCAGCACCGGACGGTCCGCAATTTTGATGCGCCCCTCAATTTGCGCAGATACATCGGTGACATCCGAACAGGCGTTTTGAACAAACTGCACCAGTGCAGAATGCACCAGGCGCGCAGTCAGCCATTCCCGCTGGGCCACGCTTACGTCATAGGTGTCGCGAAAGCCGCTGCGTTCATCAGTGATGTGGAATTTTACCGGAATCATTCCGGCCCTCAAATCCGTGCGTGCCGAAATCCCGGCCATGCGATCCTGGACCAGTGCCCCAAGTTCTCTCAGGGGAGTGCCCAGTTTGTTGGAGCGCGCCAGCGATGCAATCACCGTGTGAATTTTAGCCGATGTCACCGGCAGGTAGCTTTCCCCCATATTGAACATGGGATGGCCAAACGCCAGCACCTGGCCATTGTGGGTTGTCGTCACCGTGCCAATGCCTGTGGCCGACAAATCGCCGCGAATCATTTGCACTCCGATGGCGCTGCCGTCTTCAAATCGGGTGGGACCTTCGGTTGTCCTGCCCCCGTTTCCGCCTCCCTGCATGGGTTCAAGCCCAAAAGGTGAAAGAGTGTCTTCAATCATTTTCCACGACTCGCCGCTGAACCCCGATAGCGAGAGCGGCGTTTTGGCAGCAACCAGTTGAGTGCTTTCGTTCCGGTTCAATCTTCTGAAAAAAGTGTCGGCAAAGCGTTCCCCTGCGTGTTCCAGCGGTTTTTTAAAAAGGGCCAGTTTTTCAAACGGATTCTGGACTGTGGCGCCCCGCTGTTTGCGAGTAGTGATGTCCAACATATTTTGAATGGGGGTCACGCCAGCCAGCGCCTCTTTGCTGAAACGCCAGCCGTAGGCCAGTGCGCCAGCCAGTTTTCCGTTGATAAAAATGGGGGAACCACTCATCCCGCCAATCACTCCAGCCTTGTCGGTGACCGGATGGCTGCACCGAATGAGAATGATGTTTTGACGCAACATGAAATTGGGAACCACATCCACCACTTCCACATCAAAACGCTCCGGCACTGTGCCTTGAAAAACGGTGAGGCCGTATCCTTTCATGCCCGGTTTGATTTCAGATATGGGAATGGTGGCCGTGCGGGCGGATACAGCGCCGGCCAACAGTGCCCATAAGACAAAACAACCAATGGTGACTGTAAATCGTTTCAATGTAAATTATTCCGGTAATGAGCTCAAATGCTGGTTAACTTTTGTGGCGTCACTTTGTTTTCCCAGTTCCAGATACAGCGCCTCCACGCGTTTCAGCTGCTCTTTGGCGGTTTTGTATTTTTCGTCGCGTAATGAGAACTGCGCCAGTTTGTGCAGCGCTTTCACCGCCCCTTCCTTATCCTCGGCCCCCATGTAAATCTTATATGCCTTGTTGAGACTGTTTTTTGAGTCCTGGGCTTTTTCGAGAGACTCCTCACAGGAAGCCAGGGCCACAAATGAATCGGCTTCTCTTTTGGGGTTTTTGTTGGCGTGAAATTGTTCTGCCGCCTCCAGAAACAGACGGGATGCGTCTTTGTGTTTCATTTGACTGGCGAACAGTTCCGCCTGCGTGAAGGTGAACTCGCCGCGCAAATTGGCATCGTTCACCTCGGAAATCAGTTTTTGGGCTTCATCCAGTTCCCGTTGGGCCGCCGCAAAATCGCCGCTGCTTTCTTCCAGAGACGCCTGCGCCAGACGCACCTCAAATGTCCCCGAAGCGTTTTTGCGAATCCGGAATACCGCCATGGCGTCTCCAAAAAAACGACGCGCTTCGGTGCTGCGGCCTTTTTGATGCTCCAGTTTTCCTTTCAATAGAGAAAATCGGGCTTCATACATTTCGTACTGTCGACCCGCCTTTTGTGTCTGTTGCAATCCTTTGCCAATGAGCTGACGGGCGAGCACCATCTGTTGGGAGTTGAGAGCGGCCGCTGCTTTCTGTTCAAGGGTTGCAAACGCGTTGACCTGTGCGTCGTCGAGTTTTTCTTCGGAGGCTTGCGCGGCGTTCTGCGTGGCATCCTGTGGGTTCTCCTGCTGCGTGATGTTACAGCCAAGGGAAAACATGGCCACTGCCAATAGTGAGAGTTGGTATTTAATAAAATATATCATCGGGTCCTGTTAAACAAGTTCTGTGGTACTTGCGGTGTTGGCGTTTTCCTGTTTTAATCACATCTGAACATATATCAATCCACACAAATGTGCGGAAGACTGGTTGAACAACCAACGTATTCTAGTATGAATAATCGTTTATTCAACGTCAAAGTCAACAATTACAGGTGGTTGAATATTTCACACCAAATCACACGGATTAGCGCTGTTGCATGTCCCGCAGGATTTTTTGGGGGGGACCGACCATTTGGAATTTATCTGGAACCGCAGGATAAAAGAGTCACTTGATGACGGGATGGTAATGTGTTTTGGAAATGTTTTTAGCTCATATTTCTCTTTACTGTTTTTAAAAACGTTCCATAAGCTCGCCGATTATACCTTCGCAAAAGGAGTGTTTGGTATGTTGCTTCATATGCTCGTTTTTACAAGGCCGGATGCGCTTTCGGCGACAACTAAAAAGGCGCACGATTTACTCATTGCCGCAGCCGAAAGTCAGGGGCACGAACTGCGGATATTCAGTGATATGGATTGCCAGATGAAATTCGGCAATCATCCGCAGGTGGTGATCCGCGGACACAATGTGGCGGATATTCAGATTCTGTTTGTACGTGCCAATCTCAGTGGCGCCAAACTGCAGTTTCGCAGGACACTCATAAAGCAGTTCGAACTCATGGGAATTCACGTGCTCAACCGGGAAGAAGCGGTAATGAACGCAAAAAACAAGCTGAGGAATCTGCAGGTGCTCACCGAGCATAATATTCCCATTCCCAAAACCTATGTGGTCAGTCACGCCGGAGACCTGGATGCGGCACTGAAGGATATTGGACGATTTCCCATTATTCTCAAAACACCTTCCGGCTCCCAGGGCAAAGGCGTGGCCATTGTGGAAAGTAAGCGCGGCTTAAAGTCCATTATCGAAATGTTTGACAACGGTGAACCCATCGTACTGCAACAATATGTAAAAGAGGCAAGCGGGAAGGACATTCGGGTGTTCGTGGTGGGAAATCGCATCATCGGCGCCATGGCGCGGGAAACAACACAGCGGGGTGAGTTCCGTTCCAATTTTCATCTCGGGGGCAAGGTATCCATGGCCGATTTGAGCGATCACGAAAAAACGCTGGCAATGGCCGCCACCAAGGCCTGCAGTCTGGATGTTGCCGGTGTGGATATTCTGCGCACCAAGGAGGGCCCCCGGGTCATCGAGGTGAATGCCAATCCCGGCCTGGAAGGCATCACTATGGCCACTGGCAAGGATATCGCCGGTGAAATCATTCGATTTATGGTGCAAAACGCCTGAACGTCCTCCGCTTTTTTGTGCGGAAAGCTTTGAATTTCCCTTTTATTCTGTATAGTTCTGTTAATCCATAAGTCTTGTGGAAACAGATTTTAATAGCCGTTGGTGTTTTATGCCAATGCGCTTGAAACAAACCGATGATTTTATGTCAGACAGGAGAACAAACATGGCTACTGTGACTTTAAAAGGAAATCCATTTGAAACTGCTGGGATGTTGCCAAAGGTGGGTGCGGCCGCGCCGGCATTTACGCTCGTGAAACAGGATCTTTCCGAAGTAACCTTAAACGACTTCGCGGGTAAAAAGCTGGTGCTCAATATTTTTCCGTCCATTGATACCTCCCATGAACAGGGTCCCCGTCAAGCATAAACGGGACCTGTCCCATTTTTTTGTCCGTCATTGAAAGCAAGGACGGCTCGTT
>JAFGQN010000032.1 GCA_016935665.1 Deltaproteobacteria bacterium | reverse complement strand
CAAGGCGGCAGATAAACTACCGCCCTACAATATTTTTCTAAAAATCTAGTATCTTGCGATAACCCCAACCAATGAAATTATCGGTAAACCTGCAGATAGACAATTCCAAAATCCGCTGCAAACCACAGGTTGGATTCGTTATCCACGGCCATGTTGTAAATGCGACCGCCGTGCTCATCCACTATGTCATCCAGATAGGACATTGCCCACCACGTGTCATCGTCTTTTAAACGGGGTGTATCGTTGTCATTCAGCTGCAGTACCCATGGTTCATTTTGACCTGGCGATGCATTCAAAATCCACTTAACGTCATAGCCGTCAATGGCCAGGTGATTAATGGTGGTCTCCGCCAGACCATCGGCGGTGGTGTAATCCACAATAACATCGTCGTCTGTGCTCAGGGGCGTCCCACCGTCGTTCAGGTAGCGCACAAAAAATTCTCCGCTGTGTAAATTATAAGTACTTAACCACGCGTTTTGGCGGGAGTCTAATTTCACATCGCTTACACTGCCAAAGTCCCCCTGGATAGCATCCCCTGGACCAATTGTGGACGCATCGCGTTGCTGCAGATAGAAATCGCTGAACCATACGCCATTTCCGATGCCCGTCCCTGCGAAATAGGGACGCGCAGGAAGGTCGCCGGCAGTGAATGACCAGGTCACCAGATTGTCATCTCTTGCGTCGAATGGCGTGTCCGACGGATGCAAAACGCCCAGATGATCAACGAAGACTCCGGGTTTGTGCACACAGTTGGTCAGCCAGAGCGCCCCGGTGTCGTCCATGGCGTTCAGTTTAAGGCAACTGGCGAACAGGGCGCCCGTATCGTAAGTCATCCACTGATCGTCGTTGGCCTGATGAATATCGCCAATGGAAAGGTAATGCAGTTGCGAACTGAAGTTGTATGGGGATTCCAAAAGCACGCGGGTGGCAATCCAGATTCCACCACCCGGGTTGGGTACCATATCGGTTACTATCGTATTTCTGCCCTCCACTGCCGGGGTGGGTACAAAAATCCAGCTGTCGTCCGATGGTTCTGGTGGGGTGTTGCCATCATCGAAATAAAAAAGCCGGCCGGAGATGTTCACCCACTTCTCATCATTGCGGCCAATGGCCAGCCGCACTGTCTCGCGAAACTCTTTTGTCTGAGTGACCGGGGGCACAATCACTGTCCAGTGATATTCGCATTTGGGCCCACTCCACCCACTTTTACACCCACAGTCGTTTTCGATATTGGAAAGAATTGCACAGCTGTCCCGCTGAAGGCACTCATAGCAGCGAGACTGTACGCATTGATCATCATTCAAAGGAGATGTCACATAACCGGCAGCCGTGTCGCATAGGGTGCAATCCGGTCCCGCAAAAGGTAACCGGCATTCACATATGTTCAAAACGTCATTGCAGACCTGCGTCCAGCTGCAATAACGGCAGTCCCGTTCTGATTCGTGCGTATCTGTTTCTGTATCGGTTTTCAAAATGATGTCACCGTCTGCCCCCCCCGCACTGTCACCGAATGAATCCCCAGTCGAATCCGGCACTGCTGCCTGGCTGTCAGTGTCGCTGGCGACAATCAGGTTATCCGTTTGCTGTGTCCTTCCGGTGTCTGTATCTCCTGGCAGCGCACGGGTATCGGAATCATTGGTTCCCCCCACCGGCGCCACGCGGGCACAGCCGATGGTACACACCATGAAAGTAAGAAACACCTGCAGAATACATATTTTATAAACCATCATTCAGGACCCCATATGGCAAAAAACGAATGGGTTGTAAGTTTGCGACGATTGTGCAGATTGTATCAGTGTTGGATTCTCCTGTCAGTAGGGCACAACAACTATTAATTGACATATTAATACCAGATTAACGTGACACTGCAGCGTTGTTCGGTGACTCCTTTAAATGGGGATATGCATGGCGAAGGAGAGGAGTTTTGGTAATATGAAAAAAAAAAGGAAAGCTAAAAATGATATTTAATAAACTGGCTGTTTTGGTTCTGTCGTTGGGGATTGGCATGTGGGTGTCATGCACATCCTCCGCCGCATTTGGTCCGGCGCAGACCGATCCTGAAAAATTTGGCGAAGAAGTATCGGTCCACACAGTGGCCGCCATGAAAGGCAAAGAGGGTGTGGTGGTGCTGGATGTGCGGGAACCCGATGAATATGCGGATGCCCATATTTCAGGGGTGAAGCACATTCCCATGGGACAGGTGCTTCAGCGAAAGTCCGAATTTATTGACGCAAAAGTCATTTTCGTCACATGTCGCAGCGGGAATCGCAGCGGTCGTATAACAGATGCACTGCGCGAGCAGGGGCATACCAACGTGCACAACATGGCAGGCGGAATTCGCGCGTGGAAGTCCGCAGGCCTGCCAGTGGAAACGGGGAAATGACCAGATCCAATATAGTTCTTCCGCTCTACCCTGTCGTGCGGCCAATGGTCGTGTGCTTCGATTCAATAAGTCCAATCGGTTAAAAATTTTTTTCTTCCCGTTAAAATTTGAACGCGTACCCATATGAGCCCGCATGCCCGACCTACAGTTAAAAAAAAGCGATCTTCCCACACGCTTTTAAACCCACAGGAACCCACACGGCCCCCTGGCATAGGTAGAATTTTTAAAAAGTTATTACCATGTGAGTAAATTATTATGCTATGTTGGTACCCGGTTGCGAAAATGTAACCGGCCACTTTGAGGAATCTGCATGCTCAAGTTTTCTATTTTTTCTTTTGTTTCAATTGGGTTTCTGTTTTCCCTGAACTCCCTGGCGGATGCGACCCCAACAATTGATGGGGATATGTCGGACTGGCCGCAGGATGCCTGGACATATGCGGACGCCGATGATATGGACTATCTCTTTGGTCTTCTCGAGCACAGGGATATTGTGAATGTCTGGGTGACGGATGACAATATCGACAATCCGTCCGATCCATCAAATGGCAACCTGTACGTGGCGGTGGAAGTATCCGGGACTGTGAATCCCCGTTATCTTGGTTTCGATATAGATTTCTTTTTAAATCTGGACACAGACCTCGACGGATTTACGGACGTAACGCTGGAGCTGACCGATGATTTGATTCCAGCGGGCGGGGATTTCGCCTGGTCCGGAAGCTTCGCAGAGTTTTCTATCCCCTACGACCTCCTGGGGCTTAATTATACCAACGATACAATCGGCATTTCCGTTTCAACTTCGGGTCTGGTGAATGTAACAGATAATGCGCCTGAACCGGGCGAAGGTGACAACGGCTTTATCATTTACGACGGCACAGAAGAGGATGTTGAACCGCTTTCTGTTCGGATGCTGGCCCATTGGGCGGTGGCGCTGGATAGCGGGGGAGTATTGCTTAGTTGGAAGACCGGTGCGGAGCGACGCAATGCCGGCTTCCATGTGTACCGGAAGACCGGCAGAAACTGGCAACGGTTGAACGATATTCCCATTCCCGGCCTTGGGGATTCCGCCTTTGGCAGAGGATACAGCTTCTTTGATGTGATGGGTAAAAAGGGGAATATGTACCGAATTGACGATGTGGCGTACGGTGGAAAGATCACGTCTCATTCAATTATGGAAGCAACGGGCGAAGATTTTTTCATGCGCGGGTCGTCCACATGGCGTTCCCGAGGCGCAAGTGCGCTGTGGCAGCAAAAAGAAACTGCATCTGTGATGGACAGATTGCATACACTGTTTGGTATGGCCGCCGTTTCCCCAAAGAAGGCATACAATGGTAAAATGGCGGTGAGCGCCGAGGTGGACGTGGACGGGCTTCAGTTCGTGGCATATGACGCCCTTGGGACCGCCCTGGGGCAGCGCTCCAGGGTGCAGCGTGGGATACGCGTGATGCGAAATGGAAAAAGTATTCCCACGCTGATGGGCCAGGAAGGCATTTACTTTTTGGGAACAGTGGCGGCCAACCGATATACCGACGCTCAGGCATATGTGCTGTCCCGGGGCACGCCGCAAAAAATGCGCCGCAAACGGGTGTCCCTTTTGGGATGCGATAGCCCTGTTCGCCAGTATGAGGATGTCATCCCATTTGCGCAGAACAATCTGTACAACGTCAGCACACCGTCTGGCGATCCCTTCCAGTGGGCTATGGCATTTGTGGGAGTACCCGCAAAAGTCAACTTCTATTTGACCGCAGTTACTGACGACGCAGCGACGATTTCTGTATCGGTGGCAGGACTGGCGAACGTTGTGGGGATGGATCATACCGCGCAGCTTTCTGTGAATGGCGTTTCTCTCGACGTATTTGAGTGGGAAGGGCGAGACAAAACCCACCTGTCTGCCACTGTTCCGGCGGGGATACTAAAGGAGGGCGAAAATACCCTGGCGCTCAGCATTCTCAACACCGGCACGATAGATCTTCTTTGGATAGATAGCGTGACTGTATCGATGAAACGGCCGCTTCGCGCATTACCGGAGGGACTCTATTTTAAAGCGCCAGCGGGGCAGTGTGTTGAAGTTGACGGATTGATTCCCGGCTCTGCATATCGGTTGTTTGATGTTTCTGACGACAGCCATCCCGTGGAACTGACGGGGTTTAGGACAACTCCCCAAAATCCGGACGGTATTGTGTTCAATCCACCGACTCGGCGAAACAAAAGTGGCAAAACACAGGAACTGCTTCTAGTGTCGCTGTCAGATGCCCTGGAACCGTCTCTCGGCGACCCTTTCCCGGCGAAGAGCCCCCTTGCAAGTCGGAACAACCAGGCAGATTATCTGATTATCACCCATCCGATGTTTACGCATGCAGCAAAAAAAATGGCTGCTTTTCATAGCGGCAATGGTCTCACCGTAAAAATTGTGACAACGGACGACGCCTACAATGCGTTCAATTACGGAAACAAACATCCCAGCGCCATTCGGAATCTCATTGCAACGGCGCATGCCGTCTGGCGACAGGCGCCCCGCTATGTCCTGCTGATGGGCGCTGCATCTGTGGATCCTCTGGGATACCTTGGTTTGGGCAACGAGGATTTTGTTCCTGCGCCGTTTCATAAAACACTCGCGGACAACTACGAAGCCGCTTCAGACGGCTACTATGTGGATGGACTTTTGGGAGTTTCCATTGGCCGACTCGCGGTGGAAACGGTTGAAGAAGCCAATGGGGTGGTCGACAAGATTATTGGATGGAGAGGCGGCGGCGCCGGTCTCAGTTTGTTTATCGCCGATCGGGACGAAAATGTGTCGCAAAACAAAGTGGGCGTATTTGAATCTGCGGCAGAGATGCAGATTGAAGTGACGGGGCTGGACGCGCGAAGCGCGGTGAGACTGTATCGGGACGACGCCTTCGATGCGGCCGCTGATTTCGTAAACGCCGTCGACAGAGGACTGGATGTGGTGAATTTCAACGGTCACGCATTCCTGAGCGGATGGTCATCGTCGCCCGAGCTTGCAACCGTATCCAGTGTGGGAGCGCTTTCCAACGAACGGCTGTTTGTTCTATTGTCCTGGTCGTGTTTTGACGGCGCCTTTACGGGCCCATGGGATGACTCGCTGGCCTGGGCATTTGTGAGCAATCCCAAAGGTGGCGCAGTGGCTGCGGTGGCCAGTTCGAGCCTGTCGCAACCCGCGTCCGTCGATAGCCTGTCGTACGCTGTGAATTATCAGTTGGCGTCTGGCCTTGCAGAAACGATTGGCGAGGCGCTGTACAATGCCAAACACCAACTTGCCGGGCAACCTGGAATTCCCTCCGTCGACGCCATAGCCACCTTCAACCTGCTGGGCGACCCGGCAACGCCAAATCCCTGGCGTTGAGTCAATCCACACTGATCCCCGAAAATTCGGGAGCGTTTGACGCTGTCGAATATCAATTTCTGTGTTTGGAAGAATAATCGGGAAACCCAGGCGGCGTTACATAAGCAAAAAGGCCGCAGGCAAACTGCCGACGGCCTCTTTTGTGGGCGTTACTGGATTTGAACCAGTGACTTCAACCGTGTGAGGATTGCACTCTCCCGCTGAGTTAAACGCCCGTTTCGGGGAACTTATAATGCACCTTCAAATGGCTGACAACAGGATTCAGACTATTTACCTATAATTTTCCAAATTGTATTTTGGGGTTCTGCACTGTTCGCTTCCAAAAACCATCGGTGATCCTGTGAGAACGTCCGTTAAAAATCATCCTGTGCTATGAATACAAGGCAATGGTTGTCTGTGAAAACTGCCTCATCTGCAACTCATTGTGTGGTGCACTTGCCGCGAGTGACAAATGGGCGCCGGCGAATACGCCCGCCAACTGATTTGCGTCAGATGGTGGCACTGTAACAGTTGAGATAATCTCTTTTTGCTTTTCGCTCATCATTGTATGGCTTTGGTGAATCCGCTCTCCTGGTGAAAAAAACGGAATATTGTATGACGATCTTGTATTCACTCTCATTATTGGTGTAAGTATTTAATGACACTGAATCGGGCACGCATTTTTGTATCTGATTTAATCCGGTTGTATCTGATATTGATTTTTTTTTATGGAAGCGATAATCGCCGTCTGTGAACCGTTGCTGTACTGACATCACCTGTTGGAAAGATGAATGCTTATGAGAGGATACGTCATTTATTTGTGTTTTTTGGTAATCACCTTTGGAGCGGTTTCAACCAGAGCTCAGGGGATTCCCGAAGACGCGTCTGAAGTAAAAAAAACGCACGCCAAAATGGCTTTCGATGAAGGACGCGAGCTGTTTACCGGGGAAAAGTATCTGGAAGCGGCCGAGGCATTTCGGCGGGCCTACGATATTTCGCCCACCTGGCGGCTGCTGTTCAATATTGCCCAGGCGGAGACAGCGGCCAAACGGTACGGTCTGGCCATTGAGGCGTTCGAGCAATACCTGGCCGAAGGGGGCGACGAAATAATTGATAGTCGCAGCGACGAGGTGATGTCGGAAATCCGGCGGTTGCGCATGTTGGTGGGAACAGTGGCTGTCACTGCGGATTCTGATGCGGTGCTGTATGTGGATAACGCCCCGCGCGGTGTAGTGCCGCTTCCGGGACCGGTGCGCGTGTCCATTGGCACCCATACGGTGAAAGTCGAAAAAGAAGGCGTGGTACTGCTGGAGACGGAAGTCACGGTGGCGGGCGGGATGACCACACAGGTGACCGTGCGCGATGGCGATGACAGTGCCACAGGCGCCAAATCAGTTGCGGACGAAATCACCATGACACCCGAACCCTCCGCTGCCGACAATGCCCCCAAAGAAGAGACACCTCAACGGCAGTTACCTCGCGTTTCAAAGCCCCAAAAGGGGTTGCTGGTGGGCGGTATTGTTTCTGCGGTGCTGGGCGTGGCGGGAGTGACACTTGGCGGGATATATTCGAAAAAGTTTGCCGACGACAACGACAACTGGGAGAAATACAGGGACAAATTCAATACCAGTGGTTTGCTCACCGATTTTAACATGGCCAAAAAAAGCCACGATGACGCCTGGACGGATTCCATTGTTTTGAAAGTGGGGTTCATTGCGGGGGGCGCCTGCCTGGCCGCTGGCACAGTGCTGCTGATTCTGCATGCAAAACGCGTCAAAAAGAGCCGTTTCAGTTGGGCGCCCGCCACCGGGTTGGGTGTAACATTTTAATTTCGGGCCAATTTTTGGAACCAGCATTTAAAAGGACAATGAGATGATAAAAATATGTGGATTGTTTTGCAGCGTGTGGATGGTTTTTCTTATCAGTGGTTGCGTTTCCGATTTTGATTTGAAAGCGCCCGATACGGCCACCGCCACCGATTCGGATTCTGCGGGGATCGGGGATTCGGCTTTCTCAACAGACAGTGGCACCGGGCAGGATACAGAATCCGGGACGCAAACGGATGCAGATACGCTTTCCGACACGGCCAGTGGTACAGGCAATAAAGACACAGCGTCACAAACGGACACGCAGGACACCGTGTCAACAGATACCGGAACAACCGCCAACGGCACCGACGATTCCGATACTGGAGATACGCAAACCACTGACACAGCCAAAGGAGACACAGAATCCGAAAGCGAATCCGACGTCATTGCCCCTCTGGTGTTCCAGCCGGCGCAAATCCCCGATGGGAAATATAATCAGGACTTTGAGTTTGAATTCACCATCGCCGGTGGCAAACCACCGTATGCGCTGACAGTGGAAGCAGGCAGTAATCTGCCCACAGGCGTGGAAGTTACCAATGGCAAACTGCACGGCCGCCCTGCAAAAGGGGGCGACTTCACCTTTTCAGTGAAAGTGACCGATGCGGGGGACACCCAAACCACACAGAATTTTCAATGGAAAGTCCTTAGAAATAAATGGATGGCCTATTTGAGTGACACCCATGATGTGAAACTGATGGACATCACATTTCCAGCCACGGGACAGCTCTTTACGGTTTACGATTGGCCCGATAGTGGCGCGTCTCCCGCCCTGTATGGCTTTTCACCCGATGGCAGGTATCTCCTGTACACGCGGGACGTCGGAACCACCGATGAACTCGTGCTGGTGCCAATATCCGACGAAGGGCCAGGGACAGAGGTCATTATTGTTTCGGGTAAACACATTACGCTGCCCACCTGGACTCCGGACAGCCGGTCAATTGGTTTCACAGTGGAATACGATGCAGCCGCCATGATGGTTCACTGGTATACCCTCGGTAACGCGCTGGTGGAAGTGGGTACGGTGACTATGACGGCTCAGGGTGCATGGGCGGCGCCGGTCGACAATGATACTCTGCTGGTGGTGGGAAAAACGGAAGCCTGGCTGGTGGATATTCAGGACAATGTGGTGGACACCGCATCCAAACGAGCCGTATCAGCGCTGGGGAGCATCAGCACTGCCTACGCGCTGCTTACCGATCACTTCAATTCGCCCCACGGACAGGCACTGGCCATTTCCCTGCAAACGACCGTCTCCGGCCCGTGTCAAAGCTGGCGGCACTATGTGGTGTACGCGAACGACAACGCCACAATGGTGGGCGATGGCTGTGGCTACTGCGCGGCCCATAGCGCCAATTACGAATGGATGTTCATTCCGGACGAGGCCACACGGGGTAACGCGATTATTGACGTGGAAGACGGCAGCAACACAATTGATGTGGCGCGCAGTACCGGTTATGCCTGTGATTACAATGTGCACTGGGATGAGAACGGTCAGTCGGTGGCGTTTTTGGAGCACACGGCGCTGGACCAGATTACATATTCCGATTTATCCACTATCCCCTACAAAGAAGCGCACATGAGTGTGGCCGCAGAACAGTTGACGCGCTTTGGGGGATTGAGTCCCGATGGGTCGCGCCTTTTGGCGGCATCCACCAATGCGGTGTACGGTGCCTCCGTGGCTGCGGGTGAATTGTCTTTGCCCGTGAAAATCAGTCCGGATATGGGTGAAGAAGCCGTTACCCACCTTCAAATGAGTCCCAATGGGGAGCTGGCTGCCATTGTGGGGTATGTGGCAGATTACAGCGGCACGGACCCGGTATTTAAAGGAAACGTATATCTGGCCAACCTGAAAACGCTGACATACCATGTGGCGTACATGGATTCAGGTGTATATGAACATTCATATCCGTCGGACCGATTTCTAAAGTTCAGCCCCGACAGCGGTGTTCTGTTTTTTGTATCGAGCAGCTCATCGACATCTCCATATTATTACCTGAATGCGGTGGATTTAGTGAACCAAAGCGGTGCATCCGGCATTGGACCGGTATACAACACAACCCCGGAACTGTTCTTTCAGTAGCGCGTGCGCAGTGTTTTGTGAAACCCGTCTATTGTTCCACATGACTCCTATGCCAATGACATTTCTTTTGATGAATGTTGTCCCACCGGTGACCTGTTGATAACGTGTTGACTCCTGTCGTGCAAGCCCACTCAGCGCATTTATCCCCTGGTGCAACCAACCGTCAGGAGCAAATTGCCCTCCGTAGCCTTCGGCCGAGGAAATCCGTAAAGAATTGAAAAGTTCGACAAAAAGAGAGGTTCATTTGCGTAGCTGTAAATAACGAAACAGGACTTTCCTCAAATCACTCTCACAAAAAAACAGGATGGTTCCAATAGTCTCGTCCGCGACCGAAACGGTGTGTGTAAGGAAAACCCATAATGGCCTGGCAAAGTCCAGGTCTTCCCCAACAGCACTACAAGCTACATCTGACCCCGCACACAGCGAATATAGTTTGAACCGCTGGTTGGATTGTCGGAGATAACTCCTCCATGGAAATTGATAGTCCAGGCCACATTGACACTATCCGATTGCTCAGAGCTGGACCAATGTGAACCACACCCCCCGACAAGGGCGTCCGGCCAATAGCAACCATCCCCTGTGGGACCATCGCCCAGACCATATGGCGCACCGTTGTCACCTCTTCGACATTCAGGTTCAAAACAATCAACAGCATCCCCCAGGCAGTCGCTTCCCCAGGCAGTGTTTGCACACCCCTTGGTTTAATGTTCTCAATTCATTAACATTGGGTAACCGCCAGTCATCCTTCGCATTCAGTACGAGTTCATCACAATACCTGATGGAATCGGCCCAGCGGGATTTGCCAAATCCAGACTTCCGAACCACCGGTCCCCATGCCCGCACGGCTTCCTCCCTGGGGGGAATTCACTTATTCTTTTGAAGGCGCCTGGTTTTCATCAGGATTTTTTGGGGGAACGGTAATCACAATGATGTGCATGCTGCGCCTTGAGCCCGACGAAGGAAAATTATTACAGTGAAACTCAACATTTTTCACTATGGCTGTTGCACTTTTTCCGCAAGTAGCGCTGTTGTCACAAGCTTGAATCTGAACGCGAACGAAAAATCGGCAATTAAGCTGAATGAACGGTAGAACCAAAATGGCGTTTTTTTAGGGCTAAAAATCATTATTTTCCGCCTGCTTTTCCATTGGAAAAAGCACTTCCTCCTATAACTCTAAAAGGGAGACACTAATGAAATACGCAACACACTTTATTTATTTGCTCTTCTTTTTCGGACTTTGTTTCCCCCTGGGATGCACAAAGGAAACTGAAAAAGGAGACTCCGATTCACAGAGCGACGCCGATTCGGACACGGATTCCGACACGGATTCGGATTCGGATTCGGATTCCGACGCTGATACTGACTCAGATTCCGATGCCGACACGGATTCCGACACGGATTCGGATTCGGATTCGGATTCCGACGCTGATACTGACTCAGATTCCGATGCCGACACGGATTCGGATTCGGATCCGGATTCCGACGCTGATACTGACTCAGATTCCGATACCGACACGAATTCCGACACGGAATCCGACATGGATACGGATTCCGACGTGGTCCCAAGCATTGGATGTGGCGTCGCGGACGGTGCGCAGACAATCACAGCAGGCGGCTCGTCGGTCCAGGGGGGGCTTGCAACATCGACTCGGCTCAGCATCAACAGCGGAGGGAATCGCGACTTCATCATCGACATTCCTGAGGACTACGATCCCAGCCACCCATACCGACTGATCTTCTCCTGGCACCAGGCCTATGGTTCCGCGAATGGAAATGCCGTCGGTCAGTATCCGGCCAACAATGGTCCCAACTTCGATGCTGAACACTACGCGTACTTCGGACTTCAGCGCGCAGCGAAAGAGGCTGGAGACTCTGCCATTTTCGTTGCCCCTGATGGCATCGGCAATTTCCCCTGGGATTACGATCGGGACGTCGCTCTGTTCGACACCTTGCTTGAACACATCACCAAAAATCTGTGCGTCGACGAAAGCAGAGTATTCACAACTGGTTTCAGCTTTGGGGCAATGATGAGCCACGCCCTCTCGCTGGGGCGCGCCGACAAGCTGCGCGGCGCAATCACGATGGCGCCGGCGAACTATAACTTCACCCAGCCGACCGACAGCGCCGACGCGGTGGCCTACTTCTCTATCACAGGCATGAGCGACGGAACCTGTCCCTGGGTCAACAACGATGGCAACCGGACGGGCGGCAAGTACTGCTCCATCGCTCACGCCGAAGAAAACGGCTGCACAGTGCCCAATGACCTCCAGACAGCATCGCGTGGAAGCAACAATCACCTTTGCTACGACTACGAGGGCTGCACTGAAGGGTATCCGGTCAAGGTGTGCACATTCGATGGCGCACACACCCCGTCGAGTGTGAGCGATGGGTCACCGGGTGATGATGGCCTGAAAGCGTTCATGCCGCCGCTGGCCTGGGAGTTCATCTCCAAATTGTGAGACAGCGAGATCACGCACCTGCTCGACGCAGCATTTCCGCGAGGGTGTAGAGCGTAACCTCTGTGACCATCGTTTTCCCCCCAGCAAAAACCCAAAAAACAGGAGCTAAAGCCCCGGGTGCAATATGCCGCAGCAAGGTGTATTAACAAAAAAAACACGCCTGGTGATGACATGGTGATTCAAACGCTAAAGTGGGTTGTCGAAAACACCTCGGACGAAAAGAACGTTGCCCTTGGGAAAAATCGTTGGAAAATGATGTAGAAAGTTCATTTTGTTCAGTGGATTTGGCATTGAACCGGTACACAACAAACCATTGGAAATGAATTTCTAATGAGTTGACCGCCTGTAATCTTGCAGGTACGCTGCATGGGCTATGAAAAACAATCAGGCCATTAAAACGTTTACCGGCGGTCCACTTATTGCCCTGCTCTCCATTGGCTCCATCAGTGCGCTGCTGTGTTTTGTCACGGCGATGTTTGATTTTTCAAGGGATGATGTTTCCTTTACCGACATTTTTTTCAAATCCATCCAAAACGGCGCGGTCAGTGGATTGCCCGAGGTGATTATTGGTATTCTGGGCGTTTCCATTACGGTGGTGGCCATTATTGTAGAGCTGGCGTCCAACCGCTATACCGCGCGCATCACGGATTTGTTTATGGCCTCGGGTGTGAACATCGGCATATTGAGCTTTTTTGTAGTGACCGGCATGCTATGCCTGTGGGTCACCGTGACCACCTCCAATCAGATGGTTCCCCATGTGGGCTCCGTGGTAACTATCGTGTGCGTGGCGGTTTGCCTTATTTTGCTGCTGCCCTATTTTGCGTTTGTTTTTAATTTTCTAAATCCTCACAACATCATCGATCGCATGGCCGCGTCGGTGTTTCACGCGATTGAAAAAGGCGGTGTGGACGAGCGTTTTCCCGACCGCATGAAGAGCAATTGCGTACGCGGTATTGAACAGCTGTCTGATGTGGCCAGTGGCGCCATCGAAAGCAAGGACAAAGTGGTGTGCATGCATGCGGTTGATGCGTTGGGACGTCTTACCTGCGACTACCTGGAAATTAAACCAAAGCTGCATGCGGAGTGGTTTACGCTGACCACTCATATGCGGGATAATCCCGACTTTGTCTCCATGCAAAAAGACGTGCTTGCCGATATTGAGCACAAAAACTACTGGCTGGAGATGAAAATACTGCGCCAGTATCAGATGCTGTATGGCGAATCCCTTAATCGTATGCGGGATATCAATTACCTGCTGGCAATCAATACCCGTCGCATCGCGGAGCAGGCGCTTAAAAATGATAATGAGCAGATTGTTTCGCTATGCGTGAAGTTTTTTAACACATATATGCGGGCCACCATCAACGCCCGGGATGTGCGTACCGCCTACAATATTCTCAACCAGTATCGGCTGTTGGCACAAACTGTGCTCGAAAGCCGTAAATCACTGATAGCGGTGGATATTGCCCGGCGATTTAAGTACTATGGCCAATTGGGATTTGCCATGGGGCTGCCGTTTGTGCTGGAAACGGCGGCATACGATCTGTGTGATTTGAACGAGCTGGCCTATCGACTGGACACCCCTGTGAAAAAGCAGCTGCTGGACATTTTTCTGGAAGTGGACAAGGAAGCCGAAGCAGACCATTCTCTTGAAGCATCTTTGAGGGGTGTACGCAAGGCTCAGATAAAGCTGGCCACGTTTTATCTGGTGGAGGGTGCACAATCGCTGGCGCGCACCATATTTGAGGATATGCAGGATGAACTGCCCAGTCGATTGAGTTCCATTCGCCAGGAGCTCAAAAGCATTCGCACCAGGGAGTTTTGGGAAATAAATGACCGTGGCATAAACTTTGATTATCTGGAAAGCGATCGACGAGCCGCACTGGAAATGTTTTTTGGCTGGTTTCCGAAATCCCGTTAAGCAGGAGTAACCATATGTTTACTATATCGATAACCGAAAAAGGCGGGCAGAAAAAATTGGTTGAGTGCACCAAGTCCGCTGTGACCCTTGGCCGACTGCAAGGCAACGATATCGTGTTGCCGCTGGGCAATGTGTCGAAAAAGCATGCGCAGATTCAGCTGATTAACAAAGAGTTCACAGTAACCGACATTGGCAGCACCAACGGGACATACGTGAACGGTCGAAAAATCACCGGGCCCACGCCTCTGGAGCCTGGCGACAAAGTCTATCTGGGTGAGTTTATCGTGTCGGTTTCCATGAATGAAAATGATGAGCCCTCCTCTCCGGATATCCCGGTGATCAGTTCGGACAGACCGTCCATTCCCTCGCCGGTGCCCAAAGGGCGCAAATCGGTGCCGCCCCCGAAGTCCTTTGGAGGCGCCACCCCACTGACGCTGGAGCAGATGGACGACGACGAAGACACATTGACATCCATTGATATTTCGGCGTTGCCGGAAATCAAATCGAACTTTCAGTTTTCGCCCGGTAAATCCAAAACCGAACATCCAGGACCGTTTCATCTGCGCAGCTCACGGGCGCCTCTGAATGCTCCGGTGGAACAGCTGATTGATTTTGTAGCCATTGAAGAACGGCAGATGGATCGCGCCACGCTGCCCAACGTGGCGGATCCGGTGGTGGCCGGCCGTGTCCGACAGATTTTGAAACCAATGATTTCCAGACTTGCAGAGGCAAAACAGCTGCCCGAAGACTACACCCGCGGTTCGCTGTTCATGGAAACCTTCTTATCCATTGTGGACCTTGGGCCTCTGGCGACCTTGCTGAACAATCCGGATATTGATGAAATCAGAATCAACGGTCAGCATCGGGTGCAGGTGGTAGCCAAAGGGAATGTGGTGGCCCCTCCAGAGGAATTTACCACGGAGCGACAGCTGGCCGCCGCGCTGCACTGTCTGATAGCAGGACTTCCCGGCAGTCGCACCGTCGCGGCGATGAGCGGCGGTCGATTTCGTCTCGAAACGGGAGACCTCATCGCGTATCAGCCGGCGCGCAACACGCATTTACCTGCTGTGGTGATTTACAGACAAAAAACGAAAACGATGCCCGACAGTGCCATGGCGCCCATCCGATTCGCTCTTGAAAGCGGTGGCAGCATCGCCATTCTGGGGGACAGCGCTCTGTCCAGACTGATGCTGATGGAACAGATTCTCGATGAATGCACTGCAGAGCGTGTGGCCGTGGTGGAACCCCTTCCGCTGATACAGATAGAGAGCGACAATCACTTTCATTTTAATCTTCCCCCGGGACAGGGAAATACGGGAATGATGACAGAACTCACACAGGCGGTGCATGATTTTGGCGCCCAACGTCTGATGGCGCGCATTGGTTCCTGGACAGAAATGCCGGCCCTTTTTCAGATGGCGGCCAAAGGCACCCCAATCATCGCAGATGTGCCCCTGGGCAGCGGCGGCGATTTGGCGCTGTCGCTCAGAGCGGGATTTCTCTCCATCTCGGAGGCGCCTTCTCTGGCTGTGACCACGTTTACGCGGATTTTTGATATCGTGGTGATTTGCAGCCCTTCGGATTCCGGTAATCTGGTGGAAAAAATTGTCCATTTCAAACAAAACACCGACGATTCACTAAAAGTAGTCACTGCGTTTGACGCCGGTTGAAAAACGGCTTTAAATCAAAAATTTCGGGTCAGGGCAGATACAGGGGCCTGCCCCAACATGCAGGGGCGCACTCATGTGTGCGTAATATTGTGTGCGCGCTGCAAATGTTGGTGCGACACCGTTGCAGTGAAGATTAGACAAAGATAACGCTCCAGACGGGTTGGGGTTACGTCGAACAGCGTCGTGTCGTCAATTGATGCATATGGAATGAACGGAAATCATTCACTGTTTTCAAATTTCTGGTTTGTCGACCAGTTTTGTACTATATTGCAAAATAAGTTTTTACATGAACGGGAAACTGAGTAATATCACTGTTGGCGTTAATCATATAAAAGGTCTCAATTAGGTATGGCAAAGCTCGCGTTGCGATTTATCTCCGGAAAGTACAAGGGGAAAGAACATATACTGGAAGATGGCAAGGAAACGGTCATTGGTCGCAGTTCCGATGCCGACGTGGTTCTGATGGAGGACATGGTCTCCCGGCGGCACACCCTGATGATGGTGAACGGCGACGAAGTGAGCGTGACCGATAATGGCAGCACCAATGGCACCTTTGTGAATGGAGAAAAAATCACGACAACCACTGCCGTAAAAGGCGACCGCATTCTCATTGGAACCTCCATCATGAAATTGGTCGATGCCACGGATCAGACCCAGTCGGTAAGCGCGGTCCAGCCCACCATGAATTCTGCCGTCAGCCCGCGGAATGCGCCGACACAACAGCATACGGCCATGCCCATGGCGGGCTATGCGGGTATGAATCGCAGCACCACCATGCACAGCGGCGCCAGATCCATGAGCGGCACCATCACCGAAGTGCCTCTGCCGGATCTAATTCAGCTATTCAGCACGAGTAAAAAAACAGGCACGCTGGTGCTCAATCATAATTTCACTATCGCTAAAATCCACCTGGATCAGGGGCGCATTGTGTATGCGTCCATCAGCGACATGCCCAATCTCGAGCCCCTCAAGGCCATGTATCGCATTCTCTCCTGGGAAGAAGGCGATTTCGATTTGATGGGACCCGAGCCACAGAATTTTTCCTCATCCATCGATTTGCCTACCGAACATATTCTCATGGAGGGGTTGCGGCAACTGGATGAATTGCGTCGTCAGAAGAGCAAGCTGCCCGACGATGAAACCAAAGTCACCGTGCCAAGGCCGCTGAGCGCTCGAATGTCCCTGTTGTCCCCACCGGATTTGGATGTGCTGCAAATTGTGTACAATCACCAGGAAATCAGCATACGGGAACTGGTAAACAGCACAGAGCTGTCCGACAAGGAAGCGGCAGATGTCATTCAAAAATTGCTGGCCGGGGATTATCTCGAAGCGGAATTGCTCTGATTTTCTGCAGAATTTGAACCTCTTTGCGAATACACATGAAACTGATTCTTTCCACCATACCGCCCAATGAAGCACCGGCAGTCGCAAAAACACTGGTGTCGGAGCAGCTGGTGGCCAGCGTGAATATCGTTCCCGCAGTACAAAGCATTTACACATGGAAGGGCAACATCTGTGACGATACCGAGTCACTGATGATCATGAAGACAACGGCAGCCAGAGTGCCTTCCCTTATCGAACGACTCAAAGCTCTCCATTCCTACGAAGTACCGGAGATTGTTTCCCTTGACATCGACGAAAACGGCAGCAATCCGGATTACGTAAAATGGGTGCTGGAGTCCGTATCGCGTAAATAGTAATAATCACCAATTGGTGTTTGACCGTTTCTTGCCATTTACAAATCGAGATGGGTGCTGCTCTTTTGAAAACGAAGAATCAAGTTCTGCAAATTAACCTGAATGTATTTATGGGGTTTATCCCTGATGTATCCCCGCTTGAAAAGCGCGATTGAACATTAAAACGCAAGCATAAAGCCCGCAGCACCATTTTTTCCCTTATAAATCTGCTGTTTTTCATCTGTATTTGGGCACCACCTATCATGGGTGATGATTTTGAACCCAAATCGGAATCAGAGCTGATTGGGTTCCACGTCGTAGTTTTCGTTGGACTGGCAATTTCGTTCGTAAAAGTAGATGGGAACAGAGCGACCCTCCGAAATAGTGAAAAAGCCGGAGGCGTCATGAACAAAGCCAATACTCTCTCCCTGACGTTCCAATATGAGCGGCACTGGCGTCGGTTCTCCGGCAATAACCTCGCGCCACGACTGCGATTCTGCGCGTTCCCAATGAAACGCAAACAGATAATTGCGTACAATGAGTTCCCCGCCGTCCGCAGTAAAATCCGCTGCAGTGATCCAGGGCATGTCAATTGTGCCAATTTCTTCCAGTTGACCACTCTTAACGGGCGCTCTGGCGACAAACACCAGCGCTTTTTCGCCCAGAACTTTGGTAAAGAAATACAAATCACCGGTGACGGGGTCGATGGTCAACGCCTCTGCGTCATAGGGCCTTTCTGGATAAGTAAACTCAAACACGGTTATGTCGCCAAGCGTGCCGGGCACAGTGCCGCCGTTATCGATAACAGTGGGCTCAATGGCACGCATCACTTTGATATTTTTTCTGCCCTCTCGCCCTTTGGTTTCCCTGGCGGTATTGTCGCCGATGTCCCCCATCCACAGAATCCCGGGTCCGTTGCTTCCCGGCTGAACAGCAATATCTTCCCAATCATACATCGACAGTAAAGACGGATTGTTGCCTAAACGCCATTTGCCAAGCAACTGTCCATCCGTCCCCATTCCTTAAAGCAGCGGTACCGTGCCGGAGTCTTCGTGAATCCATAAAACATTGGGGTGAATAGTGCTGCATGCCATTCCGGATACTTCGGATACTCCCTCAAACAAGGTGCCCACACGGACCCCACGCTTGAATTGAGTGCATCGGGAAGCCAGATCAATTGGCGCCGAATCAATTTTTGTACCGGTGTCACTGTTTTCATCATCTCCCTCTTTCTTTGGTATGGGAGCGGCAGCGTCTGAATCCGTATCTCGGGAGGGATATGGCGCGACCCTCGAATGCGCATCCGCATTACGTTCAGCCACGTTTTGAGGCATATCCGTGCGTGTCACAACATCACCTGCGTTTTGAGCGCTGATTTCATTTCGTTTGGATTTACAGGCCACAGACAGCAGGGTGACCGCAAGTATTGTCACCGCTGGTCCAATTGTTGCTCGCCAATACACCTTTGATTGTCTCCTGTGTTTACAGTGCACTTTTTAGGACAGATAACCTGATTGGCAAACATATATATCACAAAATGTGTTTACTTCCCGCCAGAACAGATCGGAGACCCACAGTAAAGAAATTCACGACAACACATCTGTGGCGAACGGTTACGCCCGGTATTTGATGTACAGATAGAACAGCACCAGCGCCACAACAACAAACAGTGCAGTGACAAATTTTCCGGCCAGGGTGCTGCCGTTGATGACTTTGCGGATACGCTTTTTCTGTTCGGGGGTGAGTGTTTCAGAGAGGAGCAGGCCGCGGGAAAGATGTTCCACCGACCTGTCATCGCCCAAACGGTGGAGCTTTTCGATGAACCTGATTTCGGCATCGATATCTTTTTTGGGCGTCCCGTCCATGTGGAGAATCTTATGTGCACAACGCAAAAGGGTCAACAGAAACACGATAGTCTTGTAATCGGTTGGTTTCAAGAGGGTTGCGATTAATTTTTCATGGGGACCGGGTTAAAGTATATGCCGAACAATGTGGACACGTGTGGATTTATCTGGTTGCATCGACAGCAGAGCGTTGACATTGCCTTTTTAATTCCATTATTCATGATGGTGAACGCCAGTGATGTGGACGATTGAAACGATATGCCAGATGAAAACCGGACGATTGAAACGAGGTACCTTTTGCGAACTGGAAAAATAATCGGCAAAATCAGCCCAAAGAACAGTAGGAACTTTGGATATTTGCTGTGTGCAATTCTGATGGGGCTGGTGCTCCTTTCGCAAGCGGTGGGCTGCAGTCGCTCCGCTGTGGGAAATCAGATGGGCACGCTGATTTGGCCGCTCCAGGGGACGAGCGCATCCGGTGCGGCGTATCTGCTCGGTGGCGCGACACTGGATTTAAAAGGGCGCCAGAAATATCGGGTGTCCGGAGATGGCAACGCGGGACCCTATGTAAAGATGACCCTGCTGGAAGGGGAGTATACGGCTGCTTTGCGTGATGGCTGGCAATTGGTTCGTCGAAGCGACAAAACAACCATGGCTGCCCAGCTTGTATCTTCGAAGGAGCAATCGGTAGAAATAGAAGAAGATAAAATAACTATTCTGTCGTTTCGGTTTGAATTGGAGAACGGCGAAGAAGTGATAATGGGGGATTTGGTACACGATTCCGAGGGAATAGAAGTGATTGATACGGCGACGGAGGATACCGCGACGGAGGATACCGCGACGGAGGATACCGCGACCGTGGATACGGCGACTGAGGATACCGCGACCGAAGATACAGAGACCGTGGATACAGAGACCGTGGATACAGAGACCGTGGATACGGCGACCGTGGATACAGAGACCGTGGATACAGAGACCGTGGACACGGCGACCGAGGATACAGAAACCGGAGATTCGGAAACCGGAGACACAGAGACGGGAGACACAGAAACTGAGGACACAGAAACTGAGGACACGGACACTATACCTTTGCCAGCCATGTGTGAACAGACGACTGCGAATGGACCGGTGCTATGCGTTGAAGATTGGCTTGATGAGAGAACAGGTTCGAAAGAGACGATGTGTATACCTTCTCAAACGGTTGAGGCATCGGGCCTGGAAGTGACTATTTGCGCTTCCAGCACCTGTTCAAGCGGCGCTGCAGGATGTGATGTGATTTACGAAGCGTCCGATGTGACAGTGACTGTGGACAGCGTGGATGACCCGCAATCTATGACGTCGACAATACGAATGGCGCCAATTGCTGCGCCAATAGACACGGTTTTGGATTTGGGGCCGCTGCTGGGCCAGCTATCCTGTAATTTCGATGTGTTATTGTCGGGTGTGGCCGTGCAAGTGGATAGCAACCTGACGCCCAATGCGGCACAGGGAGACGGGCTGCACGATGTTGAAATTGCTCAGACCGATATTGAGATTGATGACGTATCTGTGGGTGCCGACGATGACATTTGCCAGGAGATTGGTGATATAATGGCCGCCTACCTGCAAACCAATTACATGGACATCCTGGAAAGTAGAATCTCCAACGACGCATCAGACGTCCTCGATGGGATTGTATGCGCCGCCTGTCGGACAGACGACTGTCCTCTCGCCTGTCGAGCGAAATAGCCTCACTCCCTTTTTTGTTCACATTACTGTCGCGGCGATTGTTAAAGAGTATTCAAATATAAGATAAAATCTACTTATTGTGTATTTGCTAAAGGTGGGCTGTCGCGGTTAAATCTGCGCTTGGTACGCTAACATGTTGTAAATGTGAAGCTTTAATGCATGGCACAAACGTTGCGATTGCGTGAGATTGTGAGTTCAATTTTTACGAAAAGGAGCAATCTCATGAAACTGGCACTTTGTTTTACAACCTTTTTTATTTTATCGCTGCCGGCCATCGGATCCCACGCGACCACCCGAGACATGGATGACATCAGCCCAGGCCTGCACATTGATGCCGGCGACCGAACCATAGCTCTGCCGCTGCTGAAGACAAAAGTGACCGGTGATATAAAAGGATTTGTGGCAAATGTAGATGTGGTTCAGCAGTTCGTTAATCCATACGATTCTCACATTGAGGCCACGTATGTATTTCCGTTGCCCGAAAACGGAGCGGTGTACCGGATGGAGATGTGGTTTCGCAAAAAAAAGGTGGTGGCCATTATTAAAAAACGGGAAGAGGCCATTCAACAATACGAAGAAGCCGTGCGTGCGGGCAAGACGGCCGCGCTGCTCAATCAGGAGAGGCCCAATATTTTCACCCAGAAAGTGGGCAATATTCCCCCTGGCGAAAAAGTGGACGTGAAAATTTCCTACGTGGAAGCGCTGCCCTACGAAAAAGGCGTTTCGTCGTTTGTCTTTCCCACTGTTGTTGGACCGCGTTTTATTCCTGCAGGGGAGCCCACCGGTCAACCCGACAAAAATCCACAGGGTCGAGTATCGGACAATACGCGCGTTTTGGATGCAAGCGCCATCACTCCGCCATCTTTTGACGAAGGAGAGACTGGCGCCCATCGCATCGACCTGCAACTGACAGTGCGTCCGGGGACAGAGATTCGAAAAATCGAATCGCCGTCACACAATCTTCACGTGAATTTTAGCGGAAAGAAAAAGGCCACAGTTTCCATCGTGCACGGCGATCGTATCCCCAATAAGGATTTTGTTTTGAAAATCGATTTGCGCAGCAAATCCCCAAATGCAACGGTGCTCACCCATAAGGATACAGACGACTCGGGGTATATGACGCTGTCCATTCAACCGCCTTTGGCAGTGGGGGCCAAAGACGCCACGCCCAAAGACTTGTTTTTTGTGGTGGATAATTCCGGGTCCATGAGCGGTGCGCCCCTGAACGCATCGAAAGCGTTGATTAAGCAGGCGCTTTCGCACATGAATCCAAAGGACAGGTTCACGGTGATGCGTTTTTCCGATGATGTATCCTCTCTGTCGCAAACGCCCCTTGCCAATACAACGGAAAATGTGGCGGCTGCCATGCAGTATGTGGATGAAATGCACGGCATGGGAGGCACACAAATGCTGTCGGGAATTCGCCGCGCGCTGGAAGGGACCACCCCCGAAGAAAGAGTGCGCATCGTTTTTTTCTTAACTGACGGATATATTGGTAATGACGCCGAAATATTAAACGCCGTGCGCGAGGAAAACACCGCAAAGGCTCGTTTGTTTTCTCTGGGGGTGGGCAGCTCGGTGAATCGATACTTACTGTCGGGGATGGCCCGGCTGGGGCGAGGCAAAATGATGGTGATGCGCCACGATGAAGACCCGGCGCCTTTTGTGAAAACATTTTACGACCGCGTACGCAATCCGGTGCTTACCGATGTGCGGCTGCAATGGGATATTGATGGCGCGACTGTTGACAAACCAGCCATTGACGCCATACCGGATTTGTTTGATGGAGAACCATTGCTGGTCCACTCGCGGTATCGGGGAGACGGAAGGGGAACGTTGAAAATTACCGGTCGTCTGGGCGGGCAATCCTACAGCCACGAAATGACGGTCACGCTTCCAAAAAAACAGCACAACCCGGATGTGGCCAGACTGTGGGCCCGCGCGATGATCGAAAAGTGGTCCGATGAGGAAACGGCACGCCCCGGCAGTCATCAGGCGGATATTGAGGAAGTGGCGCTGAATCATAGTCTGATGAGCAAGTACACGTCTTTTGTGGCGGTGGCCAGTGAAGTGACCCGAGATGCCGGTGACCCGCTAATTCCGGTTACCCAGCGCCTGCCTCTGCCCGAAGGGGTATCGCGCAACGCTTTGGGGAGCCTGTCACGCACCGAGATTCCGCCGGGGGACCCGTTTATCGCAGTGAATGCACCCGCCGATGCCGCAAAAGTCACCGCTGTTTTTCCGTTTGGCCTGACCAAAGACCTGGCATGGGATGCGACGCGTGAGCGATGGCGCGGACGGTTTCTGGTGCCAGTGGGCATCCCCGACGGATACTACGAGACCGCGATTGTTATTACCGCCCACAACGGCACGGTCACCCTGTTGAAGCAAATGTTTCATCTGGACAGTGAGGGCGCAGAGTTCGAAATAAACTTTGACCACATTCGTGTGAAAAAAGGACGGGGATTGCTGATGAAGGTGGATACCATTGAACCGGCGTCCGAAGTGTACGTGCATTGCAAAGGGCTGAACTGGCGGCGGGAAGTGTTTGAGTTGTCCAGCGAAGACGATGTACTGTGGCAACGTTGGATGCGCATTCCCACAGACGCGGCGCCCGGCCAATACAAGGTCCTGGTGGTGGCAAGGGACAAAGCCGGCAATCGCATTGAGCAGACCGTCACGATAACGGTGTACGGAGGTGACCAATGAAATCGACAGTTGTGAGTACGTCTCTTTTGATGGCGAGTATTCTTTTAATGACGGGACACGAGGTGGTGGCAGGAGACAAACCCTTTGCCACAGAGGTAATCGATGAGCACACCAACAGCTCAAACATTCGCGACATTCTGATTTGGCATTCTGCAAAGGGACCCGCCATCCTGGTGGCCAGCGAAGGTGGGCTGGTGGTGTATGATGGGGAAACGGGTGGCGTGCGTCAGAAGATAACCAGTCGTCATGGGCTGTTTGGCAACTCCCTTCGAAAACTGCAGTCCAGCGACGATAACACGCTCACAGTGGCGGGGGATTTTGGTTGGGCGACCCTGTGTCCGGCCCATAACGCGATGTCCTTTAACGTGTGCGACGTAGCGAAACAATCGCCGAAATCGTTTGACCCGGTAAATGATATTGTGACCCTGGAAAACAGCCAATGGCTGGTGCGCTATCAAAGCGGTCTGGCCCGTCGCGCCACCGAAACAGATGCAATTCCATCAGCACCGTTTGGGATGTGGAACAGCGCGGCGGTCAACGACACCCTCCTGGCGGTGGGTGGGTCAGATGGACGATTTATTGTTTATCAGGGCACGATGGATGCGCCGTTGACCACCATGCGCTTCGAATCTCCGGTTTTGAAAATCACCTCGTGGCAGCAGGGATTTGCCGTGGCCACGGTGGACGGATTGTTTTTGTACCGAAACGGCATGGTCACCCCGCTTTTGAACGGCAATGCCAGAGTGCGCGCCACTGCGTTGTTTGCCAAAGAAAACACCCATTTGCTCATTGGCACCGATACTGGCGACCTATTGCGATTTGATGGCCAGAAAGTAATGCCGCTAACCCGGTTTAACGGCGAGCGCATTTTGGCCATTACCGCAGACGACAGCGATATATGGCTGGGCGTGTCCCATGAGGGATTGTGGCGGCTCAATCGCAAAGGCGCGGTTCATGTGCAGGTGAAAAGCGAAATCTGCGCCAATCACATCACCGGTTTGACCCGTCATCAGGGGCGGCTGGTGGTGCGGACGTTTGACAATGGCGCCTGTTATAAAACGGAAAACGGCTGGAAACCGCTGCTGGAGAACAAATCAAAGTATGTCCATGGTTTGATTAGCAACGGCGATTTCCTGATGGCCGCGGATTCAAACGGTATCTCGCTGTACAACGAATCGTTTAAGCGCGTGTCCGACGACCAATTCAATCAGGGCAAAAATGGCTGGCTCATGGATTCGGCAGCCATATCCGCCACGCTGTTTTCCCCGGAGGCCTTTGTGATTGGCAGTCCCTTTGGCATGGCCACAATGACCTGGCGGGAAAACGGTTTTTCAACAGAGTTCTGGTCCCACTCTAAAAAAATTCCAAAGCACATCACCACCGTGGCCGCAAAGGGAGAGCGCATTTTTATCGGCACCGAGCATCGCGGCGTTGCGGTTTTGTCCAAAGAAGGGGAGATGCTGGAACAGTACCTCGACCCGATGCATCTACCCGAAGCGTGGGTAATGGCACTGGCGCCGTTGAGCGAATCGGAACTGTATGTGGGCACGTGTCAGAACGGTGTGGCGCATATCAAAAACGGGCAAAGCACGCTGCTGAATGCGGCCAAAGGTTTGCCAGACAACCGCATCATCGCCCTTGCCCCTTATAAAAACGGTGTTTTTGTAGGTGGTTTGGAAGGGCTCAGCTACGCGAACAGTTTGGGACAGATTACCAATATTGGAAACGCAACCTCAACACCGGATCCTCGAACATCCGCATTGCACATCGAAGACAATATGCTTTACTACGGTACCGAAGCGGGTCTCGCTGTGTATTCGCTGTTTAAATCGCCTTCCACGACCAGGCCTGAATGATCACCGCTGCTGCGATGAATCACCACAGTGGATGTATCCGGCAGTCACACAAACTGGCGGGCGCGACTCGAAATGCCCGACAGAAACTGCGACAAATGCAATGGCATACCTTTTGCTGTTTATTGCCGGCTGTATGCAATTGAGTGTGACTGCAGGGAGCATTATTCTCAGTTGTGCAAACGAAAGGATGAACGGCATGCATATTTTCAGATTCTGTCAAACGGGCGTTCTGTTGGTACTTGCGGCAGCGATGACTGGTCTATGGGGTTGTGACCCGGATTTGTCTCTGGTCTTATCGCGGGAAGGCAGTTACGTGACGGCCGTGGATACCTGGTCGGAAATCATGGTGAGTCTGGAAGGCGATGTGGATGATCCGGTCGAAATACCCAATGCGCACATTGAAAAGGTTTCCATTGAAAACAGCGATGTACTGGTGGCGAAAGTGGACAACGGCAACCATACGGTATGGTTTTGGGCCAAAGCCCCAGGGCGGACAAAAGTGACCATACACACAGATTATGGCAGTCAAAGCGTAACCATTACAGCTGTGAAGAGTGATTCCGTACGTGTGAACTCTGTGCAGGGCACCCATGTGAATCTGCCAGAGCCTGCCACCTGGCTCAAAGGCGGCAGAGACGATGTGACGTTCACCTGGATGCGGGGAGATACGCCGTTGGCAGGGGCAAATCTGGACAATATTCAAAGTGCCACCACAGACCTTTTAACTGTGATTCCAATTAGCAGCACCATTGATTTTCCGTCCTTTGGGGATGCAACGCTGGTATTCAGTCAAACAGGGATGGCCTCAATCCATACGCCTGAAGACCTGGACGATATTGCTTTGGAGATTGTTGATGAAACCCGCATTCATCACATCAGTCCTGTCTATTTACCGGATACGGAGTCGGGATACGACGGAAATCAGAGCGATACCCATCTTGTGGCGGGACGTGCGATTTATGATTGGTGGCGTACAGTGGCTTATGATGAGGATAATTTAAGAATTGGCGGGTTGGATGGGGCTGTGCATTTTGAATTACTGAATTCTTCTGGATGTGACCTTTACAGTGTCGCCGATGAGTTTTCTCTGTACAGACAAACGCCCGGTTCGTGCACTGTGAATATCACCATCGGCGTATTTGAAGAAAGCGTGACATACACTTATCAATAAACGTTGCGCGGACAAAAAAAAACCGCCCGCTGAAATTCAACGGGCGGTTTAAAATTTACAACTGGCAGCCAATGCCACCTGTGTCAATCAGAGATCAGCCAAGACGGGATTTGAGCGCTGCAATCTGATCTTTGAGTTCTTTAGGCAGTTTGTCGCCGAATTTGGGATAGTGGTTGGCTTCAACATCGGCCAGCTCTTTTTTCCATCCATCAACGTCCACTGCGAGCAGTTCTTTCATGTCTTCTTCGGTCACACCGTCGGGGCGTTCGATGCCATCAACGGTGGGCATAATGCCGATGGGGGTCTCAATGGATTTTCCTGCAACACCATCGCACTGCCCGAAAATCCATGCCAGAACGCGGGAGTTGTCGCCGTATCCGGGCCACAGCCATTTTCCTTCGCTGGTTTTGCGGAACCAGTTGACGAAGAAGATTTTGGGCAGTTTGCTCTGATCGGCGGAAGCGCCCAGCTTAATCCAGTGTGCAAAGTACTCACCCATGTTGTACCCGCAGAAGGGCAGCATGGCCATGGGGTCGCGACGGATGGTGCCGGCTTTGAGGTCGAGCGCCGCGGCCGTAATCTCAGAACCCACGATGGAGCCCATGAACACGCCGTGGTTCCAGCTGGTGGCCTGGTGAACCAGCGGAATGGTGGAAGGACGACGTCCACCGAACAGAAATGCATCGATGGGTACACCCGCGGGATCTTCCCAGTTGTCAGCGATGGCAGGGCAGTTGCTGGCTTTGGCTGTAAAACGGGCATTGGGATGAGCAGCAGGTGCTTCTGCAGTGGCCTGATCCCATTTGTTCCCTTTCCAGTCAATCAGTGTGCCGGGGGCATCGTAACCAATCTGCTCCCACCAGACATCGCCGTCGTCTGTGAGGGCCACGTTGGTGAAGATGGTGTCTTTGTCTACCGAACGCATGGCGTTGGGGTTGGACTCGTCATTGGTGCCAGGAGCCACGCCGAAGAAACCAGCCTCGGGATTGATGGCGTACAGACGGCCATCCGCACCGAACTTCATCCATGCAATGTCGTCACCAACGGTTTCCACTTTCCAGCCGGGAATGGTGGGGATGAGCATGGCGAGGTTGGTTTTACCGCAGGCACTGGGGAAAGCGCCAGCCACGTGTTTCACTTTGCCTTCGGGACTGGTCAGCTTGAGGATGAGCATGTGCTCAGCCAGCCAGCCTTCGTCGCGGGCCTGTGCTGAAGCGATACGCAGAGCCAGACATTTTTTGCCCAGCAGCGCGTTGCCGCCGTAACCGGAACCATAAGACCAAATCTCGCGAGTTTCCGGGAAATGGCTGATGTATTTGTCGCTCAGGGGCGCGCAGGGCCACAGACCGCCATCATCTTCGCCTTCGGCAAGAGGTTTGCCCACAGAGTGCCAGCAGGGGATGTATTCGCCATCATCGCCCAATACTTCAAGCACTTTGGTACCCACTCGGGTCATGATGTGCATGTTGGCCACAACGTAGGGGCTGTCAGTGATTTCGATACCGATTTTAGCGATGGGGCTGCCTACCGGGCCCATTGAGAAGGGGATCACATACAGGGTACGTCCCTTCATGCAGCCGGAATACAGTTTCAGCATCGTTTCTTTGAGTTCTGCTGGGTCAATCCAGTTGTTGGTGGGACCGGCAGCTTCTTTGGTTTTTGAAGCGATGTAGGTGCGATTTTCAACGCGCGCTACGTCTGAGGGGTCACTGCGGAAAAGAACGCTGTTGGGTTTTTTGGCAAGTGGTTTGGCCGTTCCCGCATCCAGGCAGATTTTGATCATACGATCGTATTCTTCGGTGCTGCCATTACACCATTCGACGGCGTCGGGTGTGCAGATTTTGGTAACTTCATTTACCCAGGCGACGAGTTTTGCATGTTTGGTTGGTACGGTCATCAGAACCTCCATTGATTTGTTAGATTTTTCAGATGTGAATGGCTGCAGGTTACTGCATCCAATTGTTGACTGTTGTTTGCGCATCCATTTTGAACGCGCCGGTAATGTAAGTTCTTTTTGGCAAAGGGCAAGAGGTCAAAATGCGTCACCCTTTCACCTCCATAACGGCGTTGTGCAGATTACTGAACAGTTGCTCCAGTTTGTCCAGTGGCACAGATGAAAATGCCAGCCGGACAAGGCCGGAAAGCACAATCACGCCAGTGCTGTATTTTTCGAGCAGTGTGTTGCGAACCGTTTCCGCGTCCACGCCATTGAGCTTCACGCACATAAAATATCCGGAATTAAACGGCATGGCGCAAAAACTGTCCGCATATTCGGGATGGGCGGCCAGAATCTCAACAATTTTGTCGTAGCGCTTTTTCAGCGTGTTGTATTTGGATTGCTTTTGCGCCTCGTAAACATCACTGCTGTATGCAGCCAGCAACAGGGCCTGAGAAATATTGGGCACGTTCGACAGTGTGCCACGAACAGTTCCGGCGGCCTTGGATTCCAGCGCTTTGAGCTGCGCTTCAGTGGCGCCCTTGAATCCGAATGTCAGGAATCCCACTCGAAAGCCCCAAACGTAGTCTTCTTTGGTGGGGCCGTCCAGTTTGAGCGCCAGGATATTTTCATGGGCATCCGCAAGCGGCGCAAATATCGATTCGGTGGCGATGCCATCTTCGTATACCAGACCAAAATATGCATCATCCAGGATAGCCAGAATGCGATTTCCCGCCTCGGCAGATTCAACGAGCACTTGAACGATGGCCGTCACCTCCGCTTTTGAAGGAGTGTATCCCGTTGGATTGTTTGGGAAATTGAGCAAAACAATGCGTTTGCCCACAGGCCCGTCCATCAGTGCCGCTTCCAGTGCGGGCACGTCAAATCCACCATTTATAAAGGTGTTAAATGTTTTGAAATGTGCGCCGTATCCCTGTTCAAACAAAAGGTCGTAATTGTCCCAGTACAAATCGGGAATGATAATCTGGTCATCCTCATCCGCAAACAGATACCCGGCAACGGAAAGACCGTGGGTCAGTGCACCGGTAACCACCGGTGTACTGTACAGTTTTCCTGCCAGATTCGGATTTTTTTGTGCCAGCATTTCTTTCCATCTGGTGCGAAGAGTGGGATCTCCGTAACTGGGCGCATACAAAAATGCGCTTTTATCGGTGGAAATCATCTCTTCAAGGATACCCAGTGTCAAAGGAGACCCATCGTCCTCGAGTGCGGTGCCGATAGTGGCATTGATGTCTTTTCCTTTGGCCTCGGCACTTTGACCGAGAATGCCTTTGGATGGGAAGTAAATGCCCTTCCCTTTTCTGGAAAGGAGTGAATAAGCAATACTGTTACCAGCGTTCAGCGTTTCGTTGAGGGTTTGTGCGAGAGGGTGAATGCTCATTTTTATCTCTGTGGACTCTAATGTTGTTACAAGCTGGAAAAGAGAGATGATGACCAAAATCTGAGGAAAACAGTTTCATTGGTTCCATGGTCGTACCCGAATCCAGCGATTCTTTCTGTCTGGCATGAACATACGCTGTATGTGCCAGTTTTTTACCGGGATCGTCGTCTGCAAATCGTTTCAAACTGGTTTGCAACGCGCAACAATCCCCAAAACTGGTACGCTTTATGCGTCAGCCATGGTCATTTGTCAACAAAATACGGACACGTGTTTCGCAATTGTGACACGGTTTTGGGGAATTTGTCTTTTGTATTCATAAATTTATGGCAAAAGCTGCAGATAGGCCTTCCATCTTTGGGGACAATTGATGTTACGTAGCGTTTGTCCTTCGTCATTCAGAGGCCGTATCCAGCAGGGAGGATGTGGTTCGAAATACATCATCCGGGTGAAGCAGAATACTGGTAACCCCATCCACTTCGGCCACTCTCGTGCCGCCATCCATACAAATGGAATGCACCTGGTCCACCATTTGAATGTTGTCCGGTTGGATATCCTTTACCGTGTATACATCATCTACAACGAATCCCATCAGGTGGTTGCCCCTGTTCATAATCAGCACAATCTCCTTTTCCGCCTCTTTCAGGACCGTTTCCACGCTGTCAAACAGGGTAATCATCGTTTTCAGCTCATTGTCCCGCGTTTTCTCAATGAGTTTCTGGGCCTTGTCCAGTTCGTGTCGAGACACCAGAATATCCACCTCGTCGGCCAGCTGATGAATCCGTCGATGGGGGGCGTCAAATTTGGCCAGATGCATGCCAAAGACGGCGTTGTCGGTTTTGTATCCGTCGTACCATTTTCCAAAAGCGCACAAATGGGGATCCCGGGTTAATGTAAACGTCCGCTTTTCTTCGATGGCCAAAAACAATTCGTCCAGCCAGTGAATGTGGTCCTGTTTGCGTGCATTCATCATCTGCACAAATTCGTTTTGCTGGCTCAGTTTGGTAGTCATGCCCAGACATTGCCGTGTGTCCACCACCGGCACAATGCGGTTGCGCAGGTTAATCAGACCCCGCACAGTCTCGGGCGCAGTTGCCTGTGTGGCCACTTTGTCGAGTACCACCATCTGAAGCAAATCCTTGATGGGCATGCCAAATTGTTGTTTTTGCAGGGTAAACAGTACCCATCCCGTATCCATTGTCGCCATGCTGCCAATCCTTTGCAGAGGGGAACTATCTGTCTCTCAAACAACTATCGGCCCAAAGTGACAATAATTAACCAGAAACAGGCCCGCCTGGGGTTTTGCGAACGGTGGCCCGGAAGGAATCGGCGCGACGCTCCCTCCCCTTAAAAAGGGAAAGAAAATAAACTTTTTTTGCAACAAAATTTCAAAACGGCCGATAGGGAAGCATGAATTGGTCGACGACAGGTATCATTCCGTTGGTTGTGTTGCTGTTTTCAACTGCGTTGAGCGCATCTTCGTTCTCTCCAGGGGGTGTTTGCACGCATATTGCAGCGGCTCCCGAAAATGAGATGACTGTAGCGGCGGTAGTGGACAACCGCATCTGGGTGACCGTCGACGGCGGCCATCACTGGTACATTACCGCACATCTCTCCTGGCAACGCTCCCCAACGCAGGAGGATACGTCGCCACCAGCCAATGATGCAAGTGAATGGCCGGCGTCCGAAGCAGCAGATGGGGATTCCGAAACGTCCATCGCCTCTGAGTCATTGGATTTGATGACGATGGACACTGCGGCGGTTGCACCCAAACGCGATTTGGTGGTCGCCGTCTCCGACGAGGGAAACGTGTTTTTCTGGCAACATCTGACCTCCCGACTCACTATGTGTCCCCTGAACGGGGATTGCAGATCTTTGGCCGATTATGCGGAGGTGCGCGGCATCGCCATTGACAATCGGCAGAATATATGGCTGGCGTTGCCCGATGCCATTCATGTATTGCGACAGGGGCGTTTATGGGCGCGATACCCCTTTTCCAGAGCGCGTCAGGTGCTGTGGACAAAAGCCCTGGGGGTTGTGGCGGTTGCGTCGGATGGCGTGTATGTGGAATCGACGCATCCTGAAGGCGGGTTTGAAAAACGAGTGGCCTTTTCCAATGCAATGCGCGTGGCTTCAGATCAACACAACGTATACTTCGTGGGTGGGGATGTACTGTACCGGATAGCGAATAATGGGGAATTGGAAATGCTGTTTCCAATCGGGACGCCGTTGCATAAACTCCTTGTGACGCCAGGCGCGGTGTGGTTTCGCCGGGGAGAGAACTGGTATTTTCGTTCTCTGAGGCGGGAGAATGGCAATGCTGAACAAATGACAAACCCTGATGGCCCGACGCTGGTGCCCGACGCAGTGGATGTGACAAAGAGTGGCAGGTCACATATCTGGATGGCTACCAACGCTGGACCGATGGAGTGGTCAAAGTCACTGCCTGCAAACATTTCGGCTTCCAAGTCGCTGTGTGCAATGCCTGTTCGCCCAGTGACGGCGTCGCCGTTCACCCCATCCTCATTTTCCCGAGTGACGCATCCCATGCGATGGCTGTTGCCCAGAGTGCAGTTGCAGGGCGAAATCCTCCATGGGATGACCACTGTGCGGTATTGGGACGAGCAATCCGTTCGCCGTCGCAGCAACGTAGTTACACTGGGGATTTGGCTTCAATGGAAGCGGCAAAAATCCATTGTGCAGGCGTTGATTTTCAATACACAGCAACAACTCCGGGCCCATCGGCGTCGAAAGAGAATTGCTGCGCTTGAAATGGCATTATGGAAGGAACAGGTGCGCCACTGTGCGGCGCGGTCGAAACCTTTGGATCCGGTCGAAACGTATCTCAACCAGCTGGTATTGGACAAATGGCGCTATTTGCGTCGAAACGGCGTAATTTCAACCGTGGAGTGGTGATAATGAATCGATTTTTAATTTGGATTGCAATTTGGATGCTTTGGCCGGCAATGGCATGGGCGCAGGATAACGGGGTGCCGGTGAATACTGTATCCCAACAAGGGGCGCCGTCGGATTCCGCCGACACGGAGTCCGTCAATGGAAATGAACCACGCGGGTCAACATCGGGCGCTGTCGAAAATTTTCCCCAATTGCCCGTTTCGCCGGATAAACCAGATGCTACTGCCAGCAAAGCTGCAGATGAAACGAGTGCCCGAATTGAGGCCGACGAAGCAAAACGTCTGGCCGGAGTCATTGCCCAACTGGATGCTGGGGAACCATCGCTGGACTCGCTGATCCAGGCGGCCTTGAAGTTGGCGGATGCGGATGTTGCGGGCGCTGCGTCACTGATGCGTCGTGTTCGTCTATCGCCCCTTCTACCAACGATGAAAGTGTCGGCCGATTATGATTTGGAGCATGACGAATCGCTGGATAGAACACAGACCAAACCTGATGCCTGGGGCGCGGACACCGATCGGGATGCGGGGTTCCAGGTGGTGTTGCAGTGGGAGCTGGATAAACTGATTTTTCACCCCGATGAACTGAAAATCTACAATGTTCTGGCGGACAGGGCAGAGCGTCGGGAGGCGATTACTTCGGTGATAATCGGGTATTGGTTTGAGCGTCGACAGTTGCAGATACAGTTGGCCCTGCGCCCGCCCAAAGACGGGTCGGAACGAATTCGGCTACGGCTCAGAATGAATGAACTCTCCCAACGGATAGATTCCTTGACAGGCGGTCTTCTTGCTCGCAAATATTAATGGTCGGTACATAACGATCAGTGTCAACTGATGCAACCCCCTTCAAAAAAGGAACCATAACGTATGACAACCGAGAAAAGACTAGCTGTCCGCTACACAGTTGAAGTATCCGCAGAAGTGTACACCCGGGAGCACGTGCTGGGCGCCAGAACGCGAAACCTCAGTAATACGGGCGTGTGTCTGGACATGAACAAAGCGCTTAAAGAGCGCTCCACCATTGGTTTGTCATTGTTTCTGGTGGTGGATGGCATCGAAGATCCCGACGCAGAACCGTTGAATATCAAAGCGGATGTTATCTGGTCTTCCGAGCGGGACGATGGAGGGTACTCCTCGGGACTTCGATTTGACACGTCGGATTCCGCCGCTACAGCCGCCATTGAGGAGTTTTTGTCGCAACTTGAGTAAAGGCACTATTCGCTCCGGCAGAACTGGTCCACGTCGATATGACCCCATGATTTGGTATTTTTTCCACAACTTTAATGATGGCCTCGCTGCCCTGAAATGCGGAGGCATTCCAGTGATGGGGGACCAGTTTATTGCCGCAGTGCGCTTTGGTGCGATAAATTCCTTTGCCTTCTATCCATAACGACGTGTCGACGCGCCGCCAGTCGCGTTCGCCGGCAACCCGAAAAATAATGGCGCGATGCTGGATGGTGAATGATCTTGACGTAAGGGTTCCAGTGGTGTGATCTCCAATGGTGTGGTTTTTGGCATCCTTGTCGCGAGAAAATGCCAGCAGCCAATATTTGCCAATCGCGCTGTTGTTGTGTTTGGCTTCTCGAAGCACCAGTTTTTTTTGAAATGCCTCTCCTTCTGCACTCCATCCACGAAATGTACTCGAATTGAATGTGGAATCTGAAAACAGTGGTTTGCATTTTGAAAAGAGGGTTCTTGCCGGATGAGTGCGTTTCGAAAAAATATCGGCAAGTATCACCGAAGCCTGTTCTGAAAGAGTGTGAGTGCTGTTTGGTGAGTTTTGTTTTCTGGCCCATATGAGGAAAAAATGACCTGCGCCGCGACGGTGGATTGAATTTTCATGCAGCACGGTTCAAAGCCATCCATGTGTTTGAGCAGGCTGCAGGAACGCAGGGCGACCTTTCTGGTGTCGATGGCTGTTTGGGTTTCACTGATGCCGTTCGGCAGCGGCCCGAAGAGTCCCGTGTCAATTGGGATGATTCGCTCTTATGGGCATAAAGGGGCGCGGGGGCAGGCGCCGCCTTCATTGCTGCAAGGGTGAAGCATAGTCTGCATGGCGGCGTTCGCATGGGCCGCGTCCGCAACGAACATCTTCGATTTGTCCCGCTTGTTGCGGCGGGGTCCGCAGTCGCAGTTTAAATCCAAATACAAATGGATGAAAGTTCCGTCGGGCAGTTCGACTTCTCTGATTGCTTTTGCATCGATTTTGACTGCATCTTTTTCCAGGGCGCCCTCCCTTGTTTTGATGGCCTGAATAACCACCCCTTTCAAGGTGGGTCCTCGTCGCAAAAAAAGTCGTGTGATTAAATTTAGTTGCGGGGTTTATCCTCGCTTGAAAAGCGCGATTGAACAATAAAAAGCGGGCATAAAGCCCACAACTACATTTTTTCCCTTATGAATCTGCTGTTTTTCATCTGTATTTTGGCACCACCTTGAAAGGGGTGGCAACAGCCCCTCAACACATGACCCCTGTCTTTGTCTTGACGTAAAGGCGCATGGTTTTTTTCGGGGAACGTATCGTCAACCAGCCGTGCAAACATATCAGCCATCCGGCGCCCTGTACACGATGGACATAACCCTTGACCCTTGCATGAAAATCCGAACACCAAACGCTTGCCGCAATGTTTGCAGCGCGGTTTCAGGAGGGGTTTTTAGATTTCAGTTTTCAGGTTTCACTTCATGTGCTCGCAAAAAAGTAAAGAGATGGTCTCAACAATCAATTGCGTTTTCTGATACAACTTTTTTCACGTGAGTGCTATGTCAGATGAATGCCATTGTTGTCGTCGAAAATCCGGATACGCGTGTTCATTGGTACGGACGTCATTTAAAAGTCTGATGTGAGCCAGGGAGTACTTCCGTGGCACCTGGAACCAATGCACCTCGAATGGCAGCATTCGGGTTAATAGTCGATTACTCCTTTTGATGGAGTTGGAATAGCAGACAATTTCAAACTGTAACGGAGAGAAGGACACCATGCAACACGAGAAACAAAAGAAGATTGGTAAACAGCATATCACAGCTGACGTGGTTGTCGTCGGCGCGGGCGGAGCGGGACTGGCTGCCGCCGCTCAGGCTGCTCAGCTGGGACTCGATGTAATCCTGCTTGAAAAAAACGCTTTTACAGGAGGAACAACCCGCTTGATTGAAGGGATGTTTGCCGTGGGCTCCCATATTCAAAAAGATGCAGGTATCGCGATTGATGAGGTTGAGCTGTT
>JAFGQN010000200.1 GCA_016935665.1 Deltaproteobacteria bacterium | reverse complement strand
TCAGGCAAATGGCTTGTTGCGTCGGATTGGTGGAAGAAAAGAGGGGCATTGGAAGGTGATAGAATGAATAAGTTCACCGAAGCCAGAATGCGCACAAAGCACAAAGGGTCAGTGAGCACAAAGGGTCATGAGCACAAAGGGTCAGGTCGTGACATTTGACACTTTCTGAAACAGGGAGTCAAACCCCGCCTGTTTCTCTTTTTAACATGTGCGAAATAGCAGATTAATGCCACATATTGGTTCAAGATGACTATGGGATAAGTAAAAGATGACTCAGTCTGATGATTTTTCCAAATTGGTGGCAGTGTGTCGAAGTGCTCACGAGTCAACGGTCAACCTGGCGGCACGATCCATTGATCTGGCGCTGGTTGTGCGAAACTGGCTTTTTGGGATGCATATTGTTGAGTATGAAAACGGCGGTGCCGAACGCAAGGAGCTTTATGGCAAAAAGCTCATCGAGAAACTGGCGCAATCACTTCGCAAAGAAGGCATAAAAGGAACATCAGCTACCAATTTACGCAAGTTCAGGGAGTTTTACATCACATACCCAAACATTCAACAGACGCTGTCTGTTGAATCTGGCGAGGGACATATAGAACCCCAAAAGATACAACAGACTCTTTCTGTGACATCTCCTTTTGTAAACAATAAAATCGTGGATGGTCCAAAGCGGTATTCCCGCATCAGCGAACGATTTACCCTTGGCTGGTCCCTTCAGTGCAGGAAAAGATTCTTTTGAAAAAACGGTGCTCCGTCCATGGGTTTTTCTGGGATAATGGACCGAATCAAGATTTACCTCGAATTCCAGAGAGCAATATAATCCTTCAAACAAAAATTGAGGCTGCATTATCTATTGCGATGCAAAGCGGTTTATTGAATTATGAAGAAGAAGACGGGACTATTTTTAAATAAATGGAGATGGTATGAGGTTGTTACATTACCTGGAAATTGAGAACTTTAAGCAGTTTGGTGAAAAGCAGCGAATTGAGCTGGACCATCCAGCTGTGTTAATCGGTCCGAACAATTGCGGGAAAACCAGCGCCGTTCAGGCGCTTGCGCTGTGGTCGCAGGCAGTGAAAACGTGGTACGACGCCAAAAAAGATTCGTCTGCGAAGGAGCGGACTGCCGCGCCGATTAACAGGTTAAATATTGTTGCGGTTCCAGTTCAACGAACTCGTTTTTTCTGGCATGACATGAACGTGCGGGCTGATAGAAATGATATTCATATCGTGATTACTGTGGGGGTTGAGTTTCGCGGAAAAGTTCATGAGCTGTCAATGCGGTTTCGCAATCAGGGGGATGAACTGGTGTATTGCAGTCCTTCGGAAGAAGCGATTGGCAACCCTGAATTGCTCGCGCATGCGGCATCGTTAAGTGTGAACCTGCTGTACCCGATGTCCGGGCTGGATATAGAAGAACCCATTTTGCAGCCTGGAAGAATTGACGTTCTTCTCGGTCAGGGCCGTACCGCTGAAGTGCTTAGAAATTTATGTTATATTGTGCACACCAAAGACGCTGAGGATTGGAAAAAAATTGTTTCATGGATGGAGAGGTTATTCGGTGTCCGCTTGCAGACTCCCGCTGAAACCGCCCGAGGCAGCATTTTGTTGGAGTACCAGCAGGCGGGTATGAAGCAAAACCTCGACATTTCCTCGTCCGGCAGAGGGTTTCAGCAGATGCTGCTGATATTTGCATACCTGTTTTCTCACAAAAATAGCGTTTTTTTGATTGATGAACCGGATGCGCATCTGGAGATTCTGCGTCAGAAACAGATTTATATTTTGCTTAGGGATGTGGCATCTCAAAATCGATGTCAGGTGGTGATGGTGACCCATTCAGAAGTTATTCTGGACGAAGCGATGGAGAACAATCTGACGTTACTACTGGATGGGAAAGCCGACAATATTGCAAAAAGACAGGATATTCGAAACAGTTTAAAACATTTTGGCGCTGACCATTACATCAAAGCGCGGGAAAGAGGATATGTCCTTTACGTGGAAGGTTCAACTGATGTGGACATGTTGCGCGGCCTGGCAGAGCGCATCGATCACCCGGTGACGAAATGTTGGGATGAACGTATCAATACATTTTATGTTCAGGATAATTATCCAGATGCAGATGCTGAATCAGAACTGGAGCGTGTTGAAGGCGGATTCGGCTTGACGCCGGAGCAGCATTTCAATGGATTGCGAAATCTGATTCCCAAACTGAAAGGGCTGGCCATTCTGGACAACGATGGCAAAGAACGAAAAGAAAGAACCGGTGACCTCACCATTCTTTACTGGAAACGGTATGAACTGGAAAATTATTTTATCACCCCATGGGTCTTGCTCGAATATGTTGTCAATGAATACGATGATCTGGTTTTGTTTGGTGGACATCGACAAGAAGCCGAACAGATTTTAGATGCTTTGATTCTTGAAAAAATTTTCGATAATGAGGCAGACGATTTCAGCGTGTGGAAAAAGATGGAACGGCAGACGGCGAAGATGATGTGGCAGGCAAAGACAGAAAGACGGAAACTGAGTATTTTTGCCGAGGAATTCTTTCGCCGACTCGCAGCCAAACTCGGCACCCCGATGTTGCTTCGAAAAGGAGAGCTCCACCTGCTGCTGCAATTTGTTGACGCCGCCGCTATTCCCTCTGAGGTTCGCGAAAAACTGAATAGTTTGGAAACCATTTTCAGGCAAGCCGGGGGAGTTGCACCGAATTGAGGATGCAATGACTGAACGAGAGTCCACGAAAATTTCGGTGGAATTTTTTTGGGTACTTCTCCAAATCGGTGCGGGGAGCGGGGTATGTGGTCCGTGAATAAACGGCAGCTTTGGAAAGCGCCGGTAGATTTGTTGCGGCGCAATCTGATTTGGCGATACACGCTTTTTTTTGCTGTTATTTCCCTGTTGTTAATGGCAGTTCTGTTCGCTGTTCTATACCATCTGAGTATTGGTTCGCTTGAGCGACGGCAGCAGCACGACATTGAACTGCAGGCGTCCCAGCAGACACAGGTGGCAGAAAATATGAGCAGACGGCACTTCATCCAATTCATTGAAAGCCACAATCGTTCCGGCAGCGCGACGATTCTTGCGCTGAAGGATGCGCAGGGCGTTTTGAGCTTTGTGCCAAAGCAGCTTTCAGCCTGTCCACAGATGAGCCATTTTCCCGTTTGGAACGATGAATTCAAACATATTCAAACCCTTGCCGGTTGCGTTACGAATACGCGACATGGAGAGCTGCTGGTAAGCCTGGACGCGGCGCCTTTGCAGCAGATAAAAAAACAGCTATTGCGTGCGCTGGCGGTTGTTGGCGGGGCGGCTTTAATTTTGAGCCTG
>JAFGQN010000199.1 GCA_016935665.1 Deltaproteobacteria bacterium | reverse complement strand
CGACGAAGTCACCACTCTGCTGCAGCACAACCCGTTCTGGAAAATTTCATCCCGCTAAGGCGGCGTGTTCACAGAACGGATACGATTCTCACTATCGCGAAAAGCAATTCCGTAAACGACGGGCAGCGGCACGGTTGATGGGGACGGGTTTTGTGAGTCCGTGCATTTGCGCCAGCCAGCGACCGCCCTGGCGATATATTTTTTTAATTAAATATACGGACGCAATGGCGCTGCGATGAACACGCTCAAACATGGGGGCGGGCAACGTCTCCTCCCATTTTTGCATCGACACCGACACCAGCTCGGCGCTGCCGTCATTTAGCATGACCTGGGTATAGTCATCCTGCGCCAACACGCACACGATGTCCTTTTCGGCAACAAATCTGGCGCCGCCGGTCAGCTGCAGACAAATCAGTCTGGCTTTTCTGTCTGCCAAACGGTCACCTGACGGAGCCGTTTTTACACAGCATCCCCCTGTTTCTGTTTCCGGTTGGATACCTGTGCGCATCTTTTCTTCCACGCGATTCAACATGGCATCCAGCCGTTTTTGCTCCACCGGTTTGAGCAGATAATCGAGTGCCGCCACCTCAAAAGCGCGAACGGCGTAGGAAGAAAACGCTGTGACAAACACAATGGCCACATCGAAAGGCACTTTTTCCACATACGCAAACCCGTCTTCACGGGGCATCTGAATATCCAAAAATGCCACATCAATATCACCTTCACGTACATTGTTGAGCGCTTCTTCAACACTTTGGGCCATGAAGGCCACTTCCACTCGGCCGGTTGCCAAAAGAAGCCGCATCAATCGCCTTTGAGCCGGCGGTTCATCATCCACTATCAGCGCCCGTAACAGGTTCTTCTGCTTTTTAGTCATGATGCTTCTCTATGTATGACCTCTTTCGATTTTTTTTTGAGGCGATTTGGGAAGTGCCGCAGGAAAAAACAACGTCGCGCAAACCTCGGCATCTTCTCCTGCCTGCAATTGGCGGATGTTCAACTCCGCCGCATCCCCGTATTCCATCGTCAGTCTGCGACGCACGATCTGAAGGCCAATACCGTTGCCTTTTAAGCTGGTATTTCGTTTGTTGTCTCCCTTTAGCATCCCGGGGTTGATTACCTCAATGCGCAGCCGGTTGTCGCACCAATGGGCGCCAACGTTTACATACAGGGGGGAACCATCCGCAGTGTATCCATACTTTATTGCATTTTCAACGAGCGGCTGCATCACCATCGACAAACAGGGCAATCCAAAGAGGTTCTCGCAAACATTTACCTCAAACCGAATGTTGTCTTCAAAGCGGCTTTTTTCAATCCGTAAATAAAGTTTCAGTCGTTCAACTTCTTCGCCAAGGGTGCCCATTTGTGGCAGTGTTTCCAGTGATTGACGCAAAAGGTGTGACAAATCCATTACCATGGCAGACGCCCTTTGAGAGTTTTCCTCAATGGCCGCCATAATAGAATTCAGTGCGTTGAATACCAGATGCGAATTTACCTGCTGACGCACAAAGCGCAGCTCCAGATTGGCTTTGTCGGCAGCCGATTTCAATGCGTCCTTTTGCGCGCGATTTGACCGTTGCAGATACCCCACCGCTGCAACGCTGGCCGTCCAGAGCAAGGTGACAAATATCACAAAAAACCCAACACCATAATTTTTTCGTGTATCCGGTCCGGCATGAAACGCATATCGCGTCCACCAGATGTGCAGCCAAAAAAGTGAGGGCGAAAGCAACGCGAAACCAATCGACATGGCGACAAACTGTTTCACTGGCGTCCATGCAAAAACCTGCAGATGTCTGGTCCATAGCAACAGATGGCTGCTGAGAAAAAATCCGGTATTAAACCAGATGGGTACCCAGATAAGCATCCCCATTTCTGGTTTTTCATTCTCCGGATCGAAGATGGCGCCACACGCAAATGCAACCGTAAACACCACCCACCACCCCATTTGCATCCCAATTTTTTTTCGGGTATCGCCATCTGCACGCATCAGATGGCCTATGGCCATCGCAAAGTTCAACCACAATGTCGACGTAATCGTGATGGCTATCCATATATTGAATTCGGTAATATCGTCCAGTACGCCATCAATGGCATGCCGCGTGACAACCATGCACACGCCATAGTGCGCGGTCGCCAGCAAAAGGATACCGCTTATCTGCGCTGCGAACTGTAAAAGGGGATGCAGCGAAATCACTTTTAATCGTTTTCCAGGCAGGCATAGAACGCTGCTGAGCACCAGACCGGTCAAAATCCAGATGGGCAAATAGACGGCCATTCCCTTTGACGACCACGGATAATGTGGACAAAGGCAAATGGCGATGACAAACCAGACCGTCGCCGCCGTCCAGTATATCACCTGGAACAAGGTCATAACCAGAAGTCCCCGATGTTTTTGGGGAAGAACATTTTTCTTCTTTAATTTCATTAAATCAACGTATTGGGTTTTCCTGTTTCAATCAAGCAGGCACCCCATTTGATTGTCCAATAATCGGCTGACTGTTTGTCACATCGGTGAACTGCATGGCCAGCTGTGGACGACGGCGGTCACATGCTGATACCCTAAACATTCAATAGCAAAAAAAGTAACGTTACAAACCCAAAAAGGAGAATGAAGCCATGGTGACAACCGTTTGGAAATGGCCCACAGGGCGGAAACTGGTCTGGGCAATACTGCTCGTCGTCGCATCCGGTGCGTATTTTTTTGGACTTTCACATGAAGGAATCTGGTATGACGAGGCGTATTCCATGAAAATGACCGAACATTCCTTTTTAGACATCATCTCGTTCGTGATGGCCGACAATCATCCCCCGCTGTACTATCTGCTTTTAAAACTGATGCGGGAAATTCTGGGAACCTCAGAGGCGGCCCTGCGAGTTCTTTCCGCTGCCGGGGCAGTGCTGATTGTGGCCCTTGGGGCCGGGCCTGTTCGCCGGGTGGTGGGTGAAAAGTGCGCCGTTATTTATGGGGTAATTACGCTTTTTACACCGGCAATTCTTATTTATGCCCACGAAGCCCGCATGTACACACTTGCCATTGCGGCGGTCACCGCCTCGGTTCTCTACGGATGGCTGGCACTGCGCGACCATCGCATAAAAGACTGGGTGTTGTTCGGGGTCGCCACATCTGCGGCTGCATACCTGCACTATTATGCGCTGATAGCGGCCTTTTTCACCCATGTGTTTGTGCTTGCCGTCGCACTGACGAAACAACCTGCCAACAGAAAACCCGCGATAGTTACAGGTGGACTCGTATTGGCGGGGTACCTGCCCTGGCTGCTGCCATTTGTCAGACAAACCCTCGATGTCAAAGCCGGGTTCTGGCTGGGACCGCCCACTGTGACAAATGTCATTCACGCGTTCTACCAACCGTTTGCATACAAGGACATGTTTCAGTTTCCGGACTCACAAATATCCCTTACGATGCATCTGGCGCTGGGGCTTACGCTTGTACTTGTTGTCGCTGGTTTAGTGATGGCTGTTTTAAAAAGGAAACGGGAAAAGAACGGAACGGTTTTAGCGTTCGGAGCCATGCTTTGGTTCGTTTATCTGGGAACGCTTATGACTTCGATTGCCGTTTCTCTGCTGATAGCTCCCATTTTTTACGCCCGTTATTTTTTGGTATGCCTTGGCATTTTTACGCTGATGGTGAGCATGGCCATTTCACAGCTACCAGGAAAATTAACACCTCACATCGCCATTGGCGCGTTTGTTGTGCTCAATGTTTTTGTGATGAAAAACGTGTACACCCAATACTACAATCACCCCATGCGGCAGCTGGCTGCCGAATTTGAAGGTAAAATCAAACCCGGAGATTTAATCGCCACGTGCGACTCTCTTACACTGGGACCGGTGCTTTATTATTTCCCGGACGCTGTGCATTACCATTCTCAAAACGACTTCGAAGGACGCTTCGACCATGTCCTGAACGCCATTCGCCCCTGGTATCACGAAGGAGACGCCTGGAAGCAGCTGTTTTCAAAACACCAGTCGTTCTGGTACATCACAAGCAACCTGTTTGCAAAGAGTGTCAATGAGATAGTCCACTATGAGCAGGGCTGGCAGGCAGAGGGAAAAACGCACACTATCGCCACGCCCACTCAATATCTGCAATACAATATTACCAAATACGTGTATGTGAAACCCACAGTCTTGGAGGAACGCGGTTCAGTGACTGCGACGGTGTCCGGTGTCAGGCCCAAAGGAAACATGTTCGTGTCGATCTATAAAGACTCCTTCGGCGATTTCAGACATCCCTATCAATTTAGACTGATCACCGATATTTCCCAGCGTACACTGTCTCACACGTTCAGTGGCCTGGAATACGGCGAATACAGCGTCATTTTCGCCCACGACGAAAACGGCAACATGAATCATGACCAGGACGATACGGGGGACATCATCGAAGGGATATGGAATCCGAATCCCCAAAATATCAACCTGTCAACACTGACTCCCCAGGACTTCACCTTCGATAAGTTCAAATTCACCCTCGATACGAAAGAACGCACATTTGAAGGCCATATGTTTTATCCTGCGAAGGAGTAACGCGTCCGGTATTCCTGTTAATCCATGTGGCCACCAGGCGATCGATGTGGTCCGACAGGCCGCCTTGCAGGGGGGAGGTTGGTTTTAAAAAGGTGAGGCTATTTCAACCGCGCAGCCAGACCGATGTTTTGGGCTTTCATGTCGTCGACGATGACTTTGGCGATGGCTTCGGCGCCGGGAGTGTCCAGATGGGTGTGGTCGTCGCAGAAAAAGGCGCCCACGTCGCCAGGGGTGGAGGCGCTGATGTCGGTGTGTCCGGCAGGCAGCGGGCAAAAGCTCTTCTCGTTATATAAATCCGCGCTCAGCTGGGTCAGGTCGATGACTGGAACGTTATTTTCCTGGCCTGCGGCAAACGTTTCTTTCACAAATCCGCGGGTATCGCTCGCGGCCGTGCTGCCGGAACATTTAATCATGCTTAAGGGCAAATTTTCAAAACGGCCGAATAGGGGATGCGCAAAACGGAGGTCGCATCGATGCATAAAATGATTCGTTGGCACAAAGAAGCGTTT
>JAFGQN010000198.1 GCA_016935665.1 Deltaproteobacteria bacterium | reverse complement strand
GATGCACTTTCGCACCCGTTTCATCCAAAACACCAACACACCGTCTGTAATTTATTTCCCAATATAAAGGAGGGCTTGTTCAACCATGCGATAAGGTCGCTGCGCTGCGCTCACGATTTATCTTTCATTGTTATGCACTGCGCGATTTTGCGTAATTGAATTGCTATTCTCCATAGAAATACAGCTGTTTTGATTTTTTCCATTCATTTATTTCTTCAAAATCACCGAATTCCTTGCACTTCATTATGTATTTAGAAATCGATTTAAGATTCTGTTTTTCGCAATAGTCAATGGTTCGTTCGACACCTGCACCAACCATGTATTGAACGTCAAACCCCGCGCCAATATCCATGTCCATTTGTTTTGCATTCCACATCATTTCAACATCTAAAATATCGCCGACATTAAACAACAAGAAAGCGCACCAATAAATATTTTCAAAATATTCGGCGTCGGCTCCTGACTTTCGATATGCTATCTCTTTTTCAAATATTTCTTTTAACAAAGAATGAAAATTCTTCGCCGTAGTCGGACTAATGCTTCGAAGAGCATCTTCCCTCTCTTTTCCTGTTTGTATGGAAATGGTCATTTTTCTCTTTATCTACTGGTGCAACTCTGTTTATCAGACATGGTCTCCAAATTGGTCGTTTCTGAATTGGGAATATTGGGGAACCAGTCGATTGTTTGTTTTCTTTTTGAAGATAGCCTGGGGAAGGTGTTGATTCCAGTTATAAACCTTGAATTGGGCCTGATTTGGGATGGCAGTTGAGGTGTTTAAAAATGGGTGTGGAAATCATGCGTGATAAATTAGCCACCGGTTTATTGACCGTGCGGCAATTGCCGGGTGTAATGGACGCAATGCGCTGCCGGATGTATGCGGGTCGGCAGGGTGACACTGCAACGGATTGAGAAGATGCCGCTTTGGGGAATGCAGCCAATTATCACCGGATTATCATACATGTCGTCGATGAGGGTGAATTGATTATCATTCTCGCGCGCAGACGGCCGGCGTCGCATATGCTTTGGCGCGGATTGCATGTTTAATGCGGGCTGGGGCGGTGGAAACGCCATTTCGCATTTTGCAATTTTCGCGCGGGCGCTATTTGCGGTTTTCCACTGCGTTTGGCAGTAATTGGAAGGCAATGGGGCTGTGTAGGTATGTTTTGGTGGCGTGTGGATAGCTGAATTGACCGTGTCGATACCCTAAAAGGCTGGTTGGATGTTCAATTTTGCTATGTAGATGTCCATTTTTAGTCTGTAGATGTTTATTTTTGCTGTGTAGATGTTCGTTTTTGCTGTGTAGGTATGTATTGGGGCTTCGTTGATATGCGAATTGGACATGTGGATAGGAATATCAGGACGCCAGACGGGTGTTGCCGTCTGTTGCCAGGGCGGCTTTGTTTTTATGGCGGAGGACCTCGCCGGCATCGTCGCGGTTGTAGCGGTCAACGTCGTCGAAGAAGGCCATTTCGGCCATGAGTTTGATTTCGCGCGGGACACGGATACATAAAGTAAACAGCTGGTTTTATCTTCGATTTGTTCCTGAGGGGTATTGTCAGCGGTGAGGGCACAGCAACCGGGGTCAGGTAATTAATAGCAATTGGTGCGACACATACCCAGGAAGAATAGCGGTTGTACCACCGCAGCGAATCACACGCGTTCGCTCAAACGGCATCCCATTTTGTTCATCCATTGGTACCGGCCTGCGCTATACATTTCAGAGATGTCCAAAGCACAATTCCGGCTAATGGCATACGAGAAATTCGTTGGGAATAAAAAACAACGATGAATCGCTCTGCCATTCCGGATGCCATATCTGTTTCGCGGCCGTTTGTGTCTGTGTCCACAATAGCCCGGTCTTTTCCTATTGAAACAGGTTCAGACAGCGCCGGGACTGTACCCCCAGGATCAAAATTTTCAGTTTACGTCTGAAATTTCAAATGCGCTGTTGCCACGGCTCAACTGCGCCAAAGAGTCAAAATTTTTTATTGCCATTGAGCGACGCTGTGCTTTGAACGGCTATGCGTATACAAATGTATGCACAAACACTGCCTGTACAGGATATCCCCGAGGACCGTCCTGTTTTTTTAGTGTCGAATTCAAACGCATTTACTGTAGGTTAAACGAAAAATCAAATTTTACATCAGAAACGTTATGTATCAGGATGACCGGTTGACATGATACACTGAACTTTTTCTTGTTCGATGCAACACCGATTTTGACAGGCTCATCGTTGACGGCGTCGGTTTGGGTTGCATATTAACGACGCGAAAATAATCGCCACATACCGGGGAGCAAGAAGATGAATAGCAGATCATGTCGTCTATTTTCAGTCGGCGCGGGCATACTCGCAATTATGGTCAGCATCGCGCTTGCAGGTCCAGTCCTTGCGCAGACCAAACAGAAAGTAATGCCTGCGTCCAGACTGGCGGAATTGAAAAATGTGAAATGGGAGGCGTTGAGTTCAAACAGAAAGGCAGTGCCAGAGGTCAAACCTACGCTCACCACGTCCATGGCAAAGGTCAAGCTGACAATGCCAGGTTACGAGGCAGCGCCTGTTCGCGAGGCCGGTGTGAACTTTACACGCATCGATGTCCCGGGGGCCGGCATTACGCCGGTTGTCGGCAAACCGGAGCTGCCTGTGATTCGTCGACTGGTGGCTGTCCCGGAGGGAGCGAAGGTATCATTTAAAGTTAAAAAAGGAACCGCGAAAACCGTGCAAAACGTTCAAATCTATCCGGTTCAGGAACCGCCGCCCGAACAAAAAAGTTCCGTTTCAAAAACAAAACTGTCGCCCATTTCAAAAACCAAGTCACCAGTTGTCGCAAAACCCAAATTTGCCTTTAACAAGCAGTTCTATGGCATTAACAAGGTGTACCCCGAAGAACTGGTAACTGTCTCCGCCCCGATGAAGCTCCGTGAGCTGACGGTGGTTCAGGTGGAGATTGCGACAATGCAATACAACGGCGCCCAAAAGCAGCTGAACGTTCTGCCGGATGTGGAAGTGGAACTCTCATTCTCCAAACCGTTTACGCCCAAAGCCGAGGCGACGAAATCGTCCAGTACCACCAGGTCGCCCACCCGTTCGAAGCTTACCGAAAGCACTTCCGCACTCAAAGCCAAAGCCGTTGCACTCAATAGTGGGTACGTGTTGTCCCGCGCGTACAAGGTCGACAATCTGGTGGTCCGTTGGGACTTGATCAAGGACTTGATAGCCAAATTAAAATGGGACTACCTTATCATCACGCCGGACGAGTATTACGACGCCATTCAACCATTGGTGACCTGGAAAAAGGAAAAAGGGCTTGGCGTGCATGTGACAAAGCTTTCCCAAATAGGCGCATCCCCGACTTCCGCCCAGATTAAAAACTATATCAAATCCGCCTATGACGACCATGCCGTGGCGTATGTGCTGCTGGTTGGAGACACCAACACGATGCCAGCTTACACGTATAGCGCCAGTGGCAGCAGTACTGTCACGGATTATTACTACGCTCTCGTCGATGGTGCAGACTACCTTCCAGACGTCGCGATTGGGAGATTTTCTGGCAGGAGCGCCACTGAAATTACAAATCTTGTTAACAAAACCGTGAGCTACGAAAAGACGCCCACCGGCGGCAACTGGAAACGCCGCGCCGTGTGCATCTCCGACACCGGATATTTTCAAACAACCTCTGACTACAACTACAACGCGCTGGTGGCCCACGGCTTTACAGTGGACAAAATCTACGCATCCATGGGCAATGCAACAGCCGCCAACGTAACGAACGCCATCAATGCCGGCCGACTGCTCGTCAGCTATCGCGGTCACGGTTCTCAAACCGGCTGGTCGACCACCGGCTTCAACAACACCAATGTGAACGCGTTGACCAACGGAACAATGCTTCCGGTCATCATCAGCCCAACCTGTTTGACCGGCATGTACGACTACAGCTCAGACTGCTATTCGGAATGCTGGAACAAGACTGCCTCATCCACAGCACTGAGAGGGGCGGTGGCTTACTGGGGTTCGGCCCGCATCAGCTTTGGCGGGTACAACGACGCATTGTCCAAAGGCGCCTTTGACGACATGCTGGGCGGAGACCACATTATGGGCAATGTGGTCAATGCCGCCAAGCTGAACATGATAAGCATTTACGGCGTGGGCGACGCAACCTGCATTCTGGAGCTACACATGTTCAACCTGTTCGGTGACCCCAACCTCGATATCAATTTCTAACAGCTCGGGCATCCCATGCAGCCAGAGTGGCGGGTTGATACATAAAGGAAGGTACGAACATCCTTTTGGGTTACACCTTCTTTAATACAGTTATCAAACCTTTTTACCCGTGAATGCAATCCTGTTTGATTGTGATACGGAAGCAGACGCGTTTTAAAAAAACATCCACCGGCTGATTGCACTCGTACTCATGCATTGTATCAAAGGGAAATACCAGGGCATTTGAATGCAACACCAACATCGGTGGCTGCGGGGTGAATTTTGAGAACATTCGCGCAGAGATTGACGAATCGACTTTTATAGCAAACAAATCTGTTGGAAATATATATTCGCCTGACGGTGCCATCTACAAAGTAATAGTGGAGACGTCATCATTCGCAATAGTTTGTTCAAACAGAACAATGCGGATAGCGGCGGGGCAATTGCAGCGAATAATCACCTCAAAGTGTTATCTTCGATTCTGGTTGGCAATCATGCCAGCGAGTTTAGCGGCGCAATACTGTCTGATAAAGGTTTTGGGGGCGCGAGCTTTCTTTTGGCACGACATGACGCTACACCGGAGGGCGCAATATACCTTAGTGATGACGTCAACGTTGAAATCTGGAATACGACAATATCCGATATATGGGCGCCGCTTTGGATATGGGTGCGTTTGAGCTGCAGTGAGGCCACGATACCAGGGGAGGGGCAGTGGGGACTGGGGGCAGAAGGAACGCGAGAAAAATATTTCACTTGATTGATATTTGCGTCAGTTTTTTGGACCGCATATTCCGATTGAAGTAATGATTCCTGTTGCCATGAAAAAAGAAGCGGAAAAGGTGCTGCGTATTCCCGCGATTCCCCAGGAGGGTTGATTACCGCAGCCCTGG
>JAFGQN010000031.1 GCA_016935665.1 Deltaproteobacteria bacterium | reverse complement strand
CTTGAAGCCGGAAAAATAAACGACATTGCGTCCGGCAAAGACGATTCCCTGTTTGTGCCCGCCCGGCGCTGTACGGCCCAGTTGTCCAATTCGGAGATGGCGACGACTATAAAAGACTGCCCTGAAGGTATAGTGCTGTTTGGGCCGGGTAAGAAGAACTATAACCGAAATACTGTATCCGTATCGACAGAAGTACACGGAGACAGCGGTCCATTTATTTTAGCCAACGAGGAATCGCTGTTTTTGATTGGCAATATATTCGGCAAAGCCATTTTGGGCTTTCAGACATCTTCGGAACATATAATCGGGGTTGACAACGTATACTCATCCTTTTGTGGCAGCATACAAACAACGATCGAAGAAATCAACCGCAACGTCAGATGCCGCGCTGTGCGGTGCATTGATACGCACCGGCCCACGGGGCGAGGATGGTGGCATCGGTGGCCATAAAAATGTGCAGTTCGTCTTCCTGCCGTAAAATCAGTGCCGCCGGGAGGAGCTGTTTCAGGCGGGTTTCCAGTTGCGCTCCCGCGTTGGCATTGGCCATGCGGATGCGCCAGAACAGAGCGGTTTTGGATTCGGTGACATGCTGAAACATTTCGATGGAATCGCCGCGCCATTTCAGCGCGGTTTCCCACTGTCCCTCCACATCGAATATGCCATTGTTCATATGGCTGGCCAGCAAGGCATAGAGAACGGTAGCGCCAAAGGTGTCCCGGTGTTCAAGGGTATATTCCGCAGGCGGTAGCGCGGTGCCGCACCGCAACGGCAGGTTCAAGGATTGGGCGTTCTGCCCCCGACTGGCATCGTAGCCGGCCATCCAATACACCGATGACGTGGGAAAGTGTTCCCGCAACTCATTGATGCCGTCAAGACCTTCATGAATATACGTATCGTATACCAGCAGGGGACCGGTTGCATACTGCAGGACTTGTGCCGCATAAATATATGGAGAGGCATCACTGGCAATGGCGCGTTTGTAATAGCTTAGCTGCAGCTGATAGAAATTTCGGGAATACAGGCTTTCCAGTGGCACATCCATCAGTACGGAATACGCCAAATCGGAGCGGACCACCGCATCGCCTTCCCGCGCGTTGTCCATCGCAATGAGAATGTCATCGTCATAAGAGTACAGTTCATTCTGCTCGTCCAGACCGTATTCGTAGTCCTGAACGGCGTGGGTGAACTCGTGGGCCAGCGTGCGCATTAGTTCATCTGGATTACCCTGCCGGGGTCGATCGATGATGGTGACATCCTGATAATATCCCGAATAGTACGCGGCGACGGACGTGGCCATTTCTTCTGCCTGTTCATTGCTCAAATCGGATGCGGCCGAAAGCAGGCCCAGCAGGCGTAAACTCTCGTCCCAATAGCTGTTGGCCACTGCTTCTTCGTCGGTATTGGCGGACGTATCGATGCCGTCCGTATCGGTACTCGTGTTCGAATCTATAGGCGGCAGTGAATCCGTATCGGTCGTTGAATCCGTATCGGAGTCTGAACTGGAAACCATATCCAGGTTCAATTCCTTTCTGAATTCGTCTTCGGTGATGAATCGGATGGGCGGTATGGCCATTTTACTGCCGTTGACACACTTCACCGCCGCAAACACCGCTTTTTGGCAGGCGGGCGTAGTGATGTCGCACGCATGACGCAATGCCAGCCGTTCCTGGTTTGCACAAAACACCGCGGACGCCTCTTCCTCCGGTTCATCGCACGCCATAGAAGAAAACACCGTCAAAAAAAGGAGTCCTGCCAAGGCCCCCGCCCTGGCCCTGGGTTCGCGCGAGACGCGGAACCCGTTCGAAAATAAGATGGTTGCCATTACTTTTTGCCTCCACAATTGATTTCATCGCTGCCATCTGCGCAATCCGCATAGCCATTGCAGTATGCCTCAACGGCCACATTCTGACCGTCCGCACAGGTGTGGTACTGGCAACCCTTCTCATCCAGGCCATCCAAACATTCCATAAAGCCGTCACAGCGTACAATGCTGCTATCCTGCGGTTTGCCGTCGCAGGACACCCCTTCTCTGCAGGAAAGAAAGCATCTCCACCTTGGATAATCGGGATTTTCTCCATCGATATACACCGCCGCCCGCTCTTTGCAGGTGGCGCCGGCCATGCATTTGGTGTAGCAGGCGGTATTCGCATTACTACACCAGGCCTCTGCGTTTTCAGTGACAAGGCCGCATGATTCTTTCTCAAACGCCAACTGTTCTTCACAAAGACTTTTTTCCTCATCGCATGCGGCCAGCGAAAATGCCGCGATAAGAAAAATGAAACCTGGAATCCATCGATTTTTAATCACTTTCATAGTTCTGCCTGTGTTGCTGGATGGGTAAAAATAATGGCGCACTATAATATCAAACAACGAAAAATTCAGTTTAAAAAAATTGTTTCTACCCTGCCCTATTTTACCCAGCAGTCGTAATCGTATTTTTCGAAACGAATGGTATTGCCCTCCTCAAACTCGCGAACACTTACGGCATTCCCCGCGCTGTCGTAACTGTATTCAATTTTCTTTTGATAGTACTGGCCATCAAACCACGTGCTGTCGACAATCCGCTTGAGACGATTGTTCGCATCGTACTGCATCTCCCGAATGTCGGGATGCTCCTTGAACATACTGTTGGTCTGTTCGATTTTTTTTATTCGGCCCAATTCGCTGTATTCAATTTTCGTGTGAGTGGGTTCGCCGGGAACGCCGCCATTATCCGTACTCATGACGTCAATGGCGATGGGCTGTTGTTTGTCATTGAATTTGATTTTTTTCTCCACGGAAATTTCGGCATCCAGGGAAAGCAATGCAATATTGAAACGGGTTTCAAAGTAATGGGCATTGGGAAACCCTCGTTGGTCAAAATCCACACTGTAGACCACATCGGAAGGCCCCGGTGTGCCGTCGTAATTGAGTTTTGCGTGATATCGCAGTGTTTTTGACGGATTGTCGGAAGGGACATACCTAATGTTTATTAGATTGTTGTACGCATCCCAGCTGTAATAGTAGGTGGCATCCAGCCGGCGATTCATAATCTTTTTTTTCAGTACATTTCCCTTGTCGTCATATGCCAGAGTGACCTCAAATCCATCACCGGTCATTTTCGATACCAGTTCCCGGTCGTTGTATTCAAACGTTCTCTGGGTCCCTTTTTCGATATCGACAATTTTACAGGGACCCGGAAAAACCCGCTCTTTGGCCACACCGACGCCCTGAAGTTTCAAAAAATTTCCCCCGCAACTCACGGAAAATGCGTTGGCGACTATTGTCATTATGATTAATGTGAAATATTTCATCAATTGGAACTATCCTGATTCCGGCTATACACTCAATGCAACCTGGTAAACAAATGAATACTGTATCTCGCATTATCCCAGGCATTGCCAAAAAAAGAAACTGTAAAATTGGCGGCTTTCTGTATTGGGGCGGCTCCCAACAGGCTATTATTCGGATACAGTTGCTTCCGGCAGTTCAGGCAGGCGCTTCATTGAGTGAATCTCCTTTCAAAACCGACAAACGCTTCCTGTGCCATGAGAAATTTCGTTGATATAGCTGGATGAAAATGGTCTATACAATTTTTGATTTCGTTAGTATATATCCAATTCCCTAACTGAAATGTGGCCGGAAACGCCGGAACGCAGGAGTAGAACAGAACGCCCATGGAACGAGACTTGATTGGTATCGATATTGGTTCCACCAGTGTAAAGGTAGTAAAAATCTCGCGCGATGCAAAAGAGGTAACGCATCACGTGATGGCACACGAAGGCAATGTGCCCCATGCGGTGAACACATGTTTAAAGAAGCTGCGGGTCAGCGAGGAATTGCCGCCCATGGCGCTGGTCACCGGCACCGAGGGGCGATTCCGACTGAAACTGCCCGAAGTGATTGCGCCCATTGCCATTGAAAACGCACTCACCGAACTGGAACTGGAAGCACATGCACTTGTGTGCATGGGTGGTGAAGATCTCGTAGTGTATTCGCTCAACGACGAGAGGCAAATCACCTCAACGTTTTCAGGCAACAAATGCGCCAGCGGTACCGGGGAATTTTTCCGCCAGCAGCTGGGACGCATGAACATGGCGCTCGAAGATATTGGCGATGCGGCCAAAGACGCCACGCTGCAGAAAATATCGTCCCGCTGCTCCGTTTTCATGAAATCCGATTGTACCCACAAACTCAACAAGGGAGAGGCCACGCCCGGCGATATCGCGCTGTCGCTCAGTAAAATCATGGCGGACAAAGTGAGCGATTTTCTCACCAAAACCCGCATTGGCAGCGGCAATGTGATCCTGACCGGCGGGGTTACCCAAAATCCATTTATTCATCGGTTTGTGCAGGACGCCTGGCCTGATCTCAACGTTATCGTACCGGAACAAAGCCCGTTTTTCGAAGCATTTGGCGCGGCGTTCCTGGCCCTTGAATGGGGGGCGCCGCTGCCGCCGGCAGACAGGCTTTTCGTCACCGGGGATGCATTATCATACGATAAATATCCGTCTATTCGCAGCGCTGAGGATAAAGTGCAGTACATGCCCTCCATGCGCGGCAGTTACGACCCCGATGCAGAGTACATTCTGGGTGTGGACGGCGGCTCCACCACCACTAAAGTGGCGCTGGTAAACGCCAAAACCTTCGAAATTGTAGCCGCCCACTACGGCCGCACCCACGGCAATCCCGTTAAAACCACGCGCGAATGCATCGAAGAAGTCAAAAAGCAAATTGGCCAGGATGCCAACCCGCGTATCTCGCTGGTGAGCACCACGGGCTCGTCCAGGGAACTCCTGGGCGTATTTTTGGGCACCGGCGCGGTGTACAACGAAATTGTCGCCCATACCACCGGCACCACCTTTTTTGCCAAAGATGTGGATACCATTTTCGAGATTGGCGGTCAGGACGCCAAATATGTGTCCATCAACAATCGCGTCCCAATTGATTATGCCATGAACGAGGCCTGTTCCGCGGGAACCGGTTCGTTTCTGGAGGAGTCCTGCAAAGGCGACCTCAATATTAATGAGGCATGGGAAATTGGCCCCATCGCCATGGACGCCCAGGCGCCGCTCAAGTTTGGCGAACACTGTTCGGCCTTCATCAATTCCGATATTCGCAAAGCCATCCAGCAGGGAGCAAAGCGTGAAAACATTGTTGCCGGACTCATTTTTTCCATTGTGTCCAATTATCTCAACCGTGTTTCCGGCAACCGGCGAGTGGGCAATCATGTGATGCTGCAGGGGGGAGTGGCCAAAAATCCTGCGGTTCCATTGGCCTTTGCGCAACTGACCGGTAAGCAGATTATCGTTCCACCCGATCCCGAGTTGATGGGGTGTTTTGGCGTTGCACTTCTGGCAGCGCAAAAGGCAACAGAGGGACTTCTGGAAAAGGGCGCCTTCTCTCTCAATGCATTGCTGACCAACGAGATTGAAAACCGCGGCACGTTCGTTTGCAAAAGTTGCGACAACTACTGCACCATTCGACGATTGGAAGTGAACGGAATCAAGTATCCGTTTGGCGGCCGCTGTTCCAGGTTTACCAACATGCGCAAAAAGAAAAAGGAAAACGACGCTGCGGTGAATTATGTGGCAATGCGCACGCAAATGCTCTTTGAGGAATTTGCTCCGCCACCCGATTCACACCCGTTGGCACAAATATCGGTGGGCGTTCCCATGGCCTTTTCGGTGCACTCACTATGGCCTTTGTATTCCTGGTTTTTCCACGAACTTGGGGTCAAACTGATCAAATCCACCCAAATCCTCGAAGAGGGCATTGCCCGGATAGAAAGCAACTACTGTTTCCCTTCTGAAATCGCACACGGCGCCCTGGCGGATGTCCTCCGGCAGAATCCCGACTATGTCTTTATGCCGTTCTTTTTAAAAATGCCCACACTCGAAGAGGGAAATGTCCACGCCACCGTGTGCCCACTCACCCAGGGCATGCCGTTTTTCCTGAAGCAGGCGTTTGAACTGCCCGAAGAGCGGATTCTGCGCCCTGTTGTGAACATGAAATCCAATCTGCAGGATTCCAGTGAAGAGTTTGAACAAATAGCGGTGCGCATGGGATTTTCCAAAGAGCTGGGCGCAGCGGCCTACCAAAAAGGGGTTGCGCAGTACGAAGCGTTTTTGGCTAAATATCGCGACCTGGGAGACCAGGTGCTCGAGGAGGTGAAAAATCATCCCGAGAATAAATATATCTGTCTGCTGGGGCGGCCATACAATGCATTTACGCGAGATGCCAACATGGGCATACCGCGCAAAATTCTCTCTCAGGGGGTCAGTGTTATCCCATTCGATATGATCTATGAACCGGACGCCGAGATTTTTCCCAATATGTATTGGTATTACGGCCAGCAGGACATGAAAGCGGTTCGTAAAACCGCCGAGGTGCCCAATCTGTACCCGGTTTGGATTTCCAATTTCTCCTGCGCCCCCGATTCGTTCATGTTGCACTATCTGCGCTGGATGATGGGCCAGAAACCCTATCTGGTGCTGGAAATTGACTCCCATTCCGCAGATGCGGGAGTCGACACGCGCATCGAAGCATTCCTCGATATCATTGACAGTTTCCGCAAGGGCGGCTTTGAGGCCAATGTTAAACCTCATCGTAGGCGGTTTGTGGTGGAACAGAAAAAGGAATTTGTCGACATTGTGGACACCCGAACCGACGAACGCATCGATATGCGGGATCCCCGGGTGACATTCATCTGGTCATCCATGGGAGAGTTTTCCAGTGGTGCCATTGCCGCCGCTTCCCGTCGCGCCGGTATTCGCTCCATTCATTTACCGGTCCCCAATGTCCATACGGTGCAACTGGCAAAGAATGTGGCTTCCGGCAAGGAATGCATCCCCTCTCTGATTGTATTGGGGGGAATTTTGCAGTTTTTTTTGAATCACCCCCCCAATCAGGACAACGAAATTCTGCTATTTTACATGCCATCCACCCTCGGCCCGTGCCGAACCGGTCAATATTACGTTTTTTACGAGCGGCTGTTTGAAGAGCTTGGATACGAAAATGCGGTGATTCTGGTGTGTGACTCTTCCAATTCGTACCGGGAACTGGGACAGCAATTTACCAAAGATGCGTGGTGGGGCGTCATTCTTGGCGATTTCTTTACCGATATGCACACAGGGCTTCGGTTATTGGCGAAAAATGTGGAATACGCTCTGGCCACGCTTCAATCGGTTTGGGAAGATGTGATAGACGTATTCTCCAATAATGGAAATATGGAAGCGGCGCTGGAGCGTGCGGGAAAAATTATTTCGTCCATCCCCCGCCGACAGCGATTGGAGGATTTGAAAAAGGTACTGATCGTCGGTGAAATATACGTTCGGCGCGATACATTTTCAGTAAAGGAAATTAACGACTTCCTGATTTCCAAAAACATTTTCCCCAAGATTGCGGGTATTTCCGAGTGGATTGATTACACCGATCACTGTCGTTGGCGCGGGCTGCAACAGGAAAAGTCCGAACTGCGGTTCAAGGGACTGATTCGCACGGGAAAATGGAAGGAACACGCCATGTATCACGTGGAGGAATTCTACAAAAACCTTGTGATTCATAAAATTGCGCGCCACCTGAAGCCAACGGGGCTCATTCCCGACGTCCCCACCGACATGCACCAGATTATCGGAAATACGGAAAAACTGTTCATCGATCCCAGGCTGGAAAGCGAGGCCACCTGTTCATCCGGCGCTGCGGCCACCGGCATGCTCGACGGATATGACGGCACCGTTATTATTGCCCCATTTTCCTGTCTGCCAGGTCGTCTGGTGGAAGGGGTGTACGGTCCGTGGGCCAGAAGAAATAACTATCCCTATATTTCCCTGGAAAACGATGGCCAACCCTACGCACCGAGCGTGGTGGCTCGAATGGAAATATTTGCCCACAATGTTTCCAGATTTCAAAAAAAATCAAAAACGGACTAAAGAAACTCTGCGCCAGAAACATCGCTACCCTTTTCTTTGGAATGCAGCTCATTTGCTTACATAAATAATGTAATATTCACAAATACTTCCGTGCTGCAACCGTTCTTGAAACCAAAATTTTGTTTACAAAGTGGTCAATAATTCGTAATCTCTAAAAACTGGAAAACGTAACGAAGGCAAAATCCATTGCGAATGAGAAGATTCCACATCGAAAATGAGACACTAATTGCCCAATTTGACAGGGTGGATGACCGCGCGGAAGAGGTCCGTGCGCTAATGGAGTGTGTCTCCAACGAAGAATTGATCGATCTTTGGACCCAACTCGATATATCGGCTATCTATCATGATTGTGCCCTGGAAGGGGAAGTCATCTCCCCCGAAGAGCTCAATTCTGCACTGGATCCCCGAGCTGTCACAGATGCAACCAATCTTGGATTATACACATGCATCAAAAAGCACAAACAGGCCTTTGAAGCATGCCGTGATTATGCGCAACTGGATAAGTTGGAAATCACAGAACAACTGTTTAAATCCTTTAACCTGATGTTTAGTTCATTGGATATTGACCGCAGTTCAAACGGATTTCGAACCGAAATACCCCTGCATCGGACCTATTTTCACGATATTAATCAGGCCGAGCACATTCGGGACAACATGCGTGATTTTATCGCATGGGCCAATGACGAGCTGGAGAAAAGCGCCCATCCGTTTTCCTTTGCATCCCGGATGCATCATCGTTTTATGCACATTTTTCCCTACCCCGATACATCCGGAAAAGTGGGACGGGCGGTGATGAATATTTTTCTCATGCGAAGCGGCTTTTTGCCCGCAGTGGTTCACGCTACTGAGCGCCAGCGCTACTACGAAGCCATTCGCAATTCACATCAGGATCTCGCTGCGCTTCTCATTGATTCCGAAATGGCAGCTCTGGATTCCGCCATCCGCTACCTCAGACGCGTTATCATTCGTAAACCGGCCGTCAATTAATTTTTTTTTCGATCATAGGATGGGTCTCATCACTGTGGGCATGAACGTGATGACAAAAACAAAAAGGCACGCAATCCCGGTTATTTTACCTCCAAGGGACAGGTCATTGTCGTCGGTGGGGGGATGAAAAAAACCCCGTTTTCGGAACACCAGAAACATAATGGTCCCCAGAAATACCCAGCTCAAACCGGGAATGGCAGATGCCACAATTTCTTCTGTGGACAGTTGCCGTGACCAGGCATCGAATCCGTACCATGTGGCCAAAGCCAATCCAAAAACAAACAGCAATCTGTGAAACAAAACAGATACTTTGCCGTGCAAATCGCCAAAGAGTGCGTAAAAAATGTGGCCACCATCCAATTGTCCAATGGGCAACATATTCAGCATGGTAATCAGCATGCCAAACCAGCCGGCAAACGCCATGGGGGAATCGTTGATAAGAATATCCTTTCCCTCGGGCAGGGGACCAAACACAATATACTTGGCCAAAAGGTATAGCAGGGACTGGCCTTCCATGTAACCGGCGGATGTTGCATCGACAATCGGACACTGTCGCAGGCCGATAAACAGAAGCGGCACCGCCACCAGCATTCCTGCCAGGGGACCCGCTGCGCCCACCTGCATCAGAGCGCTGCGGGAGCGGATACGACCACGCATGACGATAACCGCCCCCAGCGTTCCAAACAGTGAAATGAGTGGCGGAATCGGGATAAAATAGGGCAATGACGCGTCCACCTGATTTTTTCGGGCCATAACATAATGACCCGTCTCGTGGGCCACCAGTATCGCCATCAGGCTGGCAGCGAATACGGCGCCATTATATACGGCATCCGAGATGGTCACCGCTGCCAGGTGAAGCATTCCAGCCCAGTACACCATGGCCACTGTTGCCAGAAAAAGGGCAAGATTAACATAGGGATTTCTTTTTTTCACTTCGGACAACGTAACCTCCAATACCCGCACCTGCAGCTTAACAATGGATTTGGCAAATGCAATGGCACGGTTTCATGTTGACAGGTATCTGGCACGCCTGTGAAAAAAAAAATACTTTTTTTTGGGATTACGCGGACAACCGGGAGGAGATACGGATGATAGTGTTTTTTAAAAGTCGTCCAGTTCCAGGCCACCGGATTTACTGCGCAAGTCTGGTTCTCTCACCGCACCGACCACCTTCTCTTCGATTTTTTCTGCTTTTGTTAATTCGCGCCGAAGCGCATCGGTCCGGGAATGTCTGGTCGGCTCCACTTTAAAAAATTCAATCGCCTCCAATAAAGTATTGGACTGGTCCGACAGCTCCTGGGCAGTGGATGCGGTTTGTTCAGCGGCGGCGGAATTATGTTGAATGGTTTCGTCCAGTCCCCGAATAGCGATACTGATCTGCTCCGCCCCATGACTTTGTTCCATCGAGGACGCGCTGATTTCCTGAATCAGTTCTGTTGTCTTTTTAATCTCGGGAATCAGTTCGTTGAGCATTACGCGCGCCATTTCAGCGGTTTCCATTGTTTCTGTGGACAGAGATGAAATAATACCCGCTGCTTCCTGACTTCGGGACGCCAGCTTGCCTACCGCAGACGCCACGACTGCAAATCCTTTTCCATGTTCCCCGGCCCGCGCCGCCTCGATGGATGCGTTCAGGCTGAGCATATTGGTTTGCCTGGCGATTTCTTCAATGATGGTAATTTTCGAGGATATTTTTTTCATTGCCTCTACCGCGTGCATCACCGCCTTGCCACTGACTTCCGCATCACTGGCCAGTTTTCGCGCGATCTGCTCGGTGCGCTGGGCATTGGCTGCGTTCTGCTGAATACTGGAGCTGATTTCCGTCATGGCCGATGACACTTCCTCTGCGCTGGATGCCTGTTCCACCGCGCCACTGGAAATCTGGGCGGACGCCGAGGTCAGCTGAGATGCCCCACTGGATACCTGTTCAGCCACTGCACGAACATCGCCAATAGTGCTGCGCAGAGACTCTATCATATCCGACAACGATTTGCCCATCTCGCCAAACTCATCTTTGGAGCGATGGCTGGACACCACGGTCAGATCTCCATGGCTCATTTTCCTGGCAATTTCGCTGCTTTGCTGCACCGGTACCACGATGCCTTTGGTGAGAATAAAACCAAAAACGATAGAAAGAGCAACGCAAATTAACGTTGTCACAATGGCGCTCACAATAATATTACGCGACTGAGCCATACTGTGCTGGTATTTGGTTTCAGCGCCCTCCAGAAAAACGCCGGTCAGATTATCCATGGCGCCGCGTACCGCCGAAAAGTGGTCTCCATAATCGGTATCGTACAAACTCGTTGCATCGGCATATTGGCCCTTTTGAATTGTAGACATCAACAATTTGGTATTTGCGGACAGTAGTTTATAATTGTCGTGAAATTTATTGAAATCCTCTGTCTTTTTCATTCCCGTCTTTTCCCAGAGCGCTTCGGCTTTAGTAAACCGCTCCTGGACCTGTGCCAGATTATCTTTGACATCAGCCACCAATTCAGCATCAACGGTTTTAGTCTCCTGTTTGTTTAACAGGTGGCTGATGGCCAGCGAGGACTGGTATGCGTCACGGTCCGCCTCTATCAGATAATCCACACTCAGCAGATTGGTTTTGTACATCTCCTCAACGGAATGATTAATGACCGCGATGCGCCCAAGAATTACGCCAAGACCTATAGTAAACAAAATCACAATGCTCGCCAGAATGAGCACAATTTTATATTTAACCTTGAGATCATTGAAAAATTTCATGCATTACCATCCCTGTTTGGTTTGCGCCAAACCCTTGTGACGCTCTTCGCTACTCACCAGCTGGAAACGGATGCGGATAGAAAAATTTAAGCGGAAATCAAATGATACGCACAAGGCTGGTCAGGGAAATCAGTCGCGGCAGCTGCACATATCCACATAAAATTTCGTTCAAAGCAGCATATTGGCCGTTTGAAAACTCGGTTGTAAAAAGGTTAAAAGAAGTACAAGGGAGAGGATTTTTGCCTGCATTGTCTAACATGTGAACCACAAAAGATGCACTGTCAGTTAAACCCCACAACATTGCTCCAGGCCATTTACGACATCACCGGTGTGACAATCAATCACCTCAAAAAGTCTGTCGACGGACCCTGGGGTAATCCGGAACGTCGATTCGCCTGCTGAGGGCTGTTCATGGTACTTTGATGACCCGGCGTCAATTGGTGAACTGCTTGAATTGTCCCCTCAACAGGTGGCGCAAAACCTTCAAAGGTACAAGACAGGCTCCGAACAACGGCGCAGGGGACTGCAGCGACGGATAAAAATTCTTTTCATGTGAATGGTGTTCAGTATCCAACAGGAGACGCAGTCCAGAATCATTGGCTTTGCCCAAATGCGCAATCCATTCGCAAACGACAGGCTATACAGAGAAAATAGTTGCTAAAGCGCTTTGCCCACGCCGCAGTTTGTTTCCAGCAGTGCGCGTAACCCGTCCAGTTTATTGACCGTCATCAAATATTCGTAGTCATCCGGTAGTTCCAGAGTGCACTCCGATGTAACCGTGCCCATATCCGCGTTACCGTAGTCGTTTTCCCACACATCCATATGGCCGAGTTGCGGCGGGGTTGGACCGCTCTGGTCGGTCTTTAGCGGTTCGGTAATCCCATCAAATACATTTAGCTCAGCGCGCACACAGGCCCCCATACGGGAACTGATGCCAATGGTGGTATCCCCAAAATCGTATTCAAACAGATTGTTGAACACATGCCCTTCGCCAAATCGCATGCTTAACTGACCGGGGCTAATATTTTTAAAAATATTGTGATGCCAGGTTACATGAAAATAGTCCGCATCCAGAACGTTCTCATCTTTGGCGCCGGCAATCAAACCCGCATCGTTATCGTGAAAATGGCACCACGACACGGTTATGTAATCGCTCTGATTGATTATATCGAGCAACCCGTCGTAATTGTTGAAAAAGGAAGAGTCGTTATAAACTTCACAGTGATCAATCCATACATGGTCCGAGTACGATATGGTGATGCCATCGCCAGTACCCCGCTGTACATGATGAATCTTCAGGTTGCGAAGTATAATGTTGCTACTGTTATCGACGTGGATTCCTGTTTCGAAAAATGTGGCGCTGCCATCCCCAACTATGGCGAGGTTGTGCTTATTGCCGATAAAAATTTCTTCAAAATTTGATATTGTCCCCGACACGTAAATCGTTGTGGGAATTCCATTCACCTGGGCATTGATGGCGCTTTGCAGTTCCGGTGCGCTGCTGACGTGGGGGGTTACTGCTTGCGGACGACCAAAGGGTTCAGCGATAGTTGTTCCGACAAATCCCACCGGCGCATAAATGGCGCTATCCGCATATATATATGAATCCGTATCCGTATCCGTATCCGTATCCGTACTGGAATCCGTATCAAACGAGGTGTCTGTCGCCGTGTCTGACGCCGTGTCTGACGCCGTGTCTGACGCCGTGTCTGACGCCGTGTCTGTAATGATATCGGTGGTAGAATCCGAATCGGTTTGTATCTCTGAATCCGAAGCAGAATCGGTATCCGAGTACCATTGGCTGTCCGTGGCGGTTTGTGTGTCTGCCGAATCTTCCGGACCACTTGTCGAACTGTCTGTATCGGTTGTTGAATCGTTCTCGGAATCCCCGTTGCCAGAATCGTTACAGCCGGAATCATCACCCACGGCATTTAGGTTATATTCAAACGCATCCCGGATGATAACGGTCTCGATGGGCGTCTCCACCCGTATGTCATAGACAACCCCTGGCACAAGGGGGTTCCCCCGATCTTCCTCGGCGACAACCGCACTAACGTAGGATTGTTCGAAATTGGGCTGGACATCTGTCATCTGATACCATACGTCACTGTCCTGGAAACCGAAATATATATCGATGTTTTCATCAACTGCCATGGACTGCGCTCCGCACCCCATATTTCTGTAAACGTGCGGCGCAACACCAGGACCCTCCAGGCCAACCGTATAGTTTGGGGGCGTCATCACATCGCAGTTAACTGCCACATCAATATCTGAATCTGAATCAGTTTGACATCCAGTACCCGTCAGAGCGATGACACAGCAGCCAACGGTAATCATTTTATATGTGAGAATTGTTTTAGTATGCATGTACAAATCCAGCATTCATAAATGTAGCATGCCAGACAGTACGATGCTAAAGGAAATGACACATTTAAGCCCAACGGCCAAAAAAAAAACGTCGCGAAGTTGTGTTCCGTTTTTGCCCGTGCCGCGGGGTACATCCGGTACATATTAAATAAACTACATTATCCCGGTAAGTTTCAGGATGCCACGCTCGCTGGTGATGATTGGGACGCCGGATCCGTAAACGGTAATTTCGAGCTGATAGTTTTGGCCATCCACCCACAGCACCACGCGTCCTCCGGCGAACAGACCGCTGTTGACTTCATATAACAGCGCATCGGAATTGCGGGTATCGGTGGTCAGGGTTCCCGAAAAATCGACGGACTCTTCAATGAGGGATACCTCGCCGATGTTTTGAATACGCACTGTTTCGCCGTCTTCTTCAAATATTACGGCGTACTCGCTGCCATCGGGAGACGGCTGGTAGTCGGAATCGGACAACGCTTCCGATGGGAAATTGACCAAAGGGTGATTGATAAATCTATCTCCTTTGAAGATTGCAATGATTCCTGCCAGTGGCGTCAGGGTGGGCCAGGTGGTATTGGTGGTATCAGACTCAAAAGCCTCGCAGGCAGTTTTAAGGTCGGGGTCGGTAATGTTCTGAATCACAAGGCCGTCGCAGCATTGCGCACGTGCCGGAAACGCCCAGCAGCTCTGCGTTAGATTATCGCACTCCGGGGTACAGGGAGCACCGGGTTGCTCACAGGTAAATGCGCACTCCTCGCGACAGTAACCGCTGCACCCATCCAGTGCCGTTCGATTGCCATCGTCGCACTGCTCGCCCATACTTTCTTCCACAATGCCGTTGCCACACAACTGAGCTGCAATGGTGGATTCGTCGCAAAACGCCAGTTCATCGCCCTCAAACTCACCCAGTTCGCAACATTTTTTAATGGCCGGCGCCGACACACAACTCAACACCAGAACATGATCGCATGCGGGACTGCACGGCGCTCCAGGCACGTCACATGTAAAGCCGCATTCGGTTTGACACAGACTGCTGCATCCATCCAAAGATTCCGTGTTGCCGTCGTCGCACTGTTCTCCAGTATCGTCCAAAACTCCGTTGCCACACTGCGGCGATTCTTCCTGACAATTCTCGTTGCAGCCATCACCTGATTCCCGATTGCCGTCATCGCATTGCTCAAAGGTATTGTCGTCCAATATCCCGTTGCCGCACAACATTGGGCCGGTTTCGATTTGACACGATGCGCTGCAACCGTCACCCGCGTTTGTATTGCCGTCATCACATGTTTCATTAAACTGAGACTCCACTTCGCCGTTGCCACAGAAATAAAGAGGAGACTGGCAATTGGCGGTGCAACCCACATCATCTTCGGTGTTGCCATCATCGCAGTCTTCGCCTTTGTCAATGATACCATTGCCGCACAACGGTGATTCAACCTGACAGCTGCCATCACATCCGTCACCCGATTCCGTATTGCCATCATCACACTGTTCCTGCTTCGCCTGCACATTGTCCGGATACTTATCGATGATGCCGTTGCCACACAGACCGTTTTCAGTAATTGTCCCCGTGTCCGTCACCCCCTCGTCCGATTCGCCGGTGCCGTCCGAATCCAGAAAACCGACCGGATCAATTTCAAGCAAATCGCACCCACCCATAGCAGCGGTGATACCCATCCAGAAAAAAAAATTGGTAATACATCGCGTCAATTTATTTTGCATAGCCAAACCTCACGTTATTATTCGTTATTTTTTATTGCATCCCATTGCATAGACCGGTTTTTGCATCATGTATCACCTTGCCAGTTCCACCAGTTTCCAACCCGTGCCAACGCGATTTAATTTTTTTGGATTGGCACGATTACCCGAGCTGTGGAACTGTACCCGCAAATGACGTTTGTACGTATACCGACAAAAGCACCCAAACGAGTTGGCGCCGGAAATTTTGTTCCAGAAGAAATGGAATCGACTCATGGTGTGCTGCTGCATGGTCTGAAAAACGGAGATTCCGACGCGGCACTGGCGTTCTGTGACACGTATGGTCCCCGCATCAACCGGTGGGTGTGGCGCCTGTTGGGGGGAGACAATGACCACGATGAAGTGGTGCAGCAGGTATATGTGGGGCTGTTTTCCGCCTTGCCCAAACTTCGGGATGTATCGGCCTTGGATGCGTTTGTGGACAGTGTGACCATTCGTACTGTGCGCAAGGAAATTCGGCGTCGAAAATACAAACGGCTGTTTTTTTGCCCCACCACTGTGGTGGAAGAAGATTTGATTTCCGACAACAACCGCCCCCTGAAAGATGCCCATGTGCGTGCGTTCTATCGGGCGCTGGACAAGCTGAACACCGAGGAACGTCTGATTTTTGTACTGAAGCATTTTGAGGGATTGACCATGGCTGAAATCGCCAAATTGTCGGGACTCTCGGTGCGCACCGCCAAACGACGTCTCTACAGTGGGACTGCCCGACTGCGGGATTTGATGATGAAGGAAACCGTGCTGGTGACAATGCTGGAGGAATACTGAAATGAAGCCACAGGCCAACGCAATGAAAAAGCTGGTGCACCAGGTGGCCAGAGACGTGGGCGATGGGGCATCGGCAGAGCGCCTTTTTGCTCAGAAAATCGCATTTGCTGCCATGGTTCGCACCGCCAGACCCCGGCAGCGCCAGCGTCGTCTGATGGTGGGGCTGGCGGTCTCGTTTGCCGCATTGGCGGTGGTGGTGCCGGCCTTGCGATTGGGTTGCGAAAGGGACCTCTCCTTTACCGTGGGGCCAAACCATGTGGCGGGAAAGCATTGGCAATGGGAAATCACAAAGGCAAAACAGCGTTCCGTTTTTGCGTTTTCGCAAGGCAGCCGTTTTGATTTGCACCCCTGCACATCAGCGCGGGTGGCCTTTGCCAATGACGATAAAGTGGCAGTGGAATTGCGCCGGGGCCGCATTGAGGCGAATATTGTGGGCAACGGCAGTACGCGCTGGATGGTGGACGCCGGTCCCTGGCGTGTGACAGTACTGGGCACGCGGTTTTCGGTAAACTGGCAGGAGGAGCGCGCGGTGCTCGACGTTCGGGTAAGCCGGGGAAAGGTGCTGGTGCAAAAGAAGGATTCCCCTGAACACGGGGTGGCCGTATCAGGCGGCAATCACTTTTTTGCCAATGACAAAATACAGTCTCTGGCTCCGCTTCAAACATCGGTGGCCCCGGCGGCGGCAAAGGTGGACCATGGCGCCAAAGGGGATGTCACCACCGCCCACACCTCTAATGCGGTACAAAGCGATATCCGCATCGATGGGGGTGCAGAAGGGCCTGTGTCAGCCATCCCCATGTCTTCGAACGAGGTGGCGACAAATCAAAGCAGTATGTCCCATTCCCATCCAGACGCCATACCGTCCCGAAGACGCAAATCATCTCAGGACTGGCTGGTGCACTACGCCAACGGTGAATATGGGAAGGCCCTTGATGCGGCTGCCCGCTATGGCATCGATGCCCTGACCGAAGAGCTGGACGCGGTGCGCCTGTGGAAGCTGCAGGATGCCGCGCGTGTGACGCGTAATTACCAGGTTTCCGTGAAAATTCTTCGGCGATATCGCGAACGGTTCACCAGGGACCGCAACGCCAGAGTGGCCGCATTTTTACTGGGGCGCATCGCGATGGACAAAAATCAGTTCTCTTCTGCGGCCCATTGGTTTAATACCTACATCAACGAGGATTCAAATGGACCATTGGCCGAAGAGGCACATGGACTGCTTATTATTGTGTACGAAAAAACCGGACAGACACATATGGCACAGCTGGCCGCTCAAAAATATCTCAATCGTTATCAGGGAGGTGCATTTGCCCAGATTGCCAAAGTGCATCTGGATAAAAGGTGAGTGTTTGCCGTTGCATAAATCTTCCTTATGAGTGGCCGATCATGCTTGGCAGTTTTCTTGTGGCGCTGTTGTGCCCCCACAAAATCAGTGCCGATGATTCTCCAGCAAAAAAAACCGTCGTTGCTGTGGTGACGCTGAGTGACTGCTGCGTTGATGCTGCCTGGTCTACCGCAGAGCAGCGAATTTTGCAGGAGCTTGCACTTGGCGATCTGCAGGTGGTCCCGTACTCCGGGAATACAAAAAGCGACACAGGCATTTTGCGAACGCTGGCGATGGCGATGTCGAATGGAGATATTTCGGGTGCAATTTTGCTTTCGGTGGAAAAAACAGGGGAAGTGCGCCTGCATACCCGCGTTTTGAATCGAGAGAGCGGGCTTCCCCAATACAGCCGGCAGGTTCTGGCTGCGTCACCTTTGCCCGAGATGGTTGAAGTAGTCGCCATTAAAACGCGGGAAGCTGTACTCGCGGCATTGTACCAGGCGTCGCACACCGACGGGGATTCCAGTGTGCGGTTAAATACAGCCACGGGGGCAACCAAACCCGCTGCGCCATCTCAAAGGGGCATCACCTATGCGGAAAAGCAGCAGAAGCGGCGCAGGGAGGCCGGGCCAGGCTGGCAGAGCACGCCCTGGCGCGTCCACATCGAGGCGTTTTTCGGCGCGGCATGGAGTCCTGGGGGCATCGGGGCCAACGGGCACCTGGGGGGCGGCGTCAGCCGGCGACTTTCCAGTCGGTTTACAGTGGGTGTGGATGGATGGGGCACGGTATTGTCGCCGACGATAGAGACACGTACCGCTTCGGCCACCAGCCGATTGGTTGTGGGGCGACTATTTGGCGCGTTTCATTTCCGGCCGGTGGGGCCTTTGCGGCCGCGCATGGGAATTCGCCTGGGCGTGGGACATTTGCGCAGCACCGGTAAAAGCGATGTCATCCCTGTAACCACCGCCAGTGTCACGCTGTTTTTTATCGGTGTATTTAGCGATTTTAAATTTCAGCTCACCAATCGGATTGCTGTGCCGCTTTCGTTTGGCATCGGTGCGCTGCCCCCGGGCATCGCCGTTCGCTTCGAAGGTACGCCGCAGGCCACACTGAAGACGCTTGTACTGGAGAGCCATCTGGGCATTGCCATCCAGTTGTAAGCGTGTCGCGTGGGCTGGTTTTCCTGCAATACTGAAATAATCCGTTACACATCCAGGGGCATACATCAATTATTCCAATGCAGTACACGATGATGGCAAAAAAGAAAAAAAGTAATAAAATCGCTATTCCGATCTACATTCAGCGCCCTTTCCGCCGACTTTTGAGTTGAGAGGTCACTGCTGTGAAACGCCGGCAGATGGGGGAATGACACCACTGCGGCAGGTGGCGGCATTTATCCGGCAACAAAGTTCCAGCAGACAAAACATCGGTATTGCCCAGTACAGATGATGTGGAATCATCACGAAGGAACGTGACATCATGTCGTTTACAGTGCATCCCGTCGGAAAAATGGCATCAAGGCATATGGACAACGTTGATTCGAGTGCAGATTTTTCAAAGCTTGGCGCATTATCTCCCGTGACTCCAGCGCGAGTTCATGAAGTGAAAGCGTATATTGCGGGACTTCATCAGCGCATCGCGCCCGGATACGACCCCATGCAGATTGTCACCGTGCTCATGACTCAGCTCACCCAAAAATCGCTGACCACAGCCCGGCATTCGGTGAGTGTTGCCCACGTTTCCCGCATTCTGGCAGAGTCGCTCCACATAGATGCGGTCATGGTGGAACGAATCGCACTCGCTGCGCTTTTACATGATGTGGGCAAGCTGATGATTCCCAGTTCCGTTCTGGAAAAGCAGTCGGCTCTTTCAGCCGGCGAACGCCGATGCATTCAGAGTCATGCCATTGTCACCGATGTTATCCTGTCCACATTCCCTGGGTTCGACGCCGTCAGTGATATTGCCGCCCTTCATCACGAGCACCTGAATGGTACCGGATATCCCTACGGTGTTTCCGCTGCGGGACTGGATATTACTGTGCGCATTATTGCTGTGGCCGATATTTTTGCCGCATTGACTGAGGAGCGCTCCTACCGACATGGGGAATCCAACGCCTCAGCCATCCACCGACTCTCGATGCTGGCCGAAAAGGACATTGTCGACAGCAACGTGGTTTCCCGTGCCCAGGACGTCCTGCTGACGGTCAAAAAGCCATCGTTTGGCCCGCTAACCACACCCACTCGTCTGGCTCTGGCACTGGACTTTGAGCAGACCATTCCTTAACGCCTCATCACAACTCTGAACTTCCCTGACAGTTTTCTTCTGTCATAATCGATTGCACAACAGCAACCTCGTATTCCTTTTTGCAGCGCGTGCGACTTATCTTAAACTGGAATTCCTGCATTCATGGATTGATTCGCGCTTAAAGAAGATTTAAAAATACAAATCAGGAGAGAAGAGATGCCACGACACGCAATTACAGATGAAGAAATTGAAAGCTGCTATGATGTTATTTTAGAGCTGCGTCCCCATTTGGAAAGAGAAACGTTTTTATCCGTTGTTCGAACAATGGAAAAAGAGGGATACCATCTGGCATTTAAAAAATTTGACGGTGAGGTTGTGGCGGTGGCGGGCTATCGCATTTATTCCAATTTGTTTATGGGGAAGCATTTGTATGTGGATGATTTGGTCACCGCGAGTGAATATCGATCCAGAGGGTTTGGGAAATCTCTGATTATATGGCTTAAGGGGATTGCTCGAAATTCCGGTTGTAATTGGTTCGACCTGGACTCGGGCACACACCGCGGCCGAGCACACCGATTTTATTTCAATCTGGGGCTCACAATTGCCAGCTACCACTTTAGCGAAAAACTGTAACGGACGTGAAGAGCAACAATCGGTTGCCAATACGGACATCACGACAAGTGAGCCGACGACTTTTTTTTGCGGCTTTAAAGCATCATCTTCAGTGCGCCAAGGAATAGCAATACGGCAAAAATCTTCTGGATGGTTTCCACCGGGCTATGGTGCAGGAGTCTGGCGCCCGCCCAGCTGCCGAGGATTCCGCCGCCCGATACCAGGGCGGCTATTTGCAGGTCCACATGGCCTACCATGAGTGAATGATTGACAGACGGCAACGTGGGTTCCAGCAAATAGTAAATACATGCAGTGGATGCCACGGTGAACGTAAACAGTGAGGCAGTGCCGATGGCGCGTTTGATGGGCTGTTTGTAAAATATATTCAGCACCGGCGTCATGAGCGCTCCCCCCCCAAGCCCCAACATACTGGAGAGGGTGGATATTCCCACGCCGATTCCGCCGATTTGCATTCGTTTTTTTTGATTGAGGGGCTGGTCTTCGGATTTGGAATCCCGTCCCCGGAAAATGCGCACCGCCAGTATGATGAGAAATCCCGCCAGGATACAACGCAAAATGGGTATCGGTAATTTGTCTACCATCAGTACACCCAGGCGGGATCCCAACAGGCAGGCGGCCACGAACCAGGGCAGCATCGACATATCGATATTATGCTTTCGATAATGGACAATGGTGGCGCTCAATCCATTGGACACAATTATGGCGGTGGATGTGGCAATCAGTACGCGAAGAAATTCCGGGGGATATCCCAAATGGTCGATATAATACAGTTTGGCCAGCGGCAGGAAAATCAGACCGCCACCTACCCCCAGAAGACCGGCAAATATGCCGGATGTGATCCCCACACTAAAGAGCATCAACCACAGCATTTGGGGAACTCTCCTGGATGTCGAACGGGGTTTGGTGCATTTTGGATTTCATCCTGTAAGAAACAATGTGAAACCTACATCGGAAATATTAAACTTCAACCATAAACTGAAATTATTTTAAGGCGCCTTACGCAACACAAAAATCACGGAATCAGGATGGCCAAATATGGATTCAGTCGGATTCCAGGATGGTCTTAACGGTGTGGCTGAGCAATTCCAAATCAAACGGTTTCTGGATGAACGCCCGGGCGCCACCGGCCAGCAGCGTTTCGACTTTGCGATCTCTGGCGTAACCCGAGCAGATAAGCACTTTCACCGCCGGATCCAGCTGTCGCAATACGGAGAATACCTGAGAGCCATCCATATCCGGCATGATCATATCCAGAACCACCAGTGATATTTCGGACTGATGTGCTTTGAACTGACGCAATGCTTCCTCGCCGTCCCGTGCAGTGTGCACATTGTATCCCATTTTTTGCAGCACGCGACGGGTGGACCGCAGCACCATGGGTTCATCGTCAATGACCAGAAGGGAAATCTCTGTACTCTCCGCGGCCAGACTGGGCCACGGCGCCGCGCTGGGCATCGTTGTTTTGCGCCGATTTAAAGACGGCAGATATATGGAAATGGTCGTGCCCACGCCAGGGGTGCTTTCGATGTGCATATCCCCCCTGTGGCTGCGAATGGTGCCGTACACCATGGACAGTCCCAGTCCCGTTCCCTTGCCCTCGGGTTTGGTGGTAAAAAACGGCTCCACTGCTTTTAGCAGCGTCGCTTCATCCATCCCTTTTCCCGTGTCTGAAATGTCCATTCGGACGTACCTTCCGGAATCCAGTTTCAAATCCGGGGGCACGGATTCAGATGGAATCGTTACCGTATCGGTGGTGATGGACAGCACTCCGGCATCGTCCATGGCGTCCGAGGCGTTAATAAACAAATTCAACATGGCGTGTTCCAGTTGCGCCGGATCCCCTTCCACATGATCCAGCCTGGGCCTTAGGGAAAAATCCACTTTTATCTTTTTGGACAGCGTTCTGGAGAGCAGCGAAATGGCGTCATGCACCACTTTATTCACCGACAGATCCTCCCGAACGTACTTCCCTTTGCGAGCGAACCCCAATAGATTCCGGGTCAAATCCCGGCCCCGCTTACAGGCTTCCACTATGTTTTCGAGGTCTTCTTCGATATCCTCATCGACTGGGCCATCCAGTTTAAGCATGGTGGCCGAGTTCAGAATCACCCCCAAAAGATTGTTCACATCATGGGCAATCCCACCGGCCAATCGACCAATGGCTTCCATTTTCTGGGCATGCTGCAGCTGTTTTTCCACCTTGACTTTCTCAAGCTCTGTTTCCTTGAGCTGTGTAATATCGGAGCAGACCCCCAGCCAGCGGATGCCTTTCTGATGCTCCACCACCACCGGCGCGCTGCGATCTGTCCAGTACCGCACGGAACCGTCCTTGCATCGCACCCGATATTCGCGGGATATCTGCTCGGGAGACATGTACCGCTCGGCTGCCATGGAGTCAAACATGGGGCGATCTTCATTATGTACAAAATTACGCCACTCTCGGATATTTCCGGGCCTCTCACCCAAAGAGAGTCCCAAAATGGCGTCGATGTTGCCAAACCAGGTCACCGTGTCTCTCTGGGCGTCCCATTCGTAAAGCAAGTCCCGCGTGATCTGCCCTGCGAGCTTGAAACGGTACTCCATATCCCGCCTGGAGGTCACATCCCGCATGGCGTTCACCTTCACGGTATCGCCATCGTCGTAACCGATTTCGCGGCTTTTTATTTCAACGGGAAAAGTGGACTCATCCTTGCGCAGTCCAATGGCCTCACACGGAATGTCCGATTCCGCATCACAAATGTACTGAGTCACTGTTTCCCTGCTCTGGGGCGCGATAATGTCCAGTTCGTCCATTCCCAAAAAATCGGCAGGGTCGTCGTAACCAAACATCTTGGCGGCGGCTTGATTGGCGTCCAGACAAAACCCTTCCTTTACCACAAAGATGGCATCAATGGCTGCGTCCGCCAGGAAGTGAAATCGCCGCTCGCTGCGATGGAGTGCCTCCTCCACCTGCTTGAGCTCCAGCGACGTGGATTTGTTTTCTTCCAGTTCCGCTTCGAGGGATTCGATTCGCGCCCAAAGAGCCGTGATATCGTCTTGGTGTTTGGTCATGATTGTGAAATGATTGTAGCTTTCATCGATTCGTTTTTCAATATTGTCTTTATGCGGTTCCGTTTTTGCCAGTTCAGCCGGTACAGGGAGTTCATTCTGACACACGATCGTCGCAGGTCAAGTCACACTGCCGGGGTTCCAGGTGCCGTCCTTTGTCACGGCCCTGGACCCATTGACCCGTTTTACGGGGGTGGTAATTTTTTTTATCTCTCATCCCGGGATATATCGGTTCGTGGGGGATAAAAATTTGAGAGTTCGCAAAAGGCTGCGTGATACGCCCATCATCGCCACATGCTGTTAATCCATCGCGATGCGCCGTGGCCATGCGCAGCAAACTGCTGACCGTTAACGTTGTCGGTAACATTGCTGTCTCTGGTGATCTCGGCAGCAGTCGTCATGATCTCGGGGTGGCGTCTGGGCAAAGAAAATCTGGAAAGAGAAGCCCAAACGGTCATTTCCATGCCGGCGGAAAACAGCTGCGCAGCGGTGGCGTTTGAAGACTCGGACGATGCCGCCAATCTGCTCAAATCGCCGGGATTCGTGGAATATGAGGACGTTGCCGTCATTTATATTGGCAGTAACAAAAACTGGCGCAATTCACGCAAAAAGACATGTCAACGAAGTTGCCTCTGATACCCATTGAACCGGATGTGATTCGATACCGGAACGATGGGCTTGAACTGATAAAGCCTGTTAAAAATTCAGCAGGTGATATTCAATCTGTTAAAAAATGGTGCTGAGGCCATGCACGCCATGAACGAAAGCAAGACCCTTCGAACGCCTGTGTTTGTCCTTAGACTCCTTTAAGAATCCGATACGAACATGACCCGAATTGAGATTGAAGACAACGGTCCGGGTATCGCCTCCGACGTGCTGGGGCGTATTTATGAACCGTTTTATACCACCAAACCGGTTGGGCAGGGCACGGGACCTGGACTGAGCGTGTCCTATTTTATCGTTACCAACAATCATAAGGGGACCATGACCGCCTGTTCCACAAAGGGGGAGGGAACGTGCTTTATCATTCGACTTCCTGTAGGGAATGCGGAGCAATAATCCTATATCGCCCAGCCTGTCAGAAGAGTGCCGCTCAATCCGCGGCCAGGTAATCCAGTGCTTCTTCGACCGTTTTAAACAGCGGTGGCCGTTCACCATCGTTACGCCCAAAGAGTTTGTGCACGAGGCGGTTCAACGTATCGATGCCCACCGCAGCGCATTTTTCCCGCTTGTTTACGATGGTCTCCATACCCAGCTCTCGCGCTTTATCGAGAAAGGGGGCACTCCCACTGACGCCCTGAAAAATATCCAGGGTACGGATTTGCTTTGCACATGTGCGATGGAATTCGTGGGATTCCTCAAGCAGCGCCAGCGCTTCATGAATTCCGTGGCGGGTGCGCCAATCAATACATACTATTTCTTTGCCTTTGTGCCTGATCTTCTGAATGGTCATCGCCAACTTTCCTGATATCAACTTGAGTGTGAATCAACTGTTTTGTTACATCATTTCAACGTTTTAGATGTTCAAAGATCAATCGATCTACCATGCAAAAATGCGATCAGATGCATGATCTCGAGGTATAAAAATGCCATGATATTTAAATTCCGTCATGCAAAAAATGAAACCCCGGTTGGTGATCCCCTCCCCGGGATCCCAACAGAAATCAAAAAATACGTTTCCCGACTAATACTTAATTGACACGAAAAAAAAACATCGATTCCCTATTCGAACGGTTCTTTTCTGGCATCAAAACAGGAAAAATAGGCCAATCACGCATTAAAAATGGCTGCGGAAGTGTTTTGTTAAGGCAGTAATCGGTTCTCAAGAATGACCTGGCGCACCGTTTTGGAAAGTACAGCGGGAATATCCGCCAGCATGAAAACCGCCATTTGGGCCTTTTGAGAGTCATTCGCCGCAATAAATGCCACATACTGCCGCAATTGTGTTTCCGCATGTGATATTTTTTTTTCAATGAGCGATACAGCATCCTTCATCTGTTTCTCGTCGAGCTCAAGCAGGTTGCGGCGGCGATCGAGGCGGCACAGCTCGGTGAGGATGAACGAGAGATACAGATTGGCCACCAGCTGCAAAGGTGGAACAGTCCCAAGCAAACGATCACAATAAAATGATATGCAAAAAGGCGGCTTGCCCGCTTTGAGCAGGCATCCCGATTCGGCAAGCGCACGACAAAACGGATTCACATGATGCCGATGCCAGTTTGCGCCATGGGCGGCAGCGGCCAAATCCTGCAACCATGGGCTTTGCAAGACCTCATCGGCCATATGGGGCCTGCAGCAAATGGCATCACAGCTGGCACACGCCGCTGCAAATTCGGGGGGCCAGAGTTCGGCAATGCGACGCTCCAACGCCACATACCGCTTTTTCAGCAGTGCCACTTTGGCGGTAGCGTCCAATGGGTCCGTTGGGTTCATGACTATTGATCGCTGTTTTGGGGAGAGGGCGCAACACCGTTTGCGCCTGCGGTGGGCTCCACCACCGTTTCTATTTCAGTTGTTTTGGGACCATTGGTTTCCTCTATCTGCAGCTTTGATTTTTCGAGGCCCATCTGCTTCAACTGTTCCCGGGCCTGCGACAATTCCGGATTCAGCTTGAGCGCCAGCAAAAATGCCTGGGCGGCCTGCATTACCATCCCTTTGGCTCGGTACGCCAGACCCAGATTAAAAGCGGCCTCTGGAAAATGGGGTTCAATATCGAGCGCCTTTAGATGATGCAATATGGCGTCTTCATACATCCCCGAGCGGCCAAAGAGCAGTCCCAGATTATTCTGTGCTTCGGCATCGTCCGGCTCTATCATCAGCGCAGCCGTGTAGGCGCCGGCGGCTTCGTCGAACCGCTGCAGTTTTTCCAGCGCAACGCCCAGATTGTAGTGGGCTGTTTCGTTGTACGGATTGATGGTGAGCGCTTTGGCGTGATACTCACGGGCCTGCTCAAAATTTTTCCGGGTGGCTTCAATCAGGCCCAGCATATCCCAGGCGTCTTCAATCCAGGGGGCTTCGGCAGTGATGCCCTGCAGTCGACTCCAGGCTTTATCGAGACGCCCCATCTCCCGATACGCATCCGCCAGCGCCAAACGTGCGCCCATGAGGCTGTTATCAAGAACGACAGCTTTTTCAAGATACGCCACCCCTTCGCCCGCATTGTTCATGTTGAGCTGCAACACACCGTAGTTGTAATTGGCCAATGCGCTGCCCGGTGCTTCTTCCAGCGCTTCCACCAGCCAGTTGTGCGCTTCTTTGGGCCGCCCCTCATCCATCAGCGCCAGTGCCAGATTAATTTTTCGAGCGGGCAGGGGCGACGACGCGATAGCTTTTTCGTACAGGGGAATTGCGTCTTTTGAAAAGCCCAGGTTCCCCAGATAGTTGGCGGCTTCAAACAGGCGATTCCCGTCATCTTCATATATTTTCGCCAGAGACAGATAATAGCCCTTTGCCCTGGCAAATCGCGCTTTGGACCACTGTATCTTTCGTCCATCCGGTCGGGTCTCCACAGCCCGGTCCAGCATGCCGGCCATTAAAAAGCCGTTGGCGGTCTGGGCATTTTTCACAAATTTTCGAATGTCTTCTTCCTGATCGCCCATGTTGTACAGGAGGGGCATTATGCTGGATTGCAGTGGTATTAAAGACGCCGCATCCATGCGCCGCCCCTTTGAATACTTTGTGATATACGGTACAAACGGCCGGTCGTCGGTCTGAACGGGCATGTCTTTTACCCACAATCGCGCTATTCCCGCATCGCACAGATAACTGTCGATGATTTCCCATTCGGAATCCATTCCGTATTTTTTCAGATCTCGGGCGATGCGCGGTTCCTTAATACGTCTGCCCAACTCCTTAAAGTTAATGCGAACCGGATGATGGGACCCCACCAGTTTTACATAGGCCGCTTTACCATAGGTTTCGAAGCCCACGTTTACCCACATGGTCATCTGCGGAAATACTTCAAGGAATGTGCGGACAATGATTTTAAACTCGTTTTCACTGAGACCGTGCAGGGGCAGCCATTGCACCACGATGCCGTCTTCATCCAGATGGGCGTTTACCAGTTTGTAAAATCCGCTGGTATACAGAATCCAGGAATCCACTGCCTTGGGATGGGTGGAATCAATCATCATCACGTCGTACTGCTCGCTGCTGCGCAGCAGAAACTGACGACCGTCCTCGATGTGCGGTCGCACCCGCCTGTCTTTCAGTACATCATTATTGTAATACCTAAAATGTCCCGCTGCGTTCCACACTTTGTCGCTCAAATCCACAATATCGAGGGACTCCAGCGGATGGCTGATGGCCGCTCCCGCCGCGACGCCCGCACCAAAGCAGATCATCATGCCCTTTTGCGGATTGGGATGCATCAGTGGCGCCAGATGGCCCAACAATTTAAAGCTCTGGTCGTGCACCAGCCGGGTGGTCACTTCGTTGACGGCGTTCACAAACAATTGCTTTTCGTGATTAATTTTGTTTACCGTCACGCTGATGGTGCCAATACGCCCTTCCTGATAATGGACAATCTTCTGATGCCGCGGGCCCACGGCTTCCTGCAGCATGGCTTTGGGCAATTGAGCGGGCAATACCAGTGCCAGCACCACCGCGACCACAATGCCGGCGCCGGCGGTGGCCATTTGTTTTTTATCGTGTTTTCCCGTCACCAGCAGTACTGCCACGCCACCACTGGCGGCCAGCAGTGACAGCAGCACGAGTGAAACCTGAATGCCTATCAGTGGTATTAGAATGGCGCCGGTCACAATTGTCCCGATCGCAGCGGCAATACCGTTTACCAGCAGCGCTGTACCCACCTGCCCCCCCGCCTTGCTGGCCTTTTGGGCGAACATGGCGCAGGCGGCGGCAAGGGACATTCCGGATAACATGGATGGCAGCAACACCAGCAGCGGTGAGAAGGCCAGCTCTCTGAAAAATTCGGTCCATAAAGATGTTGACAAACTTTCCAGTGCGCCGATGGCAAAGGGGTCTCTGCCTTTGGACACCACCAACCCCGCCGCCAGCCAGAAGCAGAGCAGCATAACGATTCCCATGGCCAAAAGGGCAGTTCCAGCCAACTGGCTTTGATTGCGCCTGGCCAGAATCCGTTGAACTGCGCCTCCCAAAGCAATACCCACCAGTACCACCACCAGCAAAATGGCAAAGGCGTAGGTGTCGTGCCCAAATACAAATGTGAGCAACCGATTGTACACCACCTCCGCGCCGAGCATGGCCGCACCGCCCGCCCCGGCGGCCAGCAGTGCCACCCAGCGTCCGTTGTCTGAGGCTCCGGCGGCGATGGCGTGACTGGGCTGCGGCAATTTTTGACCTTTGCCGACGCGGTACACCAGGTACACGATGAGCGCGGCACTGATACTCAATCCTGCGGCGACAAACGATGTAGTCATCAGTCCCAGCGTGGGGATGGCCACAAAACCGCATATGGCCGCTCCCACAGCACCTCCGAGGGTATTGGTGCCGTAAAGCAATCCCACGCGGGTGCGGATTTCCTCACTGGCGCTGGACAGGGCACGCACCAGCACAGGCACCGCAGCGCCCATGAACATGGCGGGAATGGCGACCAGAACGCTGGCAGTGGCAAAACGGAATAGCACCTTTAAAGGAGCGCTCTCGAAATTTCCGGCAAACAGTTGCGAGGATTCCAGCGCTGGCATAATAAAGGGAATGCCAATGGCATACAGTCCCAGCAGCACTTCCGCAGTCACATAAATGCGCAGTGGCGACATCATGCGGTCCGACAGCGTCCCAATGATTTTGGAGCCCAGCGCCATGCCCAGCATAAACGCGCACAGCACCAGAGTGGTGGCATCCGCACTGTTGCCCAGAGGAATGATCAGCATGCGGGACCATACCACTTCGTATGCCAGTCCGGCGGCGCCCGACAATACAGTGGCCAGTGCGGCAAACATCAAAGCCGTCTGTTTGAACCCGTTTCCTCTTTCAGGCGCCTTTGCCAACGCGCCCGTTTTTTTTTCGGAAGGCGCCGATAGCTTTGGCGTTGCGGCGGGTTGGGGTTTGGAATCGGCTTTGTTTTTTTTCTTTTTGTCTCTTGTCACGATAAAAAATCCTGTCCGAGGTTGCGAGAACGTCTTTTACCTGAATTGGAGGCAAACCGCAGGCAAAAAGTTCCGCCTTTTTCAAACCGGGTAACACATTCCTTTGCAATTGGTGTTTGAAAAACCGAGAGCCAGCGAAATGGCATCCCCAACGTCGGATGCCGGTCAAAGGAAGGACACCATGAAAAATACCAACGCTTTTTTTATTGTCTCACTGTTTATCACTTTTATCTTTTCCACTCTTGCGCATGCGCAGATGGATGCTGCTGCGTCTGCGGATGGGGCGGTGGAACTGGATGCATCACTGCTCGACGGAATCGGCAGTTCTGCGACGGTTCAAACAGAAGTGGCAAAGGCCCAGCAGGCGACGCCGGAGAATACCCTGGCCGCCTGCAAAGACAACGCCGATAACGACGGAGACAGCTACACCGATTGCGCCGACCAGGACTGCAGCATCTTTGCCATTTGCGCATCTCAACCCCCTGGCACCGCAACAAAGCAGCCCAGTGCGTCGCAACAGACGGACACCGTTGAAATATTTGAGCGCGGGCGACTGTGCAAAGACGGTCTGGATAATGACAAGGATGGGCAGATTGATTGTCACGACACTGAATGTCAGACTACCCGATACTGCCAGAAAGTGATGTACGAATACCCGAACACACCCTATCGGGCGCCAGGGGTGTTCTTTCAGGCCGGTATGGGGTTGGCGCTGCCCAGTTTTAACTGGAAGGATGTGCGAACCAACTCTGTGTATGGAAATCGGGTGCCGTTTGACCCGGATATGGGTGTGATGCTCAATTTTAAAATGGGTCTGGCCCCCATTGCGTGGATTGGCTTTGGTATGAACGTGAATATGGGCGGAACCTTCGCATCCAATCGCTCAGAATTCATTTCCATTACCGACCTCGATACGAAATATAAGTACGATGGCTACAAACTGTTTGGCCACATCGGTGGATTTATCCGGCTGCAATACCCGGCCAAACGGGTAACCGTCTATATGGACATCGCGGGTGGCTCCAGCTTTGCCCGGTACAAATGGCGCGTGTATGATGGTCAGGAAAGCTGGGATGACATCAGCGGCGACTGGGAAAATGACTGGGAGGACGACGACGACAATGTGCCCCACGATACCAGGTACAAACAGGACCACCACTTCTCCCTTGTTCTGGAGCCTGGTTTCGATTTCTTTGTAGTGGAACGTAAAGTGGGTATCGGTATGCACGCCTGGCTACCGGTGTATGCCAGCTCCTATCGCGGCATGGACAACATCGGCGTCATGTTCAACGCTACATTTACTCCCAGCTGGCGCGAACCCCGCCGTTTGAAAGAAGAATACAAATAACGCTTTTTATTAAAGAATTTGCCCCTCGTTGATACGTCCTCCCTTTGCCAACTCGAAAATCCTCACCATAATTGTCATGTCTTTGGGATTCAGGTACACTCGTTGTTTGTTCCCGCTGAATCTCTTACCAAAGGAATATATTCATAATGTTTACCCACTATTTCTGGATTTTCCCATTCAGCCAAATGGCGACTGCCAAATTTGTTCGAACACAGCCCAATTGGTTCGCGGCGTTCATCTGTACGGCCGTGTTTGCGGGTTTTTGTGCGTGTACATCTGAAGAGCAGATTGCGAAACAACCCATCCGTTGTACCGACGATTCATGTGACGCCGATACCGCCACTGAAGACTGTGGCGCCAGGTGCAGCGACTCATCAATGGTCGATTCGGGTAGTGCCAAAGGGGATGACAGCGAGACAGGGATATGTGAGGGGGCGTGCTGTAATACAGACGGCTGTGATACGGAGGTTGAAACGGACAGCGATACCGCGGATTCAGTGGATTCAGGCACATCCGATTCAGAGACCGGGTCCATGAGCACTGAAGACACCGAAGATAGCGACGACACCGAAGATAGCGACAACACCGAAGATAGCGACAACACCGAAGATAGTGACGACACCGAAGATAGTGACGACACCGAAGATAGCGACGACACCGAAGATAGTGACGACACCGAAGATAGTGACGACACCGAAGATAGTGACGACACCGAAGATAG
>JAFGQN010000197.1 GCA_016935665.1 Deltaproteobacteria bacterium | reverse complement strand
GTCATTCCCGGCATGGATTGTCCGAATCCTGGCCATATTTCCGTCCACCACACCACAGGATTCCTTTTTCATGCCACCCCCTTCCGAAATCGCCTGCCAGGCCAACGGTTTTCCGTCCCGGGTTTCCACCGTATTGGTGACACTGATGGCCGTCATGGAAATTTCGCCGCGCTTAAGAACGATGCGCGAAAATTCGCAACTCTCCACTCGATCTGCCAGTTCCAGGCGACCGCTGATGGCATGACCGGATTTACTTCCATTAATAAATACCGCCTGGTAGGTTCCGGCCTGTTCACATGCCACGGGCAGTTTCTCCGAAGTAAAGTCAATCTCACACAGAACACTGACCGTGTCACTGCTTATTGTCTGAGGCGTCGCCGGCATCGCACGGGTTGTCTTATCCGGTGAGGTGTTTTTTCGTTCCACCACGTCGTTGCCCCCGCTCCCGCAGGATACGAGAAAGGCGCATACACCGATGGCCAATATTCTGTTTTGCATAGTACTGTCCTTTTGCTCCGCCAGATTTTACATGTGAAGGGAATACTATTGGAAGGCCACTATTTCAACAGCTTCGTCATATTTCTTCGAAGGTCGTTCAATTTTGCCACGTTTTCTTCAAGCTGTGCCGACGACACAGCCAGATCAAAAGCGGAATCCAGCAGCGTTTGTGATCCATCCCCCACACCATTCAAATCCTGTTGCTGCTGCTCAATCCCCTCCACGATTCGCTCGGATTGCCGGGCTGCGGCATTTGCATTGGCCACGGCCTTCTCCAGCGTTTCCCGCGTATGCATCAATTCCGAAATAAACTGCTCAAACAGATTGGAAGTGGCATCAATGGACGTCATTCCCGCTTTGGACTGGTTGCGAATATCATTCAGAATCGCCGCCGACTCAAACAGATTCTTTTCGGTACTCTCTATCATTTCCGTCAGTTCCCGCGCCACCACCGCAAACCCCGCACCGTTTTCCCCCGCCGCTGCCGCCTCGATGGACGCGTTCACCGACAAAACCTTTATCTGTTCGCCAATGCTTCGGTTATAGCTTAAGATTTTCTCAATATTTTCGGTTTGGGACACCAGCGCGCCCATAATCCGCCTTGCGTCGTGCATGTTGGCAACCACATTTTCAGACGTCTTTGATACTTCCTGTAATCGATGGTGATTGTCCGCCATCTGTCTATGCATCCCCTTTGCGATGCTCACACTTTGTTGCGCAGACTCGGTTGTTCGATTCGAACCGGCAGTCAATGCCACCAGTAAGTCTGCAATCAGTTCCGCGGCGCCCGCCTGTCCCTGGGAGCGATTGGCCACATCTTTGGAAATTCGAGTGACATCTGAAACGGTGGTGTCCATGTCTGGAACGATCGCGGAAACCGCATTGAGCAAATCTTCACGGACTCTGCTCATCTCCAGCTGTTCTTCCACAAAACCTAAACTGTTGTCATGATGCCGCCTCAGGTATACCCAGAACTGAATCACCATGACAATGGCTATCAATGTTGATGCAATCAGGGCCACATCTGTTCGAACAACCAACCGCTCTGCAAACAGACTGCGATCCAGAATCAACGAGGTGATCACCAGAATCAAAATCCCCCCTGCGCCCACGACAGAGATTCTTTTTGAAAAAACCGATGTCTGCACCACCAGAGAAATCGCCGTCAGTGTCATTGGAAGGTCAAAACCATCCATCAAGACCACAACGCTCATACACGTGGCCAACGTGGGAACGACCGCCATCCACAATGAGTTTTCGATGATTCCCCGCTTTGCAAGTTGCAACCCCCAGATGAACATGAGCTGGGTGACAGTTAAAATCCCGAGGATCACCAAAAGTTTCCACTCCTGCAACATCCAGTATCCCCACAGGCAAAGCAGAACCATGAGTGGCCCAATGAGCCAAACGCGCCGCTTCTGAAATAAAATACACTGGTCCACGAGATCGCGATTTCTAACGATTGTGTTACCTTTGGATGGTTTTGTTGCGGAGGTATGTTCGCTTTTTTCGTGGTCTAAAGCCATGGGTAATCCTGGTGTTCGCCATAAAAAAACGCGCTGTGACTGCTGAACGCATTACTGCGGCGTCCGCATGGCGCATCTTCTACACTAAGATACCGCTGTTTTACATCGCCGCAAATGCCGCCCTGGCAAGATATCGATCTGTTATGCTTTTGGGAACGGAAATATGAATGGATGGCGCATCCGATTTGGATTTTCCGGGCCGTTTTTCCAGCATTGGAAGCAATATCATCCAATCAGAGGAAATTTTCATCTGATTAAACCGATTCTGCATTCCTCTGGTCCATCCAGCGGGGATTTTGCCCAATTCGGAAACCAGTTGTGAAGCTTTGGGCCCATCCCCAAAAAAGCGAATGCTACGCACTTTTCCAAGCAGCTGAATAATCGGAAGCCGCAAGGCTGTGTTGTCTGGAATGGCGATGCGGTAATCTCCCGGCGCCACTGCTTTCACAGTGACAACCCCGGCTGCAATCAGGTGATTCAATACCATTAGCCGCACTTTCAAAGCGGGGTATGCGTCAGGGGATGCCCCTGCACCAATCTGCTCCGAAACCGACAGCAGATACTCGTCCAACAATGCTTTCCCGGTTTTTTCATCGGGAATCAAACCGGTGGCGCGCACTTCAGAATCAAATGACATGTACAACGCGGCCAAATCCGCGCGCAGCTCTCGGATGAGCAAATCATTTTCGCCCAGTCGCTTTTTAAGCCAGTCGGATTCCTTGTTTTCGGTGCCATCCGCGCCGAATCCCACCAGATCCCGCAATGCATGATACGCCACCGATACAAGCTGACGCCTTTCCAGCCGGTTCTGATAAATCGACCGTTTGGGCGAAAACGCCTTTGCGATGTCACTGCCCGCCATGGACTCAAACGCTTCATTAACATTCAGCCAGAGCACATGCACGTCATCCTCTTCAGCACCTCTGGATTCATGGGAGGACATTCCCAGTGCCAGAATATCCGATTTCAGTTTGAAAACAGGACTGCGATCTCCAGCGATATCCAGTATGTGCGCAGCAACAAACGGAATGCTTTTCTGCCTGGCGGCGGTGCTTTTCATTCCACCGACTTCGCGCACCTTCCTATCGCAATAGTCCGCAAGGCCATTCAACTTATCCAAAACTTTCCCAAAATGGGGATCTTCGAAGTACAGCAACCGTGGACCGGCGGATTCCCCATCATCCTGCCTCGCGAGTGGAGTTGGATGAGAATCTGACCTGTCAGCGGGGGAACTGTTTGCTTTTTCTTTTTCCGAACTATCCGACTTTACAGCTGTTTTTGTCTCCGAATCCGAATCAGGCGCGCCGTCCTGGAAAATGAACGGCCGAATTTCCGACAACAACGCTTCGAGTTGCTCAATATTATTTGCGTCCAGGGGGGCGTTTTTCACCGATGACAAATCAATGGATGCCCCGTTTTTCAACGCGATTTGTGTGGCGGCGCCAAGTTCTCCGGGGATAAACCGGGGGCGAATGCGCTCACCGCTATCCGGCCGAATATTATCGCCAAACAGCCAGAGCTGCATAAGATACGCTTTGATTTTATCCCGAATCGAAAGAGATATGCCCGAGGAATTCAGCAGAATCTGCTCCAGTATGTGCCGAACCCGGCAGTACTGTGCCCGTGTTTTATCGCAGCGAGATTGAGCGCCCATCTGTCGATATTGGTTGTACAATGCCAGTTTGGCTTTGCTGTCGAGGGATTCAAACATGGGAGCGGAGACGTTAAGTATGCGAAAATCACCGACAAACGCAATCGCGTCGGCAGATGGCGCCGCTTCGTTCTCTTTTTGCGATTCCAAAGCCAACGCGGATGCTTCTTTGGGTGAATCCTTTTTGGATATAGAAACATCTTTCGACGATGGGCCACATCCCCACAGGATTCCCAAAATGACAGGGATAATTAATCGTGTCATCCAAATTGAGTTGTCAATCATCATATCTGGCTATAACTGTGTCTTTTTTAAAATTCGTATTCTCACCGGGATAATCCGACGTAAAATGCAGCCCGCGACTCTCCTGGCGAAGTTGCGCGCAGGTAATAATCAAATGAGCCACAGTTGAAATATTGCGCAATTCAAGCAAATCAGAGGTTATCACGTACTTCCAGTAATATTCCGCAATTTCGTCCTGCAACATGGCATGCCGGCGTCGGGCCCGCTCCAGGCGACGATTTGAGCGCACAATTCCCACATAGTTCCACATGAATCGGCGAATCTCGTCCCAGTCCTGAGATACCACCACGTTTTCGTCACTGGGGATGGCGTCCCCCACACACCAGTCGGGCACATCGTCAAACCCCATCCGCGCGGGGGGAGCTTCCAGCAGCAATGTGGCTGCCCGATGCGCAAACACCAGCCCCTCCAGCAATGAGTTTGACGCAAGCCGATTGGCGCCATGCAACCCCGTACACGCCACCTCGCCCACCGCAAACAGACCGGCAATGGTGGTCTGACCAAAGGTATCGGTAACGAGGCCGCCACAACTGTAGTGGGCGCCGGGAACAACGGGAATCCACTCTTTCGTGATATCGATGCCATACTTTTGGCAAGTGGCGTAAATATTGGGGAACCGCTCTCTGACAAAATCACTGTCAAGATGAGTGACATCCAGCCATACGTGATCATCGCCGGTTCGCTTTAATACATCATCAATGGCTCGCGCCACCACGTCTCTTGGAGCCAGTTCCCGGCGTTCATGATATTTTTCCATAAACGCTTCGCCTTCAAGATTGCGCAGGATACCACCTTCTCCCCGCACCGCTTCCGAAATCAGCACGCTCTTTGCTTCAGGGTGATATAAAATCGTGGGGTGAAACTGGAAAAATTCCATATTGGCCACTTTGGCGCCCGCCCTGTATCCCATGGCAATACCATCGCCAGTCGCCACGTCCGGGTTCGACGTATACAGATACACTTTGCCCAGTCCCCCAGTGGCAAGAACGGTCACCGGCGATAAAAACGTATGAATTTCGCCCGTATTCTTATCGAGCGCATAAACGCCTTTACAGCAGCGCGATGCAGATTCCCGATTGGGCACAATCAGGTTGACGGCCATATACTGTTCGTAAATACAAACCGAATCCAGAACACGCACACTCTCAGTAAGTGCCCGAACCATTTCCCGACCGGTCGCATCCGCCGCGTGGACAATTCGCCGCGCCGAGTGCCCCCCTTCTCTGCCGAGATCCAGCGCTGCGGGCTCGTCCTTCCTGCGCGTAAACTTTGTGCCCAGTGAAATCAATTCGTTGATGCGTGCGGGGCCATCTTTTACACAAATCTCCACCGCATCCTGATGACAGATGCCGCGGCCCGTGGTCATGGTATCCTCGATATGCGATTCAAACGTATCCGCAGCGTCAATCACTGACGCAATTCCGCCCTGCGCCTCATTGGTGGCGGAATTTTCAATATGTTGTTTGGTCAGCATCACGACGCGGCCAAAGGGCGCCACTTCCTTGGCAAAGGTCAATCCCGCTATTCCCGTTCCTATCACCAGATAATCACATTCAAATCTCATACCGCGGGACTATATTCCAGTGTTCCCCGGCGGGCAATGCAAATCTTTGACCGCCATAAAAGATCAAATTTTAGCGGATGAAAAACTCAATTGCCAGGTCGAACAGTGGTACACACGGTGCTATCAGGCAAAGCGCCTATCCCCTCATCTTTCGCATCATCCCTTAACTGCTCACGATCTATGCTCTTTTCCACTGTAATGCAAATGGTGGTGTCGCTGTTGCCAGACAATTCGAACTCCCCATCCAGAGAAACGGTGTTGCCACAATGCAGCGGCTGACGATTATCGTACGGGAAAAACACGTCACTCCCCTGAAACACAATGACATCCCACTGCATATTCCCAATGGGAGGACAGGTCACTCGCACGCCAAATGCATCCCCATTGACATAGCGCAACGGATTTTCGCTGGCAGCACCATGACGATACCGGGTCAATCCGATGGCGAGATCTCCCCCCTTGTATCCCATGGAAGCGGGTGGCACCGTTATGGTTTGAGTGGTGAACGGACCAACCAGAACGAACAGCAACACGCTGGTTGCCGTCAATGCCCCAACAGACACCAACCATTTCCACTCCCGAGCAATCCCGGCTTTTATACCGACAGGAATGTCGGGAAGCGGTTTCAACTGAACACTGGAATTCTCAATGGAATCCATACATTGCGCACACCCAGGGCAAAACTCCAGATGCCTGCGCACCCGCTCCCGATCCGTTTGCGGGAGTTCTCCCAGATGATATTGCTCCATTACCAGCCACGACAGGGGCGCGCCGGTGCAATTGGGACTTGTCATACGTCACCTCCAGCCCCGGACACCATTGCCGTATCGCCCGCCATCTGCGTTACGGTGGTCCGGATTAGCTGTAATTTCTTCCCGATGGTTTTTCTGCTGTACCCAGTCATCGATGCAATCTCTTCCTGGGTCATGTCGTCGTAATATCGATAAACAAGAATCTGCCGTGATTTCCTATCCAGTTTTCGCAAAACCTTCTCCAATAGATCTCTGTTTGCGGACGGTTCATCCGTTCGTGTCACATTCTCTTCATCCACCACTTTAGCCTGTGCATTCAGCAACTCAGCTCGCTTCTTCGAATTGCGTATCAAATTGAGACATCGATTGGTGGACGCCCTGTATAGGTATGGCAAATCCACATCGGTCTTTCCTTTTCGCAATAAATCGTAAAACAAACCTTGCACTATATCCTCCGCATCATCCACGCTTCCCAGCATGCGGGTACATTTGCGTATCAGGGCCGGTCCATATCGTTGATATATATCCATCCGCCCTAATCCACCTCAATTGCATTCGCCGGACACTCATCATCTATCAGTCCTTCAACTTTAATGTAGTAGAACATCGCATCCCCCGGGCTTTCCTTTCGGATAAAGAAGCGCATCAGGCCCTGTTGCTTCAAAGTCCGAAAAATCCATTTTTCCGGCCTCCAGTCGCGTTTTTTCAACCGACCAGTCCAGACAAACTGGTTTTCACCGCCCGCATTGATGCTGTCTTCCGTGGCCACGTTTGTCTCGCATCCGTCCACTTCCAATTCCCCATACTCAGCGCGGACTTCCAGCTTCAGCCGAACACTCTCATCCCAGTGTCCCATCACCGATACGGCATAGCAATCCACCAAAACGTCCGGATGCGCCGCGTACTCATCACACACCCCCATCAACAGGCTGTCCCCGTTCAACAGAATACCCGTATCCAGGGGGTGCCATGTCACCGCGTTGTACTCGTATCCTTCGCCGTCATAGAGTTCGAACTGGCATTTGGTGCCGGTACATTGCCGATAAAAATCCATGGGAATCGATAAATCCTGATCTGAATCGTTGGTTTCACCACCATTTTTCTCCATGCTGCCTGCTGATTCACCACATCCCATCAGCATTAGGTAAACCAGCCACATACAAAACAATCTGATTAAGTTTCTCATCACTCAGTCCAATTCTTCTGCATTATCCGTGCAGTATGTCTCTCCTGATAATTCGATATAATAAAAACGGGCATCCCCTTTTCCGGTTTTACGAATGGCAAATGTCATCTGACCTCTGTTTTTCAGTGTCTGAACTTCCATGGACCAGGTTTTCCAGGGGGCGCTATTTACAACGTGTTTAAATTTAAAATGTCCCTCCGGCAGATTTTGAAGCGCTTCATCCGATGGATCCTCATCACTGGTCATGCCATACACCCCGTAATCTCCATTTACTTCAAAATGCATCTGTACCGTCTTATCCCACGCGCCAAGCAGTTTTATGCGGTAACAGGCCAGGTTTTGGTCCGGATGCCCCGCAAATTCATCGTCCGTTGAAAGAACCGCTATATCGCCGGTTAACCGAATCCCTTCATCCGCTGGGTGCCAGCTCGCCGCATTGGTTTCCATCTCCCCTTCAAGCACTTCAAAATCGCAATCATTAGCGGTGCACATCACATTGAAATCCATTGGGACAGCGGAGTATCCAACTCCATCGTCATTTTTCGATTCGGAATCATCGGCCGCCTCTGCGCGCATCGCGTCGGAGTTGCTCTCAGCTGCACAGGACAGAATTTGAACCGAAATGATAAATAATAACGTCCATTTAGCTTTAATTTCCGAAAGCATTGCATCAATACCCAAATCGTATCCCGGTAAAAATGGATAAGCCGCCATTGTTGTGTTTTTCGTCCAGGGGCGCTTCGGTCATTTCCACCAGCTGAGCTCTTGTGTATTCCAGGTGCAGCAGGGTGATGCCAAACCAGCGGATGGGATTCATTTGCAACCCCGCCCCACCGGAGAAATAAATTCCCTTGAATTCCATTTCATCCTCAATGCTGCCGCCGGCGCGCTCCATTTCAAACTTCAGCGTTGCCTTTCCGACGCCCGCGCCCACTTGCGCATATGGCACCAACAAGCCCCGTTTCAAAACCAGGTTGCCGCGAACAAATCCCCCAATTCGAAAGCTGCGCCATGATACCCGCTTCTCATCGGGGGTTAAATTGCTGTCTCCGGTACGGCGATCCATCGTTGCCAAAACAACGCCAACAGATAGAAACGAAAACGGCGACCCCACCATCGACACCGCAGCTCCCAGAACATCGCTCCGCTCCAGGCCCTTAAATTCAAAATCTGCCAGTTTGCGCGTATACGGGGAGTCTCCTGCGCCGAAATATCCCAGGTGGAACTCCGCCATCAAATATTCTCGCCGATATTGCCGCTCTGTCTTCGCTATACGATACACCTGTTCCCCATTTCCTTTGGCAGTATCATCGGCCAATGTCAGCCCCCGGCACGCGTTCAGATTCAATTCGTGAGCGCTGCGTTGAGGCACAACGATATCACATTGATACGCCTGACGATTGGATAACTTTACAAACCCCTCATACCTGCCTGGCGTCAAAGCGACACGGTACGATTTGCCTTTTACCTTTTTAATCTCGGCCGATACCGTGCCACTGGATTTGTGGGTCAACATCACTTCACCGTCCAGACTGGCGGGAATCAGCAAACTGGATTCAAAATTCCCAGGCCAGGAAAACGGCATATCGCCCTTCCCTTTCAAATCCATTTCCAATGTGGCGTGCTGTCGTCCCACCGTCGTCAATGCGGTGGAAGACAACGTGCGATGATACGCATATTGATATGCTTCGGCCAGAGTCACCACCCCATTCTCATCTGCATCTGCCGGACCGCGTAAGCCAACGGTAAAATGATGCGAAAAATAGGAACCACGGAGCTTTTTGGATTCCTGACTCAGCTCACTGCCGGCGCTTGAGGCAATCACCGCCATTCCGGACACGTTGAGTTGATCCACGGAATTGTAGGAAAAACCACGTTGTGCTGCTGCCGAAACGCCCTTTACATTGGAAATGGCGCCGGTCTGACACGCATCAAGCAGTACAACGGTCACAGTGGCCGGGAGTTTTCGCAGCCTGTCTTTGAGTTCAGACAATGAAAAATCATCAGCTCCAAGATTTAAACCGGTAGTTCTCGCATGTCCCGAATAATAAAAAAGAAAAACTGTTTTCTCATCGACTCTGGCTTTTTCCTGCAGGATACTCTCAAAAGTATCAATTGCAGATTCGACACTACCCTTGTCAGGATCCAGCAGTATTTCGAGGTTCTCTTTTTTAAAACCGGCCACTTCGTTCAATGTGGCCGCCATTCGACGTGCATCGCGATGCGCATATGCAAGGGGCGCCTGATCCGTCCCCGCCCGGTTGCTGCCGATGAGCAGGCCATACGCCTCGTAGGCGGTGGATTCGCTGGCTGCGGATTCCATCGGTAGCAACATGATTAAAGCGAAAAGTGTGATTATCTGTTTCATTTTCCCTCTATTTGTGACGTTTATTTCCGTCCAGCTTGATAACACGTAAGTCCGCCAAATTGTGAACTTTAAATATCGATGTATTGACTTGAAAGTTCCCTGGTGTAACGTTGCTTGCCATAAGACGTGCAGGAACAACACATCAAAATTCGAGCGAAATGTAAAATATTCCAACGAGCCGTTGTTCCAGGCTTTGGAAATATTGAGGTATCAAAAAATGGATAAGTACAAAGGCGAAAAAGTTCTGGTGTTCAAAAGGCCCCTGTTCGAACAACTGGGATATTTCAACGGCACCAGCGGCGATACAGAAAAATATATGAACGAAATTCTCAAAAAGGGCAACAATCACTTCCACTTGAGAATCGATGCAGAATCCGATCCGTCGCTGAAGCAACTCATCCCATATGTGGTTTTTAAATATAACAACGAGGTTTTCTCATACGTTCGCGGGAAAAAGGCCGGTGAAACCCGACTGGTGGGCAACCGGTCCATCGGAATAGGCGGACATGTGAATCCCATCGATCGCCAAACCGCACAGGCCGATGACATTTCTGAAGATATGGCCACTTATATCGAAGCGGTAAAAAGAGAAATCGATGAAGAAGTGATCGTTGAATCGGAGTTCGACCCCAAAATTGTCGCGTTGCTGAATGATGATTCCAACGAAGTGGGTAAGGTTCACTTTGGCATTATCCACGTCTGCGAACTCCAGGGACGCCACGTTAAAAAACGTGAGCAGCAGATTACGGAATCCGGATTTATTAAGATCGCCGATCTCGCCGGACCGCGCAGAGACGAACTGGAATCCTGGTCGCAAATCGCCATCGATCTTTTAAACACGTCTCTTTAATCCTGGACCGCAACCCATGTCTCCTTCCCGCACCGTTAAATGGCACTTTTTCGCAGGGTGCGCCCCTGGTCTTGAAAATCTTCTTTTTTCTGAACTGAAACAGCTGCACGTGGGCAACGCGGCCATGGAAGAAGGCGGTGTCGCATTCACCGGCGCCAGCGAAACCATGATGCGCGTGAATCTGCAATCCAGAATCGCCGACAGGATTCTGCTGCGCCTGGCTACGTTTCACGTCCGCCAGCTCTCTGAATTGGAAAAAAAGGCGGCAACTTTGCCTTTCCCGCAATTTCTGCACGCCGATTCATCGGTTTTTGTGAATGCCATTTGTAAAAAATCCGGCATCTATCACAGCGGCGCCGCAGCGGCACGTGTGGCAAACGCGGTGACTAAAAACCTGTCATTGACATCGGCGCCCTCCTGTCAGCAGGCGGTGCCAACGGAAAATATCCACACGCAGTCTCTACAGGTTCGCATCATACGGGATATGGCGACCATTAGCATCGATACCAGCGGAACGCATTTGCATAAGCGGGGATATCGCATGCACGTCACCGCCGCGCCAATGCGTGAGAACATCGCCGCCGCCGCACTGCAATTTTGCAGATATAGCGGCGAGATCCCGCTAATCAACCCCATGTGCGGCAGCGGCACGCTGGCTATCGAAGGCGCACTGATGGCGTCGCGCCTGGCCCCGGGATTGCGTCGCCATTTTGCATTCGAATCCTGGCCCGTCATCGATCAGTCGATTTGGAAAGCGGAAAAGCAGCGCACACAAAGCTTTTCCAAATCAAATAGCAGTATTATTTGCGCGTCAGACAAATCCGAAAAAGCCATTGCCGCTGCCGTCCACAATGCCCAATGCGCCGGCGCACAGAACAGGATCTCCTTTAAAACAGAGGAGATCTCCCAATTATCGCTACCTGCACAGTCCGGGATAATCGTTGTGAATCCGCCCTGGGGAAAACGGCTGGATGCCAGTCAACCTGAAAGTGGTCGCCCCACTCGAACGCTTTTCGAATTGTATCGTCAAATCGGGCAACTGAAAATTCAACACTCGAAGTGGCGACTTTGCCTGATAACCAGCGACGCAAAACTGGCCAGGGCCACCGGCGTCTCTTTTTCGGATGTATCTGCGCCAATACCCATGGGCGGGGTGCGCATAAATTTTTACCTGGGTTAACGAGCACGTAAACGAACACGCCAGAACAACAGCAAACATCCCAAAAAGATGAGTGCGGATACAACAATCACTGAAGTCCAGCGAATTTCCTTTTCGCTATCATTGGACCGACCCAATTGGGCCCAGCGTTCAGCATCGAAATCGGCGCTTTTGTCCTGCCGCAATTTGTCGTATGCGGCGACATCCAATGCCCCATGATTTCGCAAGGATTCGGCGTGCAGCCACTCCAGTCGCGCCGAGGCCTTGCGAAACGTGGCACTGCCTTCTTCGGACAATCGACGCGCCATACGCGTGGCGGCAATGGCGTCATCGTGCGCCCCGCTGGATTCCAATTCGATGGCATACGCCAAATATCCGTCTGCCATCTTTGCGCGATGGGGGCTGAGCGGCTGCATGGACAGTAATTCACGATACAATTCGTCCATCGTTTTAAACTGCCGTTTTTCCCGTGCGTCCAATCCTTTTTGAAATAGCGCCGCTGTTTTGGAATCCCGCTGTTCGTCCCACACCTTGTATAGAGCAGCCACCCATTGTTCAAAATCTCCTTCGCCAGGTTCCTCTCCAAAGGTGTTTTCAAACTCGCGATGAATAGACCATTTGGCGTTTCGCCCGTAAACATCGAGACTGGCCCGGGCGGCGTTGCGCACAATCGCGGATTCATGATTGGCCAATGACAATGTCACGTCGATGGCATCCAGCTCGTTCACGGACGCATACGCTTCAAGTAGCTGCGCCAGTCGCCGTGAGTTTCGAATCCCCTGTATCTGCTCACTAAGCAGCGGATCTCCCATTTCCCGAATCCACGCCACCGAAAACATGTGCAGCTCCCGATTTTCGCTCCCTCGTCCATAAATCAACGCCGGCAGCGCTTTCAACCCGGCATGCACCATCAGCTCGCCAATAAAACCGCGAAATGCCCCAGCGTATCGACCACTGAAATCAAGCAGCACTTTGTATCCCGCCATAGTATCCTGCGCGTGCAGTGACATCAGTAACTGAACTATCCGATTGCAAACATTCACCGCGGGCGTTCTCGGAGTCATTTGCAGCAATGCAACAGCGAGACCGCCGTCGTCATTCGTCGCTGCTGCGGCTCGCTGCAACACATCCTTCAATTCTCTGTGCCGAACGTTGCCCGCCTTCCATAGCGCCTTGCGAAACAATTTTTCACTGCCAGCCGCATTTTTTCGAATGCTGGCCGCTGCCGAAACGCGCTCAGTCAATACATCGGAATCCATTTGTACCAGCATTTCATTGAGCTCATCCTCCCCCAACGTCACATCTCCAGACAAAACCAAATCCGGCGTTCCACCGTAATCAGAATATGTTTCGGGATTTTGCTTCGGGCCCGCAGCGGAAACAGGGCGCGCAGCCAAAAGAGTCGCCAAACCAAAAATAATGATAATCCGCCCAAAACACATAGCCGTTGTATGACGCAAACCGCTCTTCAAATCAATGGTAAATCGAAACCGTACAGAAACTCCCTATCGCGTAACTGCCGGAAAACGACAGACAAAAACTCAAATAATTCCGAATTTGGATGCATCGATTGAGTTGCGCCCCTTGTGATATTACAGTATAAATGTTCCCGTATGATTGATTCACATATACTCAGTAGTCAAAATACCATTTTGCTCGTCGACGATGAAGAGATGGTCCGGGACCTGCTTCGCCGCGTACTCGAACGGGATGGTCACAATGTGCTCTCTGCTGCATCCAAGGAAGAAGCGTTTGAACAGTTTACCAGCAATGCCGTGGATTTGCTGCTGGTCGACAAAAATCTTCCAGATGGCAGCGGTCTGGAATTTATAGAAGCCGCAAGGAATCTGGAATTCGATGGAGAGTCAATCGTCATCACCGGATACTCAGACACTGAGTCCGCAATCAAGTCCGTAGAATTAAATGTATTTCGATACATTAAAAAGCCATTCGATTTGGATGCGCTCAGAAATGATATTAATCGTGCTCTGGAAACCGCTGCTCTGCGCCGGGATCTGGCACAACGCACACACGAACTGGAGGTGGCCAACGCCGATTTGATGGAAGCGCTTGAGCAAATCAAGGAATCCGATCGCCGCCGCATTCAGGCAGAACGGCTTGCGTCCATTGGATATCTGTCAGCGGGAATTGCTCACGAGATAAATAACCCCCTCTCTCTTTTGTCCATGACCATTCCGTTCACCGTTTCCGAACTTGAAAAAGTAATTCGTACAAATGCGACGGCGCAGTCTCCCAAAAAAGTAAACGAGGAATTGGAAACACTGCTGAAGAACCTGGGGCCCACTCAGGAGGCAGTGGACTTACTGATGCAACTCTCTTCAGATTTGCACTCACTGGGACGAAGCGACGACATCAAAGCACAGCCTGTTAAACTGTCCAACGTAGTGAACTCTGCCCTGCGCATCGTGCGTCATCGGGTCAAACACAAAGCCACCGTTACTGTGAACATACCGGATGCCCTGACCATCACTGGTAAAACAAACCGACTCATTCAGGTATTTATCAACCTGTTAACCAATGCCGGCAGAGCCATTCGTGAAAATATGCCGGACCGCAATTACATCAAAATCAACGGCTACGAGGATGACGCATACGCCGTCATTGAAGTCACCGATTCCGGAATCGGCATTCCACCTGAACACCTCGAAATGATTTTCGACAGGTTTGTTTCCCTCTCGGGTCTGGGCCCGTCAGAAGGTTCAGGGATTGGGCTATCGATTGTAAAAGAACTGGTTGAAGAGCACGGCGGCACCGTGGATGTCATCAGTGCCGTTGGCGAAGGCACGAGCTTCATTGTGAAGTTCCCCTTAAAACGCATATTAAAATCATCTCCTCCCCCCATGGCCCAGGCTGCATTCTCCCGTTCTCCCAACGAGTTTGTCAAGGCGCACCGAATGATACTTTTTGTGGACAGCAATCGGGAACATCTCGATGCCTATGCGAACTCGTTTGGCCAGCTTCACGATGTACGCACAGCCTCGTCTTTTAATGATGCCATCTTTGAAATCGAATTGTGCGATGGAATTCTCGATATCGTGATATGCGAAACCACACGCGGCATGATGGAGTTCAACGAATTCTACCAGGCTACTATCGCAAAATATCCAGAACTGACAGGCCATTTCATTTGCACCGGAGATGAAAATGCGGACTCGGAAGGATTAAAAAGAAGTTCCATTCCCTTCCTGCAGCGACCGTTTCGACCGGCGGAACTTCTTGCCGCCATATATCGCATTCCCCCAAGGCGAAAACTCATCAGCAACATCCCGCGGGATTGATCAAAAGCATTGGAAAACGGTTTAATGAAATGGCCAGAACACCGGAATCAAGGCGGTGGCGGTTATCCAGAGCAGGATGTTGAGGGGAAGCCCCACTTTGACAAAGTCCTTGAAGAGATAGCCGCCGGCGCCGAAGACGTAGGTGTTGGTCTGGTACCCAATGGGGGTAGAGAACGACGCGCTGGCGCCGAACATGACAGCGACGATGAGGGGGATGGGGGAAACATCGGCGGCATCGGCGATTTGGATGGCGATGGGGGTCATGACAACGGCCACAGCGTTGTTGGAAATCATTTCGGTCATGATGTTGGTCATCAGATAGACAACCGCCAGCAATACCCATGGACCAAAGGATGCAAAAATGTCGCCGACGGCTGTCGCCAGTGTGTGCGCGGCGCCGGTGGCGCTCATGGCGCTGCCAATGCTCAGCATGCCCACAATTAACAGCAGAATACGCCAGTCAATAGACTCGTATGCCTGCCTGGGAGTGAGACACCCCGTGGCCACCACAAAAACGGCCGCCAGAAACGCCGCACCGGTAGTGGAGAGGTTTTCGGCGTTTAGACCTATCCATTTAAAATCGAACATGGCCAAAAGCACAAAGAGGCCCATTCCAGTGAGTGCCAGTTTACTCTTTTTTAATCGGTATTCACGCACCGCAGGTTCGGACAGAGCAATGAAGTCCCGTTCGGCCTTGAGGCGATCAATACCATCCCGCGCGCCTTCCACCAGCAGGGTATCGCCAAATTGAAGGCGCAGTTGGTCGAGAGACTTCATGATATTACGGCCTTCGCGATGGACTGCCAGTACAATGGTGCTGTAGTTGCTGCGAAATGAAATCCCCGCCAGCGTGCGCCCGCGTAGCCTCGAATTAGGGCCAATCATGCCTTCGAGAATCACCGCTTCCTGCTCTTCGATGGCGGCGAGATCGTCTCCGTCGTCGGTTGAATCCAATCCCATGCGCAGGCCGGAGAATTGACGCAGCTGCGCCACTCCGGATTTGCCGGTGCGAATGAGCAGCTGATCGCCCTCTTCGAGCACTATTTCGAAGAGGGCCTCTTTTAATACTTTGCCTTTGCGGCGGATTTCCAGAATGCGCATGGTTTGCGACTTGCCCTCAATGATAGAGAGAGGGGAACTGTTTATAAACCGTGACCCAATGGGCACCATGGCCAAAAGCAGATACTTGCGATCGAATGTGGTATCGAGGAGTGTGGACAGCGTGTCCCTTTGGGGCAACAGCTTTGGGGCCACCAACCAAAGATAGACACTGCCCACCAGCACAAACATGATTCCCAAAGGCGCAATGGCAAACAGATGGAACGGCGGGATACCAGAGGAACGCGCAATACCATCCACCAGCAGATTGGTGGATGTGCCCGCCATGGAACAGGTGCCCCCCAAAATAGTGGCAAATGAGAGCGGCATGAGCAGACGCGACGGCTTGACACCGCTGTTGCGACAGAACGCCAACAGCACCGGCAGCAGTATCACCACGATGGGCGTGTTGTTGACAAAGGCGGAAACGGGGGTGCCGATAAGCATTATCATCACCAGCGCGCGCCGTTCGCTCCCTTTGGCCTTGCGGTTGAACCACCCTCCCATCGTGGCAATGATACCCGTACGATCGAGCGATGCGCTCAAAATGAAAAGGGCGCCAATGGTGACGGGGGCCGGATTGGAAAAACTCCCAAGCAGTTGCGATGGGGAGAGAATACCGGTCAGGAGCAATACGGCACACCCCAGCAATGCCACCAGCTCCACCGGCCACCGCCCTTTTAAAAACAGGGCAAACACACTAATGATGACGGCGAATACGACCCATTGTTGCCATTGGATAAGGGGTGTCATTGGTGGGCATTCTCCAGGGATGTGGTATTGGTTGAGTCGAAATCCCCCTACCCTCCTTTGAAAAAGGGGGCCGGGGGGATTTCGAAGGGGCTCGAATGTGCACGGTTATTCCGAGGCGCGGATTTCGACGTTTTCGTTGATCTCCATTTTGAGGATTTCGAATTCAACGCGTCGGTTCTTTTCAAAGTCCTCCTCGGTTTCCTCGGGGGATACCAGCGGTTCGGATTCGCCTTTGCCCACAGACTGCACGCGATTCTTTTCAATGCCATGAGAGATAAGATACAGAGCAACCGCCTTGGCGCGACCGGCCGAGAGTTTCTTGTTGTACTTCGCCTTGCCGCGTGTATCGGTGTGCCCCTCCACTTCGATGAGCTGGATTTGCGGATAGTTCTTCATCACTTCCACCACGTCATCCAGCACCTCAAAGCTCTTCTTGAGAATGGCTGTTTTGTTGTATTTAAAGTAAATTTTATCGAGAATGATGATCTTCTTGCCTTCCACCTTCGCCTTGGAATCGGGGCAACCATCCTCATCGTCCTTACCGTTCACCGTCTCCGGTTCCATGGGACACTTGTCATCAACGTCGAGAATCCTGTCGTTGTCATTGTCTGGATCGGGACAGCCGTTGGCATCCTCAAATTCGTCCATATCCTCGGGATCATTGGGACACTCATCGGCCACATCCAGCACGCCGTCCTTATCGTTATCGGGATCGGGACAGCCATCTTCATCCTCGAACTGATCGGGATCCTCGGGATCCATCACACACTTGTCGTCCACATCCAGCACGCCGTCTTCATCATTATCGGGGTCGGGACAACCATCTTCGTCTTTGAAATTGTCTTTATCTTCCGGCTCGTTGGGACACTGGTCATCGGGATCCAGCAATCCATCGCCATCGGTATCCCTGGGTGCTTCGGGCTCCTGTGGCACGGGGAGTGGTTCGTCTTTTTTAGATGTGAACACCACACCGGCAAACACCCGGTAATCCGGCGCCGCATATCCTTCGGTGAGGCCCAGACCGGCGCCTGCGTTAATGTGAACCCAGTCGGCGGGGAACACACGCAATCCGCCCAATAGCTCGATGGGCGTTTCCTCGGCTTCCTGGAAGGGCGCGCGGGCATGGGTAGCCACCGATCCCTCCACAATCAGGGAGAATTTTTTGGGCACAAACCACAGCCATGTACCAAAGCGCGCCAGCAGTTCATCTGCCAGACGCAGATTGGCCAGCTGTTGGTTTTTCACCATGCGATACCCCGCGTTCACCGCAAAGCCAAACCGACTCCAGCTCAGGTCCCACAGCAATTGCGGCACAAAAGTGACACCGGCGGAACCGGCAAAATCATCGACCAGCTGTCCGGTGGGGAATGTCACCATGGGCGCGAACGCCAGCGACATCACGCCGCTGCGGGTCTGGAAGAACCGCAGTTTCAGTACCAGGCGTGCATCTCCCACACTGAATTTTTTGGGCGCATCTTCACCGGCGTAACCATCGCCTTTCTGGTACAAATGCACGGGGACCGCCACACCCACATCCAACCATTTGGTCAGGCTCACCGCCAGAACATAATCTGCAGATATCTGATGAGCGATGATTTTACGCACAACCTCATCGTCACCGTTCCGAAGGACAAGGGGATCATTCTGATAATTCAGATAGAGCCCGGTATCCCAGCGATAGTCATTGTCGCGCAGCGTATTACCCTTTTGCACGTTATACAAATCATTCATAAACGGCGACGGCGTGAATGCCTGAGTGTTCACCTTGGCGTCCTGGGCCATGGCCTGCGTGGCGCCCAGAACAATCACGACGCCAATAATCATGGCGCCCAACCGTCGTCGCAACAATACCGTTGCCAACGCGAAAAGACCAAACAGTATTATGGAGATCGGCGTTGAATCGCTACTGGTGGCCCCAACACTGCTGCACAGACAGGATACGCCGCCAGTATACCCAAACACCTCGCCCTGGCACGCGTCGCCCACTTTGTTGTCGTCAAGATCCGTTTGTTTCGGATTAAACGTATTGGGGCAATTGTCGAGTCTGTTTGGCACGCGATCTCCATCCTTATCGTTGTCACAGGCATTGCCTTTGCCATCGCGGTCAATATCGCCCTGACCTTTGTTGGCGACATTGGGGCAGTTGTCACTGTCGTTGTGTATGCCATCCCCATCCACATCGGTATCCACGCGTACAACATCATCCGCACCATCCCGCGGATTGGTACCATCCACGTTTACTTCAGTGCCATCATCCACACCGCCGCCATCGGAATCGCGATTATTGGGATCGGTTCCAGTGGTGTTGATTTCCGTACCATCGGTCAGTCCATCGTTATCGGAGTCCGCATCGTTGGGATCCGTCAAAGTGGTGTTGACTTCCACCCCATCGTCCAACCCGTCTCCATCGCTGTCGGCGTTATTGGGATCGGTTTCAGATACGGTGATTTCATATTCATCACTCAGCCCGTCCCCATCACTGTCAGTTGCGGCGGCTGTCGCCGTATCACTGTCAGAACCTGTATCTGTTCCGCTATCCGTTGTCATTTCCGTATCTGTTCCGGTACCTGTATCGGTCGCGGTATCTGTATTGGTCGCGGTATCTGTATTGGTCGCGGTATCTGTATTGGTCGCGGTATCTGTATCGGTCGCGGTATCTGTCCCCGCTGCGGTGTCTGTATCTGTTCCGGTATCCGAATCGGTGTCCAGATTTACGTCATCCGACGTCAGATTGGGATCCAGCTCGCCTGCGTCTATCTGACCGTTGTGATTGGCGTCTTCAATACCATCCGACACTCCGCCCGAATCCGTATCCTCCATTACCATTGAGGTGGTGGTGGCCCCGGCGTCCGCATCGGGCACAAAATTTCCAACAGAAATATTGGTATCCGCGTTGGGCGTGCTGATACCCTTTTCGGTCCCGTCCAGGATACCATCGCCATCGGAGTCCGGATCCCGGGCGTTAATTGTTCCATCGCCGTCTGTATCCACATTCCAATTATCCTCGGCGCCATCAGGCACGCCATCGTCATCAGAGTCCGCATCATTGGGGTCCGTCCCCGCTGCCGTTTCTTCCTGATTGGAAATACCGTCGCCGTCGCTGTCAACCAGTGGGGACGAATCATCTGCAGTTAGGTTGGGGTCCCCTTCTCCACCATCCACCTGGCCATTCTTATTTGTATCTTCGGTACCATCCGAAACGCCGCCATCGTCCGTATCGGCATCCACCATGGACGTGGTGGTGGCCCCGGCATCGGCGTCGGGAATAAAATTGCCCACCGACGTGTCGGTATCGCCGTTGGGTGCGCTCACACCCTTTTCGGTGCCATCCAGCAGGCCGTCATTGTCGGAATCCGGATCCATGGCATTGATTAATCCGTCACCATCCGTATCCAGATTCCAGTTGTCTTCTGCGCCATCGGGTACGCCGTCGTCATCAGAATCGGCGTCGTTGGGGTCGGTTCCCGCAGCGGTTTCCTCCGCATCGGTGACGCCGTCGCCATCGGTATCCAATGGGGCAGCAGTGTCATCGGCCGCCGCATTGGGATCCCGTTCGCTGCCATCCACCTGGCCGTTGTGATTGGTATCTTCGTTGCCGTCCGATACACCGCCATTGTCGGTATCTTTGAGAAGCATTGATGTGGTTGAAGCACCCGCGTCCGCATCGGGAATATAGTTACCGGCAGTAACATCGGTATCACTGTTGGGTGTGCTCACACCTTTTTCGGTGCCATCGAGCAGACCATCGTTGTCGGAATCCGGATCCAACGCATTAATGAGACCATCGCCATCGGTATCGAGATTCCAGTTGTCTTCCTCTCCATCCTTTATACCGTCATCGTCCGAATCGGCATCGTTGGGATCGGTACCCGCGGCGGTTTCCTCCGCATCGGTGACGCCGTCGCCATCGGTATCCAATGGGGCAGTAGTGTCATCGGCTGCCGCATTGGGATCCCGTTCGCTGCCATCCACCTGACCATTGTGATTGGTATCTTCGTTCCCATCCGAGACGCCGCCATCGTCCGAATCCGCATCCAGCATATCGGTCGTCGTGGCGCCCGCATCTGCATCGGGGATAAAATTGCCCGTGGTAACGTCGGTATCGGTGTTGGCAACACTAATGCCTTTTTCCGTCCCATCCAGCAAGCCATCGTTATCAGAATCCGGATCCATCGCATTTATCAGACCATCACCATCGGTATCCACATTCCAGCTGTCTTCCGCACCGTCAATCAAACCGTCATCATCCGAATCCGCATCGTCGGGATCGGTACCGGTAGCTGTCTCAAGATCATCGCAAATACCATCGCCGTCGGTATCTCCTGTGGCGTCATCGCCCAGGCACACATCGTTCAGATTACAAATGCCATCGGCGTCCGCATCGGCAGAATACATGAGCGGGAAGCCCATAACGGACAATGCCCCTTCATTGGGTTGGCCTGCGGCACCATAGGTGGCGCCGTTGGCAATAAATTCGGTCAGAGCGGCCGATGACGTGGTGCCGTTTGCGCCCCCGTCGGCTGTCCTGCCGGCAGCGCCCACCGGTGCGGCAATATATCCACCACCGCCACCGCCACCGGGGCCTTCTGTTTCATTGGTGCCAATAGTTTGGCTGCCGCCATCGCCGCCGTCGGCTTCAATGGCAATCCCCGACAACGTGGCCGTCTCCACCACAACTGTCCCACCAGCGCCACCGCCGCCTGCAGCATCCGCGTTGGGATTGGCCTCCACATCGTTGGCGTCCTGACCATTGGCCAGAATGCGGCCCGAACCAGTAACGGTTCCGGAGATTAGCAGCACCATGCCACCGCCATTACCGCCATCGGATTCCAGATCATTGTTGGCATCGCCGGCACCGCCGCCTCCCGCCATAAACAGACGGTCGCCGCTGGTGTAATCCAGGGGATGACCGCCCCAGCCGCCCACATCCTGGCGATCGTCGCCCCCCCAGGCGCCAGCCCCGGGAGCGGTTGTCAATGCGTTCTGATTATTGGCGGACCACGAGTATCCACCGCGGCCCCCACCGGAACAATCCGTCAGGGCATTGGTATTGGCCACAAAACATGGATCCAGCGCCCAGGCCGCAGCCCATGTCGCGTCTGTCACATCCATCACGCCACACCCGCCGTGGTTGATGCCCACTGTCCAACCGTTGCCATTGTCGCCATTGGCGCCGCCGCCGCCGCCCGCGTTGTGGGCATTGCCGCCACCGCCGCCATTGGCGGGCGCACCACGACCGTAGCTGCCAAAAAAATCAGAATCGTACAGAACGCCGTCTCCGGCAATGCTCTCGCCTTTTTGCCCGCCATCGTTGTCATCGATGGACCGCATTACTGAGATGCCGGTATCGGTCTCATTGTCATGGAGGCCGCCTCTGAATCCCTGGGCGCTCACATCGATTGTCCCATTGATAAGGGTGGCTCCCTCCACATGCAGAGCCACGATACCTCCGGTAGTGCCATTCCACGGTTCCGCTGAAATACTGGCGCCAGTATTCACCGTCAATGCGCTCAACTGGGGCACCCGTATCACCTGCACCTTGCCCGCGGCGGTATAACTATTCTGGAGGGCGTAGGTCATCGTGATGGTGTTCCCCGAAACGCTGCAAACAACCGCAAATTCGTACCGTCCCGCATTGTTCAATGCGATGACAGACCCGTAATTGTAATTATCGGACGTATCGATAGTGGCCCCCTGCATCTGGATAATCAGCAGTAAATCATCCGGGCCCAAATCGCCAAAATCGGCACTGTTCAAATCCGTCGCATTGGCCACTGACAGCGTTGTGTCGCCGGCAGTGACATCGCTCGCAAGGGCAGTGTACTCATTGAGAACCGTGTTGGCCGCTGTCACCGTGAATGTGGCATCCTCACCCAATGCCTCGGTTTTAATGATTGTTTTTGCAAGTGACTCCTTTTTTTTCTCGGGTTCACAGCCTGTGAGCGAAAAAAGCAGCAGCACCAGAATAAAGGTGAACATGCGTTTAATGGGGGAATACAGAAACAATGCGTCTGACATCGAGGCACTCCTTGTGGTGAAAGTTTAGCCTATATTATAGTTGTGTAATGAGATGATGCAATAATCGCCCGTACAGATTACGTTTTTTCACCTGTGAAAAATTATGTCGTTCGCCAGAACAATATTCCCAAACGGCTAAGAATGCAGTATGGCTTTTTTGCAACAGAAGCCCCTCGTGGTTACATGAAACCAGTATGGGCGCCCCTTGGCGCCCAATAGCTCGAAACAATGTGGAAGGTGAAAAAAGCAATTATGTCAGAACAAAAGAAAAAACAGATTTTAAACGCATTGAGCGTGATTATGGACCCGGATTTGGGCAGAGATATTGTCACTTTGGGATTTATTAAAAATCTTGTTATCGATGACGGTTCAGTCACTTTCGATTTGGAACTGACGACCCCGGCGTGTCCTGTGAAGGATCGATTTGTGCAGCAATGTAAAGAGGCGCTGGCGAATCTGGACTGGGTCACTGAAACCAACGTTACCCTGACTGCAAGGCAACGCAAAAGTGCGCCGGTGGATAACGCCCCGGGATTAAAACATGTCAGCCGCATTATTGGGGTGAGCAGCTGCAAAGGAGGCGTTGGCAAATCCACGGTGGCGGTGAATCTGGCATATGCCCTGGCCAGAAATGGCGCGCAGGTGGGATTGCTGGACGCGGACATTTACGGCCCCAGCCTGCCCACGCTGGTGGCCACACCTGAGGTATCGGGATTGCGCCAGCGCAACAATCTGATTGAGCCCATCGAACATGCGGGCGTGAAGTTGATGTCATTTGGCTATGCGGTGGCCGAAAACAAGGCCGCCATCATGCGCGGCCCCATGGTGAGTGGTGTCATCAGTCAACTGGCCACCACCACCGATTGGGGGCATCTGGATTACCTGGTGGTGGACATGCCCCCTGGCACCGGCGATATTCAACTCACGCTGACCCAGCAGCTGAAATTTGATGGCGCGGTCATTATCACCACGCCGCAAAAGCTGAGCTTTGTCGATGTGGTCAAAGGCATCCAGATGTTCGACGCCGTGCAGGTGCCCACGCTGGCCATCGTGGAAAACATGGCGTACTTCGTTTGTGATTCGTGTGACAAACAGCATCGCATCTTTGGCGAAGGCGCCCTCTCCCGGCTCAAAGAACAGTACGGCATCGACAACACATTCGAAATTCCGCTGTTGCCCGAAGTCTCCATTCAATGCGATGCGGGAACACCCACCATTCTGGCCGCCCCAAAATCGCCACTGGCTGCCATGTATCAGGAAGTGGCCAACTGTGTGGTCCAAACATCGCAAAAACTGGAAAACGCCGCCATCGACAAACCATCGGTCAGTTACTCTAAAAAGGACGGCATCGTACTGCGACGGGGCGACAACGTGGTCAAGGCCGTGGCGCCGGCAGAGTTGCGACGTCGCTGCAGCTGTGCCGCCTGCCGGGACGAGCATACCGGCGCGCCCATTCTCGACCCGAAAACCGTCGCCGACGACATCGAGCCCACCTCCATCCGCGCCATGGGCAATTACGCCGTGGCCATTGAATGGTCAGACGGGCACACGTCCTCCATTTATCCCTACGACAAAATCTGACCGATTTATGCAATGGAATGTAAAAGGCCAGACGCCATTGGCGATTCGCGCTCTTTATTTTTAAAATCGCGCGAGGTGGCATAAAATCGGGCAAACATGATTACATTCAAGCAATTTAAACGAGACTTTGCGGCCATTCAAAACGATGCGGGACGGTTCATGTCACAGTCGGTGGTGACCCTGCTGGAGGCCGAGATTTCCCGCGCTGTCACCGAAATCTGGCTGGAATACCCCTATGTGGACAAGGATTTTCGCGCCACCTGGTACAACGATTTGTCAAAACGGTTTCAGGAAATCTCCAGGGATTCCATCCGGTTGCATCTCTTTTACAAACCCGGTCGCTTCACCTCTGAAAACTATGCGGGGTTTATAACACTGCGGGATACGGCCGAATTCACGCTGGGTCGGTCATACATATCGCCCAGGGCCCTGGAGGGCTTCACGTCGGGCTACTGCGCTCTGGCCAGATACCCGGTGCAGTTTCGCGGCATGGAACTGGAGGTGGCGGCATTCCCCTGGATGCAACAGGATGGCAACGTTTCGCGATGCGCGCACATCGCCGCGTGGAGCATCATTCGCTATTTCAGTCAGAAATACACGTATTATCCCGAAAAAACCCTCCATGAGATTACCGCCTACGACAGTAATATCAGACAAATCCCTTCCAGGGGCGCCACAGTGGATCAGATTGCGCAGATATTGCGACGCAACCGCTTTGAACCAGACATCTACTTTCGCAAAATCACCGGCCGGGATGCCGCGGACAATAAAAAGGCGTCCCGCCTGTTTGAGCGGATTCTGTACACGGTGATTGAATCGGGCATCCCCTTTGTGGCGGGATTGCAGCAACTCAAACACGCAGTGGCCGTGGTGGGTCATGGGCCTCCAACAAATCCGGACGACGTTTTTGGTCAAAACGACGGCATCGTGGACAGCGCCCTCCTGGTGACCCACCTGCTCATTTCAGACGACAACCATTTGCCCTATCGCCCCATTTCGTCCGGCCCCCAAAAAGGCCAAACGACCATCGACAATATTGATGTGGCCATCGTTCCTTTCTCGCAGCCCATGTATCTGGATGTGCAGGTATTATTTGACGAAATTCTGCCCAGGGTCGAAACCCACATGCCTCCGGGACCCGCCGATAAAACACTGATTCGCCGAGTGTTTCTCACCTCCAGCAATTCGTTTAAAAAAACACTGCTGGCCACCAGCAAGGATGCGGAATACCGGGAAAAACATCTGGATTTGCAGATGCCCAGGTTCATCTGGGTGGTGGAATACGCCACCATCGCCGAATACCGGAAAAAACGCGTCAGCGCCCGGATGCTGTTCGACGCCACCCTGTTGAACTTTGCCTCTGTTCAATTTATCAGCTACAAAACCGGCAATGAACTGTGTGTCTGCAAAGCGAATGGAACCGCTCCCGAAATCATTCAGCTTGCCAAAAAAACAGAACCCCGATATGAAAATAATCTGCAGGCTGTCGTTGTAAAATCCGGGAGATAGGCCAAACAATGCCCCAGAGGAAAACAGAGCGTTCAGACAATCCGTTTCAAAAGACGTACACCGCCGTTGACGAAAAAAGCCGACAGGCATGGCTAAAGGGGTTAAGGATGCTCAAACAGGATCTCGCCGCCAACGCCGCCCGATATATAAACGAACAGCGCATCCGCCAGGCCGAAATCGCCGAACTGAGCCAATCCCGAATGCTGGGGTAACCCCATGGAATATCCAATCACTTTGTGAATTTATGCGTTCAAACCGTCGGGCGGCTCAGGGATCACCTGGGCTTTGTGGCCACGAATATCGCTCTCACTGGGGCGGGATATCCCTCAATCGTGCGACTCGCATCATTGGGGTCCAAAAAATCGGCGAGGGAATCAAAGGTCATCCAGTCAGTGCGACGCTGTTCCTCGAAAGTGGTTGACGTCACATCCACCACGCGAACATCCACAAACCCCACGCGCGTCATCCAGACTTCCAGCGACGGCACCGATGGAATAAACCATACGTTGCGCATCATGGCGTAGCGGTCTTCGGGAACGAGCAACTGACCGTTTTCCCCCTCGATAACAAGGGTTTCCAAAACCACTTCGCCCCCCGGTTTTAAAACGCCTTTGAGCTGGAACAGATGATCGATGGGAGATTTGCGGTGATACAAGAGTCCCATGGAAAACACCGTGTGAAAGCACTCCTGCATGGGCACATCGTCCACACCGATGGGCAGGACACATACGTTCTTCTGTCTGGCAAACGCCGTCATCGCCCAGAACTGCATGTTGCTGAGCATAAACGGATCCACCCCCAGCACCACAGCCGCGCCGTCCATTGCCATACGAAAACAGTGGTATCCATTGCCACATCCCACATCCAGCACCACTCGGCCTGGCAAAGGAGAGATATGGGGCGCCACCCGCTCCCATTTGAAATCCGACCGCCATTCGGTATCGATGTGAATATCATGAATAAACACAGGGCCTTTGCGCCATGGGCAAAGCTCTTTGAGCAACAGGGTAAGGTTCTGACGTTGCACCTTGTTCAATGGGGGGATGGCGCCATCGATACACAATCGCCCATCGTCCATCCGCATATTTCCCCCTGGGAACGACGCCAATTCCATCAGGGTTGCGTTCCAACGCGCCACATCCCGATTGTTGGGGTTCGTCAACCGTCGCGTGGCGGCCTGCACAAGCGCGTCGTCCACCCACGATACTCCCATGTTTTGGAGGAATTCCTGAAAAGGTCGATAATCAATCATTTTTCGGTATAAAACGAGGCGAAATTCAGGTTCTGGTACCACTGGGATACCTGGTTGACCCACATCTTATGCCCATTGAATATCTTTTGCACTATCCCTGCTTTCTGGTTCGTTTCAAAAATCTGCAACGCGAAACTCATTACGACAAAAAAGCGGCGTTCTCAATGGAAAGTTCTTTGATATCGTTGTAAAGGGTAAATGCGTAACACCTTGCGGCTGAAGAATGAAGCAATAATTCTACTGCCAACAACGACGCGACATCCGAAGCCGCTTAGCGCCCCCAACAACGCCGACCACCGTCCATTTTTTCAACCGCATTAAAATGCTGATACACTCGTGCGACCGTTCGGTGCACTGAATCGTTAAATTCGAAGACCAGGCGCCGCGTATTGAACGCTCCCCCATCCCAAAACGCACTCTGAACACCGATTTGGGTACTCTGGCAGCCCATTTCGATACTCTACCCCAATCAAACTCATACAGTGATTCGCCATTTGAGTACTCTCAATCAAAATTCTCAAACACTCCCCCACCCATTTTTAAACACTCCCCCATCCAAAAATGCACTCTGAACGCCAATTTGAGCACTCTGACAGCCCCTTTGGATACTCTGCCCCAACCCAACCAACACACTGATTCGTCATTTGGATACTCTGAATCAAAAAAATGAAACGCTCCTCCACCCATTTTCGAAACCTCCCCCATATGATTGGATACACTGACCATCAATATCAGAAGACTGC
>JAFGQN010000196.1 GCA_016935665.1 Deltaproteobacteria bacterium | reverse complement strand
TAAACGTGTCGCCCGGATAACTAAACCCCTGCCAACAGTCTTCACCGCTACGCAATGCATCCGCATTGTGCCCACCTGCGTCAACTGCCGTCAATTTGAGTAGAATGGACCTTGCTGGGCAGACTTTTTATGCCGCTGGTAGGAAAAAATCATGCTGCGCGACATACTGCATGGCGTTGTACATTCGAGATTTTGGTATGGAATCAGTTGGGAGGATAATTGTCCGGGTTTGGGATTTTTTTGGGACTTTGGAAGAGGCGTGAATGGGGTCGTTGGAGCACAAACGGGACGTTCCCAATTGATTGATTCATGAGAAACAAGTAGCAAAATTGGAAAGTCGTATCGGGGCGATTTTTTTCGGCGTTTGCCACAAATTGTTGGTATTTTCGCAATGTGATTCCCGTCCCACAGGACAGTGACGTTTTTTTTAGACTTCAATCAGTTATCCGCAAAAAGTAACCCGTAACCGAACAAACAACCAGACGGTATCAATATCAATGCACAAATTTGAAAAAAACGTTGTGGGTAGCAGCCTTTGGGCATGTTTTACGAAAAGACTATTTTACAAATACCTTTGAGAGCTTAAATTTTACCGTTGTGGGCTTCTTTGCCGTTGCTCTACCAAGCGCCATGATGCAGACACGCGCAATTTCCGATCTCACTCTAGGATAAGTGGACAAATCAATCTCAATTGTTCCTTCCTTTAAATATTGCAATACCGCTTCTTGAATTTTGTTGTTTTCTCGTTCCAGCTTTACTTCCACTTCTGCAGCCTCACTCACGTTGGCAAATTCCAGCACTAACTCACTATGGCGTGTTCCATCTACAGCACTAAGGTCCCAACAATATCCTGCCCATTCGCCGCGATCCGGCACTGACGAGGGCTGTACCTTAAGATCGACATTCCATCCGTCAGCATCCCTCTGGTATTCGACTTGCCCCAATTCAGAATTGGATGGATAGGCGTTTCTTACACGTCCAGGAATCAATTCAACTGGTGCCGTACTTAACGGAGGTGTAGGGATGGGCGGAGGCGATGGTTTGACAACAGTGACATCTTCCTCTGTTGTCCCTATTTCGGTTGACTCCCTGGAAGATTCCGACAAATTAGACACTTTTGCCGGTGTGTCACTAACGGCGCCACAGGCCAGTAGACTGCCTGCAATAAAAAATGTAACGATCAAAATGCACCAAAATTTCATTTTTTACCTCCAATGCAAATTGAGATACAGATATCTCAAATGATTTGCTTTACAGCGAGTCACGGCATTCACACTCCCATTGTTTTCCTTCAAATTCTATCTTCCATAGTTGCTGCGATCCGCGACGGCGTTTGCTACATTCAACTTTTGCCCGCTGTACAGCGTCAGAATCCGGACCCATGCCGCCAGTATCAACCTGACGAGGGTAATTTATTGCCGACAGGTTTATGCATTCATCAATCACTTCGTTTTTGGGACTCGTAGTTCGCGAGCGACGGTGGGGATGGCTAATTTTCGGGTTGCTTTGAATACCATTCCACCGCAATTGGGAGGTCAGGCATTCACAAGTTAAGTTTACGCCCCCAAATATCTTGTCTGCAACCAGATCAGACAAAACTGGTGGGCCATTTGTCGGATGAACTGTTTGATTGGGAAATACTTTGAGTTCGTATTTAAATGACTTATACGCCTTTGGTTCTTTAGCAAGCATCCTGTCGATTTCGTATTTCAATATTGATGTAGTTTGGGCATCACAAAAAAGATGAACAACAGGAACCCGGTCTTTTTCTGAAAGCGCTATTGTTACTGTGTTATCTTCGGGAATCACAACGTTCTTCTTCGTGGCCTTATAACAGACATTTTCGAATGTGAAATCAGCTGTTTTTTGTTTTGTTTTTCGCATAAAACTGAATTCGCCAATGCCGCCTTTATTCAGCGAATCAATCGTAACTCCACCACTGGAAATATGTACATTTTTAAATTTGAAAGGTTCGCCTTCAAAAAAAACTTTTCCCAAAATTTTTTTTGATATTTTGTCGGTTTTTTCTTCAGCGCTGTTTGCTTGTCCTGACTGGGTTTCAACTTGGTCGGTTACTGTTTCAGTTTTTATTTTTGTAGAATTGTTGCCAAGTTGTTTCCAGGACAAAATTACCAGTATTACGATAAATGCGGCTGCACCGGCCAATTGCCAGTCTGAGAATTGTATTTTTCCTTTTGACTGCAAAATTCCAAAAGCCAATACCGCGCCTGCAAAACAAAACAGTAGTATTCCCATCTGGCGACGAGCCCCTGGATCATCCCAAACCATCCAGGTTCCTAACAGCAAAAAAAAGAAAATTAGTCCTCCCTTAAATAACCAATGAAAAATATATGTGTTTTGTTTCGGGCGGCTAGATCTGCCTTTTGAACGTAACGTTTGTTTACTTTTAGGATTTGAAGACTTCCGATTAGGGGCCTCACCAGGACAATCCTGCGGCGGAATAAAAAAGGGTTTGGAAAGCATTTGCCAGATGTTCCAATTTAAAATTCTGAACTGGCTAAAGGGTGAATGACGCCGGGCCATTGTTTGCAACTCCTTCGTTCCAACATTTCGTTGACGGAACGAAATCTCTATTCAACCTGTTTCACTGCTGCATTTGGTATAACATCAAATACCACGATACTTGGCGAATAGAAACATTTTTTAAAAATAACGAAAAGATCCTCTGCCGGCAGAGGATCTTTAAGCGCGCAATTTAGAGCAGCAAACTCGCAGGCAATATCGAGAGTATTGGAATTGCGCCGAAGTTTCTGTATTACGTCTTCCTGAACAAAAAAAATGGGTTCGGTATTTCAATCGGAGGAGCGCGCTATCATAGTCAGGTTACTGGCCGGCGTTAAAACAGTGGAAACGCGGGAATCGTGATGCCCTGTTTCCCGCTGGTACATGTGCCATGCGTAACCATTAGAGTATAAACGTGTCGCCCGGATAACTAAACCCCTGCCAACAGTCTTCACCGCCACGCAATGCATCCGCATTGTGCCCACCTGCGTCTACTGCCGTCAATTTGAGTAGAATGGGCTTTGCTGGGCAGACTTTTTATGCCGCTGGGAGGAAAAAATCGCGCTGCGCGAGATACTGCATGGCGTTGTACATTCGAGATTTTGGTATGGAATCGGTTGGGAAAATCGTTATCCGGGGGTGGGACTTTCCAAACAATGGCGTAAAATCATAGAGCATTCTGCTGAAAATGGGAGGTCGTCATGCTTCGCGCATTTTTTGTTACCGGTTTATTATTGATTACCCTTACCACAAATACAGCCCGTGCCGATTGTCGCGGATGCTGCTCACGGCATGGCGGGGTAGTCTGCCAAAACGGCGAAACAAAATGCAAAGACGGCACCCCACTTTCCGATAAATGCGAAAACAAAGGCTGTAATAAGTGTGGCAAGAAGAAGCCGAAGAAATGAAAGGGCCAGCGGATAGTGGGATTTCTACTGGGAACACGTGTCAATTGTCAACAACAAACCCCGTTTTAACAATGACCCCGTTTTGACTTGGCTATATAAAACAAAATGTATGAAGTGTGCTGTTGTACAAAAACAATACTTAATCCAACAAATGTGACATGGAAAAAAAGAAGAAAACTGAAAAAAAATCACCCAAGGATCTCTCTCCAACATTTGGCTCCGGTGGCGGTGGACCGATATTTGAATCCCGTGTCCAGACCGCTTTTTCTATTTTAATGCTCGCGAACGGTGTTGCACCCTGTTTACGGTCAATTCCAGTAAAGGAGATTCTGACACAGGCACGAAAAGAAGGATATGCTACCGAAGACTTAGTTGTTACCGCCGAAAATAGCAGCTCCCGAGCCCGATTACTCTGCCAAGTGAAACACAATATTGCACTTACGGAAGGCAACAAGTTGTTCCAACAAGTGATTATCGAGGCATGGCAGGACTTCAACAACCCGGGAGTGTTTACAAAAGGTACAGACCAAATTGCCTTGATTGCCGGGCCTCTTAAGGGGACGGATTTGGAAATGAGGACTGTCCTTGAATGGGCACGTACATCCAAAGACGAGGTACAGTTTTTTAACCAAGTCGATAAAGACAAGGCAACCAGCAAAAACAAACGTACAAAAGTCCAAGTCTTTAGACAACTCTTGAAGGATGCAAACTCAGGAATGGCATTGACCGACGTCCAAGTATGGGAGTTTCTTAAAAGCTTTCATATTCTCACGTTCGATTTGGATATTAAACGTGGCATAGTATTGGCACTGCTTAATAGCATCATTGAAAACTACAAAGAGGATTCTGCGGACGAAGTTTGGTCAATGGTCTTAAACGAGGTTCAAACCATAAATATCAATGGTGGGACAATCACAATTGACCAGTTCGACGAAAAAATCCGAAAAATCTTTGAAAGAAAAGTTCCAGAAAAAATGCCACCTGATTTTGTGGCTGCAACTCACGCAGGTACTCCGAAAACACCGACCAAATACAAACCAGACACGGAGCAGGCGTTACTTTCACTTATTGGTGGCTGGGATGAAAACAATCCAAATGACAAAAAACTCATAGAAAGAGTAACCAGAGAGAAATTCGACGATTGGATAGTAAAAATTAGAAACTTGCTCTCAAGTTGTCCGGGACTCCTCAAACTGAAGGATGGCGTATGGAGAGTGAATAATCGGGTAGAACTATTTCATGACTGCGGTTCACTCATTTTTGATGACCATATCAACAATTTTAAAAATGTGGCAATTGAAGCACTGACCCAAGTCGATCCTCGTTTCAATCTGGAAAAGGATGAGCGCTTCCTTGCCCCAATCAAGGGGCTACGTCCTAAGTTTTCTGCTCACATATGCAAAGGACTAGCAGGTGGTACTGCATTAGTTGGCGTTTTCCCAGACAAACTGAAGCATGTTACGTTGTCGCTTCGTGATGGTGTGTCCGTCGTCATTGTACGCTCCGTGCTCGAAGGAAGAGATTGGCAGGGGTGGGCATCTATTAAAGACAACCTTACACATTTGGCTGAGGCGGCACCACAACAATTCCTAAAGTCGGTTGAAGCGGAGCTTCAAAAACATCCCGAGCATTTTTCAGATTTGGTCTCTGAAGAATCAAGCGGAATCGGCGGTATGAGCTACCTCTCTGGATTGCTCTGGGCGCTTGAATCACTTGCGTGGATTCCAGACTACCTGCCCCAAGTGACCGCAATTCTTGGATACCTTGATTCTATTGATCTTGGTAGCAATTGGGGTAATCGTCCACTACGTTCCTTGAAGGACATCTATTTGCCGTGGAAATGTCATACAACGGCAAACGGGAAGCAGAAGCAAAACGCCATTAAGCCACTCATAAAGGAGCATCCTGCCGTCGCCGAGAAACTACTGAGCGGCTTGTTGCCTAATGTCACTACTACTACGTCGGGAACATCTACACCGAATTGGATACCTGCCCCCAACGAAGAAGGAAAATGGGAATACAAAGTCTTTCGTTCCGAGTATATCGACCAATCGATTTTCTTTTCCAATGCTTATGTTGAGCTGTTTGCATCACAGGGGTTAGAGCTTGAAAAACTGGCCGCCCAGATAGACAACCTCACGAGTGAATCTTTCAAAAGAGCGTGCGATATGATTGAACAGGCTGACCTGAGCTCTGATGAACAGTTTGAAATCTGGAAAAAGCTCAAATCAGTATATCAGCGACACTACAAATACCGAGCTGAAGATTGGACAATGCCGGATGAAAACACTGCCCGGTTGAAGGAAGTTGTCGATAAGATAGAACCCAAGGATGAAACAATTCAACTAAGAGAGCTTTTCAATGCAAAAGACTGGGACATTGATAGCGACCTCGACCCCCGTCAGCAGAGAGAGCTAAATGCCAAAAAGCGCGATGAGGCCGCAAAGCAGCTTGTACTAAAGCTGCCCTTGAATGGTCTCTTAGAATTTGCACTCAGTACCGATGTTCCTCGACTGGTCGGTCAACATATCGGAAGCGTTGTCGACGAAAAACAGGAGTCCATTCCAGAATTGCTCTCCCTGCTTGATTCGATGGATAGTCGCGCAATTGAGTTCGTCTCTGCGTATGTCTGGCAAAGATATCGTCGGGAGGGAAAAAAGTGGCTAGAAGCGCTTGGATTTGAAAAGCTGAACACCAATCGCAAAGTCGCTATTCTCAACTATCTCTCTTTTCAAAAAGACATTTGGGATTTGGTGGAAAAACACCTTGGGGATGACGAAGCGAAGTATTGGAAAAGTACTCCGGCGCAGGTATTCTCCGACACCCAAAATTTGAATTTTGCAGCAGAAAAACTGCTTGCAAATGGTCGTCCTCTTGCTGCCATTCGCTGTCTGCATTCGCATTTGGAGCAAGGAAATGAGCTCGATGGTAGTCTTCTTTCCGCTGTTTTGATTGCTGCCGTTTCATCCCACGAACCACAAGATCAGATGTCACAGTTCTATATAGAAAACCTGCTTGAGGTCTTCCAGAGGACACAAGGCATCCCTGACAAAATCAAATTTCGCATCGAGTGGGCATACTTGGATTTTATGACGCATCGAAGCAAATTGTCGCCCAATTACTTAAATCAATCATTGGCGGAACAACCGGATTTCTTCGCTATGCTGATACGTTCAATCTATAAGCCACGGGAAGGTGAGGCCCAAGAACCATCTGAACAGGAACAGAATATTGCTAGGCAGGGCTACAAACTCCTCGACGCGTGGTCACGCATTCCGGGGATAGATGATGAAGGGAATCTAGCTCCGGAGAAACTGCAATCATGGTTCGAAAATGCCGTAAAATTACTAAAAGAGGATGACCGACTCGAGGTCGGATTACAGTCACTTGGAAAAGTGCTGATACATTCTCCAGCGGACCCGAGCGGGCTATGGATTCACAAAGACATTGCCGAAATCATGAATCAAGCAGATATGGAAGAACTACGACGCGGCTACAGCAATGCGCTTTTCAATTTAGAGGGTTATCATTTTGTAGAAGCGGACGGCGAGAGAGAGCTAAAGCTGGCTGACGAATACGAACAGCAGGCAAAGGCGCTCATGGACGAAGGATTTCAACGCTTGTCCACAACACTGAAAGAACTTTCCGAACAATACCGACGTGACGCGAAAAGGGTGAAACGAGACTTTTGTCCAGACGACATGGAATAATAACAGTGGAGTTCAGGATGAATTATTTTTTATTGTAACCCCTCATCGCAAATCGTGAAAATCTGACACTTTCGCCCACGCAATGGGGGAGAGGTGCGCCAACTCCTTACCTTTCGATGGACTTTTGTAGTGAAGTTGGAGGACGGAGTACCTTTTTTTTCAAGACCTGCGAAGTGGGTAGAGTCCTTTTGGGATTTTCTTATGCCTCCTGCATAAGAAAATCATGCTGAGCGCCATACTGGTTTTTCTTCATCAAAGAATAACCGGCACCGAGTTGGTGGCGTTGCACAGTGACTGCCAATGTGTAAACGACATCGGACCGCATAGCGCTGTAGCCGCAGGTTGCTGCCCCATTCAAAGATTAACGTCTGGTAATTTTGGGACCAACATAAGCAACGTACAGAGGATCAATATAGGTAATGGGGTAAGAAAAATGGATACGCATTTGAGGGGTCTGGACTTTTCCGTGAAATGGACAGAATAATGGGTTCTGCGGTTCTTCTGGGTGAGCAAATGTCATCTGATTTCGAAAATCATTTTTTTCGCCATCACTCGAATCGGAAAAAAGTGCGCCTCGCCCTCCACCTCCTTTTTTGCCAGTGAAGAACTTTTGGTACAGTTCGTGGCCTTCCGGTGTTCTTCTGCCTCCGCCATCAAAGCATCCTTTTAGCTTATTTAGCACATCCAGCAAAATCACAATTCGTTCCGCCGCGCTTACAGAAAAGGGACTTCCTTCCAAATATGAAAAAGCAGATTGAAGAAAAGTAAGATTTGTAAATCTTGCCAATGCAATATCTTCAAGGGTTTCCCATGAGTCAATTGCGGATGGCTTGCTGGACAGGGTTCTTTTAAGAGTTTCGGGATCCCAGTAGTTTGCCACCGGAGGCAGCATGATATCATGGTCATCCTTTTTCCATTTCACATGAATGGGTGAAAACTCCCAGTTCGATGGTGATAGGCTGATTACCTCTCGTGCAATGCCATAATAAGATGCCCATGCCGCTTCTCCTATTGCACACTCTGTGACAGGCTCGTCATTGTATTCCAAATATTCATCATCAATATCATCACTTCGTATGTCATCCAAAAATGGGCCATGAAAAGTAATCCATTGCATAAATGCTCTTTGCTGATTCTTATCCAGTGATGCAACTCCTTGCTGCAATGACGTGGTGTCATTCAAGTGTGAAGCAACCAGGTTCCTGTTGCAATATACTTCAACGCCAAATTCTTTTGCGACAGCTCTGAGTGTCATCAGGCGGCCTATTGCCATTTTAAATGTGGATATGTCATGAAACTGTTTGTGGATGGAGAGTTCATTTGTGAGCAGCTGCATTCAGTCACTCCCAACCTGCAAAATAGTTTGCATCCTTGTCGAACTGGTCAAAAAAACCATCTGGCCAGGAATCTATATTGCCATCGGGATCGATCTGCGGACTGATCACCTGGGGAGCATCTTCAGAACGCTGGCAGAAAAAATGAATGGAGACGTCTTTATTGGATATTTCGTTCTCTTTAACTGAACGGCGGATACCATTTAGAATATGATCACTATGGGTCTCGATGATTACCTGAACCCCGGCGCTGGCAACCTCTGAGAGAAACCGTCCCATCATTGCCTGACCGGCAGGATGAAGATGAACTTCCGGGTTTTCAATCAAAAGCAAGTCGCCTTTTGATGCTGACAGTGCCGCGATAACAATGGGTAATACCTGTGTCAGTCCAAAACCAACATGTACAGGACGATGAAAATCTGTATCGTTAGATGTTCTGATGCCAAGCGTAACGGCGTTTGCCTGAGGTATCTGCTGCAAATTCAATGTGCAACCTGGAAAAAAAGAATTCATTCTGGCTTCAACCTGCCTCAATCTCGTTGGCGGTGCATCGGACAGACAAAGTTCATCCAGCACGTTTTCATCTCTGCCCCCATGCAGGACGCTTGCCGCATATTCACCTGCGGTTCCCACCGTGGTAGTGCTTTCCATATCTTCAAGAGAATAGACTTCCCTCGGTCCGACTCGTTCAGCGGTGATATAGGAGAGCCGTCTGAGCTGTGATGCAAGGCCAGTTATATCAATATTACTGGGCAGCATGTAATGCAGCTGTTCGGGTCTACTGAAAATTTTATCTGAAATGGCAACCTGTTCCACTTTCATGGCCATGTCAGAACGACCGCCTCGGAAGGACCAGAAATACGTGTCACTGTCATCGATAATTCCAATTTCGAACAACTCCCTGCTGTTTACCTTGTCAACAACATCTGCAACGGTGCCGAGACGGATCGATTTGCCATTCAGATGCAAGCGGGTTGACCATTCCTGTTCCACTATTGTCTGATGTAGTAAAACGAGTGCCTGAAGTACCGAGGATTTTCCTGTGGCATTGGTACCGGATAACATGGTCAGCGGAGATAGCGGCAACCGGAGTTTTTTGAAGCATTTAAAGTAATTTAAATCAATCCTGCGAATCACCGAGAACCTCCTTGAAAGCTTTCTGCGCCATTTCGAATCGGAAACGCACTTGTTTGGTGTGATTCGTACTATAAGTAATGGCTTGGTTGAATCCCCCATCTTCTATCAATCCAAAAAAAGCTGATTTTATTTTTTCCGCATGAGTTTGAACAACTGAATGTGGACATTGAGAAAGAACGGTAGACATAACATCCCAGAGTGAAGCGTTGATGATACGCCCTGGTGATTCTTTCGTATGTTTTCGAAATGCTGAACGACCAAAAATGTACTGATTATTTATCATGCTAAGTCTGAACTGATTCGACAACTCCAGAAGTTGCTTTGAATCCATGGCATTCATCTTTAGAAGAGCTTTTGCGAGAAACTCGTCCATGTCTCCCCGGTAGTCATCTATACCTAAAAGAAAAAAAGCACAAAATCTGTTGACGAATTCTCTATCACGCATGCTTTCTTTATTTAGGCTCCCACGAGTTGCCTCTAAAAATTCATTGGAATGAGCTTCCTCCCTCAAAAATTGCGTGGCTGGTCCCATATACAAACTATTTCGCATTTGTTGCCGCGTCAGAGGCATACCACTATTAACGCGTTCAAAAATGTCAAGCTTGGCCTGCTCAGGTACCTTCGCATCAATAACGTACAGGATGAGGTTACTATCTTCGATTCGGTTTTGAAATTTTGAAGGCAGAGAATCAAATGTTTTGTTGTTGAGATCTTCGCGTTCGGGAAGCTTCAACCTCAATTCGTTCGAGACAAATCGCTGAAATGTAGTAAGTCGCTGAAGGCCGTCCACTACAATCATTCGTCCGTTTTCATCCTCTGCCAGATAAAACACCGGCAATGGAATTCGCAACAGCACCGATTCAATCAGCTTGCTTTGTTTGTCTTCTGGCCAAACAAAATCCCGTTGAAAGTCCGGGTTCATAACGAAAGACCCCTTCTCGATTCGCCGGAGAATGTCGTGAATGGTTCGCGATTCATTGCGGATTAGCAGCGTATCGATGGGATAATCGCCCCAGTTGCGATCTTCTTCACCTCCCAGTCCTTCGACTTCTTCGCTTTGTTCCTGTGCTTGGATTGCGGTATTCATAGTTCCCTCTTTTCAGAAAAAGCGGTTTCTTGATTTAGTATGTTCGGAAAATAGTGACCTCAAAGACATTTATCTGTTTTGTGACAAGGGTCAATAGCTCAATGAAGGGCAACAGGGACCAGACCCCGCCTTTTGCCCGTTTAAGTTGAACGAAAATCAGGAGTCACGTCGCGACAGTTGACATTTTTTGGGCTTTTGAACATTTCCCCTCCTCTTTATCTCAATCAATTTTTTTCATAATATTTCATGCTTTTTTGTCCAGGCAACGAAATCCATGCAGCAGACTTGCCATGCATGATTCATTTTTGGGCAATGTCATCCCCTCCTATCTGTCGTTTTTTTAGGGGTTCCGGGTGAGGATTCTGGGGGGCGGACTATCCCAGGCATGCATTGGCAGTATATGATCAGGTCAACTGGGTATATGCTTAAGGGAAACGATGTATATGACGCGGCGACTGGGTATATGCTTAAGGGAAACGATGTATATTACGCGGTGGACAAGGTATATGCTTAAGGGAAACGATGTATATGACGCGGTGGACAAGGTATATGCTTAAGGGAAACGATGTATATGACGCGGTGGACTGGGTATATGCTTAAGGGAAACGATGTATATGACGCGGCGACTGGGTATATGCTTAGGGGAGCCGATGTATATTCGTTGTGTGGATTCAAGTCGGTCTTGATTGCAAAGGGGAATGGGCGGGGGTGCGATTCATTGTTGACGTTGGCCGGACTGTTTGATAGCTTTCCGATATTATAAACATTTTTTTTTTGATGTCCCGGGCAATTTTTGGGGGAGTTGCATGTGGGCGGAAAGGATTTGCAGGATGATGGATGAGCAGATGAAAAGTAAGCTTATGGCGCAGGCCAATGCCATTGGGGCGACAGCTGTTTTGACGGTGCCGTTTGAGGTGTTGCTCAAGGAGGGGGCGCTGGTGGCAAAGCGGCTTAGGGAATACTGGGAGGAGAAAGATCACCGTCCCGGAATGGCCAGCGCGGCGCGCAAGGTGCCGCTTTCCATGGCCGATGAGATTGTGGCGGTGCGGGACATGGCGCAGGATGCTCAGAGTGAATACCTGATGTTTATTGAGCCTGGACAAAAGCCCTCGGAGTTGAGTGACCGTGCCAAAGTGGTGCTCTATGAGCTCAAAGGGGTGATTGATTTTCATCTGGATGACGGGGTGGAAGATGAAAACGATGCAAAGTTTGCGGCGTTGAATGCCAGTCATGAAAACGATGGCGAATCGGCGGCCACGCTGTCGCAGGCGCTGCACGACTATGCCACACTGGCGCGTCCCATGGCCGATGATTTGGATGGGCTGGGCAACTTTGATGCCTCGATAATTGAAGAGGCGTTTATGCTGGCCGACCAGTTGGGCGAATCTCCTGTGGTGGGCAATGTTCACAGCAGCGAGGCCAAAGCGCTCAAGGATAAACGTGATCACCTGGCGCTATTGCTGATGCAGAAAATACGACTGGTGCGCGCCGCCGCCCGTTTTGTGTTTCGCGATTATCCCGCCATTCGCCACCAATTTGCCAGCGCCCACGAACGTCACCGCCGCGCCGCGGCCAAACGCATCAAAGCAGCGGATGGCACCACCGGGCAAAGTGGAATTTGATGGGGCTTGTGGGTGCCCGCATTTGGTGAACGGTATTGGATGATTTACAGACTCCATATGCCCCTAATCATTATTGTCGGACGCATTGGATTTGAATACGGCAGCGCCAACAGACAGTGGGGTACCCAATTTGTTCAGACAGTGGCCGAGAGGATTGACGTCTTCAGGCCTTGAAGAACTCCGCTAAAAAAAGATCGTCGATGCGGTTCTCTTTTCAAAGGCTGTTGGAATTCTATTTCGCAGTAAATGAAATAGTGGGCGTACCGGAACGCGAATGGAGACAGGTATGAATAAAGCAGTAACACGATTGATTTGGGCAGGTTTGATTATTGTCATCGCGGCATGTCAGACTGAGGACAGCATTGACGACGATGCTTCCCGTGATGGCGCCGAGACGGATACCGATAGGAACACAGATGGAAATCAGGAAACTGAGAGCGGCGATACTGAAAGTGAATCCAGGAGCGATAGCGCAGTGGAAAATGAGTCAGATAGCAACAGCTCTACAGACAGTGCATCTGATACAGCGCAAGGGCCTGACAGCGATACAGATTCATCGACGGAAGAATATCTGTCGGAAATGCTGAATCGATTTAAGGCGGTTTGGGTGTCTGATTCCGGCAATGTTTATATTGGCGGTGATCGAAGCAGGTTGGTTACGATGACCGACGGCGCGTGGCAGACGGTACAGTTGGGAACAAACAATACGATATATGATTTGTGGGGCGTCGATAATAATCATCTGTTTGCGGCCGCAGGAAGTACTCTTGTTGGCGATGGTCGTCCTGAATGGCCGGACGGAGAGACAACGGGGCGCATTTTTGAGCTCAGCGATGGGGAATGGCAAGTGGTAAAGACAGATGTGCTCGACGAAATCTATTATAATTTTGTCAGCATTCCCGATTGGGGGTATCGCGCCATATGGGGGGCAGACGCCAATCGAATTGTTGCCGCATCGGATTCAAAGATGCTGCTGTTTGATGGTCAGGATTGGCAGGAATGGAAGTCGGAAAGCGGTGTGGATATGGTTGCCGCCATACATGGCACAGGCGAAGATCGGTTTTATATGGGTACATTGGCCTACGCACAGCTGGATGTGGATACCAAAGCGGAAATGTGTGTGTTCAATGACAATGAAGTAAGGTGTGAGGCTTTTCCTTCAGCATGCCCGCTCATCATGGCTTCAGGCATTTATGGGATTTGGAGTGGCGCCTCAAACAACGATACGGCATGGTTTGTGGGATCCACTGGGATTTGCGGATGGACAAATGGTGTGTTTGAAGATGTCTCATATTCATCACAGGAAACTCTGTGGGATGTTTGGGGCAGCGGGGCAGGGGATGTGTATGCGGTCGGAGATGAAGGTCTCATTGTTCACTACAACGGCAGTGACTGGTCACAGATGTCATCGCCTGTCACCGAAACGCTGTATGCCGTACATGGAAATGCGCCGGATAATATTTACGCTGTTGGAGACAACGAAACGGTTGTGCATTTTAATGGGGAGAGCTGGCAGCGGATAGATGTCAGATAACAGGGAAGAAGTTGGAGTACCTTTTTTTTCCTGGGATCACCTGTGAACCTGGAAGTTAAGAGGTTAAACTCACCAGAAAATAAAGAAGTTGGGAGACGGAGTACCTTTTTTTCAAGTTATTGGCAGGCTTAAAAGAGTGGAAAGGCGGGAATCGGGATGTCCTGTTTGCCGCGGGTACATATGCCATGCGCATCCATTCGGGTGTAAACGTGTCGCCCGGACAATAGAAGCCCTGCCAACAGTCTTAACCGCCACGCAATGCATCCGCATTGTGCCCACCTGCGTTTACTGCCGTCAATTTGAGTAGAATGGACCTTGCTGGGCAGACTTTTTATGCCTCTGGCATGAATAAATCATGCTGCGCGATAGACTGCCTGGCGTCGCACACCCGAAATTTTGGTATGGAATCAGTGGGAAAAATAAATTACCCTGGGGCAGGAACTAATGTGTGGACAAGACCTCCAACACGGACAAATAATGGGTAATTGCGCCAAATGCGATATAGAAACGAAATGGCTTTTTTATGTCTTCTGTGGGGCAGGCGGTTAAGACGCATCGGACCCTTTTGCTGACGCTTTTGGGTTTTGTCTTCAGCGTATTTTGTTACGTGATGCCGCTGATTTGGACAGCAATGAAATTGCGGAAATCCTTAGAGCGCACGAGGCAGCCAAAGCTGTATCGTCCTGTGTGGAATAAAGAATCAAAACGACAGGAAACAAAAATGAATAAAAATTGTATATTTGCTATCAGTCTTTGCCTAATCACATTTTTAATCATTGGCTGCGATGAGTCATCAACAGAAGAAAACATCGATTCTGCCAGAGACAGTGACTCTCAATCCGATTCCAGCGATACAGGAACGAACGATTCGGCAACATCAAGTGGCGGCGGATGCATAGAAGAAGAAACTGCCACAGCGGATTCCGAAAGTGAAGATACTGCCAGTGACACAACCGCTGACAGCGCTTCTGAAAATGAGGGCACTGACGACACTTCAGCCACTGATACCGAAACATTTGCATGTCCAGCGGATATGGTCGCGAGCGCCATGCCCAACGATACGGATGCGCCTGTAAAATTCTGCATTGACAAATATGAAGCCTCACGAACGGATGCAGCGGCCGATTCCCATGGCAGTGACGACTCAATGGCCATGTCGGTTCCCGGTGTTCTGCCGTGGTATGTCAATCCCATGTCACAGGCTGCGCTGATAACTTTTCAAAACGCCTGCATCGCAGCCGGAAAGCATCTTTGCACGGCAAACGAGTGGGAATCGACCTGCAGCGGAACGGCGCACACCATATACGTTTTTGGAAATGATTTTGATCCTGAAATATGCAATACAGTGGCAACCTATTGTGATGATTACTGCGAAGAAAACGGCATTTCCGAAGAAGACTGCAACACCAGCATCAGCAGCTGCGGCTATTACTGCGGTGATGGTTCTGTTGGCAATGAATGTTTTCAAGTAACGCCCACCGGAGAATTCAGCGGCTGCATCACGGAATCCGGCGCTTTCGATGTAAATGGAAATCTCTGGGAAATTGTCGCTTCAGATAACTCAGCTGGATTTGAAGTACGCGGCGGCGCCTACAACTGCGCCAATCCTGCCACACGACTGCAATGTACTTATGCCGCCACATGGAATGAGCTGAACGCCGGTTTTAGATGCTGCAAATAGCTGAATAAAAATAAAACACGATTAATTTATCGCTTCGGTTTCGTAACCGGCAGCTATCCATGGTTCGAGGCCATCTTTCATTATGTACAGCGGTGAATATCCCGCATCGTTAAGCGTTTCATACGCGGCCTCACTGCGAACACCTTTTCTGCAATAAATAACAATGGCTCTGTCGGAGGGCACTTCCGCAATTCGTTGGGGCAGAGAATCCCAGGGAATCTCAACAGAGCCAGGAATATGGCCGAGATTGTAAAACTGGCTGTCCACCACATTTAAATAAAAAATATCTGGGCAGCTGTTTTGCCAGACCATATGCACGTCATCAACACTTGAATACTTTGTATCCGGCAAGTGACATATGGACGTTTCAGTTCCAGTGTCATCGGTCGCAGTATCGCTGCCTGCATGCGTATCTGTATCGATTCCGGTGTCATCAATACCGGAAGTCCCTGTTTCATCTGTGGAATCGCTTCCGTCCTGGGAGTCCGCCGCGCTCTGGACGGTAGATGTTTCCGATGTGGTGTCCAGCGAATTATCTGATGTGCCAATATCTGTCTTTGAAAAACCGTCCTTACAGCCTGAAAACGAATATAAAATGATAATTGCGGTGACGGGAAACAACCCTCTTTTGATGAACATACATTCTCTCCTGTTCTTTTATTTGTCGCTGCAAAAAAACGTTCCGAAAGAGTATTCTTTTATCCACACAATTTAAATATTTTTTTGAGGCGCAGAAAAATTGGTTTTGTCTTATTACCTGGTATTGTAATAAACAACTTTTCCCTTTGAGTGGCGCTTGAATCTATCTCCGTCCATATAAATAAATTCGCCCTCATACTTGCCGGTGAGAGTGATCCAGACCCAGCGGACCTTTTGAATTGGAAGAAAAAAGTTCCAACAAGACACCGTTAGCGACGTCGCTTGCGTGTATCTTTCCGCTGTGCAGCGGCTTCTTCTGTTCGTTTAATCCGGGATTCTGCGTCACGGTTGGGGCATGAGAATGTCACATGGATTGCGTACGTGGCGATTGTAACGATGACAAGCCGTTTTGTTTTCCGTGCAAGGCGGTTTTCTGATTTGTCACTCTAAAGGCAGGCTCCCCGAAGGGGGAATCCGATGTGGCTTTGGTTATTGCGGTGCGCCTGGGCGGGTTAGTTCAGGATATGGCGGTCGAGAAGGCTTTTAAACTCTTCTTTGGGGCGTGCGCCGATGAGTGTATCTCGAACTTTTCCTCCCTGAAACAAGGCGATGGTAGGGATTGAACGCACTCCCAGCGAGCCGGCCACCATCTGTTCTTCATCCACGTTGACTTTGACCACTTTGGCGCGCCCTTCATATTCGCTGGCAATCTGTTCGAGCACTGGAGCCACCATTCTGCAGGGGGCACACCAGGGCGCCCAAAAGTCCACCAGTACGGGGACGTCACTGTTGGTAACCTGAGATTCGAAATCGGAATCTGTAATGTGTTTTACGTTGCTCATCTTTATGCTCCTTGTGTTCAGGACGTTGCCTGTTGCTTCCGGTTTTGCTTTCTTGCAAACAGGAGCCACAAAATTCGGTGTTGGTGGCAAAAAATTGTGAGAAAAACAATAAATAAGTTTGAAATATTCAGGAAATTGATATTTCCTCATAATATTCCGGTGATAATTGGAAACTTTGTGGTACGCTTATGCCGAATTATGGGAGGTGCTATTGTTTTTAAAAATATCTGATGCAGCCAATTTGGGAATTCACGCACTGGCGTATATGGCCGAGCAGTACGACGCACAGCGTCCAGTGGCCACCGCTGAAGCCGCCGATGTATTCGAGGTGTCCGCAAATCACTTGAGCAAGGTACTGCAACGATTGACCCGGGCAGGGCTGGTGAAATCCATTCGTGGTCCCAGAGGTGGATTTGTACTGGCCAAAGCGCCCGGCGAAATTACCCTTAAAGATGTTTACGAGGCCATAGATGGCGCCATAGCAATTGAAGACGCCTGTATTCTTGGGACCAAACACTGCGGCGTTGCGCATTGTGTGTTTGGAAATCTCGTGGAAGATGTTCAAAACCGTGTGGCCAGCCATTTCTCCAATGTAACCCTTGCCGACGTTATAAATCGTTAAATACTGGTTTCGAATCGTTTTTTCGTGCTGCTGTTCTAAATCATTCTTTTTACTGCTGTATGCAGGTGCGCCATGTGACGTCTGTTTTCCGCTAAAAAAAATTGACAGAAGAGTGTTTGCTGGTAAATAGGTATTGCTATGCCTATTTACTGGGTCAGCAACTATGACCCCGAAAGGATAAAAAGGGAATCACTATGAGTATGTTTTGTTTTCAATGTCAGGAAGCTCTGAAGAATGTTGGCTGCACCAAAAAAGGCGTGTGTGGCAAAACTGAAGATACAGCAAATCTGCAGGACATGCTGGTGCATGCAGTTAAGGGCCTGAGTCTTGTGGCGGAGCGCGCTAAACAAAACGGGGTGATCACAAAACACGTGGACGCACTGGTACAGGATGCGTTGTTTGTGACGGTAACCAATGTGAATTTTGATTCGGCGGCTATCAGCAGCTGGGTGGCGAAAGTGCTGGTGGCCAGAGACCGTCTCAAAGACGAGCTGCAGAAAGCAGGTGTGGAAGTGTCGGATTTGACACAAGATGAGGCTCTTTGGAGTGGTGATTCCGCGGAGTACGAGACCAGAGGCGCCGCCGTTGGGGTGTTGAGCCAGGAAAATGAAGATGTCCGATCATTGCGCGAATTGCTGATTTATGGCGTAAAAGGGTTGGCAGCTTACGCCAGTCACGCGGCGGCTCTTGGGAAAACCAGTTCGGCCGTTTATGATTTTATAATTGAAGCCATGGCGTCCACCACAAAGGTATTGAGCATGGATGAAATGATTGGCCTCGTGCTGAAGGCCGGTGAAACAGCAGTAACTGTTATGGCGTTGCTGGACGAAGCGAATACGGGTGCATACGGCAATCCCGAAATTACAGAGGTGTCTTTAGGGGTTCGCAGTAATCCTGGCATTCTCATTTCGGGCCATGACCTCAAAGACCTTGAGGATTTATTGGAACAGACAAACGGCACCGGCGTGGATGTGTACACACATGGAGAAATGTTGCCTGCGCACTACTATCCCAAATTTAAGAAGTACGACAATTTTGTGGGCAATTACGGTGGCGCCTGGTACGACCAGAAGAAGGATTTTGACGCTTTTAATGGCCCCATTTTAATGACCACAAATTGCCTCGTGCCGCCATCCGACAGTTACAAAGATCGGGTGTTTACAACGGGCGTGGCTGGATTTCCCGGATTGACACACCTCTCCCGCAAAAATGATTCGGGCCAGAAGGACTTTTCAGCCGTTATCGAAAAGGCAAAAAGCAGCGCGCCGCCCAAAGAACTGGAAACAGGCACGTTGACTGGTGGTTTTGCCCATGCTCAGGTGCTGGCTCTGGCGGACAAAGTGGTGGACGCGGTGAAAAGCGGCGCCGTAAAAAAATTCGTGGTCATGGCCGGATGCGATGGGCGGCAGAGTGAACGGGAATATTTTACGGATGTGGCCAAAGCGTTGCCCGACAATACCATTATTTTAACTGCCGGTTGTGCCAAGTTCCGCTACAACAAATTGCCTCTGGGCGATATTGGTGGCATTCCCCGCATTCTGGACGCGGGTCAGTGCAACGACAGTTATTCGCTGGCGGTGGTGGCGCTGAAATTGAAAGAAGTGTTTGGTCTCGATGATATTAATGATTTGCCCATTGAATTTGACATCGCCTGGTATGAGCAAAAAGCGGTGACCGTGCTTCTGGCGCTTCTGTTCCTGGGAGTGAAGGGCATTCGCCTTGGACCGACGCTGCCCGCTTTTTTGTCGCCCAATGTGGTCAAAGTCCTTGTGGAAAATTTTGACATCAAGCCCACTGGAGCGGTGGCGGAAGATGTTGCAGCAATGGTAGGTTAATTTATGGCAAAGCGAAAGATCGTTCGAATTGACGAGGAGAAATGCACCGGGTGTGGGTTGTGTGTGCCTTCGTGCGCTGAGGGCGCGATACAAATCATCAATGGCAAAGCGAGGTTGATTGCCGATAATCTGTGCGATGGTCTCGGCGCCTGTCTGGGTGATTGCCCGGAGGATGCCATTACCATTGAGGAGCGTGACGCAGACGATTTTGATGAGACGGCGGTGGCGGTGCACATGAGGCAGGGCGCTGTGAAATCGCCTGTGGCCCATCAGACTCCGGTGTCACACGGCCACAATCATGGCCACATGGGTGGATGTCCCGGGGCAAGGACTCTGACGTTTGATGCCGGCGAATCCGTTTCGGATGCACCCCATGTCGGTAAATCCGGTCCCATTGCATCGAAATCCGCGCTTCGGCAGTGGCCGATTCAGATGCATCTGGTGAGCCCCACAGCGCCATATTATATTGGGGCGGACGTATTGCTGGCCGCGGACTGTGTGGCGTTTTCGCTTTGGGATTTTCATCGGTCGTATCTGCAGGGAAAAGCACTGGCGGTGGCGTGTCCGAAATTGGATGACGGCCAGGAAACCTATGTGCGAAAGCTGGTGGCCATGATTGAAGAAGCAAAAATCAATACGCTGACGGTCATGATCATGGAAGTCCCCTGTTGCACCGGATTATTGGGGTTGGCCAGAGAGGCGGTTTCGCGCGCATCAAGAAAGGTTCCCGTTAAAAAAATAGTGGTGAGCCTCAAAGGGGAACTGCTCAGCGAAGACTGGGTGCAAATTTAACTGTCCCGTTGCCCTTCTGCCTGTCACCTGCCGTGCGAATCCGTGCGGTTATTTTGAAATGCTCTCCCCCGATTCATCTGTGGCTCTGACGTCAGCGGATTGCCACGTGGATGTCATGGCAGATGAAACGGTTTTTTCCAGCTCAATGAATTTGTAAGGTTTGGCAATGTATCCTGACACCTGGAGTTTGGCCAGTTTTTCTTCGTCCAGGCTGGAACTGTAGCCTGAAGATATGATGATGGGCAGGTATCGACAATCCAGGATGTGTTTGGACAGCTGCAGACCTGTCATTTCCGGCATGGTCTGATCGGTCAACACCAGTGAATACCTGTCGGGCGACGTGTAGAAGGCCTCCAGTGCCCGATGACTTTGCAGAAAAATGTCGGTCTGAAATCCCATTCTGCGCAGCATATGGGCGGCCATGGCAGCGATGGATGCTTCGTCGTCCACCACCATTGCCACACCGGAATACGAGGCGGATGGACCTTCCGGCACCTCACTGTCCCTGAATGTGTCGAACACAGCAGGAAATTCACACATGATTGTGGTGCCTTTTCCCTGGCGGGACAGTACATCTATATTGCCGCCAATCGAATGAACGATGCCGTGCACCACCGCCAGCCCCATGCCCGTTCCCTTGCCAACGCCCTTTGTTGTAAAATAGGGCTCAAATATTCTGGGAAGAATTTCGCTTTGGATTCCCTGTCCGGTATCGGTAATGGACAGTTGAACCATCGACTGGTTATTCCCGGATGTGCGTGTGCTCAGTTTTACATTGAGTTGACCGCCGGTTTCTTCCATGGCGTGAGTCGCGTTTGTACAGAGATTCATGATGATCTGATGAAAATTGGTAGCATTGCCGTACACCGCTGGACACTCGTTATCCACATCAACGTGAATGGAAATAGTGGAGGGGATGCTCGCCCTGAGCAGTTTCATTACTTCCTTTATCACCGGTCCTATCAGAATGGGTGCATTGCGAACGTCCTGTTTGCGACTGAAGGCCAGAATTTGAGTCACCAGTTCCCGGGCGCGGTCGGCGGCGCGCATTACCTGCCCCAGGTGATGTTGTCGTTCGCTCTCAGTACATTCGTCTGAAGCCAGGTCCGTGTAGCCGATGATGGCGCTAAGCAGATTGTTGAAATCGTGGGCAATGCCGCCTGCCAGTGTACCGATGGCTTCCATTTTCTGTGCCTGTTGCAGTTGGAGCTGCAGTTGATGCTTCTCCTGCTCCACGCGAATACGGCTGTCGATTTCATTTTCCAGTTCCTGATTTTTCATTTTTAGCGCATCGTAGGCGCGTTTAATCCTGGATTCATTGAGAGATTCATTTTTCAACACCAGGCTGATGTACGTGGTGACAATTCCCAGTTGCTCAATGATGGCATCTTTGGGGTGGACCAGCAGTCCATCGGCGCAGAGTGCTCCGTATATTTCACCATCAACTTCCAGTGGAAACACCCATTTTTCAAACCGGCTTTGACCGGTAGCCATGGAAAATGGCATCGTTGTGTCTGCATCTGAATCAAAGTGCATGGCACAGCGGGAAACCAGTGAGCTGCGAACATCATCGTCGTTTGGTTCGGGCAGTGATTCCTGGCGTCCGAAGACGTCGAGATACAGCCAACGGTCCTCCTGCTTAAAGTAGATGGAAAAATTAGTGCCGCCAATAGAGTTCATCAGCAACTGAAGTGTATGCCTGGCAATGGGCAAAATGCCATTGAGTTTTGCCAGATCGGACAATACATCGGCCACCAGTTGCAGGTGAGATTTTTCTCGCGCCAACCTGGTTATTCGGCTGCGCTGCTTTGCAATCCGCTCCTCGAGTTTTTCGCAATTTTCGCAGCCGCTCATAATGAGGCCCGTATCTGCGGCAACTGGATGTCATATGTCCCAAATTCGCGGACGGCCTGTATCATTTCATGAATGTTCTTTTCCGGAATCTGACAGGGCATCATCAGTGTTCCGAACGCAAATCCAACCCCTTTTGCGCCCTTAAGTAAAATGGTGCGTACGGCGTGTCTTATTTTTTTTGCGGAATCATCAATCAAGCCCATATCGTCGGCTGGAATTTCGAGGCGCTCAATATCATCCCATTGTTTGATGACCAGGTCTCCCACATTTGGCGGTCCCACGGTCGGAAACAATGTTTTCCGCGCGCCCAGCATTTCTGCAATTCTCGCGATATAATGTGCACCCCAAACCACATCATGACCGTATTTACGGTGCAGTCGCAGTTGTCCCTCCACCACGTTTTCGGCGCGACTGTAATACTCCTCACTGGAGAGTCCAAGTTCCGTGGCGCCCTGATCGATGAGATTAATGATTGCAGGCACCCTTGATGGCAATTCATCGTTGGCCATGGATTTGAAGACGGACATTGCGTCATGCATGATATTCTCCCATGGCAGTCAGCGCCCGGACCAGTCCCACTGCCTCCAAACCGCTCAATGCAAATCCGTCCGCATCCACTTTGCGGTAAAGTGCTGCATCGAAGCGGTACGGCGCGCCGTCAACAATCAGCTTTATGCGAGGTTCAAGGCTCCGCCGTGCGAGCTCTCGCCGAACACCTTTGGGGCCATTCTCTGCCACGGTGGTGTGCATCATCATGGACGATACGCCAATTATGGCAGCCCCGGTTTCCTCAGCCAAATCCACAAATTGAACAGGTGAAACGTTCAGGCCGGCATCGTGCACCGTGAACATGTTGGCCACGAGACAACCTGTGACAATGCGCTTTCCCAAACCATGGAAATCGCCGGCGGCAGTGCCCACCACCACAGTGCCACATTGCGTCGATGTTTTTTTTAAACGCGGCAACGGGCCTTCAACCAGCTCTCCGGCAACCTTTGCCGCCAAAAAATGCTGTGACAGTGTGGCACTGTCGTCCTGACTGATGGCATGAAGCATTTTATCCATGGATGGCAATACCACATCAAACACGATTGTTTCCGCCGTCATACCATCCCTCATTGCCGTTTCCACCACGTCCAGTGCACCATCTCTGTCTGTATCAAATACGGCCGAGTAATAGCTTTCGAACACCTGCGAAATGTCAACTGTCATTTCTCCCCTACATGCTACATTTTCGTAAAATTTACCTCGAATTGATATTTCCGCAATAGACGGGTTGTCGATTGTTTTTAACGTGGCGAGAAGTGGCTCACGCTATCTCACGGCTTCGTCAATGTAGGCGGCAATCCAGGCCAGCGCAGCGTTCCAGTTGATGGCCACTTCGTTGGTGGCGAACGCCTCGATGTGATCCACATAGCACTTGGCGGGGGCGCACCCGGCGCGGTAACTGCGGGAAACCGGATCCTGCAGATTGGTGTTGGGACCGCCAGAGAGGGCGCCGGGCGGGATGAACGGGAGACGTTTGTCGTACATGGGCGCAAAGAAACGATGGTGCGGATGCTGCATGGAGAGGGTTCCATAGCCGCTGACGTACGAGTAATCCACCGGATTTCTCCCCAGAATGTAGTCCATGGCCACAATGGCGCCGTCCAGATATTTGGCTTCATTTGTGAGGCGATGGGCCAGCGCCAGAACGATGGCGTTGTTCACCACAAATGAGTTGGAGCCCCACGGGTAAATGCGTTTATCGAGGGGGAATCGATACCCCTGTGTATTCATTAATTCCAGCAGGTTATCAGCAAAGGCAATGAGTTGTTCCTGCTTTTTCTTTGCCACTTCCGCCTGCTCGGGCCGGGTGGACATGGCCAGCGCCACGGTCCCCAGACCATCTGTATCCGCCCAGTTAAACGCAGAGGTGCTGCCCCCTGCTTTGTGAGTCAGCTTTTCGAAAAACTCAGATTTGGAAAGGTAGTTCAGGTACACGTCTTTGCCCGTGGTCACCCACAGTTCTGCTGCTGCCCAGAAGTAATCGTCTTTTACTTCCGGGTTCTGATACGGTACAAACCCATTGCCAACGGCCCGCTCCGCCGGCCACATTTTGGCGGCTTTCCATGCGGCTTCGGCGGCATCGAGACAGCGGCCGGCAAAATCGCTGTCAAACGGTTTAAACACACGGGCACAGAGTGCGCCGGACGCAGCCAGATTCAGCGTGGCGCTGGTGGCCACATCCCTAAGGTACCTTGGGGGATCGCTGTTTATTTTGGGCGGCGGATGCCCCAGCATGGTGTAGGTGGCGTTGCGCACTCTGTGATGCACCATCCCCACCATATCGTAATCGGGATTGGTGACCTGCATTTTCAAAATCCACTCCATCTCAAAGCGCGCTTCATCCAGAACGTCGGGGACATCATTGTTGCTTTCGGGGATGTTCAGATTTGCCGGTTCGGTTTTGGCATCGTGGCCCATGTACAGGGTTTCGTAAATGTGCATGAGCATCCAAACGCTGAAGCCGCCGTTGACCACATATTTACCGTAATCCCCCGCATCGTACCATCCTCCGGAAACATCCATGCGATAATGGCATTTTTGCCCCTGTTCGCACCTGGCGCTCTTGTCACTCACATGCCCGGGGCCCCGCTCTGCCTTTTTATCCTCCGTGTACGGCATCTCCAGTTCAATGCCGCTGCGATTCATGTAAAAATACCGCAGTGCATCCCGTCGCAGGGGTTTGTAAAGTTCGTTGTCTATTGCGAATGGCACACTTTTGGATTCTTCAACCGAAAGCACAAACCCTTTGCCAGTTTGTGTAAATTCAGAAAAATCGATAAGGTGGACACCTTCGCCGGAATCCGCATCAATGCCCAGTGGCTCGGTTTGGCCACCTGCAATTTTTTTATTGGATGCGTCAAGCAATACCCATTCCAGCGGTGTGGCGGCATCGCTTTGATACGCGGCAATTTTCTTTCGAGCGGGAAAATATCCCACCTGATTGACGCGCACTTTATGGACGGCCATCTCTTCGGTGGACGCAATAGGGGGCGTTTCCACTCCTCTGGGGGGCATGATGCAGCCGGTCAGCAGTGCCGTGGTAAAAATGGTAAGACAAATAATTGGTTTCAAGGTCATGCCTTCTTTCCGGTTCATGAACGTCGCCTCGTTGCGCAGCAGTGTACAGCAAGCATGGTGGTTGTCTGGAGAAAAAGAGGTTCAAAAATGAAACTCACATCGAAAGCGTGGTGGTTCGGTTCAATTTAATTCTTCTGGTAGTCACGCATCGTTAAATCATGTTGTATGCATTTTTTCATTTGGTATTGTAGCCGTCTGCATAACACAAACATAAAAGCATGCATGAATTGGGGAGCTATACATGGGGATTTTTATGACAAAACGGCTTTTCATTATAATTTGCCTGTTGGCAACAGGGTGCCAGCTGATTACCGATTTCGATGGGTATCTGTACGGGGACGGCGACTCCGAATCTGATACTGGCACCGATACGGTTACAGATACCGACTCCGTCACCGACACCAACAGCGAAACGGATACGGGCTCCGGCCCCGGTTTTGGCAGCGATGGGGATACAGATACAGATACAGGTACGGGAACAGATGTAAGCAGCGATTCAGATACGTATGGTTATGCTGATACAAATGTGGATACGAACACTGACACATGTCAATTTCAGTTGGAAGCAAGTCGCATATGTACCGTGGATGGAAACGTACAGGTGCTAGATCAGTGCAATGCGACGATTGAAATCATTCCATGCGCGAGTGTCAATGGCGGGTGCGAGGACGGTGAGTGCGGATGTGCTTCCGGATGGAGCGGCGACAACTGTGACACCTGTCTGGTGTATGTTAAAAGTGGATTGGCCAGTTACGAAGGCAACGACGGGAGATCCTGGGCGTCGGCCCTGGATACCATACAGGCAGCACTGGATGTTGCTGAAATCCTTGAGTGTGAAGTATGGGTGGCAACCGGGAACTACCTGCCCACCAAAAAATTAGACTCAGCCGATGAGCGAACCGCAACCATCCAGCTGGCATCCAATGTCGCAATCTACGGCGGCTTTGTCGGGAATGAAAAACATCGCCGCGAGCGGGACAGCGTCACCAACCCAACGATATTGAGCGGCGATATTGGCATTTCGGGCGACAATACAGATAATGCGTACCATGTGGTAACAGGCGCCGACAACGCCACTATTGACGGCTTCATCATTACCAGTGGAAATGCAAACGGGAGTGAACCACACGATGTCGGCGGCGGGATGCTGAATGACGCTTCGTCACCATCCGTGACAAACTGCACCTTCTCCAACAACAGGGCTTTCACATATGGCGCAGGAATGTGCAATCTGTCATCATCGCCCCTCGTAACCAACTGCATCTTTATCGACAACGTCGATGTGATTGGAGGTGGCGGGATGTCCAATAACGCTTCATCACCAGTTGTAACAAATTGTAAATTTGCCGGAAACGAGGCGGATTTTGGTGGAGGAATGTATAATAGAGATAATTCCTCACCCACTGTGACACACTGCACTTTTGAGAATAATTCCGCCAGTAGAGGCGGTGGGTTACGCAATTCCCTTTCCTCGTCACCTTTTGTAATCAACTGTGTCTTTTCTCACAATTCCGCTGGTGATTCCGGCGGCGCGATGGAGAATCTAGATTCTTCAATGCCCACAGTGACCAATTGTATCTTTACTGGGAACTCTGCATATTCTGGCGGTGGAATTGCTAATCGATTCAGTTCCTCACCCCGGATAACGAACTGTACGGTGATAAAAAACACCGCCAACAGTGGTGGTGGTATTTTCAATGAAAGCGCCTCCTCGCCAACCGTATCCAATTGCATTCTTTGGGGGAATACAGCCACAGAAGAAGGAAACGAAATTTTCAATTTCGAGTCTGACACCGAACCTTCGACGCCAATCGTTTCATTTAGCGCAATCCAGGGCGGTTACAGTGGCGATGGGAACATTGATATGGATCCTCGGGTTGTAAACTCTGATAAAGGCAATTTTCGACTCTCTTCAGACTCCCCCTGCATTAACGCGGGAAGCCTAGGTGCTTTGCCTGGGGATGCAGGTGATTTGGACAGCGATGACAACGTTGGAGAGAATACACCATTTGATTTGGACGGAAATCCCCGCCATGTGGGCGCTTCTGTTGATATGGGAGCGTACGAATATCAGGACTTGGAGTAAGTAAGTCAAGCGGTCTCACTCCAGGCAATGCGGGAGAATATGTCAAAAATCATAAACGTTGGAGGAATTGATTGAGATCAAAAACGACCTATCTCCTGTGGCAGTTTGAACAGGCCGCCTGAATCGTACCATCTGTATGGAGTGTTTCATCCACGATAGCGGTACCGTCTTCGTTTACAGCGCCACCGTGACAATCCGGATGGTTGCATTTGTATCCGCTGTGAAAGGGATCTGAGTGGGCATCCGAATTTCGCACGGAACCATCGCTTTGTGTAGGTGGTGGGAATGGGTTGTGGCAGCTCGTGCAATCGTCAGTGACATCCCCCGTATCTTCCTCGCTGCCGGTGTCTTCGCCGGTATCTGATTCGGAATCTTCAACGTTTTCGCTTTCCGAATCGGGAATTTCTGCGCCATCACAGCATCGCAGTCCATCGTCGCATTGGCCGGGCATGGGTGTGCCATTCCATGAGTTGCAGTGGGCCAGGCAGTCGTGTTCGCATGCTGCTTCTCCCGTATCGCTGTCTGAATCTCCGTCGCTATCACTGTCGCCGTCACTATCGGTGTCGCCATCGGTGTCGGTATCGCCATCGGTGTCCGAGTCGCCATCGGTGTCGCCATCGGTGTCGCCGTCGGTATCGCCGTCACTGTCCGAATCGCCGTCGCTGTCTGTATCGCCGTCCGTATCGCTGTCCACGTCTGAACTGTCGGTTTCCGACCCGGAACCGCTGCAGTTGACCAGCATGGCAAATAGCAGCAATCCCAGGAGAAGGATGAATAGTTTGTTCATGAGTTTCTCCCTGTGGTATTTAATTCGTTTTATGTTCCAAAAGAACGCGTTTACTTAGTTAGGTTCCCTTATTTCAGTTTTATGGAAAAAAAAGTGGCGCTGCAATACCATTTTATTCAACGTGACACGATTGTGGGACATGGTGGCAGTAAACCGTGAACCCCTTCAAATCAGAGGCGGGGCGGGAATGCGCGGATTACATATTTTCTTTAATGTAATTAATGGCGTTGGTGAATATTTGCAGTCCGGCGCCTTCTTCGGGCAGAGTTTCCCTTGTCCAGCGGGGATGGTTGGTGCGATGCAGAAATGCCTCGGGGTGGGGCATCAGTCCAAACAGACGCCCCGTTGTATCCGTTAGGGCGGCTATTCCAAAACGTGTTCCATTGGGATTGAGCGGATATTCTTCTGTGGCCGCACCTGTGTTGGGGTCGATATACATCAGAGGCCCCTGGTGCCGTTGCCGAATTTGAATCATGGTCTCTTCAGGCGCCACGATTTGGCCTTCGCCGTGGCGAACGGGCAACTCCATGTACTCAACGCCTTTGGTAAAAATACAGGGAGATTCCGGATCGGCTTTCAACGCCACCCAGCGATCTTCGAACCGACCGGAGTTGTTCCAGGTCAGCGTGGCCTGGGGAACGCCCAGCTGATTGTCGAGTGCGGGAAGCAGCCCCAGTTTTATCATCAGCTGGAACCCGTTACAGATGCCCAGAACCAGGCCGCCCTGTTTTGCGTGGGTACTGAACTGTTCCAGCAGCGACTGACCGTTGATTTGGGTGTGTCGCAATCGAATCGCGGATGCCCGGGCACTGCCCAGGTCGTCTCCGTCCAGAAATCCGCCTGGACAACATACCAGCTGATACCCGTCCAGCGACGCTTCACCAGCGGCCAAATCCCAAAGGTACACAATATCCACATCGTCCGCCCCGGCGAGCCGGCAGGCGTAAGCGGTCTCTTTTTCACAGTTGATGCCGTTTCCAGCCAAAACGATGGCGCGTGCTTTACTCATTTGGACCCTCACTGAATCGAAGCGTTTTTTGCCAGGACCCTTTGAGTCTGGAGATGTCCGAATCGATGATAGTATCTCCTTCAAGTCCAGTGATGCGTAAACGCGTTTCTTCGTTTATTTGACCGATGCATGTGGCGACGTCTCCCATCACCACTTCAAACGCCTCTTTTGACGATGGCGCCACGGTGACCAACAGACGTCCCGGAGTTTCGCTGAAAAGCGCAATCTCATCGCGGGGCACATCGCCTTTCACGTTGCGCAAATCCAGGCGCATCCCCAGATTGCCGGAGAATGCGGTTTCCGCCGCGGCAACAGCCAATCCACCGTCGGAGAGGTCGTGACAGGATGCCACCAGTTTGCCCTTTATGGCACGATGCAGCCATCGGTACGTCTGAATGGTATTTTCGGGATTTCGCAATTTGGGAACGCAGCCGCCATCCACACCAATCATGTCCAGATACTGGGATTTCCCCATATCGTTGAATGTATCTCCAACAAGATATACCAAATCGCCTGCTTTTTTGGCGTCCATGGTGACGGCCAGCGATACATCATCCAGCTCGCCCACTGCAGTGACCAGGAGGGTTGGGGGAATGGAAATTTTGGTGTCGCCAATGGAGTAGTCGTTTTTCATGCTGTCCTTGCCGGATACCAGCGGCATGCGGTAGGCCACGCATACATCCTTGAGCGCTTTGGCCGAACGAACCAGTTGCGCCAGTTTGTATTCGCCGTCCGGGGTGCCCGATGATTTCACCGGGTCGCACCAGCAGAAATTGTCCAGTGCGGCCACTTTATCGGGATTGGCCCCGACGCACACCAGATTTCGCATGGCTTCATCCACCGCACAGGCGCTCATGTGGTAGGCGTCAATATCGGAGTAGCGGGGACAGATACCGTGCGATACGGCAACGCCTTTCATGAGTTCGAGAATGGGACGCACAACGGCCGCATCCGATGGCCCGTCGTGTTCGGCGCCGCACAGGGGTTTGACTACAGAACCGCCCTGGACTTCGTGGTCGTACTGCCGAACCCAGTATTCCTTGGAGCAAATATCCAGTCGTCCGAGCATGGCGTTTAAATCATCGGTCAGGTCTTCCCTGGCGGGAAGTGTCACCGGTGCGTCCTCTGGCGCTTCCCAGATGGCATTCAGATTCATTTTAGGCAGACCGTTGTGTAGAAAATCCATATCGAACACCGCCACTGGCTGGCCGTCGTAAAACAATTCGAGCCAGGGACCTGCCGTGTATTCCCCAAGATCTGTGGCTTCCACGCCCATTTCTTCGGCGAGAAACTTGAATCTGTCCAGTTTTTCCGGCGAAACAGCCGCAGTCATGCGCTCCTGAGCTTCGGAAATAAATATTTCCCAGGGTTGCAGTCCCTGGTACTTCAACGGGGCGTGCGCCAAATCAATTCGAGCGCCCCCTGGCCCTTCGGCCATTTCACCAATAGACGAAGACAGGCCGCCTGCGCCGTTGTCGGTAAGACAAGTCATCAACCCTTCATCTCTTGCACGCAGCAGAAAATCGGTCATTCGTTTTTGCGTGATGGGGTCTCCAATCTGAACGGCGGTGGCCGGAGATCCTTCATGAAGCTCCTCTGAGGAGAATGTGGCGCCATGGATTCCGTCTTTTCCAATGCGTCCGCCCACCATGATGACCCGATCGCCAGGATACGCCAGTTTTTCGTGAGAGGGCTCGCCGTTGATTTCTGCGGGCATTATGCCCCCGGTGCCGCAAAACACCAGCGGTTTGCCAAGGAATCTCTCATCAAACACCAGCGAGCCGTTCACTGTTGGAATACCGCTTTTATTTCCACCATGCTCAACCCCTTCCCGGACACCCTCCATCACCCGGCGTGGATGCAGAAGCCTGGGAGGCAATTCTCCTTTATAAAATGGATCTGCCAGACAAAACACGTTGGTGTTGCAAAACAGACTCGACCCTTTTCCGGTTCCATGCGGGTCGCGATTGACGCCCACGATCCCGGTAAGCGCGCCGCCATACGGATCCAGGGCCGACGGGGAGTTGTGGGTTTCCACTTTAAAAACCACATTCCAGTCATCGGTAAACTTCCAGACGCCCGCATTGTCCTTGAACACTGAAAGGCAGTAATCTTCGTCGCCCAGCAACGTGCGCACTTCTTTGGTGGTCTTCTGTATATATGATTTGTATAGAGAAGAAATCTGCTCCGAGTTTTCCCCATCGCGATAATCAATATTTGCGCTGAAAATTTTGTGTTTACAGTGCTCGGACCACGTTTGAGCGAACACTTCGATTTCCACGTCGGTAGGCGCTTTGGGAAGACCCTTTTCATTGCGCAGCGCCTGAACGTCATCGCGGCGATAATATGCCTGAATGACTTTCATTTCTTCCAGACTGAGCGCCAGGGTCATTTCCCGGCTCAATTGAACCAACTCTTCGTCGGAGATTTCCAGACTGATGGCTTTGGCTTCCGGAGTGGCGGTTTCCGTTACCTTGGGCACCTCGACAGACATTCCGCCATCCCAGTTGAATTCGTCCTTGAATGCGATACGATGACGCTGAATCAGCGTATTGCACAACAGGCCCGTGGCGATGTCTTCCACGCTGTTACGATCGAGTTCGCCTTTAATCAGATATTGCCGCGATGTGTAAATGGCATTTTCTTTTCCGAACGCATCGGTCAATACCATTCTGGCGGATTCTGTGGCGGTTCTTCCCACGTTGTCGGTGACACCCGGACGGAACGCCACTTCCACCAGCCAGTCAAATTCACTGGCCATGGGGCTGTCCACTGCCCATTCCTGGATAACCGGGTCACACAGCTCTGCCGCGAGGCTGGACAGCGACTGTGCGTCCAGTTCCGCATCGATGGTGTACACATCAACAACTTTGACGCCATCGACACGGTACCCGAGATAACTCTGGATTTCCGAAGCGGTTCTGGCACCGTTTGCATCGTTGTATCCGCTTTTCAGTTTTATTTCTATGCGATGGGGCATTATTCCTCCTCAGCCGAAAAGTTGCGATACGCATATCACAATGCGGGTATATGGAAAAGTGTATCCTTAGGCCAGCTTAAATTTGGCAAATTTTCATAAGAACGATGCCGTGTCGCAACGCAGAGAAAAATGGTGTCTGAAATGTGTAAAATACATTTTGGAAGAACCGAATTTCGGTAATTGGAGTTACAGAACCCCTAAAAACCATGAACTCCGGTTTATGGCCCGTGAAACGTGGAATGGTTGACAGGATTCAAGTATTATTCCGCAGATTCCATTTTTGCCAGTTCCGCATCGATGGCGGCGACCGCTTCCTTCAGTTCCGGCATGAAATCTGTCGCAAGTGAAACACCCTTTCGTGTGGGTTTCCATTCGCCCTGGTCATCCATGTAATAAATACGAATGTCGATGTAAGCCTTGCCTTTGAATTCCTTCACACCGGCACGAACTTCTTCCGTTGGGTTACGTTTGAAGCTGTACAAAACTTTATCTTCAGACATGCGTCCTCCCCTATTGTTGAATAATTTTGAACAACGTATCACACTGTCTATACAAATTCAAAATGAATTTGTATTTCATATTGTATAATTATGGTCATTTAAATCGGAACTTGATTTGGGCGAAATGTAGGGTATAGTAATCGGATCTGTTTTGGGAGGATGGTGCAAATGCCGGAAAATAGAATACCTGCGAGAATAACACTTTTTGTACCCGGGGACAAATGGGAGGATGTCCGGCGGGATTTGGCGCCATTTGTAGACGCAACAGAAAAGGATGCCCGCTTTCGGGACGGTGTAAAACTGTCGTTGCCCAACCGGAAAAAACTTATTTGTCATTTACTAACGGAGAGGGCTGAGGATGTGGCCATTGCCCGCTCCAAATCCATGGGCGCCATTTTCATCGATCACCGCCATGAGGATTTGTCGCGAGGTATTGAAGCGTCTTTGGCGGGAAAAATTCTGCCGGAACTGCTCACTGGGAATGCACAGCGCCGTGCGCCATCCCGTGCCTCGATCATTGTCCTGTTGCCGGAAAGCCATCACGCTCCGTATCACTCGTATGCATTGGGTGTGCTGCAGATGGGCGGTATCCTGGTGGCGCCTCGCAACATGGAGGACATATTGCTGGCCGCGCATCGCATTTCCAGACCCGCCACACCGGGGAAAGTGGCGCTCTGTCTGGCGGGGGGTGGGATAGAAGGACTTTTTTGGGAAATCGGAGTGCTGCGTGCGCTGGACTCCAAATTAAAGGGGGCGCTGACCAACGTGGACATCATTAGCGGCATATCCGCCGGGGCGGTGATTGGCGCCTTTTTGGCCAACGATGTGCGTCCCTACGAAATTGCCAATGCGTTGTATGGACGGCCCAGCCGTGTCGATCCGATAACCCGGGGCATGCTGTTCGATCCCAACATCAGCGAATTGAGCCGGCGAATTGTCAGTTCCATAGGTGATTTCTGGAAAGGACGCTGGATTACCAGACCGTTTGACAGCGCCATGCGGGTGACCCCCACGGCCATGTTCTCCGGCGAGAAGCTTCGGGAATATCTCGAAATGGAGTTTACCAAACCGGGGCTCAAAAACGATTTTCGGCAGCTGAAAAAAAAACTGTTTATTGGCGCCACCGATCAGGATGGTGGCAGTCATGTCTCTTTTGGCACATCGGGAATGGACAGCGTTCCCATTTCAACGGCGGTGCGTGCCTCGTGTGCCATGACGCCCTATTACAACCCGGAGAAAATCGGTGATCGCTACTATGTGGATGGTATATTTACCCGAACCATTGATATTGATATTGCGGTGGCACATGGCGCGACGCTGATTATTTGCGTGGATCCGTTACGACCAGTGCAAACCATGGAAGCGGGGTATGTGAGCGGGCGGGGGGGGATTTTCAACACCGTACAGTCTGTGAAGTCCATGATTCGGACCCGCTTTGCCGAAATGATTACCAAGGCCGAGGAGGCCAATCCAAACATTTCAGTGTATGTGTTTTCCCCCACAGCGAAGGATATGGAACACATGTCCGGGACCATGATGCGGTTTTTTTATAAAACCGATACGGAGAATATGGCGTTTGATTCCGCCATGGAACAAATCGAATCAGACCGGGAATGGCTTCAGGAAGTATTTCACCGTCATAACTTCCTGATGGGTTAGGCTAAACGGCGGCTTTCAGGTTGTTTTGCACAATGTCAGCAATTCTGATTTTAACGGATGTTACATCTGTAGATTGAATCACTTCCATGGCGCCGGCGTTTTTGGACGCGTCATGATCAATGGTATCGCTGCCATAAACAACGATGGGCAGATCTTTTTCGTGTTTAGAGATATTTTGCACCACCTTCAGCATCTCTGGATTATCTTTGCAATTTACGAGCACCAGTGACGGTTTGTCCTTCCCGATTTGCAGCAATGCATCGAAATGATCTGCAAAAGCGGTTACTTCCATTTCGTCGGACAGCGCTTGCGCGATAGATGCGCCGGTTTCCTGTGATGGGTCAATTACAATTGCTTTGGGGCGCGCAGGGGCAAAACCGTCCGGGATTGGGTATCCGAATTTAACCAGAAATTCCAAAACATCCTGGCGACGGAAGCGAAGATGTCGTCCTGGGGTTCTGAAAAATTTGATTTCACCTCTGTTCACCCAGTTATGGATGGTTTTTAAGTCTGTGGAACAGATTTTGGCCACTTGCGGCGCAGTAAATAAGTCGTTGGTACTCATGGCTCACTCCGAATATGAAAATAGCAGTTCGTGCTTTAGTTTTTACAACTCTATCAGTGCGATTAAACTTTTTCGAGCCAGATAGAATCTTATTTCCCTTTATATCTCTGTTTCCATGAAGTCAAGCTATTGCAGTGAGAAGGGAATGAATATACCAGGGACGGGAATCGAACCCGTACAAGTTTTCACTCGAGGGATTTTAAGTCCCTTGCGTCTACCAATTCCGCCACCCTGGCTGGATAATAATTTTCAACGAACAACACACATCGGCGTGCTCAGGGACTTTTTTAACGAAATTTACGGATAATACAATGAAAAAATGTTTTCGTTTCCCCATGAGCCCGGATTCAGGGCGTTGTGAACTTCGCATTCAGACGTGTGCTGTAGTTCTGGATGAGTTTCATCAACGCCACTGCCTGCTGCTCGGTCATGGGTACTTTAAAATGGAGCGTTGTGCCCTCTATCCGGTATTCGAGGCCATCCACCATGCTGCCAAATCCCAGCAGCCGCAGCCATTTTGCCCTGGTGAGCAGAATTTTGATAAATGCGTCCACTTTGGCCATATCCGCCGGGTCCCCTTTGAACCGAGCTTCGCCTTCCACCTGGATGGGGTCGGAAAAATAACCCCGCAGGATGGCCCAGTCGAACATCTGCGCCAACTCCGGCTGATAGTAAAGCCCAACAGCTCCCGGATCTCTGGACGCCATCAGCATCACCGGCCAGCGTTCCCCTGTTTTAACCGGTCCCAGCTTGCTGCGCACCAGCATTTCGAAGTGTTTCTGAGCATCGCCATCATATGGCGGCCTTGGCATCATACAGGTAACCGCGGCAGGCCATTTGGGATTGAGGGCGCCTTTTTTCGCATCGCTGGCCACCAGCACGCGTCCAGAGCCCACGAGGTCCCAGCGATAGCTGTCCTGATGAATTCCGGATATTCCCTGTTTCGTTTTGTTGATGGAAAAACCGGGCTTTTTGCCCATGTTTTTTTCGAGTCGATTTTTCAGCGTGTCCTGTCCCACATTGTACGTGGCCACCACCTGGTAGGAATCGTACTGTGAAAAGTCATCCGCACTGATGAGCACGCCTTCCAGTTCGGTCATGGGGTCGATTTCCGTGGCAGAGACCATTTCGTTATAAAGATAAAAAGAACGTAATATGTCGGCCAGCCCCCGCTCATATCTTGTTCCGGCAAATGCCTTCATGCTCAGCCAGGCCATCCAGCTGGGATTTTCCTTTGCAAATGCGAATACATCGTGAAGGCAAATCCCCTCTTCACCGCCCGAGGCACCGGCGCTTCCTGGGAAACGGTTGCCGGGAGTCCCGGAGTCGGTGCCTGTTTCCGTGTCGCTTGACGCCATAACAGCAGAATCTGCTTCCGTGTCGCCATCGGTACTTTTTGCGATGCGAATCGGAGCGGTTTCGGAATCCAGGTGGGTTTCGGAATCACTGTCGGTGGCTGTGTCGCTATCCCCTGTCTCTGAGTCTGTATCTGTCCTGGTGTCGCTCTCTGTTACAGTGTCGGATGCCGAGTCAACGTCCGATTCGGTATCCGTCGTCGTTGCCGTGTCCGATGCCGTGCCGGTATCCGTGTCTGAGGCGGTGTCCTCAGGCGACGGGGTGTCGGAATCTGTCCCTGCACCGCTGTCGCAATCGGTATCTGCTGTCACCCCTGCAGAATCCTTTTCAAGATCTGTATCCCCCAGCAGCGTGCCTTCCTGTGGCAAGGGGGGGGCCGGTTCGGGAAGCGGTTCTTCCTCGTCGGGCGTCTGCTCTGGTTCCGGCGCAGTGGTGCGCGGTCCATCGGCCTCGGGCGCCAGCGGCTGCTGGCCGTCATCTCCCACCAGTTCAAACTCCACCGCCACATCCTTCACATCCTGATAGTCCGGGGCATAAATCAGGGAAATAATCAAATGCACGCAGACAGACAAAATAAGTGCTGCGGTATATCGCCATTTGTCGCCGCGCATCCGGCGCAGACGTTGTAAAAGAGTTGTCCTGTCGACCATTGCTGTTGGGTCTATCCCGTTTGTCCTGGCATCTCAAGGGTTTTTCGATTTTCCACACCTGGCGCCCTTTTGATATAGCATGTACTTAAAATGAGGACAGCGCAGCGGGATTGGTCGGTTCACTCTTTTCAAAATCAGGGGAATACCTTAAAAGTAGAAAACTCATTTGCCATACAGGCACAACTGATATTGGGGATTTTATGGATAAGAAGCGATATGCACTGTTAAGTGTTTCAAACAAAAAAGGCATCGAAACCCTGGCCAGAGGTCTGGTGGATTTGGGCTACAGCATTCTGTCCACCGGTGGCACGGCCGACGCCATCTCCACTGCCGGACTGCCAGTGACGCGGCTGGAGGAGTACATTGGCGAACAGATTATCATGGAAGGACGCATTCAGACCCTGCATCCCAAAATTCATGTGGGCATTCTGGCAAAGCACCAGGATGGTCATTTCGCAGAGCTGGAGCGCATGCAGGCACAGCCAATCGATTTGGTGGTGGTCAATCTCTATCCCTACGAATATGTCGCCAAAGATCCATCGCTGTCCCTTGACGATGCCATCGAATTGCTCGATTTGGGGGGCGCTGCGCTGCTGCGCTCCGCTGCGCGCAATTTCAGACGGGTGACCGCGGTGTGTGATCCGGATGATTATGAAACCATATTGTGGCATCTGGCCAGAAATGACGAAGTGGCGGAGAGACTTCGGTTTGAACTGGCGGTCAAGGCGTTCGCGCATACGGCCAAGTATGACGCAGCGGTGGTGTCCAGTCTGGCGGAATTTGATGTTGAATCGGGAGAGATGCCCGGGGAATAATACCCACGCCCGTCTGCTGATGCGTTTGGTTGATGTTGCAGCGAACAGACAGCGGACGGCATGTTGAATTCGCGTGGAATATGCTCGAAAGAGTTTAAAGACAGGAGGTCTTTATGAAGGTTTTAGTGGTTGGTGGCGGTGGCCGCGAACACGCGCTTTGCTGGAAGCTGGCAAAGAGCAAAGATGTGACTGAAGTGATTTGTGCGCCAGGAAATGGTGGAATTGCCAAACATGCGCGTTGTGTCGCCGTGGGAGCGGAAGATGTGGCAGGCCAGGTGGCTCTTGCTAAAAAAGAGCAGGTGGACCTCGTGGTGGTGGGACCGGAAGTGCCGCTGGTGGCCGGATTGGCAGATCAGTTGGTAGCCGAAGGAATCCTGGTATTTGGTCCCAGTCAGCAGGCCGCCATGCTGGAAGGCAGTAAACGGTATTCCAAGGAATTTATGGACCGGCATGGTATCCCTACCGCGCGATTTACGGCGCACACCGAACTTGATGATGCACTGGCCGAAGTGGAACGGCGCAATGGTCCCTGTGTTGTAAAAGCCGATGGTTTGGCCGCCGGCAAAGGCGTATTGCTGTGCCAGACCGCCGATGAAGCCAACGCTGCGGTCAAAAGTATATTGAGCGACAAGGCGTTTGGCGCAGCTGGCGGTGAACTGGTAATTGAAGATTTTCTGACTGGCGAAGAGGCCTCCATTCTGGCCATTTGCGATGGCAAAGACTTTGTGACGCTGATTGCCGCCCAGGACCACAAAGCCGCATACGAAGGCGACACGGGGCCCAACACGGGTGGAATGGGCGCGTATTGCCCGGCGCCTCTGGTGACGCCTGCATTAACAGAGCAGATTATCAACGAAGTGATTCGTCCCACAGTCGACGGCATGGCCAAAGATGGGGTGCCGTTTAAAGGGGTGCTCTATGCGGGACTGATGATTGACGGCACAAAATTGAACGTGCTCGAATATAATGTCCGCTTTGGCGATCCCGAATGTCAGCCCCTTTTAACCATGCTTAAAAGCGATTTGGCAGAGGTGCTGCGTAAAGCGGCCAAAGGTGAACTGGCGGGAACGGAGCTGGAATGGCACGAGGGCTCTGCCATTTGCGTGGTGCAGGCGGCCGGCGGATATCCGGGCAGTTACGAAAAAGGCGACGAAATTGTGGGCCTTGACGATGCCGACCAGCTGGCGGATGTGATCGTGTTCCATGCGGGCACAAAAAAAGAGGGCGATAAAATAGTCACCAATGGCGGACGCGTGCTGGGAGTGACGGGCCTGGGCGCGAATTTGGCAGAGGCCAGTGCAAAAACCTATGCGGCCTGTGATAAAATTTCGTGGAATGGCATGCGGTTGCGCCGGGACATCGGTCATCGGGCGTTGAAATAAGCGCCGACATTTGCGCAAAAAAATACGATTCGAGTGAGGTAAACGAATGAAGAGCGTTCTGATTGTAATGGGAAGTGAAAACGATTTCGATAAAGTGGAACCTGCGGTAAAAGTGCTCAAGCAGCTGGGAGTGCCGTTTAAAGTTCATGTGGCCTCTGCTCACCGTTCTCCGGAACGGGCGGCCACTCTTGCCAAAGCGGCCCGCAACGACGGGCATGCGGTTATCATTGCCGCCGCCGGTGCGGCCAATCATCTCGGGGGCGCCATGGCGGCCAACAGCACGTTGCCCGTGATTGGACTGCCCATTGAAGTGGGTGGACTGGGCGGTATCGATGCGCTGCTCTCCACCGTACAAATGCCCGGGGGCGTGCCCATGGCCGGGGTCGGTGTGAACTGCGCTAAAAATGCAGGTTTGATTGCCGCATCCATTGTGAGCATTACCGATGATGCATTGGCTGCCAAACTGGATGCGGAACGGGTGACCATGGCCGATGGTGTGGTGGCGTCTGATGCCCGCGTTCAGGCCAAACTGGCGTAACAAATCCATTCACCTGGAAACAGAGATTCAATGACAGCACTTTATATTCCCGCCGACGAACGCTGGTTGGCGCGTGCGGGTAAAACGGTTCAGCAGGGCGGTGTGGTGGCCGTGGCCTTTGAGCGGCTTTTCGGTCTGGCCGCCGATGCGCTCAACCCGGACGCGGTGGCTAAAAGCGCCGCCATTAAAGAGCGGCCTACCCACGAAATGGGCGCCAAACCGATTTCTGTTATTCTGCCATCCCTCGAACATCTGTCAACGGTGTCCACTGGAATGGGGGAACGTGCCATGACGCTGGCAAAACAATACTGGCCAGGACCGCTGACGTTGCTGGTGCCGGCCAAACCCGACATTCCACTGCCCCTCATCGGTCCCGGAGGTCTGATTGGCGTGCGTGTGCCTGGGCCGTCCATGGCATTGGCGTTGGCGCGACACACCCAGATGGTGCTCACCGCCACCAGCGCCAATCGAAAGGATGCGGCGGAGCCCATTGATTCAGCGGATTTGCTGGAACTGGACGGTGTGGATATTGTCATAGAGGGAAAAGTGGCCGGACCTCCCGGCTCCACGATTGTACTGGCAAAGGGCAGTGAGCTGACGATTTTAAGGCAGGGGATTCTCCCTCTGTCGCTGTAAGCAATGGACGCATCGAATGAATTTTGAAAAACTGGCCATATTTGGCATTTTGATTTTTGGATTTATGGCCTTAACCCAGCTGTTGCGTACGGTGCATCAGGCCAAAAAACAGGCGAGACGCCGCGGCAGCAAGCGCCCCAGACGGCAGGTGTCCGCCGAACCGGTGGCCATGGAAATCGCTACCGCGCTGGTGGAAGAGGCGGCAAAAAAACATCCAGCCCTTTGGGACGACGCGACACGTTCGGGTGTACTGCCTAAAAAACTGGAACACGATCTGGCGCTGGCCCGCGAACACTTCAATCACCGCGTCAGCCCCCGCTTCAAGGGCCTGTACTACGCCGCCATCGACAAAGTTATTTTTAAAAAATAGCGGTTCTTATAATTATCGGCAGAAATTTGTGCATCGGTGCGCTGAAGGTGTATCTTTTGAGAACGTTTTTTAAAAAAAACAACACTGTAATGGCGAATAACATGCAATGCAAAGGACGATACAGATGAATAAATCGATTTTAATCTCAATGATCACAACACTGCTTGGACTGGGCGCAATGACAGCGTGCTCCGATGACAGCGGCAGTGACAGTGCGGTATCAACGGATTCCCAAAGCGATTCCACGATGAGTTCCGACAGCGGCACGGCAGCGGATACGGCAACCGCCTCCGACACGACGATGCCCACCGATACAACGATGCCCACCGACACGACGACGCCCACCGACTCCGGAACCGATACCATAGTGGGCGACCAGGGGATTGGCGCTCCCTGTTCCTGCTCGGGATTAACGTGTGAAGCCGCTGGAGTGCCCATCCCGGCGGCGGGGGACGGGATCACCGGATGTGCCAATGTTCCCGCAGATCATGCGGGTGAAGTGGTTTGTCTCAGATCGTATACCGGAACCATGGCCAAGGATGTGTACTTTGCCAACGGGTATTGCGCATTGCAGGCCATCGCCAACTGTTCGGGGTCTACGCTGGTATGCACATCCGCAACATTTGGTGATTACGCCGGTATGACCTCATGTCCGGCCGGAGCGGTGTTAATCGAGATGAATGTGGAAACCTCGGTATTGAATGGCGCGGCCACCGCCGCCATGGACAGTAAAACGTGCGCCAAATCCTGCACAGTGGACGCGGATTGCCGCGCGGGCGAAATGGACGCCGTGTTCAATGACACCACCCAGTACGCCTGTATCGACAAAGCAGGCGTCAAGTTCTGCTACGATCCCCGCAACCTGTCGGCCGCCTACACGGCCACCGCATTCTGATTTTCTGTCCATTTTGTCCATTCTGTTCAGGCCGTAATTTCTGCAGCGAAGAGTGCTTCTCCACGAATCATTTATGGAAAATAGTACTTGCGTTTGTGCCGATGATGATGAAATTCTTTATACACACACATATAAAGGGAGATTCTATGAACAGGCCCCTCTCCGTTAGTTAAAATTGTTTTAACGAAAACATAAACGGGCTCTTGAGGCCCAAACTAACAG
>JAFGQN010000195.1 GCA_016935665.1 Deltaproteobacteria bacterium | reverse complement strand
TTTAAGGAGACGGCGTATGGCAGCTTCACAAGGTGTATTGTTTTCAGAACCGCTCTATACCGAGACCGGCGTGTGGTGCGAATTGGCCCCCGGCATCGAACCGGCCCAGTGGGCAGGATTATGCCGCCATATCGGCACACTCAGCCCGCATCAGTTTCGGCAGGCCCGGAAGAAGGTACTCCCCAATCCAGACTCTATCATGAGCCGCCTGCGAAGGATTTTCTGCTTTGAGGAGTGGGAAATCACAGGTGTCCCGCTGGTATGCTGGGGGCCTGAAGGTCTGCGCCGCTTACCCGAATAAGCTTTATCGTTCTCCGCAGGGGAGAAACAGCCCTCTCCTATTGGCTCTGGCCGGGGAGAGGGCAAATATTTCTAATCAATTTTATCTGGAATAGGGTTGTATATCGACCCCAATAATCGTATTATCTGAAGCGTTCATTGAACAGACAGGAGAAAGCACGTGGGAGATTACATATTGAAGGTATTTTACACGGCTACGAAATATAGCAAGTCCACTTTGGATTGCAGCAGGAGGAGCCACCATGGAGAAATTCTACGCTCACACCGATCCCAATAATCCGGGAAAGTTGCCGGAAAACGGCGCCCGCTGGCAGGAACTAAAAGATCATCTCGAAGGCACGGCGAAACTGGCCAAAGAGTTTGCCGCTGCATTCGGTGCCGGAGACAGGGGGATATTTGGCGGGCGTTTTCTGAAATTTGGAGCAAGAGAAAGGAGAATGCGATGAATTATTACGCTCATTATAGAAAACAGGATAATGTTTTTCAAACGAATGAGCAACATCTTGAAGAATCTGCGATTTTTGCAAAAAATCTTTGCGAAAAAATTGGGATGCCTTCTTGGGGGGAATTGCTCGGGCTGCTCCACGATATCGCTAAATACAGTCAAAAATTTCAAAATTATTTTCTCTCTTCAATTGGTCTTATTAGGTCATACGATGAAAATTACCTTGACCCCAGAACTCATCGTGGCAAAATTGACCATGCCACTGCTGGTGGGCAATTTATATGGAATCATTTTAGTAACAATGCCATCCAAAAGCTCATTTCGCAAATTGTTGTCTTGTGCCTTGTGTCACATCACGGAGGACTAATTGATTGTTTGAAAACAGACGGAACGGATTTGTTTAGCCAACGCATCGCGAAAGATTATCAAACAACGTTCTACAACGAGATTACTGGCAAAATCGACAAAAATATTCTATCTCGTATTCATTCCATACTCCGATCAGGCAACCTCGAAAAGGAATTATTAGCACAAATTGATATCATTTCATCACTTAAAATGTCCCCTCTGATGCGCCGGTTCCATATCGGGCTTCTCACACGATTTCTCTTTAGTTGTTTGGTGGATGCCGACCGAACCAATACCGCAGACTTTGATGATCCCCATCGGAAAAAATGGCTTCAGGGCTGTCCGGAATGGGCAACACTAATCAGGGAATTTGACGCATATATCGGACAGTTTGACACGAAAGATACCCCAATCAACCACGTTCGTTCTTCTATTTCCACCGCATGCCTTCAGGCTGCGACCTGCGAAAAAGGCGCCTATTTGCTTACCCTTCCGACCGGCAGCGGTAAAACACTGGCCTCGCTTCGCTTTGCGTTGCACCACGCAAACGCCTCCAAGCGCAAGAAAGATCGCATCCTTTATGTCGTTCCCTACACCACGATCATCGACCAGAACGCCAGGACAGTGCGATCCATTTTCAAACAGTTAAAAAATCCGCATATCATCCTGGAGCATCATTCCAATCTGGCCCCTGCCATGGATAATGAACAAAACCAGATTCTTTCTGAAAATTGGGATGCTCCGATTGTTTTTACAACAATGGTACAGTTTTTAGATGCCTTGTTTTCGGAGGGAACACGGGGCGTTCGGCGTATGCACCAGCTTGCTAATTCGGTGATTATCTTTGATGAGATACAGACCTTGCCCATCAAGACCGTTCATCTTTTCAACAACGCGATGAACTTTCTGGTCAACAGCGCCGGAACCACCGCCGTCTATTGCACGGCCACGCAACCTCTACTCCATGACGTTGATGCGTCAAAGGGGGCTTTAATCCTGAGCAAACCCGACAGCATAGTCGCATTGGATTCAGATCAAAAAAAGGCCTTCCAGCGTATCGCCATCATCGATCAATGCAAAGCAGGTGGCTGGACGAATGACGAAATCGCAGAACAGGCAAGCTTGAATCTGACAGAATTCGGCAGTGTATTGGTTATTGTTAATACCAAGGCGGTTGCAAAAGCGATCTATAAACGGTGTGAAGAGAAAAAGTATACACCGAATATTTTCCACCTTAGCACCAGCATGTGCCCCGCTCACCGAAAAAGCGTGTTCAAACGGATCAATAAGCTGTTGAATGATAAAAAGGCTCCCATCGTCTGTATCAGCACCCAATTGATAGAAGCGGGCGTGGATATCGATTTCGGATGTGTGATGCGTTCTTTGGCGGGGCTGGATTCCATCGCACAGGCGGCGGGCCGCTGCAATCGGCATGGCGACCGCCCATCCGCTAAAATGGTAATCTTTAATTCCAGTCAAGAAAATCTATCCAAACTTAGAGAAATTAAAATTGCCCAGGAGGATACACTGCGTGTGCTGGACGGACTAAAAGATAAAACGGCTGGCCGTGAGGTTGTCATTGACGAACAATCCATGAATCTGTTTTACAGATACTATTTTTATGACAGAAAAGATGAAATGGCTTATCCCATCGGCACAGAGGATATAGGCCGAAATGACACGCTGCTAAATCTGTTAGCCGAGAATTCCATTTCAATAGAAGAATATCGACGAGCGTATAAAATCTCGCCTCCCCATAGCCTTCATCAATCCTTTAAGACGGCTGGAAAATTATTTGCAGCAATCGATGCGCCCACACAAAGCGTCGTCGTTCCGTATGACAGGGCAGGCAACTATATTATCGGCAAACTTAACGAAGTTAAAGATGGCGGCACATTAAATAGATTGCTCAAACGTGCCCAGAGGTATTCGGTAAATATGTTTCCCTACCTATTTGAAAAATTATCGAAGAATCGTTATATACACAAAACCAAAGACGACATCTTTTATCTAAGCCCCGAATGTTACAGTATGAAATTCGGCGTCAGCGACGAGCCTGTAGAGGATATGCCATTTTTGCATTGCTGAGAGAAAGGTTCCTAAATGAAAAATCAAATCGAATTCAAGGTAATGGGGCGATTTGCTCTTTTTACCGACCCCATCACAAAAATCGGCGGCGAGAAATTCTCCTACCACCTCCCGACCTATGAGGCCTTAAAGGGCGTGGTCAAATCCATCTATTGGAAACCCACGATTGTCTGGTATATTGATAAAGTGAGGGTCATCAAACGCATCCAAACACAGTCCAAAAGCGCAAAACCCTTAAATTACCATGGAATATATCCTTGTGAAAAAAATCCAAATATAAAAAAACAAGAATCATTCAACACCTTAGCCATTTACACCTATCTGGCGGATGTTGAATACCAGGTACAGGCGCATTTTGAATGGAATCAATATCGCGACGATATGGCTGAGGACCGAATTGATGGGAAACATTATGCCATTGCCCAACGGATGGTAGAAAAAGGCGGACGGCAGGATGTCTTTCTTGGGACTCGCGAGTGTCAGGGCTATGTCGAGCCGTGTGAATTTGGAATCGGCAGCGGCTTTTATGACCATACCGGCCAGTTGGCGTATGGTGTGATGTTTCATAGCTTTGGTTATCCAGATGAAACCGGAATCGATAAACTCCACGCCCGATTCTGGAGACCTGTTATGCAGGACGGCATCATCGAATTTCCCCGACCCCAAGCCTGTGACATCACAAAGTTTGTCAGAGACATGATCCCCAACCCACCCCAATCCAACGGTTTAAGAGAGGAGGCGATTATCCATGAGCTGGATGCGTAACTTATCGATAACGTATGACAATTGCAGACACAAAATCGGAGATAGCCAAGAGGTTTTCCCTTTGCTACCTATTGGACATACGACCTTGCCCTCGACGGTGGAGATTATACTTGACTCTAATGGTAACTTCTTAAGAGCAAACAGTGATAATTTGACGATTGTCGCACCTTGCACGGAAGAATCGGTGGGAAGAGCAGGGTCAAAAATTGCCAGTCATCCAATATTTGATGAATTTAAGTATGTGGCCGGGGATTATTTAATATTCGGCGGAATACTCTCTAAGAGCTTTGAGAAAAATGGTGAAATATTGCATTGTAATTACGTTGAATTGTTGTCTGATTGGTGTCTAAAGAACCCATATTATAAAGCAGAAATCGTACTGAAATATATTCAGAAAAAATGTATGATTTCAGACTTAGTCAGACATAAAATCATTGTTTTAGATTCTAAAGATATTATTGAACATAATCCCACAATGGAAAAATTACTAAAAGGATCTGTGCGTTTTTCTGTTGAAGTCTATAGAGAGTTACAGACTCATCTTTGGACAGATAAGGAAATGTGGAAAAGCTGGACGGATTATTATCTAAACACAAGGAAAACGACAGGTTTATGTTATGCCACTGGACAAAATTTATTTTTAGCACAACAGCACCCTAAAAAAATACTCCCTTATGAAGCCAATGCTAAACTGATTTCCTCAAATGATACAAGCGGATTTACATACAGAGGGAGATTTCTGGATGATGCGCAGGCGTGTAGTGTCGGCTATGAAGTGTCCCAGAAAGCCCATAACGCCTTGATCTGGCTGGTACGCCGTCAGGGCAGCTCCCATGGCACACAATCCATCGTCGCCTGGGCAACCCAACACTGTGACATCCCCGCTCCGGCATCAGATACATTGTCTTTACTCCTGCATGAAAAGAAAAAAGAAGATAGCCGCGATGAGTCGTTTAATGCGGCACAGAACCTTGGCATTGAATTCAAAAAAATGATCAATGGCTACAAAGGAAAACTGGGCAATACCGAACATGTCATTGTTATGTCACTGGATTCAATGACCAGCGGACGTGCCGCCATCACATATTATCGTGAACTAACCGGCAGTGAGTATCTGGAACGGATTGAACGATGGCATAGCCATTGTTCATGGCTTCAAAACTATGGCAAAGGATGCCTCTTTTACGGAGCTCCGTCACCTGCTGATATCACAGAAGCTGCCTTTGGAACCAACGATGAAAAAAAGGGCAAACTGGTGGTTCCCGAAAAACTTTATGCTTGCACCATTGAAAGGCTATTGCCTTGTATCATCGATAGTTTTCCAATCCCCTTTGAGTTGGTCAATCGATGTGTTGAAAACGCCTGTCGGAGACATGCCTTCAGTAAATGGCAATGGGAAAAAATGCTGGGTGTAACCTGCGCGGTATATAAATATTTCAATTCAGAAAGGAACTGTACAATGAACTTAGAAGAAGTAAGAAAGACCCGGGATGGTCTCTATGGATGCTTGCTGGCCTTAGCAGACCATTTAGAAGATAAAGTATTATGGATGACAGAGGAAAATAAAACGGAAGATGGTAAGAAAAAAGGAAGGCTTACCTGTGCATCACGGTTAATGCAAAGGTTTTCTACAAGGCCCTATACAACGTGGACAATCATTGAACTGGCGCTTATGCCATACAGACAGAAATTGAAGTCCTTAAATGCCGGCCTCTTGACACGAATTGAAAAGGAAATTGACACCGTGATGTCATCCTTTGGAGGCACAACTGACTTTTCCAGCGATGATAAATTAAGCGGTGAATTCTTACTCGGCTTTCACGTTCAAAGAGCGAAACTATGGGAAGTTTCGGGCACTCCCGATAAAATCGACGACAACAATAACCAAGTACAGGAGACAAACGATGACACTGAAAAATAAAATCGACTTTGCGGTAGTGTTTTCTGTGAACCGCGCCAACCCCAATGGCGATCCACTCAATGGCAACAGGCCGCGAACCACCTATGATGGAATCGGGGAAATCTCCGATGTATGTCTCAAACGGAAGATCCGTAACCGCCTTTTGGATGACGGCCAGGCGATTTTTGTTCAATCCGATGATTACAAGGTGGATGAATGCAAGTCGTTAAGAGAAAGGGCAGAGGCGGTTCTCAGTGATAAAACCATTAAAAATAAAGCTGAAGGCGTGTGCAAAAAGTGGTTCGATGTTCGCGCCTTTGGCCAGGTCTTCGCTTATTCCGCCGACAAAAAAGGAGAAGGCTTGTCTATGCCTGTTCGTGGGCCGGTTTCGCTCCATTCCGCTTTTTCCGTAGAACGGGTGGATATCGCCAGCAATCAAATCACCAAAAGCGTTAGCGGTGAAGGTGACGGCAACAAAAAAGCATCCGATACGATGGGCATGAAACACCGTGTTGAAAAGGCCATCTATACCTTTTACGGCAGTATGAATCCTCAATTGGCCACCAAAACTGGGTTTACGGATGAGGATGCGCTGCTGATCAAAAAAGTCCTTCCAAAACTGTTTGAAAATGATGAATCCTCCGCACGACCTGCAGGAAGTATGGAAATTCTAAACGTCATCTGGTGGCAACACAATTGTCCCCATGGACAGTATTCCTCCGCCAAAGTACACCGTAGTTTGAAGGTGTCTGCTGATGGAACGATCAGCATCGATAAGCTTGACGGACTGAAACCTGAAATTATGAATGGCTTTTGATTCGTATTCAAAGATGTTTACCGAAGAACAGTTGATATCGATTTCTGCGTTGCAGCACTGGGTGTTTTGTCCGCGACAGTGTGGATTGATTCATCTGGAGCAGGCGTGGGCGGAAAATCGGCTCACGGCGGAGGGACGCTTGCTGCATGACCGGGTTCATGAGTCGGACACTGAGAATCGGCCCGGCGTGCGGATTGTGCGCGGGTTGCGGCTGGTGTCTTATAGTCTGGGATTGGTCGGTCAGGCGGATGTAGTGGAATTTCATCGCAGCGATTGCGGAGTTGAGCTGCCAGGGGCATCGGGCCTCTGGCAGCCGTTTCCGGTTGAATACAAACGCGGAAAGCCCAAGAAGGATAACTCCGACAATATCCAGCTTTGTGCCCAGGCACTGTGTCTGGAAGAGATGCTGCACACCGAGATTCCTTCCGGAGCCTTTTTCTATGGAAAACCACGTCGCCGAAACGAGGTACAACTTGACGCTTCGCTGCGGGAAATAACCTGTCGTGCGATCACTGCGGTGCATGACTTGTTTGAAGGCCGCCATACGCCATCAGTTCGCTATGCCAAAAAATGCGACAACTGCTCGCTATATTCCCAGTGTCTGCCGAAAACGACAGGCCTCAACAAAAAAATCGATGTGTATCTGTCAAAGGCTTATGAATTGCCTGGGCCGGAGGAAACACCGTGAAACAACTGCTCAATACGTTGTTTGTGACTACGCAGGGAAGCTATCTTGCTAAAAAAGAAGATACTGTTTTGGTGAATGTGGAACAGGAAACCCGGCTTCGTGTGCCGATTCATACGCTTGGCAGTATTGTCTGCTTTGGCAATGTCGGATGCAGTCCGTTTTTAATGGGGCTGTGCGGTGAGAATAACGTACATCTTTCATTTTTGACGGAGAACGGACGTTTCCTGGCAAGGGTGCATGGCCCGGTCAACGGTAACGTCCTACTGCGTAAGGAACAATACCGCCGCTCAGACAACCTGCATGACAGCGCCGAAATCGCTCGTGCCATCGTACTGGCCAAGATTGCCAACTGTCGTGTCGTACTCCAGCGGGGGTTGCGTGACCGGCCTGATGGCGCATTAGATTCAGAAACTGTGATTTCCGCGGCCGTCACCGCACTGGGCGATTCTCTGGAGCAGCTGCGTCGTCCGGAGTCTTTAGACAGCATACGCGGTACCGAAGGCATCGCGGCCAATATGTATTTTTCTGCTTTCGACCATCTTATAACTGCCAATAAGGAAGCATTTTATTTCAAAGATCGCAACCGACGACCCCCAACGGACAATGTCAATGCGATGTTGTCGTTTGTCTATACCTTGCTGGTTCACGACATAAGCTCGGCATTGGAAGCGGTCGGGCTGGACCCGGCGGTGGGTTTCTTACATCGCGATCGCCCTGGACGGCCAAGTCTGGCTCTGGATATGATGGAAGAGTTCCGCCCCTATCTGGCAGACCGGTTTGTCCTGTCGATGATCAATCGAAGGCAAGTTAAGCCGTCAGGATTTCAAAAAACAGAATCCGGTGCGGTAACAATGAACGATGACACACGAAAAACGGTGCTGGTCGCATGGCAGAATCGTAAGCAGGAAGAGTTGACGCATCCTTTTTTGCAGGAAGCAGTCAAGATCGGTTTGCTGCCGCATGTGCAGGCGATGCTGATGGCCCGGTTCCTTCGCGGTGATCTGGATGGTTATCCGCCGTTCCTATGGCGATAGTAATCAGGAGAGATGAAAGATGATGGTATTAGTGACCTATGACGTCAACACCGAGACCCCTGTAGCTCAGAAACGACTGCGGCATGTGGCCAAACTCTGTGAAAATCGTGGTCAGCGTGTGCAGAATTCGGTCTTTGAGTGCCTAATTGATCCGGCACAGTGGGTCGAGTTACGGAATCGGCTTATCGAAGTCATTGACCCTGCGACCGACAGCCTGCGGTTTTATTTTCTTGGTAAAAACTGGAAAAAACGGGTTGAGCACATTGGAGCTAAAGCTGGCTATGATCCTCAGGGACCACTGATCGTCTGAAAATACTATCGCGAACCCCCAGCATACACGCATTTCCAGGGAGGTTCGCGGTGATTGTAAGTTCCTCTTTTACAAGTAAATAGTGACTTTGCCGTCTCAAGTATACTCACCTCTTGAATAAATCGGCCAAGGTTCGCGAATAATCACCCCTTTCCCTTGTAATGACAACATGTTATACTTTTTACCGTCGCTCCCCCCGTGGGAGCGTGGATTGAAACGAGAGCTTGAGCACGACGATATGGTTATGGTCCGTCGCTCCCCCCGTGGGAGCGTGGATTGAAACAAACAAATAGTATCCAGACTTGGCGGACGGTTGGGTCGCTCCCCCCGTGGGAGCGTGGATTGAAACAGAAAAGTCGAGGCGTATCAGGCTAACCTTGACGGTCGCTCCCCCCGTGGGAGCGTGGATTGAAACAGCTTGCAGAATTTAAACAAATAGTATCCAGACTGTCGCTCCCCCCGTGGGAGCG
>JAFGQN010000194.1 GCA_016935665.1 Deltaproteobacteria bacterium | reverse complement strand
GGGCGAGAGGATTTGAACCTCCGACTTCTTCGTCCCGAACGAAGCGCGCTACCAGGCTGCGCTACGCCCCGATAAAAAAATCTTGTATCAGTGGAATTACATCAGGAGTAAAAATTGGTCAACCTTTTATTGCACTATTTTTAAAAAAAAACTTCGCACGAAAACAAAAGCCTTTAAAAATAACATATTAGCAACTTCTACATTCATGCTTCATCCCATTATTCAGGCATGAAGGTGAGCAATTTTCAGTGACATTTTTCTCCGGCACAACTGGGTGTCTTTAACAACTTTTTGTAATCTGCGCCCTTTTCTCTGGGAATAGCTGTATCTTTATGACAGAAAACACAATTGACCTTTTTCCCATTCTGAACCATGCCCTTATGAATTTTATTAATATTTTTGTTGCCCATTGCGAGAGCACTAACAAACATTGTTGCAATAACAACTACAAACAGCAAATGCTTCATGTTCAACTCCTTTGGGCATCGGCGGCCCAATTCTCTAATTTCAGTCTCAGTACCTGAATAATCCAGCGAATACAGGTATGATTATACTCATTTCTAGAGGTATTAACGTCAAAAATCAATGTTAATTCAAATTAGAAACATACCAACCAATTCCAAAAGATGTACTTTTCATTTCCGGACGGATATCCCTGCCAACTCTGCAAGGCGATCAAGGGCGATTCTCGATCTGGAGTCCAACCCTTCCGTCTGGCAATACACGATATTGGCGGCAAAAAGCGCTGCATTCAGATTTTCCGTATTGAGAACAGCCGAACTGTGGGGCGCTATCCCCCCAAAATTCAAATCACAAATAGATATTTCCTGCTGCTCGGGATGGAGCAAAGGCATCCCATGTGTGCGACACACCAGGGGGCGGTGGGCATATGCAAGACAATGTCCGCGCTCGTCCAGAAAGGCACAGGGACCATAGTTGCGAAGCGGCTCCTGTCCTGCCTGTATATGCACATGATCCCTTGAAAGGCCAAGGCCTGTTCCCAAAGCCACTGCCTCCACAATAACAACGGTCAACCCACCCATACAGCATTTGCTGCAACCGGGTTTGCAAACAATCTGATCACTGTATCTGGATGCCACGGATTCGAAAAAGCGATCGGTTCGATCGCGCAACTGCAAGTACGACTGAAGCATGTCATTCCTCAATTCATTGCCCCCCGAAACTCAACTTAGCATCAAATATCTCCTGCTTCAATATGTGATAAAAGCTATGTTCAACTCCTGCGGTTTTCGATACTGTATCCACATGACACATCGTGAGGAAAAAGTTCAAATAATTCCACTTGGGGGTTTTGGGGAAATTGGAATGAATTGCCTCGCCATTAACGCCTGTGACGAAACACTTATCGTCGATTGTGGCGTCCTTTTCCCTGCAGAGCCTCGCATGGGAATCGACACGATTCATCCGGATTTCACTTTTCTTTTGAAAGGACAAAAAAAAATCGTTGGACTTGTCGTCACCCATGGGCATGAGGACCACATTGCGGCGATTCCCTACCTGCTGCGCGATTTGAATATTCCCGTCTTTGCAGGCAAATACACAATTGGCTTACTTTCGAGTCGACTCGCCGAATTCGACAATATTTCCCATTCGCAATTGTCGCAAATATCACCAGAAATCCCATTCAAGCGTGGAGGATTTACCATCACACCAATACAAATGCCCCATTCCACAATCGACAATCTTGCGCTGGTGATAGAGTGCGCGGGGCAAAGACTGTTTCACACCAGTGATTTTAAACTCAGTGTGACGCAGCCTGATGAACACGACACACTGATTCGGCAGCTTCAACGCATCAAGCCCATTGACCTCATGATCACAGATTCCACCGGTGCGCTCGAAAAAAAGGATGCCGGAGATGAAGACTCGCTGCTCGAAAACATTGGCGCATTGGTGAGCAATGCCACAGGGCGCGTTTTCGTCGCCCTTTTTTCCTCCAACGTTCAGCGAATTTCGACATTGGTAAAGGTGGCCAGACAAACAAACCGAAAACTCATTTTAAACGGTCGCAGCGTCCTGAATCACTATGCGGTTGCCAGAGAAACCGGACGCATGCCCGATGCCGTTGACGTGGTAGTGCCAGTAGAAAAAATGCACCATTTCTGCAACAATCAATTGCTGATCATCATGTCCGGGACGCAAGGTGAAAGCCGATCTGCTCTCGGTCGTTTCGCAGCTAATCGTCACAGTCAGTTTACGGCCGAAGACACCGATACTGTCATCCTGTCCAGTCGATTCATTCCTGGAAACGAATTGCAGATTTCACAAACCATCAGTCGGCTGATGGCACAAAAGGTGGTTGTTTTTCACGCCAACAACTGCAGTGATATTCACGTCTCCGGCCATGGCTCGCAAAACGAAATAAAAACCGCCATCGAGACCGTTGCCCCGAGGGCCCTGTTGCCGGCCCATGGCACGTATGAACATCTGCAGAAGGTTGCCGAAATCGCGCGACAAACCGGTATCCCCCATACGCTGGTCGCCACCAATGGCGATGTGGTGACGTTTTTCAAAGGCCAGCTGGCCATTCATGAGCGTATCGAATCGGGAAGAGTCTATATTGACAATGTTCGGCCGGTTTCGGATACCGTACTTAAAGAACGCCGGAAGTTAGGCAACAAAGGCATTTATATTGTTTGGATACAGTCTGGTGGAAACGGAAAATTCAAATCCGAAATTCAAATCGCGCAAAAAAGCGCTGGCGTCATGGAAGAAACCGAATTCAATCGAATCGCGCCTTTGGTGGAACGAAAAATTCGTGATACAGTTGCCGAATTCCGCATCACTCACCCCGATATTAAACGACTCGTTAAAATTGCTACCCGCAGAATCATTCGCAAAGAATCCCGGCGAGACCCTGTTTTTGTGGTCGAAATAAGTCCCGACTTAACTACGACCGATATACCATGACACATCTGGCTTGCGAAAGCCGGCGAAGACATAAAACGGTAAAATAAGAGGGACGTCGTTATTTATTGGCGCGGGCTCTTCTCGCGCGCAATCTTGCCTTCATTTTGGCATTTTTGCGCACACAGCGATCACGACGGGTTTTTTTGTGTCTTTTTTTATAGATATACATAATTCATCTCCGTGGATATGGTGTAAATCAATTTATCCCGAAACGGGAAATGGACGCTACACCTGCTGTAATTTGTTGTCAATATATGAAACAATGTTTTATTCTGGGCCCGGTAACACCCAAAGGGCTTTTATTCTCCGGATGCGGACGACTCGGAACAGTCGCATGTTTTGAAATGAGCAACAATTTCATCAATGGCTTTTAAAAAATTAATCGCTTCACTCTCTGACAACTGTTTTGGGGGAATAGACGACAATGGATGGTTTCGCAGAGCATCCACAGCTCCCATCTCCATATCTTCAAAGTTTGGGGACGTTATCGTGGAAAGGGCGGAAGGTATCGAACTGTTGCAATGGACATCCTGCAAATTCATCAGAACGGTTTTAATTTCTCGCAGATCCGATGACAACGCAACCACGTCATGCTTCAAAATCTCCAACTCACTGGTGTTTTCCTCTACCAGCGTTTCCAGAACCATCTGTTTTTGCAGCACCTGCTGCTTAAAGGCATCCACCGCTCTGGCGTCCGGAACATGTTCGATTTCATTCACAATTTTTTGCAACACCTTGCCAAGACTGGTCACCTGATTCTTGATTTCACTCAGATTTCCATCGAGAATTCGGACAGATACAGCTCGCGATTCCTGAGCACGCATCGAATTCGATTCAGCTTTCATGGCAGCGCTCCTGTGTAAGAGAGTCAGCGTGAGTGATTGTATCCCCCAAATACAGCACTAACATTCGTTTACAGCAATATAAAACATCAAGATGATTAAATAACTACATTCAGATCATTGCGCACGCAAATTGAAATGCTCTATTTATAGGAAAATAGTTAAAAAAAAATCAATGCACCCATTGTCACATATGGCAACATATGGCATAGTTTCGATGAAGGATTCGTGCCATGACCAGAAAAAAGATATCTACAACAATTTACATCACAGAAGAACAGGATGAAGGGCTGAAAGAATTGAGTAAACGCACCAAGGTCCCCGTCTCGGTATACATCAGAGAGGGAATCGATGCGGTGTTAAATCAATACAAAGATGTTTTGCCTGGCCAATTGCCACTAATCCCAAAAAAATAAAATCCGTATCTTCGTAGCGAAATACCACACCAGACATTATTGTAGAAAACATGAAAACGTTAATTGCTCCTTCTATTTTGGCCGCCGATTTTGGCAGACTCCACGAACAGATTCAAGCTGTTGATAAAGCCGGTGCAGACTGGATTCACATCGATGTAATGGACGGGCGTTTTGTGCCCAACATCACCATAGGACCGGCGGTGATATCTGCCGTTCGCCGCGCAACAAAATTGACGCTGGATGTACATCTTATGATTCTGGAACCGGAGCGTCACGTAAAGGCTTTCGCCGACGCTGGGGCCGATATTCTGACTGTCCACGCAGAAGCCACCAGCCATTTGCACCGAACACTTGAAAGCATCCGCGGACTGGGACTCAAGGCGGGTGTCACATTTAACCCGGCCACCCCTATCGACGCTCTGCCTCACGTCATCGATTTGGTGGACCTGATTTTGATTATGACCGTGAATCCCGGATTTGGCGGCCAGACATTTATTAATGCCACACTGCCCAAAATACACCACGCCAGCGACATCGTGGCGCAATCGGGCCGCGACATACGGCTGGAAGTGGATGGCGGCATTACGCCCGAAACGGCGCCACTCGTAAAAGCCGCCGGAGCCAATACGCTCGTGGCAGGAAGTGCTGTTTATGGCGCCCCGGACTACGCCACTGCGATAACCGCCCTGCGAACCGCCTGATTCAGTGGCCCCGTTTAAGAAAGACAGTCAATGACAACATTACACATAAAAAACGGACGAATCATCGATCCGGCCACAGGTCGCGATGAGACTGCGGACCTTTTTATCGAAGATGGGAAAATTGTTGCCACTCTGCCAACAGAGGCCGAAACGGTGGTGGATGCCACTGGATTATGGGTTGTTCCTGGGCTGATTGATGCCCACGTTCATCTGCGGGAGCCTGGATTTGAACACAAGGAAACCATCGAATCCGGCACTGCGGCAGCAGCAGCAGGGGGCTTTACCCAGGTGGTGGCCATGCCCAATACAAACCCCACAGCAGACAATGCCAGGGTTATTGCCATGGTGATGGAAAAAGCCCGCCGCCTCAAAGGCACGCGCGTGATTCAATCCTGCGCCATTACAAAGGACAGGAAAGGCATTTCCACACTGGATTACGCTGAAATCATTAAACAGACAGGCGTTTCCATCTTCACCGACGACGGAGATGGCGTTGAGGACGATGCACTGATGGAAAAAGCCGTTCAGGAGTTGGCGCCCCTCAATGCCGTTATCAGCCAGCATTCCGAATACGCAACCATCTCAAAAAAAGCGGCCATTCATCAGGGGGACGTCTCTGAATCCATAAAGGTAGTCGGACAGCCCATTGACTCTGAGGATGCGATGGTACGACGGGATATTGCGCTGGCAGAAAAATACGGAGCCAGAATTCACGTCAGCCACATCTCCAGCGCCACGGCCATTGATGCCGTTCGAGATGCCAAAGCAAAAGGTCTGTCGGTCACTGCTGAAGTGACTCCCCATCATTTGCAGCTGACAGATGAGGCAGTGCTCGAGGCGGGCACCATTGCCAAAGTGGCGCCACCGCTGCGCCCTGGCCGGCATATGGACGCATGCAGACACGCGTTGGCCGATGGCACAATAGACATTATCGCCACAGATCATGCTCCCCATACCATGACCGACAAGGCGGGCACTATCGACAAAGCCGCGTTTGGCATGGTGGGGTTGGAAATTGCGGTGCCGATTATTCTGGATTTGGTGCGCCAGAAGGTTATTTCACCCATGCGAATGATTGATGCCATGAGTTGGCGCCCCGCAAAACTGTTTGACCTTGTGGGCGGAACACTTGCGCCCGGGAGTGTTGCGGATGTAACGGTTATCAATCCTCAGCGCCCCCACGTGATAGATCCGCGCACGTTTAAATCCAAAGGCATCAACACCCCGTTTGCCGGATTCGAGGCGCCTGGCAAGGCCGTTATGACCATTGTGGCCGGCAATGTGATTTATTCGGATTTGGCTTAAAAGGGATGAGAAAACAAACCGGCAAGAGAAAAGGCAGGATAGCGCCGCGCACTATCTTCCAGGATAGGGTCTTGCCTGTTTAATCTGAAGTACGGGCGTATCGCCGCTGCCTTCCTCCTGATCGAACTTGAATTCCACATCCATGGCGTACCAGTCCTTACCCGTTGCCTGGGGGCCATACGAGGCATAGAAAAACTGGTGAATCGCCTTGAGTGCTCTGCCGAGGGCAAACGTTTCCTCTGCGGTAAGCACCGTTTCACCATCGGGCACAAGGCTTGAGTGTTCGATGAACTCCATGGGTTGTCCCGGCATGTCAAAATAGTAAATGAACTGATCGGTGGTGGCGCCACCTTCCGGTTCCACTACAGATTCCTCACCTTCCTGCACATTGATGTAGAAACCAGGCTCCATTCCCGACAGGTCAAACGGGTTTGAAGTTACCGCGACACCGTTGGCTTCTTCGTCCGGGAACGAGTGGTGTACCAGCAGAGCCATCCCGATTTTTTTGTGATCGATGCCCCGGTAGGTTCGCTCTTCAAAGGCTCGGAAGTACCAGATACTGCTCCAGACCTCGCGCAACGCGTCTTCCACAGGTCGCTTGGAATCATTGGGATCGCCGGTTTTGGACGTATACAGCCCGGCGCCTGTGAAATCGCCCAGATCTTCGGCATTGGTGCTGGAGCGGAAGCGCATTCGCGTGGCTGGGAATTCCGTGTTTAGTTTGTCTTTCAGCGCGGTGAGAAAATCCTCATTGATGGGTGCGGCCATCATATCGTCCCGCAACTGCGTCAATTTCGCGTCGCGAATAGCCGGTTCGGCAATAAAGTCGTCATCCACCAGGAATTCGTCCACACGTGCGTTGAACCCGTTCTCTTCCATGAACTGGTTGTAGTAATATACAGGAATCACAAACGCCTTGGGAACGTTGGCTTCTTCCACGTACGAAAGGGCAGCGTAGTGGCTACCTTTACCACCGAATGCCGGAATGGCAGCGCTGATTTGATCCACCAGTGGCGTATCAGAATCGGGATTTACTATATCCTGGACATTGGCGAGGTCGGTTACCGTCAAATCCATCATTGTGATGTCAATGGGCACTGGTGTCACTGCACATTCCAGTGCCTCTTCAGCGGTTATCTCTTCGACCACATAGTCGAAAGGCCCCACATCGAGTGACACCCACTTATTTTCAAGCGCGCGCAAATCCTCATTCGCGTACGCCCCGTGCAGTCCCATGTTCGGTGTGCCACGATTCTGGGACAACACGTTTACATGAGACAGCGGTGTCTGGAACTCTTCGGTAATAATGCCCTGAACCACAGAAATATCATTGGGAGCCGAGTCCATCACCACAATATCCTGAAATCCAACATAGATGCCGTTTTCCAAATCACTGGCTGTTACGAAAATCAATCGGCCACATGATTTGGCGACATTCAACGCCTGATAATCAGTGCCTTCATACAGCTCCTGTGTTGTTACCACCGGTACAGATGCGGGCAGTTTTTTTGCGACTTGCTCTACGGCCTGTCCGGTGGGATGAAATGCCAGCTGGTCACCAAAAAACGCTTTGGTTTTAATGGTATTAAAAGCCTCTTCAATCATGGCGGCGTCCGCATTATCGTACGGGGAGATTTCATACACCCATTTCTCCGGTCCCTCGTAATAGGTCACTGCGCCGAGAAAAAAGCGGCGCTGCACGGTGTAGTAGTTGTCTTCGAACGACGACGCGTCAGTAATCACCGGAAGGCCATCCGTGCCCGAAAGATGGGTAGATGCAAAGTCGAAGTGAATCTGATACATCTCGCTGTTTTGAAAATACAAGGCATTCTCATCCACGCGATCTATCACTGTTTTAACAGACAATGCCCCTGGCAAACTGGAATCCATTGGCATGGATGATATGGCAGTAAAATCATCATAACAGCCAATCAGCGGAAGAAATTCCGGAGAACTGCCATCGGTTACCTGACATTCCCACGCCACACCGCTCTGACTGTCGGTGCCGTTTTCTGAATTTGAATCAGAATCTGTTCCATCGTCAGTCGTTTCTGTTGAATTATTCCCACCCGAACTGCACGCGGCCAAATGGAGGCACAGCATCCAGCATCCCATCCAGTACGGGCTGTTCATTGCTAATTTTCGCTTTCGATTTTTTCTTTGCATAGGTCCGAGTTCCATTCCTCAGTCGTTTAAGATTCGCAATTATTTTTTATTGCAAACACGTTATTCAGCAAAACAGTAAATCGCCCCGTAACCGCCAGCACTGCCAACCGTGTTGCTGCCACCAGCGCCACCACTGTTCGTCAGCGTAATACCGGCAGCGCATCCGCCCGCAGTATGATCGGAGGCCCAGTTGGCGCCGAATCCAGTAAGTCCCATTCGGGGCCACATGTGACCAATCCGAGGTTGGCCACTTGCGGTTGTACTTGTCCAGTCATCACAGGTACTCGCACTGGTATCCAGTCGCCCCTGAGGGGTGGATCCGGTTAATGTGTCGTGATCATCATCGTCCCCCACTCCATCACCATTCACGTCCACCTTATGATTATGGTACAAACCCATTTCATCATATGTACCGTCATCGCAACAACCGCCGGGCAAACGATCTGCGGAATTGTTTATAATATCCGACGGAGAATCAGCCGCAAGCTTTCCGTCAAAATCATACCATGGTCCGTCGCCAATACGATCCACTGCGTCCACGGTAGATGCACTCAAAAAAGCATGCCAGGTTTTATGTCCAAAGCACACGCGACGCGCAATTTCCTGACAAATGGCGTCTGCGCCTTCAAGGCCGGTCGATGCGCCTTTGTACCGCAAGTCACCACCAAATCCCTGGTCGCCCCGGCCGTCTTCCTCTGCCAGCAACATTAAATGATAATAACTGGTGGAAAAGAAGCTGAACTTGTCGTCTGCCCCCATCTCGGTGCAATCTCCATTCACCTCTGTATCCCAATCCGAATCCGAATCCGTATCCCCATCCGAGTCTGTATCCCCATCCGTATCCGTATCCGTATCCGTATCGGCATCGGCATCGGCATCGGCATCGGATGACGTATCGGGAATATCCGCGCCCTCACAGCAGCGCAAACCGTCCTCGCAGGCGCCTTCCATTTGAGTGCCATTCCAGGAACGACAATGGGCCAGGCATTCGAATGCACATGTGCCGTTGCCATCGCTATCGGTATCACCATCTCCATCGGCATCCCCATCCGTATCGCTGTCGCCATCCGTATCTGAATCGGCATCGCTATCCGTGTCCGAATCTCCATCTGTATCCGAGTCCCCATCGGAACCCACATCAGAATCACCATCTGCATCGCCGTCTACGCTGAAATCACTCAACGTGTCGTCGCCATCGCCAGAAGAATCACCGCCCGAACAGGCCACTATTGCCGCTGTCGAAAGGCACATAATAAGGATTATCAACCCCAATACACGTTTTTGCATTCCAAACTCCATTTTTAAAAAGGGTGAAAAGAAAACTATTTTCAGCGCATCGCGCTCAAATGATGCGATGCGTTTATTGGCGCTTGCGAGGTTCACCATAAACATGGTGTTCGCAGCCTGTCCGCCCCTGATTTTTTGATTAAAAAAAAGCCAATTTTTGTCCCAACCAGACGCCATATATCCGGATTAACACGTTTTTCAATCTGTCTTTTCACAATTTGCCTCTTTAGCATCCATTGCAAAATGAGGCATTCATGATAAGCAGGCGATCAATCTTCATTAAAATGGAACAAAAAAATCACAGATTCGACTTTTTACGCGCTTGCCGTTAACGAATGATGGCTAATCGCAACCATACAATTCCGGGATGTGACTAAATTCTAAAGGCGTGAAATCAATGACGATGTCCCCATCCAAAGGGGAACAAATTGACATCGGGATTGGCGTTGGTCACCAGTTCCAGCGCCATCTCCGGAAACCAGACTCCGGCGGGGGGGTCGTTCATTTCACGCACCGGATCGGCTTCTCCTGGAAGGGCCCAACGATTGCATTCGCCATCCGACTCCCCGGGAATTTTTATCCAGAGATAGGCGTCAATCAGTTCATTTGACGTGCGTGTGGTTGGACGCAAACCGATGCCGCGATCAGGGGGATTGCACCAATCCTGAGGGTCTCCTTCCACCCCGTCAGGAAGTTCGGGCACCCATGGGCCAACTCCGTTGCGACTGGTATCAATCACGAAGCGGGCAACGGCTTCCTCCCCCACATCCGCCAGCAATTCGGCGTAGGTGGCATTAACGGCTGCCACATTGGCCTCACTGTAATCGGCCTGACCGTCCACATACTGGCCTGCGCACCAGTCAAAATGGCCATAGTGCCAGTGTTCCGGTACGTCACATGCCGTCAGACACGCGGAGACCCAACTGCCAAAGGTTTCCAAATTGGACTGCGTCTGATAGTTCGATGCGTTCAAAAAAAAGCCATCCGCATCCCAAACCCCTGCTTTTGCCAGACGATCGGCCGCTTCGCCCACTCCCAGCCAGGCGCTGTGAGTCCCGTCCAGATACACTTTAGTGTTGGGCAGTGCTTTTAAAATCTGAACTGCGGTATTCATCATGTAAAACCTGTCGGCGGCGGCTGTTTCCGAATTTGCCTCAGCCGGCTGGCACCAGTCCATATCGCCGTAAAGGGGCTGGTAGTATGGAATGATACCAAGTCCGTCCGGTTCCAGAATGACAACCGCGTCGCGACGGCCAATCCCTTTGGCCACACCTTTCACCCACGCGATGTATTCCGCCACACTGGTGGCCCCACCCGCAGAATACTGGGCGCAATCGCGGAAGGGAATATTGTACAGCACAATGATGGGAACGGTTCGATGAGCGGCGGCGCGTCGCATCACTTCGCGTGTCTGTTTGGCTGCGCCTTTGGGAGTGCCCTGTTCTATCCAGATCGCCTGGGGAGTCGTAATCATTTCTCCCAGTTTCAATGCATCCTGGTGCTGGCCCGACAACATGAGATTCCAAACCTGATTTACTGCACCATCATTGGCGGGAGGCACATAAAACCGCGTGCGGTCCGTTAATTCCAGCGCCTCCACTTGAGTGCTCATCAGCACAATCGCTGCCACAGCAGCCAAAGGAACGATTCGTTTCACTCTCTTCAATTGCATACACGTCTCCTTTTCTGACAGTGAGAAATCACTGTCAGGGGTTTGCACGGCATCCCGTCAATCAGGCGAGATGCATCATCTAATCTCGTATGACGATTATTTTACAAAACAAAAAAGATGTAATCCAGCTCGACAATTCAAAGGAAACAACCAGCGCTAATCCTGCCTTTACTGATTAAGTCGGTGCAAGCCCCCAATACAGTCCAAAAAAGTTTTCCGGTTCCCCTTTATGTGTCGCAGGAGCGAGGAAGTGGCTGCGTTGAACGGTTAAAATACGTCTTTCAGTTCGGAAGGTTGTGAATCCGCTTCGACAGCGTCCGTATCCACCGCCGGCGCTTCGGAGGCTGAACAGGCCAGGAAGGAAAAGAAAATCTCAGCGCCCTCGAAATCTCTGGAATCGTGCCAGACGATGGCGTATCCCCCTTTGCCAAATGCAATATCCGGACGCCCCACCGCTATAGGCTGATCATCCGAAACGCGAATCTGATCCCCCACCAGATTGCCCTTCATATCCAGTCGCCTGAAATACACTGCGGACCCGGCCGGCGCTTTGGTTCCCACCCAGGCCAGCGCCAGTTCCGTACCGGTGGTTGCCAATGATACCACATCCGCCGACCCGTTGAATTCAAGCTGACGCGTCATGACCGGACGGACGCCTTTTTCAGGGATGACAGACAGAAAAATCCGATAATTACCATTTGGATTGTCTTCGGTGGGTGCAGCGTTGGTCCACGCGACGGCAAAATCGGTCCCAGTCCAAACGATTTTTGGTCGATTATTGTGGCCGCTCACACCAGACACCTTCACTGCCGGTCCCAGGCGGCTTCCGTCATTGGTGACCCGCTGCAACATAATATCGCGACCGCCCGAGATGGATGCACTCCACACCACTGCATAAAACTCGCCCGTCCAGGCGATGTCCGGTGATTCGATGCCGCCTTCCGCCACCACGGTGGGCATGGGTTCCGGCACGGCGCCGTCGTCATCCGGGAACCCCAGCCGACCATCCCCTCTGAAATTCAGTGTTCCCCTCTCCTCCCAAAGCAGTGCACCATAGGCGCCGGCAACCACATTCTTCACCGTTTTGCCAAACGACCCGATGGCCGCGTCTTTTAGTCCCACTCGGGCGAGTCTGGCAGTGCTGCCATCAATCCACGAGAGATACACACTATCCCCATCGGCAGACACAGATGCATCACTGCATTTTTTTTCGCCAGGGAAATAGGTCACTTCCGTTTGTGGCAATCCCCCATCGTCCACCTCAACACCACTGATGGTGGGATATCGGCCAAACCAATCCTGCCACGCCACAAAGAATCCCCTCCCCTTTGAAATGACCACCGGGTTGTTGGCATCTCCAGACGTTTGGGATACTTGCGTATTGACAGACGGAACCGGCGCAGGACAGAGTCCGCCGGGTAAATCCATCGGCACTGGCGGTGGTGGAAGGCTTGCGCCTCTGTTTTTTGAACACCCCTGGAATGCCAGTGCAACGAGCACTATCAACGACACCGCTGAACTAAAGAGCATTACGACTTTCTTCATAAAATCACCATTTCAGAAAAATATTCATTATTTTTGCGGATGGTCCAGCAAAAGTAAAGCCGTGAGGGACGAGATTTCCCTTAAAGTTTACAAAGTTTGGCGTTAGTGAGCCAGGATTGGCAACAAATGCGGAGAATCTGAATTATCGACGCTGATAAATGGAGAAAACGCCTACGTACAGATAGCCGATAAGGAACAACAGCAGGAACGGAATGGAAATAAAGTGACCGCCCTGGAATGCCACAATAATCGTTACGACGAAATAGGCCGCGAACAGCAATTCAATGGCAGGTACCAGGCCTTTGCGAGCGCGATACGTTTTCTTTCTCCAGTTGTTGTCTTTTTTGTCTTCGCTGACGCCGTGTTTGGCAGTTCGAACGAACGGTGTCTCGTGTCCAAAAACACCTTCCAAAACCGCTTTGGCGTTATTGATGGACAATCCAATCCCCAGTGACATCAACAGCGGTACCTTGGCCAGTGCGCGCCAGGGACGCCCATACAGTTCTTTGTGTGCGGTGATATAAAACATGCCGATGGAGCCGGTGGTCCCAAAAAACAACGGCAAGTCAATCAGAATCACTTCGCGCCAGCCGTGCTCGGTGCGCACCATCAGATTGGGCAGCAACAGCAAAGCGAGGAAAATCATGAGGACGTAGGCAAAGTTGTTGGTCAGGTGAAAGAACGCTTCCATCTTAACCTTGAAGGGCACATTGGCGCGCAGAATGGTGGGCAACATTTTTTTGCATACCTGAATGCTGCCTTTGGCCCAGCGATGCTGCTGAGACTTGAAGCTGGCCATCTCCACTGGAATCTCTGCCGGGGCAATGATATCGTCAACATAAAGAAACTTCCAGCCGCGCAGCTGCGCTCTGTAAGAAAGGTCCATATCCTCGGTAAGGGTATCGTGCTGCCAGCCGCCTGCATCGTGAATGGTGCAAACGCGCCAGATGCCCGCTGTGCCGTTGAAATTAAAGAACCGACCTGAGCGATGACGGGCGCCATGCTCGATAACAAAATGACCGTCCAACATTAGCGACTGAATACTTGTCAACAGCGAGTAGCCGCGGTTGATGTGCCCCCAGCGCGCCTGAACCATTCCCACATTCTCCTCGGAGAAAAAGTCTACGGTGTCGCGCAGAATATTGACGGGCGGGATGAAATCGGCATCAAACACAGCCACCAGATCCGCCTCGGTCATTGCCAGTCCATTTTCGAGAGCGCCGGCTTTATACCCCGTGCGATCCTCGCGGTGAATAAGAGAAATCTGAAATCCCTCTTCGGCCACTTGCGCCACTTTGTTCTGCGCAATCTCAGTGGTATCGTCTGTGGAGTCATCCAACACCTGAATTTTCATTTTATCCTTGGGATAATTGAAGCGGGTGACGGCATCGATTAACCGCTCACACACATACCTTTCGTTGAAAAGCGGCAGCTGCACCAGAATCACCGGGAGTTCATTTTCCTCAAATTTTCTCGCGGGCTTTGGCACGTTCTGCTTTGTTTTAAAAAAAATAAATGTAAGGAGTGTTCGATGGAATCCGTAAAAGGCCAGTAGGCCAAGAATTCCCAGATACAATCCAATCAGTACATTTTCCAACATTCGTTCCTCCATATCCTCAAAATCAAATTTGAGAAGACCATAACAAATCGGTTTAACCGTTCTGCCTTGCCAAATAGCGCAAGTAATTATCAAAAATGTCATTGAAATGTCACAGACGTCCACGCACTGTCAGCGCCAAAACAAATCTCTTTGATATCAAATAGTTAGGTGGGGAAAAAAAATTACTTTTTCAGGAATTTTTTTCGCAGAAATTCTTCTTTGATACGCTCATCCAGCGCGTCCACCCCCGCTTCGAGAACCCTACCGTTCACGAACAACCTGGGGGTACCATTCACACCCAGCTTTTCTCCCAGCGCCACATCCGCCTCGATTGCGGCTTTGGCGGCCTCAGAAACGAGATCTTCCTCAAATTTTTCCGTATCGAGTCCCAGCCCCTTTGCCATGACCATGATTTTGTTGGGGTCATATCCAGCGGGCCCTCTGGAAAAAAGCGTATCATGCATATCCCAGAATTTTCCCTGCTGCTGTGCTGCAAAACCGGCACGGGCGCCCAGTATGGCATCGGGATGAATGGATTCCAGCGGAAAGTTTTTAAATACCAGTTTCACATATTTCGGATATACTGCGGTAATGCGCTCTATCTTTCTGGCCGCTTTGGCGCAAAACGGACACTGAAAATCAGTGAAAACCACCACCGTCACTTCGGCATTTTCAGCGCCTTTAACAGGAGATGTGCCAATTTCAATGTCCTGTCCTTTTACCGACGCATATCGCTGCACGTATTTTTCAGAAATCTCATCAAGGTTGTAATCTTCCACAATCAGGGAGAGCACGTAGCTGGTGGCGTGGGGCGTTAGCGGGCACAACTTCTGATTTAAGATCGTTTGCGCCAGACTGTATTCGTTGCCACAGGGAGACACCTCGCGATTTATCACTTCGTCAAACCGTTTTAACTCAGTTGGTGTCAATTCGGTCACATCCACCTGACCGATTTTACCCAAATCCTGTGCGGAAATATAATTTGGATTTGGGGTGGTGGCACAATTGAGATACACGAACGCACTCGCACCAATCAGTACCACCCCAAAGAATGGAATTGCATAACCTGAAAACTTTTTCACTTGTTCACTTCACTTTCATTCTCGACATCTTCTCCAAAGATGGCGCCACTTGAAATCCAATCCACTATTATTCGTTTCTCACTGTTCGTCAGCGGCGCAACAACTTTAATACCGCTCATTCGTCGCGGCATTACCTCACCTGCCACATTGCCATTGTCCAGCAATTTATAAACCAGATAACTGGCCCCGGGCCTGTCCAGCGAAATACGGTCCATACCGGGCCACCCGGTGGAGGGCACGTGAACAGCTGTCCGACAAATGCCCGTTTCGCCCTGTAAATCCAGTCCCGCAAAATTCCGCTGGCCATGACAATGGGCACATCTGGAATCTAAAATTGGCTTTACATCGGAAAAGTACTCTCTGTTTTCAAATACCGGTGTTTTCAGTTCTTCGTCGCCAGTCTGAAATCGCGTCACCAACCGTGTGGCCATATGGCTGCCATCCAGGGCCTGCACTTCATTTACAAAATAGATATTCCATACGGTATTCGGCAAAAGAGGCCGACTCGCCCACACCACCAGTTCCATATCAAGGGGATTGTAGTACGCCATTTTCCACTTGCCGGAATCGCCGCTCCTCAAATCCAGCGAACTGGTTGAGAACGCATTGCGATCCAGATGCTTGTTCAATTTGATGCGAATGGCCGCATCCAAAGGAATATTCCTTGCGTTCATGGGCGGATAAACCGAAACCACCTCAAGCGACGTCTGCTCCCGTTCTTCGGGTTCAAAATAGGATTCGCAGGAAATACTGCCCCATAAAAGGAAAAAACAACCAAATGCGAGATAAATCGGTCGCATTACCAGAAAGGCGACTACGCCTCAGAGTAGCTGATGAGGTGTTCGGTCACGTCAGAAGGAGTTAATTTTTGGGCCAACTCAGCCGTGAGACAATCAGCCAATGCCAGAAGCAATTCGTCGATACCCTGTTCTTCGATGATACGCTGCAACAGCGCCCGGGCCTGAGGGCTGTCGTCTTTCCTGAGAAAAGCGCGAACGGTGTCGGTAGTGACATCGCCCTCAAAATCCAGAATTATATTCTCAATAAGGTATTGCGCCAATTCGTTCAAAATATCCTCCATAAAGATAATCAGGCGTAACCATACTGCCCTGATAAAATTTATCAAAGACATATATAGGACATAAGACCGTTGAGCAAGATAATTCCCTTTTTTGCCTAAAGGGCAAGACATGCCGCAAGGAGGTTATCCCGTTATCTCCAGCAGCGCTCTCTGCTCGCAAATTTCCATGGATACAGAGACTTGTCCGCAAATGCATTCTGGCTTAGAGACAGAATTGACGGCGGATATTTCCACATTGAAGCAGCTGCGAAACATTCGTGTTGCCAATTTAAATCACTTCTGATTTTTCCTCGATACGCTGAAGATATTCTTTTAAGATTTCACTTTTAATGAGCAACCGCTTTTCGAGACGAACAATCCGCGCCCCTGCAGCCACGCGTGCCGCCAGCACATGAATATTGAACGGTTTGGTTAAAAATTCATGGGCGCCTGCTTCCAGTCCCTGAATGACGTCCTCGTCACTGCATCGCGCCGTCAGCAAAATTACAAAAACGAAGGGTCTCTTGCGCAATCTCAGCCGTCGACAGATTTCGAGGCCGTCAATCCCCGGCATCATCCAATCCAGCACAGCCAGCTCTGGAGGGTCCAGTTCGTCATTAAGCATTTGCATCGCTTCGTCCCCATCCTTCGCAGCACTGACGCGGTAGCCGAACTTTTCCAGTGTTTTTATCAGAATATTCCGTGTCGCGGTGTCATCTTCTGCCACCAGCACATGAATTGGAATTCTTTCCAGCTCCGCTTCCAGCGCATCGTCGGGAAACCAGGATGATGGCGTGGATTGGGGCTCATTTTTGGATGTTCCCATAGGCAATTCTCCCGCACAAAAAAACGGGCGCCAAACAAAAAGATTAAGTATCTTTTATTTTCCGGCATCACATTGGCCCGACGTCTGCGGAAAATGAAAAGTCAGTTGGGGAGCGGTTACTCGAGAATAACCGGAATGAAGCAGCTGATATTGGTTTCAATGCGGAAATTGGATTGCGCGGTATGACGTTCCGCGTGAAAAATGTCCATATTGTACTGGCCACCGGGACGAATGCCCAAATCCTCGGCCTGCATGTCGAAATCAATGGTTCCGAGGGCGGGCAGGTGGAGTCCCCCCAAATCCAGAGCCAGTTTGTTGTTCACAAAAATCCACAAATCATCATCCCCTCTAAAAGTGAACCGCTGGCCTTCCTCATAAGTGAATTTGAGGTGAATTTCGGTGGTAAATAAAAAATTCCGCTGTGGCTGCGCATCCTCCGGTGTAATACCAAATCCTTCATCTTCGGACAGGGGGAAAAATTCTTTTGTGTCATAGATGTACACGTCGGGGTCATCGGGGGATTCGTCCATCTGTATCTGTTTTTCGAAACGCTGATTGAAAGATGTGTCGTGGTACCAGTCAAAGAAGCTTTCTTCACCATCAAACATGGGATAATCCCCCATGTAACATTCCTCACCGTCTTCGGTTACCCAGCAGTTTTTTTCAAGTATCCCATCAACAGGATCAGATTTCCAGGTGTGTGTTCCCATGGGATTGGAAAACACAGGTTTCTGGTCCAGCCCAAGTTCAACATCCAAAACACCGCCCACCGGCCCCCATCCATCATGGTCCATCTCCATATCGGGGTGACTCTCGTCAAAATCACGAACGGTTATTTCCAGTAAACTGTCACACGCCTCGGTATCAATCGTGTTTCCCTGGTGTGTCTCGGAATCCCCGTCGGAATCCCCGTCACTGTCCCCATCGGTATCGCCGTCGGAATCCCCATCGGAATCCCCATCTGAATCCCCGTCTCCTGCGGCTTCGGTGTCCGCATCTCCGTCCCCATCAGAATCTCCGTCCCCGTCCCCGTCGGAATCCCCGTCGGAATCCCCATCGGAATCCCCGTCGGAATCCCCATCGGAATCCCCATCGGAATCCCCATCAGAATCCCCATCACTGGACTGTTTTCCTTCCCCTGGGTCCACTTCTGAACACCCAAACACCACTGCCAATGCCAGGCACATCAGGAACATCTGCAAGTAGAGCTGAAAATAACGACTCATGTTAATCCTCTCAACACATAAAGTACTGCCTCTTCACAAAGGCATCTAATCGATAGACCTTGCCATCATAACTCACTAATTTGAGATGAAGGAAATCATTTTGCTAACCAAAAAAAAACGAACGCCTTGATAAAAAAGGCAGCACTCCGAAGAAAAAAGCGCCCATCCACGCTACGGATTAAGAAATTTTGCAATGGCTGTGGCAATATCTTCCTGCCAGTTCCGGGCTGCGGCCACATAACCAGATGCGTTGTTTACAAGGATTGAAAAGGCAATGGGGCGCTGCCCTTTTTTGTCAAAAATATATCCGGATAACGCGGAAACACTGTCCAAAGTACCGGTTTTGGCCCGAACATGCCGTTCAGCCGCCGGGTGTCGATACCGAGATTGAATCGTTCCATCTGCGCCCCCGGTGGCCAACTGACTTAAAAATTCCGGCCGAATGGTGGCATCGAGATACGCGTGTCGCAACACCTGACAAAACTGCTCAGGAGCAATTTTATTGGCTGAGAACAGCCCCGAACCGTTGCGATAGGTGTAGGTTCCTTTCTTTACACCCCATTTTTCCAGCAATTCCGCTACAGCGGACGTGGCGACGTCCCAGTTACCTGGCGCTTTTCCCACTTCGGCGCCAATTGTCTTCAATACCATTTCCGTTACAAAATTATTGGACATTTTCCCCGTTTCCCACAAAACAGAGGACAGCGGTTCCGAAGAATGCCGCGCAATCAAAGGCGTTCCCGATGGAATTCCGCCCGTTCGCACATCTCCCCCCACGGAAATGCCCAGTTCCTTTAAAACGCCCTTCAACGCATATCCGGTAAACAGGGATGGATTGTCAATACGCCGATAAAACCAGGTGGGCTTCGATCCCAGGGGAATCTGACCCCAAACGCGAACCCGCGTGCGATCTTCGTAGGTGGTTGCCGAAATACGAGGGGTATATGCCCCTGTCGCAGATGTTAACGTATCATTTACTACCATGGCGTATTCCGGCGGATCCATATCCACGAAGGCTTTGGCCATGGCGGTGGCCCCGGGGCGTATCTGGATTCCAAGTGCGTTGTGATTTACCGATACCGCCCCAACCGGCGTACGAAATTTATTGTCTTCGTTGGGTTGTTCATCGTAGGCGAACGGCCAGTTGATATCGTCAAAATAACTGTCATCCACAATGATGCCGCCCCCAATACGCCGCACGCCGTCTGCTTTCAATTCTTTGGCGAGCGCCCACAAATCTTGGGTCATGAGAGACGGATCGGCGTAGCCCTTGATATACAACGGGCCCTGAACGTTGCGCATGTTCACTTTACCGTACAGTTCCGTCTGAAATTTGAATTCAGGTCCGAGTAGTTTCAACGCGGCGGCGGCTGTGACAATTTTGGCATTTGAAGCGGGATTTAACGGCTCATCGCCTTTGAGGGCGTATATAATCTCGCCCGAATTTACATCCATAACAGAAACACCCGCCACCGTATTTCCCGGTTTTTTGCCTGCAATCACCGACAGCGTGTTTTTTAAAGAAGTGAAATCGCGCTGCTGCGCCTCAAGTCTGGAAGACAAGAGGCCCACTATGCTGCATAGCATCAACGAGAAGAACCACAACGGATGTTTCAACTTAATACGTCTCATCTGCGCCTTTCCGGAGTAAACACAGTACTCGCCACTCCATTTCCCAAATGCCTATATCCCAAAACTGCTTTTTTTTCAAAAGGGTATACCATTGGAGGACAAAACGGTTGTGAATTTGAGTATTTATGTATTTTTTTGAGCACACAAGCTGACACGACATAAAAAATAGTAATCGGGAAAAAGTCACTTGGCTGCACAGGGCGACGTGATAAGATGCGGTGCAAAATTGAACTGCCATTCGACAACAGTTTGCTCACCTTTTTTGAGGAGGAATATATGAATCAGAAAATATTACGCACCGTTCCAGGGGTCATGCTCCTATTTCTTTTGCTCTTTCTAGTCGGCTGTGCCGGAAAGGTGAAAGAGCCGACATCGCCCAACTCCGCAAGCGCGGAATTCGTCGAGCCGGACATGGAGGAATCAACGGGAATCGAAGGATATCAGGATGTTCAGCTGACTGCGGAAGACAATCAAATTATCGTCCCCGGCTCCAATCTGGGTGGCGCGCCAGGATTCAAGAAAAAGGGCAAAGGAAAAGGAAAAAAAGCGAAAGCGGAAGAATCTCTTAAAGATCCAGGGTATTGGCCTAAAACAGACGGTGTTGAAGGATTGATGGAGGGACTTCAGTGGGGAATGACAGTAAAAAAAGTGTTCTCCATATTTGAAAGTAAAATCAGAGAAAAATATGATGAAGAAATGCGTGCTGTTCAGGGCGACCTTCTCAAAGAGGACAGAATTCGCGCCCAGATGTATAAAGAATTGAACGAAGTAAAAAACAGCTATGTGGCGTTCAACGGACAAACCACAGGTTATGAATCCCATATGGTGGATGTGGAGTTCACACACAACAACGACGAATCTATGATGGTATGGGACGCCGGTAAATACGTGGAGTACCTGTTCTTTATTAATAACCGATTCTGGAAACGCGTACGCCTTTTCCGCATCGATAAACTGGGTGGCATCACTCTGTCCGACTTCACTGGCAGCATGGAGCAGGTGCTGGGCTGCAAGGGCGCCGAAATCATGGACGACGACGGTAATCTGCTCAAAATAGCCTGGCGCGACGACAATACTTTTGTTGCGGTACTCGATGGTTCAAAATTTTTTGGTGTTTACGGATTGCGCCTTTCATCGGCAGTCACCGAAACCCATCTAAGTAAATTACGCACCAACAAGGGTAAATCAACCGGCTCGGTTGATGCGTCCATATCTTCCACCATCGACAAAGCCGTTAACAGCGTTGACTACGACGACAATGCGGAATCGGTTATCGACGGCTACACCGGCAAATCCCACTCCGAGGGATTGAGCAATGATCCCACTATTACTGGAAACACATCATCAAAATCCAACTCGCAACCTCAGAAGAAGGAAAGCGCACCGCCTCCCAGCAGTAGCGATATGGACGATCTGTTCTAGGCCACCAGCGCCAAAGCCATCGAAGCATTCCAGGTCACTGCCTCCTGATTTCAGGCAATTTCACATTCATTATCTGTCGTTGGAAACCATATCCGCATTCCACGCACTCCTAAAAAAAGCATAGTAAAAGAACGGAAAGAAGGAAAAATATGACAAGGGGCCAAATTCATAGTACAAAAATACAACATGTATTCTCAAGATTTTGCAACATCAGCTTCAGGTCCAGGACAATACTGAACGACTATGATCCGATATCGCATAATATATCAGCAATCCAATATAGAGGCCCCCGAAGGACGATTCGACATTGGGAGAAGCCTGGACTGTAACCTTGTGCTGGACGATCCCAGCGTATCACGCGTCCACGCCACCATTATTCGAAAAAAAGACCAGCTTTTGCTGGAGGATCGCGGAAGCCGCAATGGATGTACGTTGAACGGCAAACAGGTATCGGGCATGATCCCTCTAAAAGACGGCGATGTTATTGGTATTGGACATCAGCAGGTAACAATCAGCGCAGCACAAAAAAACGATCGCGTTTCATCGAATACCATGGGGCTGATGGTTTGCGCCAATTGTGGTGCATGGGCGGCGCTGGGAGATGAATTCTGCGGTCAATGTGGTCAATCCACGTCAAAAAGCCACACGCCAACAAAAGAACCGCCTCAGTCACATTCAGTAACGGAGCCAGCCATATCAACGGATGACACCACGCTGAATTCGGGAGACCTGCTGGCGGGACTGGCCCAGAAGGCGCTGGGCAGAAATAAAGTCGAGGAAGCGACTATCCTTACCCAGAAGCTCATCGAAAGTATCGCCAGGCCCAATGAACTGAATCGAGAACCGTCGGATTCAGAGCTTGAAATTGTTGCACAACTGCTTATTGACCTGGCTGTACAGTCCACACGCCCGGAATTAATCACGGAATTGTTTGCCCTGTTTAGCCAGCTTAAACGTCTTTTGCCGAGGAAGGCGGTGGACCAATTATATGCTGTTGCTAAAAGCATCGGATATCGCACTTCTTCAGATTTGCACCAATATATCTCCTGCCTGTCTGAAATTTCCAGCCGATTCTCTCCAGGAGAGAAATTCATTTTCAGACGCATTGAAGGTCTGGTCAGCCTCTGCAATTAACAGGCGTCGTTCGGCACGCAACGAAGATACGTCACGCCCCTTTTACTTCGTCAACCATCCTTCTTCTTTTCACATCATGCAATTCTCATTTTTTTGTAATCATCTGAATTAATAGTGATGGTTTATTCCCCCCCTTTTTTTTTGGTAAAGCACTAGTATTTTCAGAGGAGCGCATCAGATACATCTCTGATGTAAAAGGACTATAGACAGTGAGGAGTCTGGCCTCACTGTTTAAAGGAGGTCCTGGAAAGTCAATTTGACCCGATTGACCGCCAGGTAGACTTTGTGGTCCTGAAAACCCAGCAGTGTATGCCCTAAAACACTGGCTGGGTTTTTTTCTTTTTAAAGTTCCTTAACTTTCTACAACACCATCACAAAAGTCGCAAATAAAAAACGTTCACAAATTGAATTGGGTAAGGCTCTTTTGAAACAACGACGAGCTGATGTAGACCGGATTGCCCACGGGCACGCCCAAAAAGGGCTGCGACAAAGCTAAAACTGGAATTGAAAAAATATAGAAACCTTAACGTACTTCCGGTGATCGAATCAGTACTAAACGTCCTACCGAAAGTTGGGGATTGCAGGGCTCTTTGATTCCATCAACTGAACATCGTTTCAGTCTACCTGACACGGTAGTCCGACCAGCGTCGAACTTTTAATTTTTGGACCGGGACATTGTGAAGTGCTTCTGCGAGTCGCTGCGCCAGCTGCATGTTGGTAATCAGCGGCACACCGAAATCAACGGCGGCGCGACGAATCAGATAGTCGTTTGTCAGTTCTTCCTTCTGATACGTTTTGGGAATATTAATTACCAAATCCACTTTCCGATTTTTAATCACATCAATGGCACTGTGTGGCTTTTCATCCAACGGCCAGGTGAGACGCTCGGATTCGATGCCATTTCCTTTGAGAAAATCGTGTGTTCCACCTGTGGCATAAAAAGAAATTCCCATGTTCTGCAGCAGTTTGGCGCCTTCCAGAAATGCCGCTTTTGATTTGAGCGGACCCGTGGAGAGCAAAACGCTTTTCACCGGAAAATTAAACCCGACGCAAATGAGCGCCTTGAGGAACGCTTCGTCAAAGTCCCACCCCAGGCAGGCCACTTCACCGGTGGATGCCATCTCCACACCCAGCGTGGGATCGGCTCCCTTAAGACGTGTGAAGGAAAATTGCGGCGCCTTTACAGCCACATAGTCCAAATCGAGAGAGAACGTGGACTGACGTTCCACAGGTCGCCCCATGATGACGCGTGTGGCCGCTTCGATGAAGTTTCGCTTCAGCACCTTCGATACAAACGGGAAGCTGCGCGAAGCACGCAAATTCACTTCGATAACCATCACGTCGTTGTGTCTGGCCAAAAACTGAATGTTGAACGGACCATTAATTTCGAGTTCTTTGGCCACCCGCTCCGAAATTTTCCGAATGCGACGCATGGTCTCAAGGTAAGTTCGCTGAGGTGGCAGAACCAGCGTGGCATCACCGGAGTGCACACCACCGTTTTCCACATGCTCCGAGACCGCCCAGCAGACCAGCTCGCCGTTAGACGCTACGGCGTCCACATCGATTTCCTTGGCGCCTTCAATGAACTTGGACACAACCACCGGATGCTCGGGGGATACATCGACTGCCTCACCCAGAAATGCCTCCAGCTGACTTTTGTCAACAGCCACTGCCATGGCTGCACCGGAGAGCACGTAGGATGGTCGAATTAATACCGGATAGCCCACGCGATTCGCGAAATCGTACACTTCATCCAATGCGCTGAGTTCCATCCAGTCCGGCTGATGCACGTCCAGACGTTCGAGCATGCTGGAGAATGTATTGCGATTTTCCGCGCGATCCACGTTCACCGGAGAGGTGCCCAGAACGCGCATTCCTGCCTTATGGCATGGCATGGCCAAATTGTTGGGAATCTGCCCACCCATGGACAAAATCAGACCCAACGGTCGCTCGAATGAATAAATCTCCCGAATTGTTTCAAATGACAGTTCTTCGAAATACAACCGGTCGCATTCGTCGTAGTCGGTGCTGACGGTTTCGGGGTTGTGATTAATCATGATGGTTTTGTACCCGTACTTGCGCAGGGTTTTCACCGTGTTGACACAACACCAGTCAAATTCCACCGAACTGCCGATACGATACGCGCCTGGACCAAGAATCGCCACGCCACCGGAATCCAGTGCCAAATCGTGGTAAGAACCATTGTACGTGAGATACAGATAATTTGTGGCGGCCGGATATTCGGCGGCCAGTGTATCAATCTGTTTCACCCAGGGATGAATATCCAGTTTCTGCCGGGCTTCGTAAACGTCTTCAGCAGTCTTCTTTGTTGCAATGGCAATCTGAATATCACTAAAGCCATGGGCTTTGGCTTCCTGCATCAGGTCAGCGTCTTCAAGGGCTTTGGCGCCGGACGCCTCAAGCGTTTTATTAATATCGACGATAATCTTCAATTTATCGAGGAACCAGCGATCCACTTTGGTGATATCGTGAATTTCATCGACGGACATCCCTTTTTCAAGCGCTTCCACCAACCCCCAGATGTGTTTATCGGATGGATGTTTGAGTTCCTCGTCGAGATTCTCAATTTCCATATCGGCACCCACAGCACCTTTGGCCCCAACTTCAAGCATGCGCAGCGCCTTTTGCAACGCTTCTTCGAATTTGCGCCCAATGCTCATCACCTCGCCCACGGATTTCATAGCCGAACCGATGCGCTGCGAAACGCCCTGGAATTTTTTTAAGTCCCAACGCGGCACTTTCACCACTACATAGTCAAGTGCAGGCTCAAAACAGGCACAGGTCGCCCGGGTGACGGAGTTCTGCACTTCAATCAACGACTTGCCAATCACCAGTTTGGCCGCCACAAAAGCCAGCGGATATCCGGTGGCTTTGGAGGCCAGTGCAGATGAACGGGACAAACGCGCATTGATTTCGATGACTCGGTACTCGCGACTGTGGGGGTCGAGTGCATACTGAATATTGCATTCCCCCACCACACCCATGTGACGCACTGTTTTCAATGCCACTTCCCGCAGGTAGTGATATTCATCGTTGGTCAGCGTCTGACTGGGCGCCACCACAATACTCTCACCCGTATGTACGCCCATGGGATTGAGATTTTCCATGTTACATACGGTAATGCAGTTGTCGTAGGCGTCGCGAACGATTTCGTATTCGATTTCTTTCCAGCCTTCCAGATATTCTTCAATCAGGAGCTGCTCTGTATGCGCAAACGCCTTGGCGGCCAAATCTTCGAGTTCCGCGCGGTTGTGGCAAACGCCGGAACCGAGTCCGCCCAGCGCAAACGCCACGCGACCCATCACCGGATATCCGATTTTATCCGCAGCATCCAGGGCCTCCGGAATATTCGCGGTGGGAATGCTGCGCGGAGAATCCACGTCTATTTCGTTCAACTTAGCCACAAAGACTTCGCGGTCTTCGGTGTTGATAATGGTTTGCACCGATGTCCCAAGCACTTCCACGCCATACTTTTGCAGCACACCGGACTTGTACAGCTCCACACCGCAGTTGAGCGCTGTCTGGCCACCAAATCCAAGAAGAATGCCGTCGGGTTTTTCCCGTTCAATCACCTGTTCCACAAACGCCGGTCGCACCGGAACGAAGTACACTTCGTCGGGCAACTCTTCGGATGTTTGAATTGTAGCGATATTGGGATTGACCAGTACGGTACGAATTCCCTCTTCCTTTAATGCTTTAATGGCCTGACTGCCGGAGTAATCGAATTCACCCGCTTCGCCAATTTTCAGTGCGCCACTGCCAAGTACAATTACATTCTTCACTGTTGTCATTTGGCGCCTCCTTTCGATTCTTTCACAGCATCGGCAAACAGGTCGAATATCCAGGCTGTATCCGTGGGGCCAGGGTTGGCTTCGGGATGGAACTGCACACCCCAGAATGGTTTGGATTTATGTTTAATACCTTCCACGGTGCCGTCATTGGCATTGGTGAACCACACATGCCAATCTCCCGAAAGGTGTTCCGCCTTCACGGCGTACCCGTGGTTTTGAGAAGTGATCACGCAGCGTTTGGTCTGGACGGTCTCGCCCTCGTCGTTGAGCGCCATCTCAATACAGGGCTGATTCTGACCACGATGTCCAAATTTGAGTTTGTAGGTATCGGCGCCGGCGGCCATGGAGAGAATCTGATTGCCCAGGCAAATGCCCAATATGGGTTTCCCCAGCGCCAGGGCGTTTTCAATGTGCGTCACCGTTTTTTTACACATCTGTGGATCGCCGGGACCATTGGAGATGAAAATGCCATCAAAATCGGAATTAAAAAAATACTCGTCGTGCGGCACCTGCACCACATTTAAGCCGCGTTTTACCAGAGACCGGGTGATGCTGGTCTTGCAACCGCAATCGACAAGGACAACCGTGGGCTGGCCATCTTTGTGTGTGCCCACATTGCAAACTTCATTGGGAGATACCGACGCCACCAAATCCGTGGCCATCGGATCGAAGAACGGAATATCTTCATCGTCCACAATAATTTTACCCAGCATGCTGCCCTTTTCCCGCAACATCACTGTCAGTGCGCGCGTATCGATTCCCGCAATCCCAGGAACGCCCGCTTTTTCCATCCACTCGCCAAGGGACTGAACGGCCAGATAATGACTGTGATTGGGTGAATATTCGCTCACCACCAGACCGGCAATTTTGATACCGTCTGATTCGAATCCCACGGGCAATCCGCTTTCATCAAGCTTAAACTCGGGCACGCCGTAATTTCCTATCAAAGGAAATGTCATCGTGAGAATCTGTCCTGTGTAAGAGGGATCGGTGAGGGTTTCCGGATATCCCATCATGCCGGTGTTGAAAACAACTTCGCCTGCAATACTGGACACGGCACCAAAGCTCGTTCCCTGGAACGTGGTACCATCTTCAAGTACTAACTTTATCTTCCTTAACGTCATTGTGTGATTTACCTCGCTTGAAACGCCATTAATTCCAAACTGTTACATTATTATGTGATTTGTTTCACTCCCATTTTCAGGCGGGAAGCGGCGAAAATCAGGAAACTGTATAGCAACGCTCCACTCATATGTATACGGTAAAAAGTGGATTATTTGTGTTATCAGGCGTTCGAATACCGTTTCCAACCTCACCATCAGTACCCGCAAAACACGGAGATTGATAAATTCATAGATTTACTATATTGATGAGCAACTATGAGTTTACTTCATCCTGGACTTGAAGCATTTATGGCCGTGATTCGGCATTCCACTGTACATGGAGCCGCACGGGAAATCGGACTGACTCAGACGGGAGTCACGCAACGCATTCGGGCGTTGGAACGGCAGTTGGGAACCACCCTGTTTACGAGGTCCCGTAAAGGGATGCATCCCACACCCGAAGGCGAGGCGCTGCATCGCTACTGCCAGAGCGCCAGGGACCTGGAAGGCCAACTCCTTTCTTTCCTTCACAACAAATCCGATGAGGCAACGGTCCGGATAAATATCTGCGGACCATCGAGCATTATGCGCTCACGGATTATACCGGGCGCCGTCAGAATCATTTCTGCGCACCCCAATGTCACGTTTACATTTAACCTGAACGACGATGAATCCTCACTCAAACAACTTAAATCCGGCGAGGCGCAGTTGGCGGTTCTCAGCCGCAGTGAGGTGGTCAATGAGCTGGATTCCAAACTGCTGGCGCCATCGTCATATATTCTGGTGGGCCCCGCCAGCTGGCACGAACGCGACATCGAAGACATTGTGTCCACAGAGCGCATTGTCGACTTTAACGCCAGTGATAAAGCCACGTTTAAGTTTCTTAAAAAATTCGGTCTCTTCGAAAAATGCATCAGGGAACGTCATTTGGCGAATAATATTGACGCCCTGGCATCGCTCATTGCTAAAGGACTGGGGTATTCCGTGCTCACGCGCAAATTCGCCGAACCGCTGTTTCGCGCCAAACAGGTCATCGACCTGATGGAAGGAAACCAGCTGGAACTGGAGTTCGCTCTGGCCTGGTACCCCCGGCACGAAATGCCGCCCTATTTTGCAAAGCTCATTAAATACATTAAATAGGATGACAGCATCTGCCACCGGCACCATATTCTCCGTGTTGGATGCGCCATGAAACGTCACACACAAAATCAAAACACTATTGAATGCAGTGTTCACTCCGTCCTGGGCGCGTTCCATATCTCAGCGACGCCGCTGGGGCTTCGGTCCCTTCGCTTTCCGGAGCAGGCCGAAGCGCATCACGTTATTGAGGCAGAGACCATTCTTCCTCGCCAGCATCACGACCCGCACCCGCACCAACAGGAAAAATGGCTCCATATGACCCGGCAATGGCTCACTGCCTATTTATCGGGACAGCCACTGCCCCTGTTGCCCCCCATCGACATGGCGTGGTGCACCCCGTTTGGCAATCAGGTGTACCAGCAACTGATGATGGTTCCCAGTGGACACACTGTCACATACGGAGAATTGGCTTTTCAGCTGGCCCGTCCCAATTCGGCCCGCGCCATTGGCAGCTGGATGGCGAAAAATCAAATCCCCATTATCATTCCCTGCCATCGCGTATTGCCTAAAAGCGGCGCCCTCGGCGGCTGGTCCGGCCCCAGGGGCATGAAAAAATGGTTGCTCAACCACGAGCGCAATGCCTCCTTCACATCGTTGCCATAGGAAGCACGCCGCGTTTACCTGATGATGTACCATTTCACGTTGGGTGTAATATCAAAATGAAAATGATTCACGTGATCCCTGTCGGCATTGGGCGTCAACATGACATTGAATACTCGATCCCGATGCAGCGCACAGGCCAGGTGCTGTAAAAACCGGCCTTCCCACGTATCGGGCCGGTCATCACACGGGGGGGCATGAAAATGCTTTTCGTAGTGTTCGAGGACATCCACCACCGCACCGCTCTCAAATGTAAACCAGCGAATATCAATGGCCGTGGCCCTGGAATGCTGACTGGGCAACTGCCCCTTTTTCGCTTGTTCAAATACCTTGCGGCAATTGCTTCCCTTGCGACCTTTTTTGCAGTTGTCCGCCGTGGTAATGGGACGCCAGGTGGAATAGTACTCGATTTTCACCACCCCTTCCGCCCTGGCCCGCCGGGCCAGCTGAATCAGCGACACTATGAGTCGGCAATCCATAACGCGACGCTTGCTTTTTTGAGGCCATTTGGAATCAATTACCACGCCCTCCACCGGACTATCCAGCAGCAGCGGCGTTCGCACAAACGGCGTGGGAAATGACGGCGTATGGGTGCGAATGCCGGCGTCCTTTAATACACGCATGCACTGAGGGTCACTCATTTGCCAGATTTTATTGGCCGACGGCACTGTTACATCTGAAAACGATGTGGATATTCTCGTTGAAAAAGGCGCTTCCTCAAAAGTGGGGGTCGCTGTTTCCGCTGTCTCCCCTTTAGACATCGGGTGCTGCAGACTACGAATCAAATCCTGCAATCCGTTGGCGTCCGGCCGAATCTCATCGACCTGTAGCGCCGATGCCGTTTCCTTAACATCCCCGTCATCTCCATCGTCGGGTACGGGGTTGTCGGAGAGGGCATCCTCCAGCACATGGGATTGCTCGCTGTCAATCGACACGGTCGTCTCGCCCCTGGCTGATGAACGAGGAGACTCTAACCGTGGAGATTCGCCACCATAACCCACCGCACAGCCAAACAGCAGGAGCAACACCAACGTCGGGGGAAAGAATTTCATGCAGATACGCGTCACTTACAGCAGTTCGGCAGCCCTTTCGGCCAGTTCGGAACGCTCGCCTTTGGAGAGAGTGATGTGGCCGGCAATGGCTTCCCCCTTAAAGCGCTTCACCACATGGACCAGACCGTTATTGGTGGCGTCCACGTAAGGGTTGTCAATCTGGTAGGGGTCCCCCGTCAGCACAATCTTGGTATCATCGCCACACCGCGTAATGATGGTTTTCACCTCATGGGGGGTGAGATTCTGCGCTTCATCCACCAGAATGAACTGGCTGGGAATGGAACGGCCGCGGATATACGTCAGCGGCTCAATGTGTACCATATCCATGTCAAACAGCTCGTCACTGGAGCGCCCGGTTCGCTTTTCGCGACCGGAAATGCCCAGCAGCAATTCCAGATTGTCGTGAACCGGCTGCATCCAGGGCCGCAGCTTTTCGTTCACATCACCGGGCAAAAAGCCAATATCCTTGCCCAGGGGGAAAACAGGACGCGACACCAGCAGTCTCTGATACGTCTGCTCTTCCGCCGCCTTCTGCAGCCCTGCCGCCAACGCCAGCAGTGTCTTCCCTGTACCGGCCTGGCCCACCAGAGTCACCAGCCGCACATTGTCGTCGAGCAGCAACTCAAAGGCGAAATGCTGTTCCTTGTTGCGCGGGCGAATTCCCCAGACGGACGGACCGCTGCCCTTGAGCGTCCTAAGCGTTTTTCCATCCGGCTGCACCCGAACGATGGCCGATCCGCTGCCGGAGGCGCCGTGCAACACACCAAAGGCGTTGGGGGGCATTTTCTCTTCGTCTTCGGTTCCGGCGGGATTCTCCGCTTCGCCGTGGGAAAACAGCTGCTGCAACAGATCGTCCGCCACTGTGCGCTCAAAGCGACCGCTATAGAGTTCATCCACATGAACCTTGTCGGCCATGTAATCCATCACCTGCAGTCCCAGCGCCGCGCCGCGCACCCTCAGGTTAATATCCTTGGTAACAAAAATACACGGCATATCCGGGTGTTCCCGCTGCACCTCACTGGCCACCGCCAGAATTCGACTATCGGCCGTATTTCCCAGCAGCGCAAACTGTTCGGAAAGCTCCCTAATGGCAAAGGCCACCCGCAGCGTTCCCTCCCCCTCATTGATGGGCACGCCATCCACCAGTCGTCCCTGCGCCCGCAGATTATCCAGTACGCGGGAAATGGTGCGCGCGTTTTTGCCCAGCTCGGACATGTCCTTTTTGAACGTATCCACCTCCTCGAGAACAAAAATGGGAATGATGACGTTATTCTCCTCAAATGCAAAAATCGAATTAGGGTCGTTCAGCAGGATATTGGTATCGAGGACAAAGTTTTTTTTCATAATTTCCCTTTCCACCCGGCGTTGCAGACGGGGTTGTGTCGTATCGACAACTTATCATTCAAGTATAGGACTGAATTAAAAAAATCACCAGCCCACACAGAGGCTTCGAGGCAATTGCGCCATTTTAACGCAGGTCGTCTCCCAGTCCAAAGCAGTCCCTCACCCGGGCCAGGAGATTTTTGCTTTTTTAAACGCCTCTTTTACATAACGCAGGTCTGACCTGATTTTTTTTCCAGGCGCCTTCAATCGCTGTGCTTCCTTCAAAACAAACCATGCGGCAATCAACCTGCGGCGCTGCCGAAGCGCCTTTCCAAGGGCGGCCCAGGCTTCCGCGGATTCCGGTGACAACACGGTGGCACGACGTAAAAAGCCAATGGCCTCCCCATATCGCCTTTCCACATTCAGCAACAGCCCCATTTCCAGATACAGGGACCAGGCATGGGGGGTATCGCTGACGTATCGAATACCCAGCCGAATCACCTCCTCCGCCCACGCAGTTTGCCCCGTATGCAAATATGCGCCCGAGAGCAGCTGACAGCCTTCGGCAATTTTTTCCAGCTGTTCAGCAGTCAGATTTTTCTGGGCCGGTGATTTTAACATGGTGGAAAGCACTGCCGGCCAGGTTTCGAGCAATGTCGCAACCTCTTCGAAATTCCGCTTGCGATACGCTTTCGCTGCGGCCCGGGTATCCAGGTCCTCAAACAGATTTTCACCGCCAAACCGATACATGTCCAGCTGCAGCAGTTGCAGAACCAGCTTGTGAAACTCGTCTATTTTCAGATACGCATGACCTTTGGGAGTATCAAGGCACACCATCCCCAAAAATCGATCATCCAATTGGATGGCACTCACATGGGTTGGAAAAATATCGAACAGGGGCGCCACCAGCAGCGGCATCTCCCCACAAATAGCCAACGCCTGCGCCTCCGTCATGGGATTCACCGCTTTGTGCTCACTGTGAATTCCGATGCTCAGCAACACACTGGTCACCTGCATGCAAAACTGACTCAACGGCAGCTTTTGAACCATCTCGGTATCCGTGGTGAAGTTTACCATTGTCAGGTCCGGATTGCGCTCGTTGATGTGCAATTGCTCAATCTGAATTCCCAGCAAAATGGAATACGCCAAATAGCGTTTCCCCACGATACGGGTCACCAGCGCCATGTTGGTGGCATCTCCGCTCTGCTGCAACTGTTCAAACCAGTGATCCTGGCGCAGCGTGGTCAACGAAACGCAAATCCCCAGCTTTTCCAACAGGGCCATACATCGGTTGGATGTATTCATTGAAATGTCCTGCTGCATCAACGTTATCAGCGCTTCCCCCACGGTCTTTGGAGGCATTTGGCCAAGAGCCTCGACCGCACGCAACTGCCTCGCATCGTCGTCCGATTGGAGGTCATCCACCAAATCCACCAGCAGTTTGTCAGTCTCGTCCGAAATCGCTTGCTCCTTCCAGGCTCCCGTACATATTACAGAGGGGCATCCGTCCGGACGCCAGCCCCAGGCGCCAGAGTGACGGCACGGTGTCGATACCAATCGATGGTTTCCAGAAGACCTCGCTCCAAATCAAACCGAGGATGGTAATCGAGAACAGATTTGGCCGCACTGATATCGGGCACCCGAAGCTCCACATCAGTGTAGGGCCAGTCGATATGCTGAATTTCCGACTTGGAATCCGCCAGTCTTACAACCAGCACGGCCAGATTGTGCACCGTCAGCGCCGTTCTGGGATTTCCAATATTAAACGCCCGCCCCACCGCAGCCGGAAGGACCAGTGTTCGCAGCAATCCATCAATGAAATCATCGATGTAACACCACGCGCGAATCTGATCGCCGTCGTTGTGCACCGAAATGGGTGCGTTCGAAAGCGCACGCACCACAAAATGATGGATGGCCCCCTCGCCCACCTGTCCGGGGCCAAACACATTAAACGGACGCACCGTCACAGCAGGTATATCACGCTTCTGATACATCACATGCGCGAGATGTTCCGTCGCCAGCTTGGACACCGCATACGTCCAGCGCGCCTGCCCCACTGCGCCAAGGGAGGTTACATCCTGCTCATTGACCCGAAACGCGTAACTGCCAAACACTTCTGAAGTAGATATATCTACAAACCGCTCCAGCCCTTTCACCTGCAACGCCGCCTCCAGGATATTGAACGTCCCCTTGATGGTCACTTCCATCGTTAAAACGGGATTGTTCATGACCGTATCCACCCCGGCAATGGAAGCCAGGTGGATAATGTGGGTTTTATCCTGCGCCACTTCCCTTACAAGCGCCGCATCCCGAATGTCCCCTTTGACAAAGGTCAGATTGGGATGCCGCATCAAGGGTGTATGCGTCAGCGCATCCCGGTGCAGAATATCGAGCACGGTAATCCGGTTGTCATCAATAAGCTGTTCAACAATTCTGGTGCCAATAAAACCAGCGCCGCCAGTGATCAGTATTTTTTTATTTTTCAACATTTGAATAATTTTGCGCGAGAGGGATTGCCGGGTCAATATTTTTGAGTTTTTCAATAGTCCAGGTGGCCGATTTCACCAATCGAATCGGGCACACCTTTAAAAAAATACGTCGACCTATCGGCATAGATGCTTCGAAAATCAGCGATTTGCTGATGAAATCACCATCGTAATGGCAACCCATCATTGACACGAGGCGGTATGGAACTGTAATCTAACGCAGATGACGTGGCGTCATGCACCAACTGAATTAAAGAGTTTGCCCTATGTATAAAATCGTCATTTGCGACGACGATGGAAAAACCACCATTATTCCCTTTATTCGGGATCAATTTTCCATTGGTCGACAGGATGGAAATGTGATCCGACTCACCGACCGGAATGTGTCCCGCCAGCATGCCATTTTGTCAAAGGAACACGGCAGCTTTTACATTCAGGATGTGGGCAGCCGCAATGGCATTAAAATCGGCGCCAATATCATGCCGCAGGGCGCGCAAAAGGAAGTCATTCCCGAAGATCGCATCCAGATTGGCGATTATCGCATTTCCATCAGCGAAAAAGACTACTCCGCCGTTCCATTTGGCAAACAGGTGGATCCCAAAGTGGATACCGGCGTTGGAAAAGTGACGCCCTACGCGCGCCTGGTCATGGTCGAAGGCGAGGATGTGGGCATGGAGCTGGCCCTGACGGATCAACTCTATATTATCGGACGGGGCGACAGAGCCAACATGTTCCTCCAGGACCCGTCCATTTCCAGAGCGCACGCCAGACTTGAAGGCTCGGGCGATAACTGGGTGGTATCCGATCTGGACAGCAGCAACGGTTTGTATGTCAACGGGAACAAAAGAGATGATTACCTGCTCCGCTCCGGTGATGTGGTGGAATTTGGCAATACCCATTTTCGCTATGTGGCTCCGGGAGAGCCGTTCGATGTGGAATCTTCCAATCTCGAAGAATGGCAGGCGGAAAACGCTTCGAAAAGCCGAACCATCTGGGCCGTTGGCATCATCGCCATTCTGCTGCTGATGGGTGTGACCCTGGTGGGACTCAAATACTTTCGGGACCTCAACCCCGACGATGCCGAAGTCATGGTGCGCCTCAACGAATACAACCAGGTTCTGGCCGATGGCGAATCCGAGCTTAAAGCCCAACATTGGGAGCAGGCGGCCAAGCTGTTTGCCAAAGCGCAGGGCATGGGATTTGGCACCTTAAAGGCCAGAGAATTGAAACAAAAGGCCATGTTGGAGCTGGAAGCCAAGACATCTCTCGAAGCCGCAAAGGAAGCCATGGCCGAGGAAGACTGGACACTGGCGGTGAGTGAACTTTCCAAAGTGCACGAAAAAAGCAGCTACTTCAACAAAGTGCTGGCGTCCGAAGCCGCTGACAAACTCTGTGAGGAACTGCTCTACAAAATTGATTTCATGAAAGACAGCGGCGACCGGGAAGGCATCGAAACCGTTTTATCCGCCATTGGTGACATCCCATATGCATCCAAAGAATGCATACAGAAAAGAGATTCCCATCTGGCCGCGATGAAATAACCTCCCCAAAACGGCGCACCCCGCAATCCCGGGCTATTCCAAATCCTCCCCGTGACTCAACGCTGTATCGCCAAACTTTTTGTGTACCGCATCCATCACCGAATCCAGCCTGCGCTGCCTGTGCAATTTTTCCGGAACAAACAATTCCTGCTGGCAGGTTCCTTCCATCAATTGAAACGCAGCCATGCCAATGAGTCGGTACGAGCGGTTTAAATCAAACTTTTCCAAAAGTAACGCGGCGGCCGCCAACAGCTCTTTGGCATTGTTGGTGGGAATTTCCACGGGTCCCTGACGCGTCAGCAGTTTAAAATCCGATGTTTTCAGTTTTACGCGCACCCCTTTGGCCAGCAGATTTTCACTGCGCAATGAGCGGGCAATGCGATTCGCACATCTGCGCAAATGGGGCCAAATGGCTTCGGCGCCCAACACGTCACTGTCGAGAGTGTATTCTTTACCGATACTCCTGGCCTCTTCCCTGGGGATCACGAGACGGTCATCCAGATTGTGCGACAATCGCCAGATATGACTTCCCAGTTTACCCAGCTGATTTTCCAAATACGGCTCGCAGCACCGGGCCACATCGCCAATGGTGCAAAGTCCCAATGCCACCAGTTTTTCCCTGGTTTTCGGGCCCACGCCCCAGATGCGGGCCACATCCATGGGCCAGAGCGTCTCCAGCTCCGTTCCAGGTTCAATCACAGTTAAACCGTCCGGCTTGTTCAAATCGCTGGCCACCTTGGCCATGAACATTGTACCGGCAACGCCCACAGATATGGTCAATCCCAGGGTGGCCTCGTACACGCTGCGCTTGATTTGCTTGCCCATCTGTTCAGGCGTCCCAAAAATCTGCTCCGCGCCGGTCATTTCCAAAAACGCTTCATCCACACTGATGGGCGCCACCATAGGTGAAAACGATTCAAACACACGCATGATGATATGTGATACTTCCCGATACCGATCCATGCGCGGCGGTGTCACAATGGCATGAGGACACAACTGCAACGCCTGCACCATGGGCATGGCGCTTTTGGCGCCAAACTGTCTGGCCTCATAACTGGCGGTGGACACCACACTCCTTGGGCTTCGACTGCCTATCAGCAGTGGCTTGCCGCGATATGCCGGGGTATCCAACTGCTCCACTGCTGCAAAAAAAGCATCCATATCCGCATGAATTACAATGCGTTGCCATTGGGCAGGGGGAGTCACAGGCATGAATGAGGTTGCCTCACTGTCATGGCGATAGTTTAAGCGGCAACATCGGAATGAAAAAGAAAAAAATGAATCAGGCCTGAATCGATACCCGGTGCACCGTATCGACCAATTCCTGAATCTGGTAGGGTTTCCGCATAAACTCTGTAAAATGATCCTGAGTCAGCGATTCAATGACATCATCGCGGGGATATCCCGAGGACAGAATCACCCGAGCCGACGGATTCACTTCGCGCAACTGGGCCAGTGTGGCGCTTCCATTCATTTCTGGCATGATCATATCCAAAAGCACCACCGAAATGGATTTCCAGTGTTTGCGATACAATGCCACCGCCTCCTGGCCGCTGTTGGCGCCAATTACTTCGAATCCAATTCTGGATAAAATCCGTTGACACGTTTTACGAACGATCGCCTCGTCGTCGACGAGTAATATTTTCACCGTCGATGCATCCTGCTTGATTTTCATCGATGTTTCCCCCGAATTACATAATCTTGAATTTCCAGAATTATATCTGCGCAAAAGGAATACGCAATCTTTCTTTTACAATAGTTCGTTTTTTTTTACGGCCTCGATTGTATCGCAAATTCCATTGACAGGAAATCTCACAGATAACGGATTTCATACGTTTGGATTATGTGGTAATCAGTAAGGAAATCCATTGAGGCGAAGGATCCAACGAGGAGAAAAGATATGTTTATTGTGCATGTTTTTGTAGATGTAAAACCCGAATCCGTTGACGCATTCAAGGCAGCGTCCATCGCCAACGCCAACGCCAGTATCAACGAACCTGGCATTGCCCGCTTTGATGTGGTGCAGGACATGGCAGACCCCACTCAGTTCGTTCTGGTGGAAGTGTACCGAACCGACGCGGATCCGGCGAAGCACAAAGAAACCGAGCATTACAAAACCTGGCGGGACACAGTGGCCCCCATGATGAATTCCCTAAGGAGCGCTCGCAAATTCAGCAACATCATTCCGGATGACAGCGGATGGGACAGCAAATGAGTCCATCAGCGGGCACATTCTCGTTTGCCACCGCCACGCGAATCCATGCCGGTAGAGGGGCCATTGACAAACTGCCAAAGGAAGCCAATCGACTGGGCACCCGAGCACTGCTGGTCACGGGCAAAACGCCGGAGCGACTGGAATCCCTGTTTGCGCAGTTGCCCATTCCGTTCGAAAAGTTCAGTATCATCGGCGAGCCCGATGTGAATCGCGTCGCAAAGGGTGCAACCTTCGCAGTGGCGAAAGGGTGCGACGTGGTCATTGCGCTGGGTGGCGGCAGCGTCATCGACGCTGGCAAAGCCATCAGCGCACTCATCACCAATCGCGAAAATGTAATGACGTATCTCGAAGTGATTGGCGAAGGCAAACCACTCGTTGCGACTCCCGCGCCATTCATCGCAGTGGCCACCACCGCCGGTACCGGTGCGGAAGTCACGCGCAATGCGGTTCTTTTTTCGCCGACGCACCGGGTCAAGGTTAGCATGCGCAGCGAGATGATGCTGCCCGACGTGGCCATTGTCGATCCAGAGCTCACCTTGAGTGTGCCGGCCGATATCACTGCCGCCACCGGACTGGACGCACTGACGCAGGTCATCGAACCGTTTGTCTCCCGCAAAGCCAATCCTCTGACGGACGCCATCTGCGAAGCCGGCATGACCCGCATCGCCCGCAGCCTCAAACGCAGCTTCGACAACGGCGCCGATCTGGACGCGCGGGAAGACATGGCCATCGGCAGCCTGTTTGGTGGTCTGGCGTTGGCCAATGCGGGACTGGGTGCGGTGCACGGATTCGCCGGTCCCATGGGCGGCATGTTCCCCATTCCCCACGGAGTGGTCTGCGGCCGTCTGCTCCCGTTCGTTTTCCGGGCCAATGCGCATGCGGTGGCGAATATCCCCCATTTGCAGGAGAAATTCAGCCACGTCTCCCGATGTCTCACCGGCAATCCCAAAAGCACTGTGTGCGACGGCATCCGGTGGCTGGACGACTTGTGCGCGCATCTTAAGGTGGAGGGGCTGGCCCACTTCGGCGTCCAGTCTGGGGATTTCGATGCCATCGTCACCGCGGCCCAGCGCGCCAGCAGCATGAAAGGCAATCCGGTGAGTTTGCCGGATGACGTTCTTAAAACTATTCTCGAACAGGCAATGTAAGGAATACAGGGCTATCGGGTTCCAGCAAAGGAAAGAAAACAACGCGGTAGTTTATCTGCCGCCTCGCCCTGGCAGCGGCCGGGCATAAAGCCCGGACCCAACATTTCGAGAACTCGATTGCCATGGTACCGAATGAAGCTCAGAGAACAAAGTCAACAAACAGATAGTACACTTGTCCGTCATGCCCCTGCAGCACCTGCCCCATGGTGCGACATACATTGCCGGTGGCCAGCGACACATAGGGACGCGTCATGGCACGCTGTTTGTTACTATTTTTCATTTTCAAAAAGTAGTGTTTCAAAAAATGATTGCTCCCCTTTGGTGTGGCGCCGCGAATGCCCGCCATCTGCTGCGCCTGCTCCTCCGATTGAAAATGTGTATGCGTCACCTGAATACCGTCGCTGTTCACCACATAAGCACATTCAACCCCCACCGCATCCATGACAATTCGCTCCAGCGCCTCATCCAGACTTCGCACATTCCCCGCGCCCAACAGCCTCGCAAAGTAGGCCACAATCTCCTCGTAGTGGCGGGCTTCCTCCTGTTTGTCCCGCCACTTCTGCTGCAATTGCTCAACGGCGGCATTGAACACATGGGCAATTCGCGCGTCCAGCTGCGCGCCAATGACCGCCTCCGCCCGGATGGGCTCGGAAAAATAGAACCCCTGCAGCAGATTGACGCCCATGGCAACACACTCCAGAATATCTTCAATGGATTCGGCTCCTTCCACCAGACTGAGCGCCCCCACTTTTTCCGAAAGAATAACAATGGACTCCACAATGGCGCGCTTGTAGTGATCAGTGGCCATCCCGTGCACCAGATTCTGATCTATTTTCACAATATCCGGCTTCAGCATGTGCAGCCGGTCCAGATTGGAATGCTGGGCGCCAAAATCATCGAGCACTATTTTAAACCCAAACTCCCGGTGCCACTCCACAAACCGCATCAACGATGCATCGTTGGTCACCCTGGATTCAACGATTTCAATGGCTATGGATTCTGGCCGAAGCCCCAGGGCAATGGTTTTGTTCAATATCCAGCTGATACCGGCGTTCACCTCTTCCAAAGATGATGCATCAAAATTAACAAAGAGTAATTCTCCTTTGCGCGCATATTTGGCAAAGGCCGCAATGGCCATATCACTGCACATCCGGTCAATTTCCGGCGTCAGGCCATTTGCTTTGGCCGAGTGAAACAGCACATCCGGCACTACTATCTCGCCCGTATCGGGGTGAATGCCGCGAGACAGTCCCTCGTAACCAATGGTACGCTGCTCTCTGATATTGATGATGGGTTGCTTGTAACTGCGAACTGCTCGGGCATGCAGCATTCGAATGAGCTGCTTCATGGACAGCGTATGTGGGTCCTTTGCAACGGCCAGCGAATGCATTTTTTCTTTCTCTCCAGTCATTGATTTCTGTTACCACCCCCGGTGGGTATATTTGGAACCAGTGTCCAAAATAGAAAATAAAAGCAAACTCCATGCCTGGCCCTACAAAAACGTTTCGCAATTGTCACAATGGGTAACATCTTTTTTTTTCACATCATTTAAGCACGTTGCAGGATACGCTGGAAATCCGGGACTTTTCATAACTGCAATCGCCATTTCAGGTTTGAACAAAAACGCCGGCGCGGCGTCGCCCCACACATTGCGGCGAGGATGCCGTTGAAATATCGGCGCCATGGCATCCACCACTGGTTGTAAAATAACAAATGCTAAAAAAAAGTGGGAACCCGGCCGTTAACTTCACTGTCGGTGTATTGATGAGCACATCGCACATCCGAGGAGTATTCAACAAGGAGAGGTGCAGTTCATGTTCCCCGCAGAAAAGCAACGGTATCAAGGGGGACCTTACCAAAGCATAACGGTTCTCATTCTATGCGTCATCGCCCTTCACTCGCGCGGTGTCTCTGCCGGCATACCCCCCCAACCCAACCAGGTCCAGGCGCAGCTGCAGCACAAGCTGACGCGATTTATCGAAACCCAGATGCAGCGACATGGCGTCGTTGGACTCAGCATCACACTGGTGGACGACCAGAAAACTGTCTTCAGCCGCGGCTTTGGGTACCAGGACCGGGAATCCCGCATTCCCGCCACCGCCCAAACCGTGTACCGCATGGGCTCCATCTCCAAAATCTTCACGGCCGTGGCCATCATGCAGCTGGTGGAAGCGGGCAAAATCGATTTGGCCGCCGCTGTCACCCGATATCTGCCCGAGTTCGAATTGAAATCCCGCACCCCTTTGACACCGCCCATCACCATTCGTCAATTGCTCACACACCACTCCGGAATGCCCACCGACCTCATGAAAGGCGCCGACACCCTGCACCCCGAAGGACTCGGCGATTTGATAGACCGACTCAAAGACGAATACACCGCCTTTGAGCCGGGCAACGTTTTTTTGTACTCCAACCTGGGATACGCTGTCCTGGGACGGCTGGTGGAAGTAGTGTCCGGCCAGTCCTACGAATCCTACATGCGGCGTTACGTCCTTAAGCCCCTTGCCATGCACCAGTCCGGTTTTCATCCCGACAGTGACATGATTCACCAACTGGCCACCGGTTACATGAACGGCAACCCCGGCACTCCCTACCCCATGCGCGAAGTCTCCGCCGGCGCCCTGTATGCCAGCACCGCCGACATCGCGCAGTTTATCCACAGCGTCTTTTTGGGGGGTGCGCCTCTGCTTCAAGCCCACACCCAATCGCAAATGCTGGCCAGACAAAACGAAGACTGCCCGCTGGATCTCGACATCTCCATGGGACTGGGCTGGCAGCTCACCCCCCAACTCAGTCACGACGAAAACGCCGGACTCAACGCCTGGCACGACGGCTGGCTATGGCATTTCGCCAGTTACATGCTGCTTTTGCCCGAACACAAACTCGGCGTCATCGTGGCCACAAATTCCGACAGCGGCAAAAAAGCGGTGCGCACCATTGCTCAAAAGGCCATCCAGTACCTGCTTTGGCAAAAAGCCGGAGTACAGCGAAGCATGTACACCGTGCAGCCATCGGTAATACAAGACACCCCATCGTTCTCGCCCCCCTCCCTCGAAGACCTCGCCGGAAACTACGACACCGCCAGCGGCCTGTTTACCCTGATCAATCGCGGTGACTACCTCGAAGGCATGCGCAACGGTCATCCGGTGGTGCTGTCCCCCATTGGCAACGGACTGTACGAAATGAAACGCAAAATCAATTCCGTGGCGTTCTGGAAAAGCCCCGAGCTGGACGGCGTTTATTTTCAGTTCATCCCCGTGGGCGATCAGATGGTGCTGGCCACCATGGACGGCGACGTGCGCATTCCCTTTGGCCACCGCGTCGCGCCCGTGCCCATTCCAGGCATCTGGATAAAGCGCACCGGCACATGGTCCGTATCAGAGCGCCACAATGACTTCGCCTACATTCAGAATATCCGTATTGAGCATCAAACCCCCTTCCTCACCGCCCACGTGGACATCGGCTGCAAAGACGGTAAACAAATGACCCTGCACCTGTTGCTCAAACCCGTCAGCTACAGTCAGGCGCAGGTCATGGGCATCGGCAGGTACCGCGGCGACATGCTGACGATTGAACGCGACGGCCACCACGGCGTCCAGCTCCGCTTCCAGGGGTACATCCTCAAATATAAGCGCAACTAACCCATTTCCCCCATCAACACCCTGTCACTCACGCAAAACCGTCTGCCGCCCAGATGATGCAGCAACTGCAACCCGTTATCAAACACCAGCTGCCCATCCACAAAATGCCGGTCGTCCACCTGCGCGCTCACCACCTGCGCCAACAACAGCGCCGACGCTCCCATATCCACCACCTGAGTCACCCGGCACTCCAAATTCGCAAATGCCTGCGCCAAAAGTGGCGCTTTGATTTTCTCCGCTGTCTGCCGCGTCAACCCAAACCGCTCAAACTTATCCACCCCCGTCTTCCCCGAAACCGTGCCACACCCCAGCACCTGATTCACCATTTTGGCATCAGGAATATTCACCCCAAACTCCCCGGTCTTACGAATAAACTGGTACGTGTAATGATTTTGCCCACACTCAATGGCCACCATTGCCGGGTCCTTTCGAATCGGCATATTCCACGTCACCGCAAACACCCCTTCGCCCCCGCCATCGCCCGCGCTGATCAGCACCACACACCCCGGGTTCAATAACGAATACGCCCCCGACTCAATTTTTATCTTCGACATCATCGCTCCTTCCAGTATCAACCAATTGTAAAGTAGCCCTGTTTTAACAAAAGTCGTGCCGGCAAACAATCAATTGAATCCACGATTTTGCCCCCATCAAAAGAAGCGTTCTACAAATCACCCAACAAAAAAAACGCTCTCTCCTTGCTTTTTTCTGTCAAAATCCTTACTTCATTGCGCTGGAACATCTGTTCTTTGAAAATCGGGGGCGACATGGTTTCGACGGGTATCACAAAGCTTATGTTGCAGTCTGCGGGTCCAGGTCCCCGCGTTAAAAAGGCTTGAAAAAAACAATTGCCGAAAATAGCAATTACGCTCTGGCAGCTTAATTAGCCAGTGTTCTACCGGCGAGTGCCTGTGCAGTCGAATAGAGCATCATTTTTACAGGACCGCGATTGCGCGTGCTCGCTGCGCCGTCGTTAAATTGATGTGAGCCAGCCTTCTGAACATCCTGTTTGCCGGAGTTTCTGAAGGTTAAATTAAAAGACAAACTATGACTGTAGACGCATAAGGGGAGTATACTCGGACGGGGGTTCGATTCCCCCCGCCTCCACTTGTTTTCCGTAATAATTCCGCATGTTTATCAATTCTTGTCGCCCCGTATTACTGT
>JAFGQN010000193.1 GCA_016935665.1 Deltaproteobacteria bacterium | reverse complement strand
ATTTTTGAATTCCTGTTTTGTGTGTTCATTCTGATTTCTCCAATGGGTTAGGTAAATACCTTATTAAACGCGCCCGCAGGGTATCAATTCATTCTTTATTCATCAGTTGTAATCAAACAACATTCAGAACGGAAATTTTTGACACCTATTAATGGGAAATTGTACGGCCGGTTATGGTTTGGACAACAATTTATTTTGCACTTTCTGGAAGACCTGCAGAATCTTTGGCGACACTGTAATTGGTGACAATTCCATGGAAGGCTGTAATTCAAGTGCTTTCCTGAATGCCGATTCTGCAAGCGGTTTTTCATCAAACGCAACATACGCGAACGCCAGGTACTGGTAAACCCCCACTTTTTGCGGATTGGTGAGGCGGCGGTTGGCCAGCAGTTTTTGTCCAATCACAACGATTTCCAGGTATTTCCCTTTCGCATAGGATTCACGGAGTTTTGAAATCTGCGCCACCGCCTGAATCTGCGCTTCTTTGTCTTCCTGGGAGAATTGCCTGGTTTTGCGTTTGTCAATCTCCTTTTTTGCGGCATCGGTGTATTCCACGTTGATCAGTGGAATCAGCAGTGCATCGCCTCTGCCGTACTTCTTTTTCTTTTTTAGATTGTAGGCGAGCAGCCATCGGGGCGAGCGTTTGGCGCCCATAAAGAGCCGCGTAACACTCTTGATGGTTTCGTCCGGCGCAAAAATGTAGAGCAACTGGTAGGGAATTTTGACAATCTGCCCCGCCGCCACAGATGTTTCCACCTTTCGACTGTTTAACTCGGCCAGGAATTTGGCGCGGCTTGAAGAGCCCAGGTAGCGATTGGCCAGAGAATACCAATCTTCGTTTTTCTCTACCTGATGGTATGTCACACCGGGTATTTCAATCCGTTCCCCCTGCAGAACGGAACCATCATCCGGATGCATAAAGCCGTTGGCCGCGCGAATAATGATGGCTTTGTCGGGGGAGCCATAATAGAAATTGGAGAGTTGCTCCAGTGTTTCCCCATCTCTGGCAACATGAATCCACGCCTTTGCTGTCCTGGATGCAGCACAGATTGAAAGCACAACAAGCAATAATATGGAGATTTTGAATCGCATCATTATTTTTTTTCGTGTGGATTTTCAGGCGGCGCTCCTGCATCCAGCGCCAATTCTTCGACTATTTCGAGTGTCTGTTTGGGTTGAATATCTATCTCCAGCTTTCTGGGTTTGAAATACGGATTGATTAACTCAACGAAATGTTTGCCGGCAGGCAAAGATATGGGCGCTGCAATCGGCGTGAGGGCCACCTCCTCGTTATCAACGAGTACCTTGGCCCATGGCACGGCAACTACTTTCAAATGCCCCATGTCCGCCGGACTGGTCACCGCGACCACTTTTTCACTGGTATAGGACGGTTCCTGGGAAGCGAGCTGAATCACAATTCCCGCAAACAGGAAAACCGCCAGCACGGCCGCATGCACCACGCCGATATTGCGCAGGGCACGGCGATCTTCGCGCACCACTTTTCCCCCTTCCCGCAGTGCCCCGGCGGTCAGGATACCGCTGGCCTCGTCATCTGATACAACATTGGATTCCAAAAGGTATTTCACCATCCACGCGTTGTAATTCACCACCACACGCGAAGCGAGAAAATCTTCGAGATCGTGGATGAGCGCCTGCATGGAGGGATATCTATCTGCCGGCTGTTTTTCCATACAGCGTCCCAGGATGCGCTCAAGAACCCGTGGGACCCTGGAATTGAGTTTGCGTACCGGTACGTACCTGTCCAGCCGGATTTTCTGCAGCACAGATCGTTTGGCATCTTCAATGAACGGCTTTTTACCACACAGCATCTGGTAGAACACGACGCCCAGAGACCAGATATCGGTGCGCTGGTCGAGTTTGTCTCCCAGAATCTGTTCCGGGGACATATAGGAAGGCGTTCCCAACCCGGTCCCTGTTTCGGTCAAATCGGAGAGGGTTTCATCACGGGCAATGCCAAAGTCCATCAGTTTTACATCACCGCGTTTGGAAATCATCACATTGGCGGGTTTGATGTCCCGGTGAATAATACCGCGAAAGTGTGCGTGATTCAGTGCCCGGGCCACTTGCAGCGCGATAATGGTGGCCGCTTCCACCGGAATTTTTTTAAATTTGTCGAGCAAATCGTACAGGTCAATCCCTTCCACGTACTCCATCACGATGAACATCGTGCCACCATATTTGATGAAATCATAGACGTTGATGATATTTTCCTGCTGAAGCGATGCCATAAAACGGGCTTCCCGTTCAAATCGCTCGGCGAACTGGGTTTCAACTGCAATGGAAGATTTTAGCGCCTTGATACCAACCGTTCTGCCCAGAGGCTCCTGAATGGCCTTGTACACCACGGCCATGCCGCCAGCGCCGACTTCTTCGATAATTCTGCAGTTGCCAATTCGTTCTATCATGCCGTTCCTTAACTTAAGCAGCTAATATTATTACCATATCGAAAATTTGCAATACATAGTGGCGCACATTTACAGATTCCTGAATGAAGTTTAGCCCATTCATATGGTGTTGTCACATTTATGGACGACAAGATAATGGCGATTGCGAATTGGCTTTAAAAAGAAACGCATGGCAACTGATAAATATGTCGCCGATTGATATTTGCTCAAGAGGCGATGGGTTCTCGCGTTCCTGATAAAGTGATAATTTCTTCATGTGGCGATTTAATGAGCAATGGACGCAACGGTATTTTGAAAAAGTTTCTATTGTAAACATCTGTGACCCCAAAGTTGGTCTCGGATATTTACGATACTGTTTTACTCGTATGCGCCGGTATTCCACCTGTTGTCAGCGGAACGCAAAATTCGGGATGGATTCGGAAATGAGACCGGTGAAGAATTATTCAGACCTGTATCATAGGCCTTACCTAAAGAAATGCCGTTGTCTTTTGCCGGAGATGTGGCTTGTATTCTAAAATCATTTGAATCAAAATCCATGAACATCGGATCCTGGCCGTTAATGGACCCTTCAATCCCGCTAAGCCACGCGTCCGCGTCACCGCCAACAAATGAAAAATTTTGGGCACCGTAGTAAATGTTGTTGCTGCGTGTTGTCCTTGCGGGAATCCTGCTAATGATGGATATTGGAATGGACGCGTGAAATATGTTGTTTTTCATTAATAATCGATAGGTGTCATTGGCATCCAGGTAAATCAGGTTATTGGGACCGCCTTTGACAACAAAGGTATTATTACAGATTTCCACTGCGCCATCGGACGCCATTGCCCCCATCCGTATCCCATTCGCCTGACTTCCCCCGGACGTCCCAAGGAAAACATTGCTGTAAATAACAAAAATCCCATTTGGATCTCCCACCATCATCCAGCTTCTGTGGTTCGGGTTGGGGGTGTCCAGTTCAAATAGATTATAACGAATCACCCAGTTTTCCACATACGAGGCATTGCCACCTCCCTTTCTGTAGGTTTGCAGAACATCGCTATGATCGTCATCCATATTGTTGGGATACACATCCTTCCGGACGGCGAAATGATTTCCTTCGATGAGAACATTGCAGGCATCCCCAAAGCGGACAATATCCTGTGCCATATCGACCGCACCGGTGCAGCCTAAAATCGTGTTGTTTCTTATGGTGATATTGTGGTTCAGGAGCGAATCACCATAGATTCCCTGCCTGACATTGATAAAGGTATTTCCTTCAATCAAACTGTTCGCGGCATACTGGTGATATATCGCGTCTGCTTCGCTATCAAACGAACCGGTGTAGCTGCAGTCCTGAATTCGTGCAAAGTCCGCGCTCTGCCCCAGCTGAAATAGAACTCCGGAGTTGATACTGCTGTCAAATGTGACCCTGGAAACCGTAATATGTTTATGCCCGTTAAAATGAATCTTTACTGGTTGGGGAGTGTTTAGCGTTGCGTCTGAAAAATCAATCTGTATGCTTTGGCCCTCTCCCGTTGCGCCGTCTCCCTGTATTGTTAACGCCGTCGTAATTTCATCATGAAAGGCCACCACCGCGCCGGGCGCTATTTGACCAGTACCGGTTCCCCAGTTTGAAATATCATTAAACCACCCGATAGAATGGACGTTGGCGGCATCATTTCCGGTATCCGCGCCCCGCGCTGTCTGAGCGATGTGGATGGTAGCCGCCCTGATATTTTCGTAGTCGAGGGGGCCAAAGGAAAGAACATCGTCAATATCAACAGTAAGCTCCTCTCCGCCGCTGCGTTCGCTGTCATTCGTCGTATCTGTTTTTCCGCCACTCCCTTTGTCATCGGTATCAGAGGAACAACCCCACAGCGAGAAAACAAAAATTAGAAATGCATAAATCACTTTGCTCATCCTGTACTCCTTGAGGTTCCCGTTGCTTTGAACATAATTTTTAACGCATTCAGGACTGTGGTCGAATTGAATCGCAGAAAAAACAGTTCACCGGGTGATTCGGTCGCTCAAGCGGTGTGGGGGGCTGGAATAAAATGAAAATGATGAATTCGCAATGGAACAGTCGGCGACCCGGATTGAGCTGTTCCGGATATTGCATTCTGTGTCATCTCGACGCCGGGATGTGCTAAACTGTTTTTTTCACGACAACTCCCTGTTTTAGGGCACAAGCAAAGAGAGGGAAGCATGACAGTCAGATGCATAATGGCCATTGTTCTGACAATTGGAGTTCTCGGTTGTTCTGACAGCGGCGGTTCCGGCGATGGTCCGGACACCACTGATACATCGTCGACTTCAGATTCCGGCACAACAGCTGATTCCAGCTCACCGCACGACACTGTCACCCATGTTGACAGTGATTCCGGAGTGGATACCGGGGCGGATACAGACACCGGCACGGGAAGCAACACCACATTGCCGGTCATCGCGGGATGTACCATATTTACGGCCGATGACGAATGGAACCGCGACATTTCCAACGCCTCCGTGGACGCGGCATGGACCAGCAATGTCCTGGCGCTTGCCGGGAATGTGAACCTGCATCCGGATTTTGGCAACTGGGACAATCAGGAATGGGGAATTCCCATCAACATCGTACCCGAAACCGAACCCATGCGCCCCATATCCTTTGACTGGTACCCCGAGGAAAGCGACCCCGGTCCCTATCCCTTCCCCACGCCGGACGACGCGCGGATTGAAGGCGGCGACGCCTACAATTGCGATGGCGACTGTCACCTGCTCACCCTGCAGGAAGGCACATGCATGCTGTACGAGTCGGGCAACTGCACGTATTTGTCCGATGGCTGGCATTGTGGCTGTGGCGCGATATTTGATTTAAGTGAAAACAGCTCTGGCCAGCGCCCCATGGGCTGGACCTCCGCCGATGCGGCCGGTCTATCCATCGCAGCGGGGCTGATTCGCTACAGTGAAATCACCGAAGGCGAAATCCGTCACGCCATTCGTTTCACCATGCCCTGCACCCGTAGCAACTATGTCGCGCCAGCGTCTCACTATGCAGTTCCCGGCGGCTGCGGTGACGAGCCATCGCATCCGCCCATGGGGTTGCGGGTACGTCTAAAAGCAGACTATGACATATCTTCGTTCAACCCAACCGCGCAAATTATCCTCCGGGCCATGAAGCGCTACGGCATGATTCTCGCCGACAACGGATCGGCGTTTTATTTCCAGGCAGAAACAAATCCGGGTTGGAATGGTGACGAGCAGGAACTCAAAGACGTCCCGGCCAGCGCCTTTGAAGTCATCACGCCGGGTCCCATGGGCCCTTAATCTGCAGCCAAACCCAATAGCGTGTTCCTGTATCACGCCAGTCGCGCAATTTTGAACCGCGGAGGTTTTAGAGAGGTGGTTCCAAGAGGATGCGACAACGAGGAAGAATTCAATAAACCCTATGAAGAACTGCACCGGGAAACCAGGGCAATCGCAAAGTCGTCGCTGCAGCAAAATAATGTAGGGCCCGGGGTTTATCCCCGGCCGAAAACTGGTTGCGGTGGGTAGCTTTTCAAAAAGTGCTGGTAAAGACAGCGTAAAACGTCACCCCCGCGGGGGTCCAGTTTGCTCACATTTTCAGTGCTTTCTGGATTCCCGCGACGGTGGTAGTGCTGCGTCCCCGATGGCGGTGCTGCGTCCCCGATGGCGTTGGGAATATATGCTCTGCGGATTCACCTCGGTGTAAACGTAAACGTAGCGCCTGGATAGCACCCGCTTTTTCTGTCAGCACCGATGTTTTAAAAATGCGGCAGCACAATGGATTCGTGTGCCATGCTCCCCCAAATGTCCCATTGCGCGCACGTGTTTGATGACGGCGCCGCTGACATCAAAGCAAAATTTCGATGCCAGTCATCCAATTGATGTCAATCGCCGATTCGAAGATGGGTGTTTGAACAACTCATGAGAATCCAACCGGGGCGGGGGCTTTGGAAATGAAGGGAAATCATCAACAAACCTCTATTTGCCCCCGCGGCAAACAAATTTGATATGTCAAAACGGCAGATTGAGTGATGCAAATAATAGTTTGGGCGGTTTTAATGGCGGATTCCCAAGCATAACACGGTTACAAATTGACTGGGTAATTTACATCATAATATCCAGGATTATCTGAAATACTCGGCTTTTGCGCCCAATAGGTGATTGAGCCCATTTTGTCGAAAGTGAATTAATGAGCAAAATACTGACCGTAAACATTTAAGAGCTGCTTCATTGCCAGGGGGTAGAGTCCGCGCGAATCGAGTTTAAAGCCAGCTGGAATGCGAAAACAGTTGGTTATCAGGTCCTGAAAACAATATGTGCTTTCGCCAATGATCTGCATAATTTAAATGGCGGATATATTGTCATTGGCGTGGCAGAGGATAATGGTTGCGCGGTGCTGCCGCCTAAAGGCGTGTCTACCGGGCAAATAGACGAAATCCATAAATGGGCACGTGGCAATTGCAATCGAATAGACCCTGAATTCCAGCCGATTATGTCACCCGAAAAGATTAATGGACGGGATATATTTGTGATATGGGTTCCTGCCAGCGACAACAGACCTCACAGGGCGCCGGATGGTGAAAAGGGGGAAAGAAAATATTGGGTTAGAATTGGTTCAGAAAGTGTCGATGCTGAGAAAAATGGTGTGTTGGAAGAGCTGCTCCAGCTGACCGCGCGGGTTCCATTTGACGACAGACGTGAGCTCCGTGCAACCACCGACGATTTTCGGGAAACGAAGGTCAGAGAGTTTTTAAGGGACATACGCAGTGGTCTTTTAGACGAAACAATAACCCGCGAGCTTTATAGAAAACTAAGAATTGCGGTTCCCGTAAACGGGCACGACGCGCCGAAAAAAATCGGATTGTTGATGTTCAGCGAAGATGCGGATCACTGGTTTCCCGGCTCTCGCATTGAAATAGTTCAGTACGCTGATGATTCTTCCGGAAACCTGCTCGAAGAAAAAACGTTCAGAGGTGGAGTTCATGAACAACTGAAAAATGCCCTTGCGTACCTTGAAAACATATCTGCGCATCATATTGAAAAGCAGGCCCGTTCATTTAGAGTAAAAGGATGGGTCAGCTATCCCATCCCGGCGCTAAGGGAGGCGTTGGTGAATGCGGTTTACCACCGCAGCTACGAAGAGAGTTCGGAACCCGTAAAGGTATATCTGTATCCTGACCGTATTGAAATCATCAGCTATCCCGGGCCGCATCAGGCGATACAGATGGCGCATTTGCTGCAACAAAAACCAATACTACCAGTGCCGGCGCGAAATCGCAGGGTTGGCGAATTTTTAAAAGAATTGAAACTGGCTGAGGGCCGGGGAACCGGCTTGCGCAAACTGTTTAGAGCGATGCGGGAAAATGGTTCCTCTGACCCGATGTTTGATTTCGATGATTCGCGGACATATTTTCGCGTAACGCTCCCTGCGCATCCGGAATACGTGGCCATATCGGCTCTCCGTGATGCCGCACACTTAAAAGCGCTCGGTAGCGAAGATGACGCGTTCAGGCGAATAGAGGAAGCATGGAACAAAATGCCCACGTCACCGACTCTTACCGTCGAGTACATTCGCCTGCTTGGAATGAAAGGTAAGACAGGGGCCGCAGAGGACGTATTTTTGCAGTTTCAGGATGAAGCAGTGACAGAATTCGTGCCCTCAGTTGCGAATGTACTTGTACAAGTACTGCTCGATTCGGGGCTGAACAAAAAAGCAGCTGATTACATGAAATCAATGCCCCAACTGCTGGCGAGTGACGACGCTCTTGACGCTGCCATTCTGTCACGCCGTCTTGGGAAACAGCAAAACGCACATCGCTACTTTGAAAAAGCGGGTGACGCAGTACTATATGATACGCGCGCTTTGCACGAATTCGCGCAAACCAAGATCAAGCTGGCAGGCAAGGCGGGACGAGAGCAGAATCCACAAATCCGAGCATCTCAAAAGCGATTGCTTCAGGAAGCTCAGGAACTGCTCGAACGGGTGCTCCAGATGGACGCGGATAAAACCAGACACGGGTTCGCCTGGCGTGATTTGGCGAGGGTAAAGCGACGGCTGAAGCGGCCGACCAGTGAGATTGTGGTCGCCTATCAAAAAGCGATCGAGTTGCTGCCCCATGAACACAGCCTTCGGACAGAATTATCCAAAGTCGAAAACTGATTCCTGTTTGATATGGTTTGTCTGCAAACCTGTCGCCACTGAGGTGTCAGCCGATGCGCTCGAAAGGGTGGGGGACGAAGGGTGGGGGACAACAAATGGTTACATTACCGGTGTCAAACAACATAGGTGGCCTGCTTTTCATAAACGGGTATGGCAACGCAATTATTAAGAACGTATCCTGCGCGATGAAAACAAATTGGACATTCGGCGAAAATATATTGAGAACAATCCATTCAATTGGGCAGATGATATATATAATCCAATAGATGAAGCCCCCAACTGTAAAATCAGTCGAAATTCTCTGACGGATGAGTCTATCGTATTGGGTTTTAATATTTTAATTCCCGAAATTCTATTTTTTGAACCCTGTATTTGATTACGAGGAACAACAATATCTGTTTACAGAAAGGTGCGCGCCATGAATACATTAAATTACGCAATAATAATGTGTCTGTTGGCAGTCGGACTATGGAGCTGCTCAGAAAAGGGTTTTAAACAGGATAATTCAAAAGAAGATAACAATGCGGATTCTGCCACAGATGCGGATGCGGATGCTGATGCTGACGGGGATTCAGACGCGGACACGGATGCCGATACCGATAGCGATGCGGATGGCGATAGCGATTCAGACAGATACTCAGACGGCGATTCCGATACTGATGCGGATACGGATACGGATACGGATACCGATTCAGATAGTGATGCAGACACGGATTCGGATACAGATTCAGACGGCGATAGCGGAATTGAACCGAAATTTACTGGGCCGGACTTTGAACTGCCAAAGGTAAGTGGCGCCAAATATTATGTAGATCCCGAAAATGGCGATGATGATGCGTCGGGTACGTCGCCGGAGGCGCCATGGAAGAACCTTCCGGCGGGTCGCCGGATATCTGCAGGGGATGCCGTATATATCAAACGGGGAACGGTCATTGATGAGGAACGATTTTCGCCTGTATCCGGAGTGACCTATTCCACCTTTGGGGAAGGCGACCGGCCTGTCTTCATGGGAGTTGCCATGGTGAGCGGGACCAACATCGTTTTGGATGGATTGAAATTCAAGGGGACCAGTGCCTCATCCGGAATTATGATGGGCAGCTGGGGCGGATTTGGCGGCGAGGAGAGTGGTGGGCTTACCGGAAATATTGTTCACGACTGTGAAGTGGACGGCAGCGATGGCGTGTTCGAATTGGGATTCAGTGTGATGAGTGAAGGCAATCTGATTATTGGCAACAGCGTGCATCATCTTTCCGGAATGTCGGGAGACTCCGGTGACATGAATACCTCCGGTGGCGCGGAGGCATATATGATTATGGCATCCAACAATGAAATTGCTTACAACAGCGCCAGCGAATGTCATGGAAAAAATGACACCCTGGGGGGTGAAGAAGGGGGTTGTCTTGAAATTGTGAATCCTGCCGCCAATTCCACCATTGAAAATGTGTATTTTCATCATAATTACTGCGAACGCAGTATTGGTCTGTTCGAAGGGTGTTCGGGGAATTTTCGCGGAACCGATGCGATTCAGGAGAATCATGGGAAAATTAAAAACTGCTATGTCTCCTATAACATTTCGGTCGATGCCATGTGGCTGTATCTCCTGCAGCCGGTGAATACCGATTTTGAGAATATGGTGTTTGAACACAACACGATTGTGCACACCCCCCAAAATGACTCCGATTTCGAGCAGGCCGCGCGTAATTCAATGGGACTGCTTGTCAATAGTGATCAGGGGTACGAGGCAGATCCCCTGCAACCCGGAATGGTGATTGTTAGAAACAACATTTTTGCCGTGGTGGAGAATGGCGCCGGCATGATGATGAATGGCGTTCCGGATCAGTACAGCAATCTGTTTTCACCCAAAGCACCTATGGGACTGGACCTCGGCGAAGGTTCTATCGAAGCGGCGGACGTAAAGTTCACTGACGACTGGCGTTTAACCTCAGAAAGCCCAGCCATTGATATTGGCCACACCGATACATGGCAGGAATGGACAGACGTTGACGGTCACCCGGTTCCCTGTGGCGGCGCGCCGGACATGGGGGCTTCGGAGTATTGCGAAAAATAAGTCGGCGCATGGACGATGCTCGATTTCCCGATGAATGAAGAGACTCAGGGCGCACCAATTGGCGGTAAGACGCGAAATTCGGGGTAAAACCCGGGGATGGAGTACCATGGAATTGGTTCCAACTGAATCCGGAGTGATGGGCTACGAATTGAGTTCCTTCAATGATCCGAGTGACCAGTTTGACTGAATAGTTGCACGAATAATGGATAATGAAGAAAAAATGCACTTTTTTAAAAAAGTCTGGTCCAGTTTGAAGTGCAGCGCTACTTAATATTTGTTCATCAAAATGACATTGGATTAACCGGGGGGGAATGAGTTCCCTGTTTTAAAAGGAACTCCTGATAGATGGCGGCAGTCACATGGTTTTGGGGGCGTGACTGTCGCCGTCTGCTTTGTCCACCTAATTGAAAGCGTTACCTCCGCTATTGTGAGCGCCACCTGTACCGGCGAACTGTGTACCGAACAGGACTGCCAGTCCGATGTATCTTTAACAATAACTGTCGCAAAGTAAGAAAGTAAATTTCAGCGGAACAAAAGGGTGAAAATGCAACGGACGATGCGGTCGCTGCCCACCTGCGCGCACCCGCAGCTGCTCGAATTGCTGCTGTTGTCGCTTTGGGAGTCGGTGGCGTCCACATCAGAGTCGCTGTCGGTGTCGCCGTCGGTGTCGGTGTCGCCGTCGGTGTCGCCGTCTGCATCGCTATCGCTGTCTGAATCCGCGTCACCATCGGTATCGGCGTCAGTATCGGTATCGCTGTCACTATCCGCATCTCCGCCGGTATCGGTGTCGGTATCCACATCGTCCGAAAGCGGCAGGAACTGGGCCAGCGCATATGTGAGCGCGCCTTGCCAGTTAATGGCGATTTCGTTAGTCTGGTAGCTTTCTTCTTCATCGAGCCAATCGTCATCAGACTGCCCACCCCCCACCACATATCCCGGATAGGTGTGGCCGCTGGCGCCGGACCGCCTGCAATGGGGATGCTGGGGCGGATTGAGTCCCACACCGGTGATGTACGAGCGATTGTACTGGTTGCGACCAAACAGATTGGCTACCTGTTGCATGCAGGCGTCCAGATAGGTTTCATTGGCGGTCTGTTCATACGCTCGGCGCAACACCATGCATCCGCGCGCCACCAGTCCGTTGCTGCCCCAGAAATAGTCGTCGGTGCCATATCCGCGGCCAAAGCCCTCCTGACCGTCGAACGCTTCTGTAACGATTTTGTCAGCGGATTTAATCACAGCGTCTTCCAGCGTGCGCACCAGCGCATCGTCCCGGCCGTCGCGTTTTGACGCCAGGTACGTGAAAATGCCATGATTTTTTTGGTTGGGCCAATCCCATACGTGTTCCACCATGTCCGGGGAATTGCCGTTGCGATCGACGGGTTGATTGCTCACCCGGGTTTCAAAATCGTCAAGGGCACTGGCGTCTCCGGTGGTCTCCCACATTTCCGAGGCGGCCCAGATGCGATCGTCCCAGTCGTCGGTGCTGTACTGCTGATTGTCATAATCCGACAAATCCGCTCTCACATCATTGGGATGCGCAACCAGGTAATCGTAGGAGAGTGTGGCTGCGGCGAGCAACTGGTCCGCATAGGCCGCGTCATAGGGACGGTAAATTCGCGATGCCTGCGCCATAACCGCAGTGAAATCGGCGGTAGCAGCCGAGCCCCATGGTGAAATATAACGGTCCAGGGGGTCATCGGCGGGCATGACAAACTCTGCAAACTCAATGGGCGTTAACTTATGGGACACGCGGCCATCCTCAAACTGCATTTTTTGCATCCAGTCCAGATTGTATTTCACCTCATCGAGGTAATCGGGAATCTGACCGCCTGATTTGGGGATAAACGGCAGAGTGACCGCCGCAATACGGTCGCCCATTTCTTCAAATGCCCTAAGCATGGGACCCAACGCACAGCCACTGTTGACGATATACTTACCGTAGTCGCCCGCATCGTACCAGCCACCAGTGGCATCTTTTGTGGTTCCCTTTGCGTTCGGGGCCACAAAGTCCAGCAGTCCGTCATTGAGGTGGCCTGCGCTGTGTGCAAACTCTTCGCCGTTCCATGTAAACGCAATATCGATTCCCGAACGCCACGCATAGAAACCCAGCATGACGGCTTTGAAAGGCGCCAGTGCCGCATCTTCGCCAATGGGGAAAACGATGGATTGCCCCACATTCGGCACGTCCACATAGTACTTTCCAGCCTGGGTGAGCGATGAAAAATCCGCCTGACCCACGGCCCCGTTTCCTCTGAGCTGTCCCTCAAATACCTGGGTGCCATCTTCGGTTTTTACTGAAAAGCTGCCAGATGTTTGTCCCACAACAGAGGCGATTTTCGCTGTGACCGATGGGTATCCCACCGAGGAGACCCGGATATCATCGCTGACATCCGCCAGCGCGGCAAACGTATGAAATGAAATTGAAAATGCAAATGCGATAACAGCGAGAGAAAAATAACGATTGGCAATCATGGTTGGTGTCCTTTCCCTACCCATCTTAGCGCATTGGGTGAACAATGGGCTCCAAAACAGCTCAATTATTCACAAAGGTCACCAACTGCCAGAATTATACCAGTGAGCGGGTGAGCTGGACGTTGGGGAACAGGGGTTTTTTTGCCGTTCCGCGGGTGTAGTCCATGGTTTTTATCAGTATTTCGTATTCGATATCATCTTCGGCGCCGATATGAATGGTTTGCTCCTTCATGTGCTCGCTTTTGAGCTCTGACAGTTTTTTGTGCAGTTCCGCAAAATCGAATCCATTGTCGGTTTTGGGAATATCCGGGCCCGAATTGGCATCTGCCATCCATGCTTTGCGATAGCGGGGATCGACTTTTATGTAAAATCCTTCCTTTGCTACGATGACCCGCAATTTCAGTGATTTTTCGTCGTTCACCTCGCCGCGAATATGGGTGATTCGGGGGGGCTGCACATCCAGCACCTTGAATTTAACAAACACCGCACCGTACAGCAGCAGCGGTATCAGCATACATACCAGGTTCAAAATGGGAATCAGTGGATCGCCCGAGTCCACAGGGGTGTCGCGATGATATTTCATGGTGTTCTCCTTCCTCAAGGTTGCCCCAAAGTGACACCTTTGCATTGACCAGACAAAAACGATGTTTTTGTCTCGCTGCCAGGACGTCAGGCTGGAGGCAGAGTTTTGTTGCCGTTATCGGCAGTTAGAGGAGTGGACACTCCATGTATTGGAAAGTTCCAGACGGTTTTTGGCATGAACTACAACACCGAAAAAAAGATATTGTGAAACGAGGGTCTGAATCGGCGAATGCGGATATTGTCTCTGGTGGGATGCACTCGATTGGTCAGCAGGCAGATAACGGCGTCTTTTTTGGGATCCATCCAAATGGAGGTGCCGGTAAACCCCAGGTGACCAAACGTGGCATCGCCGGCGAAATCCCCAACGCTGCTGGCGCCTGCTGTGACCATATCGAATCCCAGACCGCGTCCCGATTTGCGTCTGGCGACCGACTGCTTTGCGAGGTGCAGGGAGATGATGCCGTCTCCCTTTAGAGCGTCGAGCCAGTCCATGCCCAATCGAACCATATCCTCCGAGGTGGAGAATAACCCCGCATGCCCGGCCACGCCTCCCATGGTCCAGGCGTTGTCATCATGTACTTCACCTTTTAAAATACGCCCTCGCCAGGGACAGTTCTCAGTACAGGCGATGTTCGCAGATGATGGCGGCAACTTTGCACCAAATGCGGTGTGTCCCATTTGCAACGGTATGGTGATGACGTCTTTTACAAGAGTGGGCAGTGACTGTCCGGTGATTTGTTGCAGTTGATGGCCAAGACCGATGAATCCCACATCGGAATATACTGCGGCATCCCGCATTGGGGGAGTGGCGGGCGTATCGAGCACCTCTTTTATAATTTGTTTGTAAGCCCCAGGGGTTGCGCGTTGATTCAGTGGCACACGTTTAAAATACGGCTGCCATGCGGGCAGTCCGGTTTCGTGTGCCAGTAGCGCTTCCAGTGAAAAGCCGTTCCACATATGGGATTGGAGGGTGAGTTTTTTGTTGTCTACAAGGCGGAGCGCTATCGTGGCTGTGAACAGTTTTGTGAGGGAGGCGATGTCGAACAACGTGTCCGGTTCGATTGGAAAAGCCGGCTGCCTGTTCTCTGTGCGCAAAAAGGGATATGCCGTATGTCCGGCGGTGACAGTGTGAACAGCGCCACCGCAAATACAAAAGCTGGCCTGTGCGCCAGAGAAGACCTGTTCATCGACTCCGGTTTGCAGTTCCTGCTGCAGTGCTTGCGCCAGATGATCGAGAAAAGTGGCGGACACGTTATTCCATAATGTTGGCGTCGCCGTTGGACCAGACCATGATAGTAGTGGGCAGTTTGGCCAGTGTGTCACGCTGACTTTCGATGGAGCGGCGTGCTTCCTGCGAGTCGGACGCCCGCATGCCCATGTAAACAAAGTCGGATGAAGACGATTCTCTGGCAATGACACTGCCAAACGGTTCTTCGCTGGTAATGATTTTCACTTCCGCCGGAATGCGGATGTTCTTACGCAACTCTTCCATCTGCCGCTCCGCTTCAGGTTGTTCCTCTGGATTGGTAATGATGCGCATGAAGCGAATCTGGGCGCCGGTCCAGGTGGTGTGCAGTGTCATCAGGTAGGCAAAAATCGCCATGAGACTGCCGTTGCGACTGCCTTCGTCTCCGCCCCACCACAGGTCAATGCGCCGGCGTTTTTTGTTTGGAGAAAAATTGCCGGGTTTCAGGATGGTCAGATTGAAATTGAATGCGCCGAGAATTTCCACTTTATCGTAAAAGGCCCGCAACTTCTCTTCGGCATCGGTATGAGGCATTTCCAAAAGCACGGTGTTGGGCTTTAGGGCGCCAATGGAATAACTCTGCAAAAACACGGTCAGGCCGGCGAAATAGTTGTCTACAATCACCGTCTGAGCAAACGCTTTGACACCTTCGTCGGAGAGCACCCGTTTGAGTTCTTCTTCTCTGGTTTTACGCAGCCGGATTTTTTTGTCCGTGGGATCGCCCTCCCGTTCAATGAGGTTGGCGACCGTGAGCAGACCGCGACTGCTTTCCAGCCATCCAGCGGTGCGCACAATGGAATGGTCGCCTTCGGCGTCGTCACACAGGGCCACCATGATGGGACGCCAGTTTTTGGGGTGCACTTTGCTGTCTTCCAGATAAATGAGGTTGTCTTTGGTGCGCTGAAAGACGAATCCCCGTTTGGCATCGCCATAGCTGGTTTGAATGTCTCTTTTTTTCAGATAAAAATAGATCACCGCGGTAATACCCAACGCAATGAGCGCGTAGGTGTCGTTGATTTTCATCATGGCCACGGCACAGCCGATGGCGCCAATGAGGGCGGTTATCCAGTGGAAGTATTTAAATGTGGGCCGAAAGCTGGGATTGCCGCTTTTGGATTCCACAAACGCCGACAGGTTAATCATACCGTAGGCGATGAGGAAGAACATGGAGATTACCTCCGCCACGGCGTTCAAATCGCCCGCCCAGATGATGCCCACTGCAATGGCAAAGGTCAATACGGTGGCCCGTTTGGGTTCGTTGGCGGGGCCTTCGCCTTTGGCGAAATATTCCATGACCTTCATGAGGCGATCCTGGCCCATGGCCTGCAGAATGCGAGGTGCCCCAAGGAAACTGCCGAGTGCTGAGCTGAGTGTGGCGGCAAAAACGCCCATGATAATCAGGGGACCAAACACACTCATTTCCTGCAGGGCTTCAAATGGACCACTTTTCAAGTCCGCTCTGGGACTGGCGCCGGCCACCAGTATCAGCTGTGTGCCGTAGATAGCCGCGGTAAACAGAATGGCCAGCACTGTTCCCCAGGGAATGGATTTGGCCGGGTCTTTTAAATCGCCGGACATGTTGGCCCCGGCGGTGATGCCCGTGGTGGCGGGGAAGAAGATGGCAAACGCCATCCAAAATCCCATTCCGTCGGTGAACTGAGGCCCGGTGGAGGCCTTGTAGGTGGCCATGTCGAACTTCATGAGACCGCCAATGATGAACGATGCCACCGACAGCATGAGAATGGCAAAAACAAAGTACTGGGTTTTAATGGCCACATCTGCGCCCTTGGCCGTCAGTTTGAACAGACCCAGAACAATGACTGAGGAGAAAATATTGACGATTTTAAATTTGGCCACCAGTTGGTTGCCATCCATGCCCCACAGATGAATTTTGGACATAATTGGCGCCAGCACCGAAAAGAGCGCCTCGGTAAAACCGATGATATAAAAAGCGACTCCCACCGCGTTGGCCAAAAAGAGCGTGATACCAATACTGCCCCCGAAATCCGGGCCCAGTACACGGGAAATCATGTAATAGACGCCACCCCCTTTCATTTTGATGTTGGTGGAGATGGCGGAAATGGATAGCCCAGTCATGGTGGTGATCAGTTTGGAGAATCCCAGTATCACCAGCGCCAGCCACAGTCCGGTGTGTCCCACCACGAAGCCGGCGCGCATAAACATGATAACGCCCAGAATGGTAAGCACGCACGGCGTGAAAACGCCACCGAACATGCCAAACTGATTTTGTCCGTTGGATTCTGCAGGAGCTACTTTGACATTTTCTCTTGTACTCATGGAATATCGCTTTTCTTCCGTTTTTTAAAGGTTGATGGTTAGAACAAAGCATAGCTCATTTTTTTGGATGGAAAAAATAAATGGCGAGCGGATTGGATAATCCTATAAGTGTTTGCAATATCGTAGGAAATTCATGTCAGTGCCTCGGAAGTGTCGTGATGCGATTGTGCTGTTGCTGCACTTGCATTTCACACACTACCCGAATCTGCATCCACTGTCTGAATCGGTGCTGCCTGAATCGGCGCCTAAAAAAGATAGGATGCCGGATGCCCGCCCCCTGGAAATTCGAAATAGATGTAAACCGTCGGGTGATCTGCATCTCCGACAATGAACACCAATTCTCCCCCACATTACAGGATACAACCCTCATGGCTTTTTAATTTGTCCCCCAACGGTTTGTTTCCATATAAATGTTCCTCCTTCTGTGCGTATTGCGGTGAATCCAATATAGCGCCGATTTGGACGCCGGCCCGGGTCATCTCCAGTTTTGAAATGTCGTTATTTGATGTAAGCGGATAGGATTGCAAAAACAAATGGTACTGTTTCAGAGGGGGGGCAGGTCGTCTACACAACCAATTTTGCCCGCAACCAGAACATTGTTGAGGTTGGCGGTTGAATTGATGACGGACAGATACTCATACGGGGGCAAATCGTCACCGCTGCATGTGGGTGATGATTCTCCCGGGTCTGATTCTCCGAAGTAGTTTGCAATTTCTGCGATATATCCAATGGTGTCTTCTGTCGTGCCGGATTCGGTGGTTCGCAATGGAATATTCTCAGCATCGACTTTTCCAAAACCGTCAAATTTATTCAGTTCCACACGGACGCAAGCGCCCATCCGGGAACTGACAGCGATGGTGGAAAGGTCGTTTCCGATTGAAAAAATATTGTTAAACACGTGATTTGTTCCAAATCGAATGCTGATAAATCCTTCGGCTATATTCGAAAAGTAATTGTGATGCCAGGTGACATGTTGCTTCCCCTTATCTACGTCATTGATGTCATCGTTGCCCACATTGAGACCCTTTACGTTGTCTCTGAAACGATTCCACGAAACGGTCACGAAGTCACTGCCGTTGATAATGTCCAGCAGGCTGTCATACGCATCGCGATCGGCATCTTTGTCATTAAATACCTCGCAATGATCGATGATGACATGTTGGGAATTGTCGACATTAATGCAGTCCACCTGTTCAGTGGGTACGTTTTGAATTCTCAGATTCCGGACCACAATATTGGAGCTGTCCTTAATTCTGACGCCAATTCCTGTAAGTGCGACAGCGCTGCCGTCCCCCTCGACATAAACATTTTGTTTACCTTCGATATTTAATTGTTCGGGCTCGGTAGTTGGTGCTGTCCAGTCGTCGGATTCCGCCAACAAAACAATCAACGCGGTATCGGGATCTGTTTTCGCGTTTAACGCAGCATCAAATTCGGCGATGGAACTCACTGTAACAGTCATTGCTTTTTCGTCGAAAATATCGGTGAAATTGTAAGGATTTCCATCGTTGTCTACCGTTGCGTAACCGACCATCGTCTGAACAGCGGATTTTTGATACGGGTATGTGTCGGTTTCTGAGTCTTCGCCTGTATCTGTGATTTCGCTATCCTCTGAAGAAGCCGGTTCCACAGTCACCGGTGTCAGTAATTTTTCAGCACAGGTCAACTGGCAGCTGCAAATCAGTAAAAGTATCAGATTTAAGGTGCGCACATACATAATTCGCGACCATATCACAACTTTTGGTTTTATGTTCCCTGCAAAAAAATGCTGTAAAGGGCAAATTGAAAAAAATACAGTTGCACACAAAAATTGGGCGTTGATGGGGAATCCATCATACACGGTGCGCTCGAAAATCAAAAACTATAACGATTTTGAGCCACTTTGCACGTGGGAGAGACACTGCAATTTAAGCGCAATTGCCCTGGGACTGGTCGTCTTTCCCTGAGACGGCCAGTCCTGTCTTTTTTTAATAACAGTAGTGGGCGGATGGATGTGTGGCTGCAAAAAAAAAACAGCCGTGTTGATTTGATATGCGAGTGAACTGACAACGCTCCTGAAAAGGAGGTCTCAGTTGGACTCTTTGAACAGAGGATTCTTCGCAGTATTGCCATTTTGCCAGGATTTAGTTGCGTTTTTTTATATGGATTCATGGTTCCGCGAAAATTGTTGTCATATTGTGACGGATTACGGTTTCTTTTTTTTTTAACTCCGTGTATTTGGGTTTTCAAACGGTTTAAGTGTTCGATGATTGGCAGTTGTGGAGCTGTGAGAAGCAGCTCAACTGTGGTTGTCGCATTTGCAGCACAGGTTGCGCTGATTTCTGATGTTGTTTTTATTGCATCGCTACTACTGAACGGGGGTATTATGTCTACCGGCAATCGAATTCATCCTGTCATCCATTGGATAAAAACTGGCCTTCTCTTCGGTCTGGGATATGGTCTGACAGTATGCATTGTTCATCTTATTATTGGGGTCCTGGTGACCATGGCGATGGGGGTGGCGCCAATGACGCTGTTTTGCGCCAAAACCCTCCTTATTGAACCCCTAATCGCGGTCGTTGTTGGAACCTTGATTTCGCCGATTTTTTATTTTTCAAAGGGACGCTACATTCATCCCGCGTTAATGGCCGTCATCTGGGTGGTATGTGAGCGAGTGGTGGCCATTGACCCCGCCAAAGTTGGCATGTGGCTTATGCCGCCGGTATTGGCGCTTCTTTTTTTCTATGGCTTTTGGCGGGTTTGGCGAAAGAAACATTGGGTGGTGTATGCTGTTGCGGTGATCATGCCGGTTCTGGCATTGCTGTTGCCAGTGCTGCGTTTTAATGCGATTGGCGGTTACGATGTCCCGCAGGCCCATAAGATACGCAACGCTCCCAAAGACGCTCCGGATGTTGTTTTTGTTGTGATGGACACCGTCCGCGCCCGCAATGTTTCCGCCTATGGCTACGAACGCAAAACCACCCCAGTGTTTGATGCGTTCGCCAAAGAGGGTGCTCTGTTTGAAAATGCCACAGCACCAGGCACGTGGTCACTCGCGTCTCACGCGTCTCTGTTTACAGGTACCGTGCCATCTGTGCATGGCGCTCATGGAGAGTCCAATTATCTGGACGACAAATTGCCCACATTGGCACAGGTGATGACAGAGTCCGGATTTGATACACAATGTTTTACAGCCAATTCGTACATCAGTTCCGGTTTTGGCCTGACGCGCGGATTCAATTCCACAGACAAAGCCTGGCTTGCGGGTGAAGGCGCCCGGGGATTTGCATTCATCTATCGACTGGTGGATTTGATGGGATTTATGCCAGAGGATAAAGGGGGAAACAAAGTCATTGAAAACGTGAGAGACTGGATGGCAAATCGTCCTGAAGATGGGCCTCCCGCATTTGTTTTTGTCAATTTTCTTGAAGCGCATTTTCCCGCGCATCAGCTCCCTGATAAATTTCGAAATGCGTTTACCGATGAGCCGATTTCCAAACTGAGACAAGATGGTCAACTTGCATTTGGTGTGCAGCTCGGCCGTCAGCTTTCCGAGTCGGAGCGCGATCGAATTTCCCAGCCTATCCTCGATCTCTATGATGGTGGCATAAAGTATACAGATTACCTTTTGGGAAAGATTATCGACATTTGGAAGCAGCGAGGCACATTGGATAATACGATATTTGTGGTACTGGGGGATCACGGTGAACATGTTGGAGAACACAAAACGTTTGGTCATATGCTCTCTGTATATCAGGAAGATTTGGCGGTCCCGTTCATGTTCCGCTATCCATCTCAGATAAAAGCCGGAAAGCGTGTCTCCCAAACGGTTTCCACTTTGGGTGTTTTCGCTACTCTTTTTGATTTGCTCGGTATGACACCTCCAGACAGTGTTCAATGGGGGTCGCTGTTGCCGTTGATGAACAGTGATGCATCCGCATCGCATCCAATAGCGGCACAGCCGGTGATAGCAGAGCGGTATGAAAAGAAATTGATAGCGTCCAGGTTTGACGAAAACGCGAGAGCGGCGCAGGAACCGCTGAACATCCCCTTTGGACGTTATCGCGTTTACCGTGTCGAAAAATACAAGTACGTGCAGCATTACGAGAATGGAACGACAACCAAATATCTGTTCGATTTGGAAAAAGACCCTGGCGAGTTGACCAATCTGGCCACCAACCCTGCATATAAGCTGAAACAGCTTGAGATTGAAGAATCGGTCAAACACTGGAAAAAGGAACTCAGTCTGTCGGAGCTGGGGGCGCAGCAACCCGGAGATGTACGTTCTGCAGACGTGCACCCAGACACCGTTAAAGTGTCTCAGGTGTCGCACTCGCAAACGGATATGGCAAAGTGAGGTTCAGTCGCCATTATTTGCGGTCCTGGATTTTACCTGTCATTGGTACAAAACGGACCGGCAATGATCCAAGGGGTGATAATTGACCATTTTTCTTCTGCAGCACTTTCAGTGTTTGTTCATACCGACCCACCGGAATCACCAGACGTCCACCCTCTTTTAGCTGCTCGATTAGCGGTGCGGGGACGAATTCCGGCGCGGCTGTCACCAGTATTCCATCGAAAGGCGCCGCTTCCGGCCAGCCGTTGCAACCATCACCAACTCTGGAATGCACGTTGTATCCCAGCTGTTTCAATGTTTCCGCGGCGTGTTTACCCAGTTCGGGAATAATCTCAATGGTGTAAACCTCCGCGCCAAGTTCCGCCAGAACAGCCGCCTGGTAACCCGAACCAGTGCCCACCTCCAGAACTTTGTGCCCGGACCGAACAGCGAGGGCCTCCGTCATGAAGGCAACAATATAGGGCTGACTGATGGTTTGCTGATAACCAATTGGAAGCGGCCAGTCCGCATATGCCTGATTCTGCAATGAATCCGATACAAACGCATGCCGTGGCACAGTTCTCATTGCCTGAAGCACTTTAGCGTCCATGATGTCACGACCCGCCAGCTGGGTGTCCACCATGTCATTTCTTTTCTGTGTCAAGTTGTCCTCTTCTCCATTGACGCGATTGCGGCGATTCTCTTTGCACGTCAGTGTTATCTGTCCCACAATAACAAGCGCCATTGCGACCATCGCGGTTCTGCGAGCACTGGGCATTGTGCACCCACTTCCAATAGAAGGTTTTAAAAAAAAATACGTCGTTCACGAGGGAATGCAACTGTTTCCAATGACGCTTGCGTGATTGCGCAAAAAAAAACAGACATGCAATTGCTGCCGAGAGGGAGCCGTTTCGCCGTGCATTTCGTCAATGTTGCGGGATTCGATTCAGCGTGATCAGAAACGGATATGTACGCGTGACATCACTGGGATTTTCATGAAATCAGTGTGTTGTGTCCCTGTATTCCATACATGCCATAGCTGATAGTTGTTACTGTTTTCACAGGTGGGGTTTGGCAGTATTTGGATGTCTTGAATGGGATTTATACTTGCAGTCGGGTATGTGTTTGCGGTAACCTGGTAATACAACTTAAATAAGCTTATGCGATACTAAAACCTGGTCAGTGGATTATTAAAACAGGCAGTCCATTGGTTCGCCACAGATTGCTTTGTATAATGGGAGTAATTGATGTTGATTTTCGCGATGTGGTCAAAAAAAAATGTTGCCTCCCAATTGAGCATGACTCGGGGTCTTGCGCGCCTTAAGAGAAATACTGCCGAGCGAAATCATTTTTTGAAAAACATTGCCCTTATTGTCGAGTTTGCGGAACTTGAAAGTTAGGCGACTTTACTAAATCGATGTGAATATGACTCAGTGACAGTGGATTGTTCTGTGAGTGTCTAACTGTATCTGGAACCCGGCAATAAACATGCGAATATCTGGAACGCAAAAAGGGGGAAACCAAAAATGATACGTAAAATCAAGACTGAAGCACCACCTCCTTTTGAACGACAGCGCGTTGGCCGATACGACGTGATTTATCCTTTGGCCGTTGGTGGAATGGCCAATGTATATGTGGGCCGATTGTCCGGCATGGCTGGATTTGAAAAGCTTGTTACTCTGAAACTGATCCACTCCCATCTTTCCACGCAACGGGAATTTGTTGATATGTTTCTGGACGAGGCGCGAATTGCCGCCAGAATTCATCATCCCAATATTGGTGAGATATACGAAATTGTGGAGGATCGCGGACAATTGTTTATTGCCGCCGAGTTTGTGGATGGAAACAGCCTGCGACATTTGCTTGGAGAGAGTAAACGGCGAGAGATAATGCTTCCCTGCACTCAGGCAGCCTGGATTTGTGCGGAAGTATGCCAGGGGCTTCAATTCGTGCATGATTTAACTGATGACGAAGGCACTCCGTTGCATCTGGTACATCGGGACATTTCTCCCAGCAACATTCTGATTTCGTATAATGGATGGGTAAAACTCATCGATTTTGGCGTGGCGTTTGCTGAAAATCGACTTTCGCATACAAGTCCTGGGAATTTGAAAGGTAAAATAGGATACATTTCGCCTGAGCAAATCAAAGGGGAGCCTCTGGATTGTCGGGCAGATATTTTTTCCCTCGGAGTGATTTTGTATCTCTTCGCCACTGGAAAACATCCGTTCCCTGGAAAGAGTGAGGCGGAACGGCTCAAAAAAACACTCACGTGCGACATGACGCGCCCATCGAAATTATCACCAACGGTTGATGGCCATTTTGAATGCATTATTCTCAAAGCGATGGCGGTCTCGCCAAAAGAAAGATATCAGCAGGCGTCGGAGCTGGAAACCGCGCTTCGTGAATATATTTCTGCTTCAGGTGAGAAATTCGGCGCTTCGGAGTTGGGCCCTTTGATGCAGTCTCTGTTTGCGGAAGAGCGGGAAAGCCATCAAAAACAGGTTTTGGAATTTAAGCAAAAACAGCAGCAGGTTGAAGTGGACGTCGCGACGGACGACAACGTTGTTTATCTGACGCGCTCCACAGATCATGTCACCAAATTGTCGACAACGGTGCTGTGTCGGCCAACCAGCAAACAGTTGCGTGTCGCGGGTGGAAAATGGAAAATGTGGACATGGGGGGGGGGCGCTTTCCTGGTCTTTTGTTTGGCAGCGGCGTTGCTATATGGATTGGGTTTTGTCGGGAGTGACGGGGGACGCAGCCACCCCGTTGCGTCTCCTGAGACGGGAGTGCAGCGTGTCGGAGAAGATGGCGTTGCAACAGAAAAAAACGCCAATATTAAATTCTCTCAAATGGGGAAAACAGTGCATGATGCGAAAAACAGAGACGCGAGCGGCGTTTCGAATGTTGTTCGCATTCCCGTAACGCTTCAACCCGCAGAAACAGAATTGTTACTGGAAGGCGCTCCGATTGAGGTGGCGTCGAATGCATTTCGACTTCCCAATGACGGGCAACAATACGAAGTCGAGGCCCGCGCATCTGGGTATGTGACCGCAAAATATACAGTCCGTGCTCAAAAAGGCGAGACTTTGGAAATCAAATTATCTCGCAGTTCGATTTCGACATCCAATCAAATAACAAGCGACGGAGCGCAATCGAAGATGCCCGCTCCCATAAAAAGAAAAGCCCGGAATAAAAGCGGCAAAAGCCAAACCAAACAGGTTTTAAACAGGAATCCGTATTGATGTTTCGTATTTTAGTGTGTCATGTCGTTTTGGTAACACTGTTCGTTTCAGTTGTTGTGGAAGATGCGCGCTGTGCGGATATTCCCTCAAAAGAGTCGGTGGAATTTGACGATGCCAGCGATGTGGAGACTGCAAAAAAGATGTTCGCCAGAGGAGAACGTCTTTTCGATGAGGGGGCATATATGGACGCTGCAGCTGCGTTCCAGCGTGCGCATGATCTCGCGCCCCACCCCGCAGCGCTGGTGAATGTGGGGTACAGTTATGAGTATGCGAGAGAACACGTCCGAGCCATTGCGATTTATAATAAATACCTGGCTATGGATTGTAAAAAAGATCCAAAGACCATCGCCGATGTGCGCAGTCGATTGGCCATGTTAAAGATGCTGGTGGGAGAAATTCACATTTCCTGCCACCCCGGTGACTGTAATGTTGAAGTGGATGGCGTTCAGAAAGGACGCACCGTCAACGGGAAAACGGTTGTTCTTATGACTCCTGGAAACTATACCGTGACGGTGAGTGGGGATAAGCAACAGATGGTGAATCGTCAGTATCGCGTTGAAGCGGGAGCTGTCACCAACGCGCGCTTTTCTGTTGCCGGCGTTCACGGTCCCCTCGTGTCGGCAGAGTCCGTTCAACGAACTACTTCATCGAAAGGGAACGAATCACACACCCCTGAAGCGATTGATGGGACTCTTCCCTGGGACACAACTGGCCCGAAGTGGTCTTCATCAGGATTGCGGATTTCTTTTTATTCACTATTGGGCGCGGCGATGGCCAGCTTTGTTGTGACGGCGATTTATGGAGTGAAAACAATGAATGCAAAATCTGATTACACCGATTCGGATTACACAGACGCGGCACTGCGCGACAAAACGCTTCACAATAAAAAAATGACGAATATTTTTATTGGCGTCACCTCTCTGCTGGCCGCGGGCGCTGTGACAATGAAGATTATCGACAATCGATTGCGTAGACGGAATGCACGACGATTGCATGTGTCTTTGGACGTTCGCAGCACAATCGGCGTGCAGGGGAGGTTTTAATGAGGGGGGCCGTAATTCTTCTTGCCGTAGCGATGATGGTGTGCGGCTGTGTGGTGGATGTGCCGTCTTTAGAGCTGGACACAGACAGTAAAGTGATAAGTGACGAGAAGCCGATTGGTGTGGGAGATACCAGTTCGAATGCGGAGGCTGTTGATTCCAATTCCAGTGACGATGAAGATACCGGGGACTCGGATAGTTACCTTTCTGATTTCGATACGGCTTCGGATACACCGGAAGACGATTCCGAAAAGGGGACGGAAGACGATTCCGAAAAGGGGACGGATTTCAGTGATGTTGAAGACTTTACGCAATCGTCTGGGGAGATGGGGCTGGTTGTTATTGAAGCCGAGGATTATTCCAATGTGCGCAGTGGTAATGATGGCAGCACATGGGAAGCCTCATATGATATTGCGGCATATTCAGGTCATGGTGCGATGAAAGCCACGCCGTCGGGTATTGGTTACAAAGACAATGCCGACCTCGTATTTGCCGAGACAAATGCACCGGTGTTGCAATATACCATTCGGATGGTCAAGGCAGAGCCAGTGTACATCTGGGTTCGGGCAGCGCACACTGGCCGCAGTGATGATTCGGTATGGTATGGCAGAGATGGCCACATTGCATCTGGATCAGCGTTGGCTTTTCGGGATCATGAACAAAGCATTACAGGACAATGGTATTATATTCGATACCTGATGAATGATTCCTGCGCCGTGCTTGATATTCCCGAAGTGGGCATCATCACTTTTGAGTTGTATATGCGTGAGGCGGGTTTGGAGGTTGACCAAATCATATTAACAACCAGTAAAACGTATGATCCCAATGCATTGAAATCGCAGTAGAACAAGGCAAATTCCAACGCATGCAGCAGGACAAAAACGGGGTAAAATAGGGGTATGGCCTTTTATCCCAAAATGACACCCCAGCCTCCTCCTCGAATCTGGCGCCCACGAACGAAGCGGAATGAGCGACGGCGGGGAAAAGATGCTTTTTTAATGATCCTGACGGTGATGGGGTATGTGAATACGGCAGTTGTGATCGTCGCAGCGGTACTTCTGGCGGAAGCGAAACCGGACTCTTTTCACTCCATGTATAGGGGACTGCCCCTGAAAACTTACTGGTCGCCGCTGATTTTAAGGTATCTGTTTGGGTTGTGCATATTTGGTTTTTTCCTATCTTTAATAGGCCTCTTTATTAATACACAGCGGTTGAAACGCAAGTCAGACAGTATCCGGTATCATATGGTGGCAGTGGCGATGTTGTCACTTGCCGGAATCATCGCTTATCTTATAAGTCATTAGCTCGGTTCCACATGGACGATAAATTGGGTCATGGTGCGGTAATGCCAGATGGAATTGGATTTTCAATTTTATGCCATTTCAGCGATGGCGCGATTTTGATAGTGCCTACAGATCCTTGACGTTCTTTGCGCTCAGTGCCCCCTGCAGTTCGTCCAATTGCGCTTTGATAAGATTACTATCCGGTTTTTTATCACCACTGAAAGTTGCGCCGAATACGTGCTCTTTAAGCTGACGAATATCCATAACATCGGTTGTGCCTTTGGCGGCTTTCATTAAAGCGGCATTCTCCGCCGCGGGTTTTTCGGGGGCCGTCACGAAGAGCGTCCATTCAATATCGTCTTTTTTATATCTGGCGGTGAACGCTTTGGTTTTAACATCGCCTGCTTCGAAATCGTAAAAGTACCCTTCTGTACGCGGCACAAGGTGGCCGGTCGGAAAAACCGAAACCATATCAATGGTTCCGTTTTCCTTGATGTTTGAGAATATCGCCTCTCCCATTTTGGGAATAACCTTGCTGGAGAACGCCGCAATGCTGTCGGGCGTGGCTTCGGGGTCCTCGTCCATCAGCATAAGGTGTACAATGTATTTGTCTTTCCAGAATATCAAATCGCCATCCCCCAGAATGCCCACTGATTCCATGGCGCTGGACAGCCCTTTGCCGGCGTCCCTGGGTGAAGCTAGATTTTCGAGGTATTTGGATATGCGCCCAAACGCCCCGAGCGGTGTGTTCATGTCGTACACCTCGGCAGTGATGGTGATGCTGGGGTGTGCGCTGTGTTTGTAGTCGGTGGTAACGATTTGCAAAAATCCGTAAGCGACAAAGATTTCTGAGCCGCCATTTATCAAATCATACAGATTGTCCGCGCCGAAATACCTGGGTGCGCTGGCGATTTTCCAGTCGTCAAACGCCTTTTGAAGGACCAGCCCCGGTCCCTTGAACGTGATATTCGAGGCGTCGAACGCCGGTGCTTCGGGTGTTTTTTCCACATTCGCGGGAATATTCGGTTTGTTGTTTTTAGCGTCGGGCTGCCTGGATGCATCTTTGGCCTGGCCGCATCCAAGGATCAGTGATAGCCCGGCGGCGGCGGCGATTTTAGTGGTATTGGACATATCGTCTCCTGCTATGAAAAAGTTGCGTAGTGATGAAAAAACTGCATAAAATTCGCATGTCTTTTTAAATGCCTTATAGTCATGAATCGAGAGATTTAAAAGAAATTATCGCTGTGTCTTCGCCGACAATTTTATCTCAGCCACATCGGATGTACCTTTCACGACACTGCGGTATAATTATTGCATTTTTGGAATTCTGGCGTTTGCAGGAGCATTTTTTAACAATGAAAAAAGCGTATAATCGAGGGTATACACTTATCGAACTCATGATAACCGTGTTGTTGATAGCTATTCTAGCTGCCGTCACAGTTCCCAAACTGACCGAAATCAAGCGCCGCAACAGGCTTTCTGATGCCACCAATCTGGTGCAGCGGACCATTGCGGATGCCAGAGCATTGGCAATGAAAAGCCGCCAGGCGGTTGTGGTTGAGATTCGAAACAACGCCATGTGGGTGAATCTGCTGGATGGCGCGGACTGCAGCGACAACGTGCGCAAACGATGCTTCGACCTTAAAGAGAATGATGGCGTTGATGCGACGCTGGAACCTGCCGATCCCATCCATTCAAAAGTGTATCTGGCTACTGACGAATTTGTGGACGCGGGTGTGGCCATGTGTGATGTTCGCGTGGCACTTGTTGCGGGTAGCGCATGTGTAGTGAGACAACCCGCCTCGGGCATGTCAATCGCGCTTTGCTATAATGGGACGGGGCAGTTGTGGATTCGAGAGCGGATGGTGGGAAATACCGACTGCACTGACGGCACAGATGTGGATACCACGGCAGTTTGGGAAAGGGCGTGTGTGGGGTGGTTGGGCGCCACCCCGTCATCGGATAAAAAAACCTGGATGAGTGGCGCCGATATTCGGTTCAACCGGTTTGATTCCGGTACAGCTGCCTGTCCCGCTGGAGACGGGGCGCCGACCAACGCAGTGGACGTCACCAGACGTGTGATGGTGCCTGCGGGTGGTCATCCCTATGTGAAACTCATTGGCGCTGGAGAGTAAAGGAGCATTTTTCGATGTGCAGTAAACGTCAATGCAGAAACGCGGCTGGATTTTCTTTACTGGAAGTGCTCGTTGCGGTTGTGATATTTTCGGTAACCGCCATGGGACTGGTGGCGCTGAACAAGGTTTCAATGAATGCGTCGGTGTTCGGTCGAGAACGTACAGCCGCCGCCAATCTGGCCCAGTTCGCCATGACCTGGCTTCACAATGAGGTATCGGCATACGCCCCCGACGACCCACCACTGTCTTCGGCCAGTGTGAATTACCTCCCGTTGCTTAAATCCGGGTTTGATGCCAATGGCAATTGGATAACGCTATCGGATACGGTTCGATTTGACGAGTATCTGAGGAATTCGACCGACCCTGGTTACAGTACGGTCAACACGGCCAAATACTGCATTCACTTTCGGATTATACCGGACGTCCGCCCGGGCTCGGAAAAGGCGCTGCCGGGAAATCTGTTTCATGCAAGTGTGATGATCACATGGGCCAAAGAAGGGCGATATATGGAGAAGGATGCCGGAAACTGGGCCGACTGCAGTACCCATCTCGTCAAGGGGACAGATACCGATTCCGCAGCGACAGAAGGTGAGACCATGGTGCAGCCCAATATTCATTCTCTGTTGCTGGAACAGATTCTGACCAGGGATTTTGCCAACAAGGTGGAACCGGACTAGTCCACAGGAGATGTAATGAGACAACGCGGATTTACGTTGATAGAAATGATGGTGGCGCTGTTGCTGGGCTCTATTGCGGCCATCTCGCTGACACTGATCACCCGTTCCATGACCCAGACGGCGCAGAATGAACAGATGATTGTTGAGGCGTCCCAGGCGGCGCGGGCCGGCATCGATATGCTGCGATTCGACTTTATGCGCACAGGAATGTTTTACGCGGCCAATCCGAGGCATGATGACAACAAAAACTCCATGGTCTCCAGGCAAGGTGGAGGAGCGGGGATGCATCAGGCCTACTTCCGCAATCCAATCGTCCATCTGAATTCGGGGGGCACCGGACCGGATACGGTCATTCTTGTGGGAAATTTTATTGGGGACAACATGTACGAGGGAATGGTGGATGCCGATAACGACGAAGTGACCATTTTTTCCGCTTTTCGCGAAGGCATGTGCCGCAGGGAATTTGATGGCAATTATGCGTTTGCCCATTTGGTTACCGCCAAAGGTCAGACACACGAAGCCAAGGTGAATGCCGCGGATCCGCCGGTGGAAGAGGAGTGCAGCGATGGCGTATGTCAGAAGTGTACGATTCACATCATGAGTGGTGAGTTGATTGACAAGGCGTTTGGCGAGAGAAACGTGAAAATTGGCGCCAATCAGGCCGTGATGTATCGGGTTGAATCCCCCACGCCAAACACTCCAAACAGACAGGTGCTCATGCGCTATTTTATCAATTATGACAGCAGTACTGCCAGTACCCTTCCTACCTCGGGCCTTTCGAACACGAGTCGTCTGGGAGCGGTGGTGATTGCGGAAAATGTGGTGGATTTCCAGGTGTGGTTTCGAGCGGTGGATCCTTCTGAAAGTGGTCCGGATATAAACAGGGGCGCCGATCAGGCCTACTACACCAACGCGGCGGGAACAACCCTTCCCTCTGATACAGACACGATTGTGAATGAGTCGCGTACCGGACATTTGCCAATACCGGCAGCGGGAAATATTAATGATAAACGCGTGTTTCCCGAGCATGTGCGGTCCGCCATCATTTCTCTGGCTGTTCGCATGGAACGCACGGATCAGCTGCAGGAGCGCGGGGGCGCGGCAGGAAGCGTGCTCACCAATGAGTTGGCCAATGCCCCAGCCGATGCCGATGGCAAGCCACTGGATGTGGGAAATTACAAAATTCGCCGGTTTACCGTTGAAGTTAAACTGCCAAACATTGAAAGCCAGATGGCTCTGTTTCAAAATGGCGAAACGCTGAATATATAACGGGGAGTTGTTATGGGACCACACGGGACATCATCACAGAGGGGGTTTGTGCTTATCATGGTGCTTTTGCTGATAATAATGATCAGCGGCATTGGCTTGCTGGCCATTCGACATTCTCGACAGGAAGCGCTTTCCACTGGCGCCTATGTGGATTCCACCCGTGCGGTGGCCCTGGTTGAGAGCGCCATGGCAGTGGCCATTACAGATTTGCGCAGCTCACCGGATTATTATCGATTGCGGTTTCTTTCTCCAAAAGCGGGCGGGTCCGAAGAGGCCCAGGAGATTATTGGCGACAAGAACAATCTTTGGCAGGTGCAATACGCGTTCAGCCTTTCTGATAACTTTTATACCAAAGGCGTACCTGGCACATGTACGTTTGCCGAGGGGACCGACTGTCCTCCCGGGTTTATGCCGGATTTAAGCGATGTCAGCAGCAGTTCGAACGAAAATTATCAGACTGTGATTACATATGACGCGCCTCTGGTGGGCCCGTGTCCCCCGGGCTACTCCTGTTTTGATGATCAGAATTACGGATGGTACATTTTTGGAATTAATGTGTCCGTGCGCTTTGGAACAGCGTATGGGCTGTGGGATCGCCAATTCATCGAGACGGCCCGGGCAAACGGCAAAGGCAAGGTCACCATCGGTCCCATTGCTGCCTACGGGAATTAAGTGAGGATAGAATGAACACAAACCAATATTTAGTATCCGCGATTCTGCTTTGGGTGGGCGTTCTGTTTGCGGGCAATGCCACAGCGCAGCTGCCGGGGCAATATATCAATCCCAATGTGACTATTCTCCTCGATACGGGACGCGGTATGAATTGGACAAAGCCCCAGTCGCCCGATAGCTACAATGCAACGGCGGACCAGAGAACCCGTGATGCCGAGGCGCAGTGTTATAAAATGAATGAAATGGAGGATTATGGGTCGCTCTCCACATCCTGGCAAATGGTGATGGAAGCATTGATGGGGACAATTCCAGCGCATTATCAGCATTGCTTTTATGAGGAAGCTGTAATTCGCCCCATGCTCAAAGCAGATACCCTTTCTGGCATACCCGGAGATGCAGACACAGACACTGCCGGCAACTCTATGTATGAGGATATATCAAAGCTGACCGCAGAGTATTGGGAGTATAGCCGTGAGCCTCATTTTCGCCTGGTGAATTGTCGGGATCCCCGCAGCAGTGAGAGTGGCGGTGGTCGAGGGGACTGGAATGAGGATTTCCAGCAGTGCATCGGCAATCTGCCCAGCGTGAGTGGGTTGGGGGTACAGTTTTCCACCATGTCCGGACAGCGGCGCTGGTGTAAAAATGAAGACCATGTAGAGGTCGTGGATAAGAATAACCCAAACAATACTCGGCACATTTGCTTCGATTATCATCCTTTGGCGCTCGATCGCAGCACAGATGGCATATTGGAACGATTTCGAACGCTGGGCAGATTCAATCTAATGAGTTTTGACAATCTGCCGGCTCCTACACAAAAAACCTGGAATGCAGCGAGTAAAAACTTTACGTCGGCGGAATGGGATTTATCTTCGGACTACCTGGACATACATCGGTCCGGCTGGGATTACGGGGTGGATACGCGCTGGTTTATTACCGCGTATGAGCAGCGCAATCCCGCAGATCCGGACAGTTACTACAACGTCGTGCCAACGGGATCGGCCAGCAAGTACTGGAATGCCGGGGTCCGTGGACCGTATCCGCAGGCCGTGGGACGAATGATTCCCATCTCTAACGATTTTGAAAATTCCAACCATGACGCGCGTGTGATGCTCAATAGCGTGGAGCCCAATCACTGTTCGTTTGACGCCGCCATGTTTGATGACGCCGGGGAGTACTATTACAATTCGCCCGAAGTGCGTCCGGCATACAACCAGGGATCGGATTTCTTTTACGACTGTCGTCCCAAGGTGGCTTTTTTTATTACGGATGGCATTCAGACAGACTCACTGGAGTTTCCGCAGGCGTATTGCAGCAAGGATAAAACGTTGAACAGCACCACGTCGCTGGCTGAAACACTGATGAACGGCGCTCCTCCCGCGCCATGGACGGCCACAGGGGATGATGCGTACAATTGTCCGTTTAACTCCACCGCCACCGAAGTGGAACAGATGTATCAGGTGGTATCGAAGCTCGCGGCCAATCCCGCTTCGGTGGAACCCCTGTACCTGGTGGTCATTGGCGTCAACATGAAAGGAAAGGATTCCGATGTGCGGAATCGGTGCGACATTGATCCGGATAATTTTCCCGGCTGGCAAACGGACACCGTGTCGGGTGAAGCCTACTGCCCCAAACCGGCTGATGATTGCATTGTGCTTAGAGAGTTGAGCGAAGCAGAGTGCAAAGCGGATGTGGAGACAGCCAACGATCAGGTATGGGTGACACCGCGACAATACTTGAATTTGCTCGCCCTTAAAGGTTGGCCGGAAAAAAAGGACGCGGTTCTTTATGGGGAGAGTGTGTTTAGAGAAGCGCCCTGGCGTGAACGCGATGATTCCGGCGTATTGGTTAATGATTGGTGCGAACGGGACAAGGATGAATTTGACAGGTTCAATAATTGTGGTGGCGAACACGAGGACAAAAAGGCCAATGGGGCGCTCTTTGTGAATTCTGCCGAGGACCTGAGCATGGTAATCAGTATGGTGCTGCAGTCCATATCTCCGGAAACCGTATCTTCCCGGACGGAGGTGGTGACTGCCATTAATCCGGAGTTTGGTGTGGAAAATACCAGCATTGCTGCCCAGTGGGTGATGAATTCCGGTTATCAGACTTCCGGGGATGGTCCATGGAAAGGGTATTTGTATCGGGAGGGACAATTGTGCAAAGACGAAACAGCAACCGATACCGATTCTGATACGTCCGCGGAAATCGTCAATAACGTGACGGCATTTCACGATTTGCTCACCAGTCAGATAGAAGACGAAGGTCGCAGTTTGTATGTGGTCAAACCGGATGTTACCGACAAAGAGCTTGAGTACGATGGCAGCAAAGCCACATTCCAGCTGGGACTTCCGGATGTACTAACGGAATTTAAATCAGGCGAGGTGTATGACAACGATTTGGGACTTGCGGAATCAGAGGCTGAAACATCAACGGAATACGCAAAAATGGTGGCAGTTTATTTGTACCCGGACAGTACAGCTCTTACGGACACGCCATCGATTGGCCCCAGGGCAGAGCATCCCATGGGAGATATATACAGTTCCACGCCATTTGTACTGCCTCCTGCCAATGAGCGCGTTCCGTACGCCTCTTATCAGGAGTATCGCGCCTCCACCTTTACAGCAGATGGCGCTGGGGAGAAGAAGACATTATCCGAGCGCAAACCATTGCTTTATGTGGGGACCAACGATGGTATTTTGCATTCCTTTAATCTGATGTACGATCCAACAAAAACGGATAGCTTTAAACCCGAAGGCTGGGGCTTCATCCCGTCTGCGCTGTTGCCCACCATTGGTACACAGTTTCCCATTGGGATTAAGCGAACCAACACACTTGTGGATGGCGATTACACATCTGACTACGAGGTGGAGGCGGGAGTGGGGGGATACCAGCATATTTTTGGTGTGGATGGTCCTCCGGTGGCGGCCGATGTGCTGCTTTACCGCAAACTGGATTCGCCGGAAAATGAGCTGAAATACTGGCGCTCCATCGTTGTTGGTGGCCTTGGAAAGGGCGGGTATGGATACTTTGCGCTGGATGTGACAGAAACCCCCGAGCACAGGCCCGTGTTTCGGTGGGAACTGTCGCCCGATCGATTTGGCACAAACGCATCCAGATATCCCCCTGATGGAGAAGATCCCACCTCTGAAGCGGCCCAGGTCCGGCGAATGTTTGGAGAAATGGGCATGGGGCTGGCAAGGCCGGAGCTGGCATATGTGTACATGAAAGGTCCACTGCCCATTGAAAAGGCAACATCCGCCGAACACCAGGTGGCTGTGGCCATTTTGCCAGGGGGATACAAGGCTGGTGAAAACGGCGGTTTGGGCGTTTCCACCGGTGTCTACATCGTGCGCCTTGGAGATGGCAAACTGCTTCGATACCTCAATCCCACCGTGGACGCCGATGTGGATTTAACAGATACTTCCCTGTTCATATCACCTTTGTTTAATGGCGATATTGCCAGAGCGCGCGTGGCGCAGTTGATTGGTCAGCCAGTGGTGCCCAACAGTATAAAAACCGGCAAAGTGGCCGACCAGGCGTTTATCGGGGATGATCGGGGACGTATCTGGCAAATAGATTTGAGCAGCACCGATCCTTCGGAATGGAAGTTAAAACTGTTTTTCGATACATTGCTGGCAGAGCACTATCCCTACTACGATTGCCTGAGCGATTCAGCTCCGGGGGCTGCCAAATCTAAATCCAAGGGGTGCTGCGGGGCAAAGGACATCGATGTCTCCCTGCCGTGTTCATTGGATGAGCAGAAGGCCATGTTTAGTGGCACCCTAACCAAAAGTGATCTCGGCATGAATGCCTGCACCGGACAGGCATGTGTGAATAAGGAGTTCCCGTTTCCGCGAATTCCCATGCTGGCGCCGCCGACAGTTGTGCAGGATGACGAGTTGAACAACGTACTTTTGTTTGGCACGGGTCAAATCGACGGTATGGAAAATCTGGATCACCATCGCGTATATTCCATCACGCAGACGCCTCTGATTGAAGTGGTTGAATCCGGGGGCGCGACAACCTCTACCCTGAATATGGCGCCGCCCAAAATCAATTGGTGGATAGGAGAACCGATTGTGGCCGGTGATCTACCGTTTACTATTTCCGCGAATTCCGGTTTGCTGCCCTACCAGATGCAAATGGTGGAGGAGACTTCCACAAATGCAACCGACGCTCGTAAAGCCGAGGGACAGGTCACGGCTGTGGATGGTTACGAATTTTTTGGACTCGGTGAAAAACTGCTGGGGCGGATATTTGTGTTTGACAAGGTGGCGTATTTTTCCACATTCGTACCATTGAGCGAATCGTCCACCAACGCATGCGGCGACGGTGGTTCCAAAATCTGGGGGGTGAACTACAACACCCTCAATGAAGTCGATTCGAGCAATCAGTTGACGGGGGTGTTCAATAAGATGGAAGTCGAAGGCGAAGATGCGTTGCAACCGTTCATGGTGTATGACGGCACCGTACTGACAGGGCTCAAACTCGTTCGTAATCCTCCATGCGGCGGCCGTGAAGGGTTTACTCTGATGGCGCAAACGCGTGCCATGGATCCCGACAGTGGCGCACCATTGCCGCCGAATTCGACCAAACCGCAAATTTCGACCATTTCGGTGCCGTTGCCCGTTCCCGCGAGAGGCTTCACTCGCGTCGGTATCGATTCCTGGTCCATTGTGATGTGATTGGAGGTGCAGTATGCGCATTGGGGTTTTGTGTGGACTGCTGCTGATATTGTGGGTGCTCGCCTTTGGCTGCGAGAGAGAGCAGGAGATTTCCAGTGAGGTGGATTCAGAAACTGTTGCGCCCGCCAACGTAACACGGAAGGCGCCGCCAATGCCGGCAGCCAAAGATACCGATTCCAAAGTTGCAACGCATGATGTGTCCGTGCTGGCCCACGGAAATCACATGGTGTTTGGGATTCGCATTCCCAAAGGAATGATTCCCATTGAAGCGGGAGATAAAGTGAAACGCTTCGAAGGAACGCATTCCATTGAGTCGGTGAAGCGGTATATCGAAAAACAGCTCGCCGGCCGGGTGGATGTGCGTCACAATAAGTTTGGCGAAGGATATTTTTTTGCAAGCGCAGTTCCAGCCAGCTCTCAGAGAGACCCTGGCAACGTCGATACTTTGTCGAAGAAGTACAATATCAAAATCTTTGAGGGCAGTCTTGGAGGCGCCAGTCTGGACATATGGGAAGCGCTTCCGGGGCAGGAAGTTGTTGACATTTTTACCTCCAGCGGCACAAGTACCATGGGAAATATTTTGGGGAAGCGGGATTTGTCCAGAAATCAAAATGCGCAGCGGCCCAAAGTGAAATTTCAAACCCGAAAACAGCGAGACAAAGCGACTTTCGATGTAATCGAAAAAATGTCAAAGGGACAACGGCTGACCGACCAGGATTACCAGAGTCCATATTTTACAGAAATTTAGGACTGGCACAAATCCATTCATGTTGCGATTTGTTGGCGATTCGTTTTGCTGGTGGTGAGGTGCGAGCAACCCATTTTCTATTCAATCTGAACCAAATTGGATGAAAAGTTGGATGATGTCGTCTGATGTAGTAGTAATACATACAGGAGGTCTGCGATGAAGAATATATTGATACTCACCGTTTTGTGCGGTGTTCTGTTGGCGGGACATGGTCTGGCTGCGTCCATGTCTAAGGAGCTAACGTACAGTGAGACTGTTGTATGGCGCTGTGCGGTGCGTTTCATTCGCGTCGATAATGGGTTTCAGATTCTCGAAAAGGACAAGGAAACCGGATACTTGCTTTTCGAATACAGAGATGCGGGAATATCGGCCAATGGTTCGCTGGAAGTATTGAAAGTGGTCAAAAACAATCGTGAATACGTTCGGGTTCAAATGAACATTCATGGACAACCGAAATACATCGAAAGTCTTTTGTTTAAGAAGCTGGAAAGAAAACTGAAAAGCGAATATGGTATGGCCCCGGACGCGAAATTTGTGGGCCCCGATAAGACGGCCGCGGCAGAAAACGCGACGCAGGCTGAAACAAAAGGGAAAGCTGTTGACGAGGAAGCGACCGAAGAGGAATTGCAATTAACTGAGGATGACCTCAATCAGAATCATGACGAATAACGAGGAGACTGAATTATGACAACAGAAAGAACTTTATGTGTAGTGAAGCCCAATGCTGTAAAAGACAACAATATCGGTGCAATTATTAAAATGCTTGAAGACGCGGGATTGAAGGTGGTTGGTTTGAAAATGACCAGACTCTCCACCGATAAAGTGGAAGCCTTTTATGCCGAGCATGTGGGTAAACCGTTTTTCGATGGTTTGAAGGAATTCATGACATCCGGCAAAGTGGTCGCCATGGTACTTGAAGGCGACGATGCTATCGCTGTTTGCAGAAAAGTGATGGGGGCGACCAATCCCGAGAAGGCGGATGAAGGCACCATTCGTAAATTATATGCGGCCAGCATGACTGAAAATGCCGTTCATGGCTCTGATGCCCCCGAATCGGCAGCCCGCGAAATCGCTTTTTATTTTGATAATTTCTCCATTCTTTAACCCAAACTTTTCACGGAGCTGCGCTGTGGCCCCTTAATAGTCAGGGGCATCCTTGAATCTTTCCGTCGACGCTAATAGCGATTTTGTTGAACGTTCAATTTTTGCCTCTGGGCAATTAATCGTTCGACCGGCTTGTATTCTGGTGCATAATTTCTGTTATGTATTAAAATCATACACCAAAACACTTGAGTACACGCTCGACGGAACGTATTATGTGCTATAAATTTGAAGTATATTTAGTGGCAAATTGAATATTGCAAAGGTGAATTGGAGTTATGCGATTACGTGCCTGTGGAGATACCCATGTGGGGATGCGCCGCAAAATAAATCAGGATGCTTTTTTAATCGATGAAGAAATTGGTTTTTTTATCGTGGCTGACGGCATGGGGGGGCATGCCGGTGGAGAAATCGCGTCCCAGGAGACAGTGGACGCGGTCCACGATATGATTGTTCGAAATCGTGCGGTTATCGATGACTTTGCCAGCAAACCGATAACTCAGGAATCGTCACACACGATATGTCGGTTGCTTGAGAGTTCAGTGCAATCCGCCACTTACATGGTGTATGGAATGGCGGAACAGAGTCCGGCCCATCAGGGAATGGGGACGACTGTGTCTGCCATGCTGATTGCGGGGGCATATGCCATTACTGCGCAAGTGGGTGATAGTCGCATCTATTGTATTCGCGACGGAGAGACGCTGCAGCTGACAGAAGATCATACTCTGGTGAACTGGCAAATCCGGGAAGGTGTGATCACGCGAGAACAGGCGGAACATGCGCCTTATAAAAACATCATTACCCGTGCCGTGGGGAGCAAGGACTATGTCGACGTGGATACCCAGATCTTATCTGTCCGTGTCAATGATCAGTTCCTGCTGTGTTCAGATGGTCTGCATGGCTATTTGGAAAGGGATGAAATCTCAGAAATTTTCGCTGGAGACTTTGAGCTGATTTGCAGTCGAATGATTGATTTGGCCAACGAACGGGGCGGAAAAGACAACATCACATCGGTGGCAGTTACCATTCTGGAAGACTGAAATTAAAACACGCCTGCTATAAAGGCGTATGCCTTTTCGTTAAACCTCATTGGTTCAGGTATATACGAGATCTTCCACGAATTCGTTTAAATCAGATTGTTGCCAATGATCGCTGAGGTAATAATGGATTCCCGCCTTGTTGATGGCCATCTGCAGTTGATGTGGCGATGGATTGGGATTGACGTAAATGCGTTTTGCCCGTGGATATTTGTCTCTGGTCCACCGGAGGAAGTCCAGGCTTGTGAGATCATTGCCTGTATGCAGCAGAACAATTAGTTTGGTGGGCAGATTTTCGAGAATATCTCTTGCTTCATCCATGGTTGCAGCTGCGCGAACCTCTACACTGGCGGTCTGCAGACTAGTGGTTAATTGACTCAGCAGTGGCTCCTGGTCTCCCACCAGAAGCGCGATGGGTTGCCCGGACAGTTTTTTATCTGTAACCACCCGGTTTCCTCCCAGCTCTCTGGCCGCAGTGCAACTGCGCAACGCCTGCGTAATCATTTCGCTGGGAGACGCGCGAACCCCGGTGGGCCTGGAGCTGACGCCAACGCTCAGAGACACCTGTATCGGAGCATCCAGACTGCCGAACTCCGTTGAACCGATGAGGCGTCGCAGGCGATCCCCCACTGCTTTGGCTGCATCCAGAGGTGTTTCAGGCAAAACGATGGCGAACGTATGGTCCGAGTAGCGTCCCACGCAATCCCGGGAGCGCAACTCTCCTTCAATGATTTTGGCAGCGTTGGCCAGCATGTTCTCCATGGGTTGCGTTCCGTGGCGTTCCTCAAATACCTCGTAACGATCCACTGAGAGCATCAACAGAGATATGTCGTTGCGATCGCGATAGGACGCCACGGACTCTGCGGAAAACCGCCTTGAAAAATGTTTTCTGGAAGCGATTCGAGTAAGCAGGTCTGTTCCACCCTCAGTGGCGCGCCTGGTGACACTCATTTCGAGTTCATTGCGAAGCTCTGTGTCATCCAACAGAGAAATAACCCGCTCAATGATCATGTCGATGGGTTCGTTTTTCGCCTGAAGTCCCGATGCCCCGGCTGTGACACAGCGAGACAGCAGAGGCGCCGCGTATTTTTCGGTCACAATAAGCGTGGGAGGTGTGTTGTCCTCGCCCTTGTTCTGCTGAATTTTCTCAAAAAGACTGATACCATCAATTTGCGATAATTCGTAGTCGCAGATAATCACATCCAGTTTGTTGTCTTCGGCCAGCATTAACGCTTCAGTGGGGTTACTGGTTACTATCGCAACGAAACCGCTTTTGCCCAGATGGACCCGCATGCTGTTGAGAAAGGATTTATCTTCGCTGATGCACAGCGCCACTGGCAACCCGCGTTGAACTTCATTTGATTTGTTAAAGGCGTTTTCTAAAAATCCCATGCCTCTAAAGTCGACACATTTCGGAAAAATTTTAGATGTGGTGAAGAAGTTCCTGATATTTCGCGAGTTGCGGGCAAAGGTTACTTCACCTTTTTATTATCTGATTAAAGAGTGTGAGAAGCAATTGTTCGTCGATGGAACCTTTTTGCGCCCATATGATCTCCCCTTCGGGATTGAGCAACAGGCTGGATGGAAGTGCAAAATACTTTTGTATTTCTTTTGGCAGCGTCTCTTCCGGCCAATCCTCAGGCGCCAACAAATGAGTGTATTGCTCAAGCTCGACACGCTTCAGGAACGCTTTGGCCGATGAAACGGTTTCCTCGGGTTCCACGGCAATGCTGACAAACTGAATATCTGGATGTTTTTTCAGTGCCTCTGGAATGTCACGATTCAGTTCTTTTTTACAGGGGGCGCAGTATGACGCCCAAAAATTCACCAGCGTCCACTTGCCCAGAATACGTTCTTCTGTTGCGCGACCATCCGTGAGCAGAAGTGGTAAATCGAACTTGAACGGAATCCCCCTTCGCAACAGATGGATTTCAGGCATGTCTTCCACCTTTGAATTTACCAACTCTTTTGCGGTCGGTTTCGGGGTATCCGCAGTCGACGTCTTTATCTGTCTGAAGGCAAAGAGGCCCTTGTCCAAAAAGCGGATAAAGTCCGCTTCTGAATTGGTCATACTGGAAAATGTGGCGAGAACGGTATCATCAAAAGGATTTACAATAACGTAAAATGGCAATACCGCGGTATTAAATCGCTCAAACTGGTACTCCCGCTGCTGCTGGTGTACGGTTTTGGGGCCATCGGTGTACAGCTTTACGCGCACCATCTCCTGAAGCCGTGTTTTAACCTCAGGCCGCACAAAGATATTCGATTCCATCTGGCGGCAGTTGGCGCATTGAAAACCGGTAAAGTCCACAAAGAGCGGGCGTTTCTGCTCTCTGGCGGTGGCCATGGCGTTGTTCAGATTATCCTTCAGGAATGGAAGGTGTCCCCCCGAAATGGTATCGCTTTGTTCGTCAACAGACAACGGATACGGCAATGGGGGGAGCCAGCCGTCTATCCAGCCGCCCATGGGATTGCTGTTTCCCGTACCGCTATAGCTTTTGGCAGCAAATCCAATAAGAATGACAGCCAGTACAATTCGAACGATACCGGGACCGGTATTAGCGGGTTTTCGGCGTTGATAAACTTTCAGCACAATGAGGGCGCCCTGAAGAAATGCGACTACCCAGACCCACAACGCAACGTCTCTTGTCACGATGCCCCACTGAAAATGTAAATCCAGATTGGATATAAACTTCATGGCGGCCGCCAGCTCAATAACACCAAATGCGACTTTAACCGCAACCATCCAATCGCCGCCTTTTCCCTGCAGTCGTGTTGCCGCTGCGGGGAAAAGTGCCAGCAGGAAAAAGGGCAGAGCGAATGCCGACGAAAACGCCAACATGCCTACAATGGGGTAAAATGCGTCTCCTCGTGCCGCCAGTGGAAGCACCCACCCGCCAACAAAGCCGACGGTACACGAAAAGGAAACCAGCGTGAACGTGACAGCCATAAAGAACACACCAGCGATCTGTTTGCGCAGTGTTGGGGTCTTACCTGTGTAAGACTGCTCCTTCTGTGCGGATTTGTTAATCAGCCAGCCAGGCAGTCGGATCTCGAAAAGACCGATGAGGTTGAGCCCAAAAAAGATCAACAGCATTGTGATGAATACGTTGAATGCCGGATGTGTGGAGATGGCCTGCATGCTCCCGGCACCAAAAATCATCGACAACACGACCCCTGGTATGGTGTACACGATGATAATGGAAATGGCGTAGACAGCTGCCAGGAACAAACTGGTCCGCGAAGACAGATTCTGATTCTTTGAAAAAAAGCTTATTGTGATTGGAATCATCGGAAAAACGCACGGTGTGAGCAATGCGCCAAAACCAGCCACAACTGCCATGAGTAAAAACGCCAAAAGGCCAATGGTTTCAGGACGATTTCGTGCCGAATCCTCAGTTAAGTGGTTGCCATCGGTTGATGTTGTGATCTCTCCTGGTGTGTGCGAATCGTCAAACGCAACTCCGGATAAGGTTGCTGGTGGATTGGCGGGGGGGGCGTTTTCGGAGACTGAAATTGATGCCGTCGTTGTCGTTTTTTGATTGTAGCAACTTTTATCATCACATATTTGACCCGTAATGGAAATGGGCACACTGATACGCCCTGGCGTGTCAACCGCATATAAACGCTCAAAGGTTGCTCGCTTTTTATAGTACTCCACTTTCTTTTCGAACGCATCGTCCCATTTGACCCGAGGCCTAGTGCCGTACCAGGGTCCTCTCGGTTCGAGCGCCGGGGCCTGTGGCGCCATCTGCAACGCCAGCGGACCGTCCGGTATGCGGACCGGGCTGTACAGTATGAAACCCTCGGGGACGTCTATTTCCACCGTCAAAACAGCGTGTTTGCCGGGTTGGATTTCCTGTGGATGAAATGCCGCCCGTGCGCTTATGCGCGGGTCCGTTGCATTCGCCGGGGACACAACGATTGTACCGAGCAGAATTGAGAGGATCGTAAATACAAAGTGATAATAGTTGGGTATGTGTAACAGCATTCTCATGCTGTCACTAAAAGAGCGAATTGCGGATTTGTCAAATATTAAACGGGTACGTAAAGGTAAATGTGGGAGCCTTGAATGCGGGAAGCCGAGCCGTTCTTCTGGCAAACGTGGCAACACATCTGCCGAGAGTATCTGCTGAATGAGCACCCAGCGGTATGGCGTCCCGAACCACACCATTACTACCCACGATGATGCGAACGCTCACTTTGCCGGAACCGGATTTGCCGCAAACCCCTTTTGCTTTCCGGGCGACGCTTCCCATGGCGCTCTGAACCTGCCCTCTGCTCGGTTTCTGAGGCAATCCGCCGTCATTGCCGGCAGATCCCCCACCGCCTCCGCCCGAAAGAAGGCTATCGAGGTCGGATGTTTTGTCTGCGCTTTTTTCAGGAGTCTTTGATTTTGGCGCCGGAGCGGGAGCGGCGGCTTTGGCAGCGGGTTTAGGCGCTTCCGCAACCGCTGCTGCAGTGGCTTTGGGGGCAGAGGCAGAGGATGATGCTTTGGACGCTTTGCGTCGAACTCTTCGAACCTTTCGGCGTTTTTTACCGCCTTTGCCGTCGTCAACTTCTTCCTCTTCGATTACATAATCCTCATTATCATCAGCGCTTCCATTTTCAGCGGTCGCATCTTCGGTGTTCGCATCTGCAGACTCTGCCACTGCCGCGGCGGGCTGCTCCGCTTCAGCGGTTGCCTCTGGTGCTGCTGTCGGAGCAGTGTTGTCTGCAGTGGCAACATTGGATTCTGCCTTTGCCAGTTCCGCTTCGAGTTGTGCCACCTTTACGGCTTTGTCGTCGCTATTACCGGACAGTGCAACAAACGCTCCCACTCCCCCTGCAATAACTGCAATGGCAACTATGGCGAAAAGTGCAACCGGGCTTTTCTTTTTTTGTGGCGCCACATCGGCATAGTCATTCATTGCACGCATGCCAGCCGATGGCGGGGGATAACTGGTCGGAAGAGATTGCTGAGGTGCGGGAGGTATAGATCCAGCCCCTGGCATACCACCTTGATATCCGGACATTGGTTCCATGCTTTGACGCACGGGCGCCTCTGGCTGCGCCTGCGGTTGCGTGGGGGCTGCCAGCAACGCTGCCATTTGGGACAGATTGATTAGGCCGGATTTATCATCGTCTGAATCTTCTGCCGGAGTTTCTTCATTTGAGATGTTGGCGGCCTCGGACGTTCCTAAAAGTTCGGCCAACGACATCTCTTCCGCTTTTTTGGGGTCGTTCTCAGAGCTGCTCACTAATCTATCCTCCTGAGTATGGGATGTTTCCCCGTGTGGGAAACCTGACACACAATACGTTTCAGATCCTTCTCAGGATCTATGGCTATCATAAACCAGAACCAGTTATCAGTGGTCAAAAAAAATAAACGGTTCTGTAAATAATTCCGTTTGATTCTGTATGCATTTGGTTGATTTAATGCACAGAAATCGCGGCATCGTAGCAGTATTTGCAGTATGGGATCAAGTCAAAAAGGTTTGATGAGAGTGTATTTTTGGGAGAGAGGGCAGCGGACTAAAAGGAAGGGCTGTTACTTCCACGGATCAGTGTAATCTATTGTACGTTTTTTCTGTATGATAATATCCAGAGAGAGGGTTTTGCCCGAACGCACAAAAATCGTTTTCTGATACACTATTTCGTTTTTATCATTAAAAAGTTTTAGTTCATAAATGCCCGGACGGATATCGAAGGCGACAGGTGTTGTTTTGGATATGGTATACCCATCAATGGATGCGGTGAGAGACTGAGGTGTCGTATCCAGAAAAACGGTTCCTGGCGCACTGTTGTTTTTGGGGCGATGTATTCTGATGTTTTCTTTAATCTGAATCGCATTTGGTGTAATGGAGGCTGTTTGTGCGCGCTTTTTGTTCGGTTTGGGTTTTTGTCTTGTTAGTCTGATTTTGGTGCGCACCACTTTGTCTTTTTTTACTGTGATGTTTGATTTGTGTGTTTCATACCCGCGTTGCTCAATGATAATGGTATGTTCATTGGCTAAAACTTCCAGCAGCACAGGGGTGGTACCTCGAATCCGGCCATCCACATATACCGTTGCCCCACCGGGAATGGAGTCAATGTTTAATATTCCCGTTTCTACCTGCTGCGGCAGTGCGGCGGACGCGAACAGTAGAAATATCGTCATTGTACCCAATGCGATTGCAAGGGGTTTCCTGCGCGAAATCATCGTGTAACCTCTGGATAGAAATCATTGCTTTCCGATGTACGAATGAATATATAAGTTGTGCTCATGAGAGTAATTATTAACATTTTTTTTTGTCAGTGGAAGTAATAATGTTTGAAATATATAGAGAGTGTACATTTTCGGCTTCACATCAATTGAGAAACTATAATGGCAAATGTGAGCGGCTCCATGGTCATAACTGGCGAGTTCGCGTGCACCTTAAAGGCGATTCTCTTGACAATTCCGGTATGCTGCTGGACTTTCACGAACTCGATGCCATCATGAAAGAAGCGATTGAGGCGTTTGACCATCGACATTTAAATGAAGTTCCGCCTTTTATTGAAGACAGCCCTTCTTCCGAGCTGCTTGCCAAAGTCATCTTTGAGGAGGTCGAACAGCGACTTCCTGCGAACGGAAAGATTACGGTGAAATGCTGTGATGTTTGGGAGAACGATGCTTCTCGCGCCCGTTATTATCCATGATAGCGAGTACGATGTCCGTTTCGACTTAACACAGCGTTGAACGATGCTGCGCGACTGGAATCGATGCGAACATTTGTTTGCCCTGCATTATTGTGCGGTTTGGATGAGCGCCATTGTGTTATAAAAGACCGATTCATAAAAATTACCTTCAGACGGATTGGACCTTAAGAACTGCACTGCCAGATGCGGCGAACCAATGAACAGTCGTAAATTCCACGACAATTGTGCGCCCACCAGGAGATTGCCCGCCAGCCATGCAACCAGTACCTGCCGTGCAATGATGGGCGTCGCGGTCTTTTGGGCGAAGAACTGGTAGCGTCGTCCGTTGGTCGCGATCCCCGCCAGCGCGAGAACTATCACGTTTATCAGGAGGAACAAGTGATGCCCAAACAGTTCTCCTGTGGAAATGGGTGGCGTATTTTGCAAAATGAAAAGCGTAATGGGGGCAATGGCGGCCAGAATCATGGCGGCCACTGTAAACGCCATCAGTTGCGCCAGAAGGGACTGGCGAAATGAGAAATCTGCGCCAATAACGTGGGCCAGCATCCAGTTGATGAGCGCAGTGAATAGAATGGTGAGAAAAATCAACAGCGGAAACCTGATGGCCACATAGAGTCCCATGTACGGCGCACGCCACAGACCGATATCAATGATGCAAGCTCCGGGGTGTGTACTTTGCATCGCGGGAACAGGGACTCTCGAACGGCACATTTTCGCAATGGATATTAGGCAGGAGAACGGAACACTTTTCAGCTGGAGGTCAGTTAACGGCTTCTGTTGCCCTCTCTTGTGTTCGTGGGGCGATTTGCTTGTCCATGGCGCTGCCTGCTGTACATTAAAGTATAATTGTAAATGGCAAAGGGGGACATGCCATATGCAGCAATCTATAGAATCCTTTGTACGTACGTTACAGGAAGATGGTGTGGCTGCGGGAAAAGCGGCTGGGGACAAGTTGCTCCTTGTGGCCGAGTCCGAGGCCGAAGAAATCATTGCCAGAGCCAATGCAAAGGCGGCCGAGATACTGGCCGACGCCCGAAAACAGCAGGAAGTTGAGGCCTTGCGGCAGACCGAAGAGCTGGCGCTGGCGGCCAGAGATGCCGTGCTGGAGTTACAGCATCGACTGTGCAACGCGGTAGAGCGAATGATCGATAACAGCGCCGCAGAGGTGTTTCGCGACCACGGCATGCTTGCAACATTTATCCAACAGGTGGCGGTGACTTTTGCCGCTAAGCAGGCAGAGAAACCCAATGAAGCGATAGTGTTTCGGGTTGCCGGCGATGACGCCAAAGACGTGGTGAACAAAGCGCTTACCCAATTGACAGTTCCTTCTGGCGATATTGCCAAACCTGTTTTTCGAGTGGAAACCGGACTGCTGGATTTGGGATTCGAATATCGGCAGGGGGGAGGTGGCGTGGAGGTGACGCCCGGTGCGGTGGTATCGTTGCTGAGGCCCCTTTTATCTGAGGAAGTATCCAAACGTGTGCAGGAGGCGGTGTCACAAAATCGTGAATCCGCAAGTGCTTCGGACCAAACGTAATGAAATACTATTATGCCATATCCTCTCTGCCGTCACTGCCGGCCCCGGGAAATCCGCCGCCCATTATGCCGTCTGAGCTGCTTGAAGAACTGGCGCCGCATCCCGAATTGCAACTGGCGCTGCTGGCGGTCTTTGAAAGAATGGCATTGCAGCGGGAATTGCCGCTTGTTGAATCGCGCTGGTTTGACTACTTCTCTGCATTGAATGCGTTGGGAAAACAACTGCACATTCGGTTTTTGTGTCAGTTGGCAGAGTTCGAACTGGCGTTGGCGTATGAACTTGAGTTGGTGCGATTTAAACGAAATCCCCATCTGCGTCCCCGCGTGGAGCGAATGCGTGAACGGACGGTGGCATACGATGGCGAAGCGGTATCCCTTGCTGCAAAATGGGCCAACACCGATGACCCGGTGAATGGATATCGGCTTTTGCTCAATGGACGTCTGCAGTGGATGCGCGCCCAGGGACAGTGGTTTTCATTTCTGGGCGATGAAATTGTGGCATACAGCGCAATGCTGGTTGTTTGCATTGAGGCGGCGGTGGTTGCGGCGCAGATGCCCGCAGCGGCGCTGAGGTTTCGCGCACCTGTCTCCCGCTGGAACTGGAGCGCTGCGCAATGAATGTTGAAGACGGAAAACTCATCACGGTGTTTGGCAATCTGGTGACCGCGTGGGTATCGCACTTCGCCATGCTCAATTCAGTGGCCTACTGCGAACGCCCCGACGGCGTTAAACTGCTCAGCGAGGTCGTACGTATTCGCGGCAACGAGGTGGACCTTCAGGTGTTTGAAGATACGCGCGGTCTTAGGGTGGGGTGCCGCGTTCACTTTACGCGGGAAATGCTGTCGGTATCGTTGGGACCGGGGCTTTTGGGGCAGGTGTTTGACGGGTTGCAAAATCCCCTGCCACAGCTGGCAAAGCAGGCGGGAAATTTTCTGACATGCGGCACTTATATAGAAGCGTTGCCGTCAAAGCGCAAATGGCATTTCTCGCCGACCGCAGCGGTGGGGGCCAAACTATCCGCTGGGGAGACCGTGGGCATTGTGGATGAAGGCATTTTTAAACATCACATCATGATCCCGTTTCAGATGATGGGCGAGTGGACACTGAGTCAGCTCGCCAAAGAAGGGGAGTTCACTACACAGGATGAAATTGGTATGCTGGAAAACCGGGCCGGCGTGCGCCATCCCCTTTCGTTACAGCAGAAATGGCCGGTAAAGGTCCCTCTGGCCATCGGAAAGGAACGATTGCTGCCGTTTGAACCACTGGTGACCCGGGTGCGCATTCTCGATACGCTTTTTCCCATTGTAAAAGGAGGGACCTATTGTATCCCGGGACCGTTTGGCGCGGGGAAAACGGTGCTGCAGCAAATCACTTCGCGGCATGCCGAGATAGATGTGGTGGTGGTGGCAGCGTGTGGGGAGCGGGCCGGGGAGGTGGTGGAGCTGCTGCGTGAGTTTCCCGAACTGACCGATCCGCGCACCGGAAGCAGCCTGATGGAACGCACGGTCATTATCTGCAACACGTCATCCATGCCGGTGGCCGCCCGAGAGGCATCGGTGTACACGGCGGTGACCATTGCGGAGTATTATCGTCAAATGGCGCTGAACGTATTGCTGCTGGCCGATAGCACCAGTCGCTGGGCACAGGCGCTGCGCGAACTGTCGGGACGCCTGGAGGAGATTCCTGGCGAAGAGGCGTTTCCCGCATATCTGGAAAGCCGCATTGCCAATTTTTATGAACGAGCGGGATGCCTCAAACTCAAAGACGGACGGGTGGGCTCGGTGACTATCGGCGGTACGGTGTCGCCCGCGGGCGGCAGTTTTGAAGAACCGGTGACTCAAGGCACTCTCAAGGTGGTGGGAGCGTTTCACGGGTTGAGTCGCGCTCGAAGCGATGCGCGGAAATTCCCCGCCATTGACCCGCTTTTGTCGTGGAGCACGTACCAGGGAATAATTGAAAACTCCAAAACGGCAACGGCCATGGCGCTGCTCAAAAAAGGCGACGAAATCCGGCAAATGATGGCGGTGGTGGGCGAGGAAGGCACCAGTACGGCGGATTTTGTCACCATGCTCAAGGCGGATTTGTTTGACAGCGTTTATCTGCAGCAAAACGCATTTGAAGTCGTGGACAGTTCATCGCAAAGGGAACGTCAGCAAACAGTATTTGACGTTTTGCTGACGTTTATCCGAACGCCTTTGCGTGTTGACGACAAGGCGCAGGCGCGTCAGGCCATCTTCGAGGCGATGGATTTGTTTCGTCATTGGAACCACCAGCCCTTCGGGTCTGATGAATTCGCTGCGGCCATGCGTGACGTTGACGCGTTCATTGAACGGCAGCACTCCGTGGAGGCAATGGATGCGTAAGTTTTTCGATCATATCTCCAGAGTATCCGGCGCGGTGATTACCGTGCACGCCACGGGAGTGGGGTTTGATGATTTGGCGGTGCTGGAAACCAAACGGGGCGCTTCTCTGGCCCAGGTGATTCGGCTGGAAGGCGATGAAGTCACACTGCAGGTGTTTTCGGGAACCCAGGGGGTTTCCACGGTGGACCGGGTGCGATTTTTAGGGCACCCCATGGAAGTGCCGTTCAGCGACAATCTGCTGGGGCGAATTCTGGATGGGGCAGGGCGGCCAAGGGATGGTCGCGTGGCATTGCAGGATGCCCCCATCCCGGTGGGGGGACCGTCGGTGAATCCCTGGGTCAGGCGATTGCCGGACAAAATGGTGCGCACGGGAATTCCCATGATTGACGTATTCAATACCCTGGTGGAATCGCAAAAGATTCCCATTTTTGCACCAGCCGGAGAACCGTACAATGCATTGCTTGGGCGTATTGGATTGCAGGCAGAAGCCGATGTGATCATTTTGGGCGGCATTGGATTGCGCCACGACGACTACCTGATGTTCCGCAATCTCTTTGCTTCCAGAGGAGTAAAAAGCCGTACGGTCATGGTGGTGCATACCGCCTCGGAACCCACAGTGGAGGCGCTGCTGGTGCCGGATTTGTCTTTGGCCATTGCCGAGGCGTATGCTCGAAAGAACAAACGGGTGCTGGTGCTGCTCACCGACATGACGGCGTTTTCCGATGCGCTTAAGGAAGTGGCCATCACCATGGAACAGATTCCGTCCAACCGCGGGTATCCCGGCGATTTGTATTCACAGCTGGCCAAACGCTACGAAAAGGCGGTGGATTTGGAGGATGCAGGCAGTATTACCGTGTTGGCGGTAACCACCATGCCTGGCGATGACGTGACCCATCCGGTGCCCGACAACACCGGGTATATTACCGAGGGGCAGTTTTATCTGCGCGGCGGACGCATTGAGCCCTTTGGGAGTCTGAGTCGTTTGAAGCAGCGGGTCAACGGCGCCACCAGGGATGATCATCGCGCCATTATGGACGGGTGCATTCAGTTGTACTCGGGCTACCTGGAGACCATGGAAAAGCGCAGCATGGGTTTCGAAATGAGCGCGTGGGATGGCAAACTGCTCAAATACGGCAAACTTTTTGAATCCCGAATCATGGATTTAAAGGTGGATATTTCGTTGGAAAAGGCGCTGGATTTGTGTTGGGAAATTCTGGCGGGTTGCTTCGAACCCCGTGAAACCGGTATTAAAAGAGAACTCATCGCGGCGCACTGGCCCAAAGTGAGGGGCGCATGAAAGCGGATAAAGTCAAACTCACACGCCCGGAACTCAAACGACAACGGGATACCCTCGCCCGGTATGAACGGTTTTTGCCCACGCTCAAACTCAAACATCAGTTGTTGCAGCAAAGCCTGCTCGACGCCGAACGGGATTTGCAGCGGGCAAACGCGCAGCTTGCCAGTCGTGAAGACGCGGTATCGGCATTGCGCCCATTGAATGACCTTCCCTCCTGCATTGATTTGGAGGCGCTTTCCACTCCAGTGGATGTCACCATGGTGGAGAAGAATGTGGCGGGGGTTAAAATTCCTTTGTTTAAAACGGCGCAATTTCCAACTCCGGAGTACAGCGCCCTGTTCACGCCGCCCTATGTGGATGCATTGCTGGAACGACTGACAGAACGCACCAAAGTGAGATTGCAAAGGGACGCAGAGCAGGAACGCTGGAATGCATTGCGCAGAGAGTTTGCCAGAGTGAACCAGCGACTCAATCTGTTTGAAAAGGTGGTGATTCCAAAGACCAAATCTGCCATTCATCGTATTCGTATTTATCTGGGGGATGAGCAGACCGCTGCGGTGGGACGCGCCAAACTGGCTCGGACCAAACAATTGAAAAAACGACGAGCCGCGCGCGAAAGGGCTGTGTCCTTTGGAGGGATATCACTTCATGATTGAACCCATGGAAAAGCTTTTGCTGGTTTGCCGTCAGCAGGACAAAAAGCGCATGCTTCGTCTGGTGCGGGGCCTCTGTGCCCTGCATCTGGTTCCTGTTGATGACCATCCCCATCTCGACCTGTCGCATCTTGAAACGCAATTGAATCTGACCCGTCGTGCCATAAAGATTGCGGCCGCCGTGAAGGCGTCGTCTTTTGGATGGACCGAGATGACACCGGACGAACTGGTCACACAGATTCTTAAGGTGGAGCGGGAAATTGAAAATACAGGCCACAACATCACTCGATTGCGGCTGCAGCTGGAGAGGCAGGCCCGGTTCGGCGATGTGTCAATGCAGGATGTGGCACAGCTAACCGATGCTGGATTGCCCTTGTCCTTCTGGCGGGTAGCGCCAGGCAAACTTTCACGGCTCACAGACGCCAATCTCATCGTGATTGATAGTGGCCATGGGAAAAACCATGCGGTGGTGGTCGCAAACGGATTGCCCCAAAAACAACTGGAACAGGCCGAAGCCATCCCGCTGGAGTTTCCACGGGAAAGCGCAAATGTTCTTAACCTGGAGTTGTATACACTTGAAATAGAAGCGCTTGAATTGAAAAGACAGATGCAGCAGCTGGCGGCTTCTTTGCTGACACTGCGTCACCGAGAGGATTCGCTTTTGAACATATTGCATTGGCAACAGGCCATGGCAGGTGCGTTTAGCGATGAGAGTGTATTCATTGCAACGGGGTGGATTCCCATTCGTCGAAAAGATGCGTTGCAGCACCAGATTGATGCGGCGCCAATTGTGGTGGGACTTCAGTTCGTGCCACCCCAAAAAGGAGAGCAGCCCCCCACATTGTGGACACCGCCGGCAGTGGCGCGTCCGGTGAACGCCCTGTTTCGCATTCTGGGCGTCATGCCCGGGTATCGCGAGAACGATGTGTCCTTAAGCTTTATGGTGGCGCTGCCCGTCTTCTGTGCCCTGCTGATAGCCGATGGGGGCTATGGTCTGTTGCTGGTCCTTTCGGCGATGATAGGATTCAAAATCGCAAAGACGCGCCCCGCCAAAGAAATGGCGCAGCTTATCCTGATTATCGGTGTGGCGGCCGTGCTGTGGGGAATAATGATTGCGAGTTTCTTTGGCTTTGACCTTGGCGAACTCACGCAACATTCGGGGGGGCTGGCAACCTTTTGCTATATGTGCAGCAGCATTCGATTGTTTGAAGCCGACCTCTCCAGTGCCCATGTGGTCAATCAGATGATGGCTGTATCGTTTGTGCTGGGCGCCATTCATATGTCGTTTGCCCGCGTGTGGCGCGGCTGGTCTTGTTTGCCGTCGTGGCAGACGTTATCGCACCTGGGATGGGCGGCAATTGTGTGGGGCATGTTGTTTTTAACCAACACGCTGGTGCTCGATGCGCCCGTTAATCCCCTGATGAAGCCGCTGATGGCCTTTGGCGCCGCACTGGTAGTACTGTTTTCGGAACCTGGGGAAAAACTGTTCAAGCGACTGGCGCTGGGCGTGGCGGGATTGCCGCTTGGGGCCTTAAGCGTCCTTGGGGACACCATCAGTTACATTCGACTGATGGCCGTGGGCCTCGCATCCACCATTTTGGGCGCCACTTTTAATCTGCTGGCTGAAGAAGTGGCGCAGGTGTCGCTGATTGGAGCGGCCGCCGTGTTTGTACTTGGACACAGCCTGAACATCGCGCTGGCGCTGGTGGCCCTGTTTGCACACGGCGTGCGTCTCAATATGCTCGAATTTTCAAACCATCTGGGCATGGGCTGGACGGGGTATCCATACACCCCGTTTGGTTTGGCCGGGAAGGAGAACTAGTCCATGGAAATGCTCGGTCAACTGGGACTGGTACTGGCATTGGGTCTGGGCGCTCTGGGCAGCGCCATCGGCATCGGCATCGCCGGTCAGGCCGCAGCCGGCGCCTGGGCCAAACAGGCCCGCAGCGACGCCCCCTTAAGCTTCAACTACATCATCCTTTTAGGAATGCCCATCTCACAAACCCTCTACGCCATGATACTCATGCGCAAAATGCTGGGCACCCCGCCCGAAATTGTCGCGGCTGAGGGCGCCCTCCTCTTGAGCATCGGCCTGTCGGGGGGACTGGCCGAAATGTTCAGCGCCTTCATGCAGGGCAAAATCGGCGCCGCCGCCATCCGCTGCCTCGCCGAAAGCGGCAAAGGTTTCGCCTTTCTAATCATCGCTATGGGCATCGTGGAAACAGTGGGCATTCTGGGCCTGGCATTTTTGTATATCGCTGTTCCGGGGTGAAATCGGAAAATAGTCCCATGTTCAAAGGGCGAAAACACGGGTCTGAAGACCTGTCGCAAATCTGGACGTATCAGTTTTAACGTAGAATTCGGGGTTTATCCCCATCCGAAATTGTGGCACAATCTGCCAATGCCGGGAAACGCTGTACGGAAACACCCCAGACTCCCGTTGCCGGAGTATAAAAAGGGGCGCATTCTTTCCCTGGTGGGAGAAAATGATAATGGTTAATCGACGGGAAATTAAAGGAATAGCAGCTGGGATTGTTGGTAAATTTTCGTCAAGGAACAATGACATCGGCGGGTATTGGGCATTGGGTGTCCTTTATCGTGATGCAGTCAGAAATGGTTCTACTGTAGTTCAGTTAAATCTTTTGACAGGTGATATTCAACCCCCGATTCGGAATGCAGGACCATTGATTTCATATTTCAGGGAATACCTTTTTTTTCGGTTGAAAGCTGTTGGATTTGAAGAATATCAAATCAAAGGAGCAACTGTGGAGCTAAAATTTGGCCTAAAAGAAAATCCCAACGAATCCGTGTTGCGCAAAGATACGTGGGGAGAACCGTATTTATGTAGAGTGTTTTTAGTAGACGATTTGGGCAAATGTCGCAGTTTCGAAAAGAGTGGCTGGTGTGCACAGCATAATTCGAAGCTGGAACGCCAAAGTGCACGTGCATATGAAGGTTGGAGACAAAAAATCCAACAATGAAAGATAGGTCGTGACACGCAACGCAGCGACCTTAAATACAAATCGATTAAAGCTACGTTGGATGCAGATGTTTAGATGGCAACCTCTTTTAAAATGCGGCGCTGAGATTTATGGGGATTCCCCCTCGATGCACTATTGGGAAAATACGCAAAACCGTTTAGATATGGAGGATAACATGTCAGCGAAGAGAGGTAGTGACAAGGCATCTCAAACAGTATCCACTCGCCAGTGGATCAGATTGGTTTTGGTGTATCTTTTATTCCCGTTGATTTTATTTATGTGCGGTGGCGACCATCGCTGGTGGCATGCGTGGTTATATTCCATGTTGTTTTTGACCGCTGGTATCGGTGGGCGCATATGGGCGGAAAAGCGGCATCCCGGATTAACAGCCGAAAGGCAAAATATGGGAAATTTCCAAAACGCAAAGGCCTTTGATAAAGTGCTTGCTCCACTGATGTCGGTGAGTGTCGTGTTACCTCTGGTCGTTGTCGCGGGGCTGGACCATCGCTTCAACTGGTCCCCCGAATTTCCGATATGGTTCAGCGTGGCAGGATTTATTATTGTCGCGTTTGGCTATGCCTTCGGCGCCTGGGCCATGGCGGAAAATAACTTTTTTTTAAGCGTGGTACGTATCCAGACGAATCGAGGGCATATGGTGTGTGATTCTGGTCCATACCGGTTTGTACGTCACCCTGGTTATACTGGAATTATGCTTGCCCTGTTCGGAATTGTTCTTGCTCTGAATTCAGTATGGACACTGATACCTGCGGCGGCAGCCACGGTAATCGGCGTGATTAGAACCACACTTGAAGACCGGACTTTACAAAAAGAGTTGTCGGGGTATCGAAATTATGCACAACGCGTTCGCTATCGATTGATTCCAGGGATATACTGAGCGATTATGTGCCAATTTGTCCTTTAGCCTTTAGCCCTGCAAAAACACATAGGGCCCTTTTCGCATACATACGTGAGCCAAAATCAAATTTCGCGATGGCGTGATCACTGCTGACATAATGCTGTCAGCAGGCATCGGTTATGTTGACGGGTACAAACAGCGCAGCAGCACCATTCACGATAGTAATGTTGTGTATGCTGCCCACATATACCAGGGAGAATAACATGAAAATTAAACAGAATGTACCATTGGTCTGCACCAGAGAACCCTCAATTGCAAAAGCCTATTATGAAAAACATTTTGGGTTCAAAACTATTTTTGATTCCGACAATTTTGTTGGGTTGCGCTCAGCGGATGGGGCGTTTGAGATGTCGTTTATGAAACCCGGTGACGAAGAGATGATGACGCCTTACGACTGCAAAAGTCTGGTGTTTTGTTTTGAAGTGGACGATGTGGACGCCAGCCACAAGGCTTTGTGCAACAGCGGACTTACTTTTGTGCAGCCGCCAACCGATAATCCGTGGGGCGATCGAAGTGCGATTACCGTAGATCCGCTGGGAATTCAGGTGTATGTCTACTCTGTGATTCCCGTGTCCGACAAATTTAAGGCGTTCGTCAAAGAATGAGCCACCAGTCAAGGAACCCATGCGCCGCGCCGATCGACTATTCCAAATAATTCAGATTATTCGCAGCAATAAACTAACCACTGCGAAACAGCTGGCTGAACAGCTTGAAGTGTCGATGCGCACCGTTTACAGGGACATAAACGATTTGATTGTTTCCGGCGTTCCCATATACGGCGAGGCAGGGGTGGGATATACACTCAAAAAAGGATATGACCTGCCGCCGCTCATGTTTTCAGAAGACGAAATCGCAGCTATTACTCTTGGCGCTAGAATTGTTGGCAGCTGGACCGATGACTCATTGTCCCTGTCGGCCAAAGCGGCCCTGCAGAAAATAGAACAGGTGCTCCCCGGGCATTTGAAGGCGCAAATCGATATGACGCCATTGTTTGCGGTAAACTTTGACACCACAGAAAAGATATTTGCGTACCTGAAGCAGTTGCGTCAGGCTATCGCCAAACGCAACAAGGTGGAGCTCACGTATGTTGACAAAACAAATACCGTCACGACCCGTTTGGTACGCCCATTAAGTCTGACTGTTTTTGGATCACTGTGGACACTGAACGCATGGTGTGAGCGACGCAGTGACTTTAGAAATTTTCGTCTTGATAGAATTTGCGAGCTATCCGTTGGCACCGAATGTTTCAGCGATGAAAAGGGAAAGACGATCGACGATTTTCTTGACAAAGTGCGAAACGAAGCGCCCTTTTTGTGATGTATTGGAATATGGTTCTTTTGTATTCCGATCTGCCGTTTGGGCAAGACCCGAGAGGGGGGGATTTTTTTGCACTCCAGGATAGTATTCGTTTCCATTCTCATCAATGTATTTTACCGGCGGCCTTTTCAAGAGAAATAAATGGGATTTGAGTTGAGAGGTCCCCTCAACACGCCGCTTCCCGGACTGCTCGCTTTATAAACATCCGGCGCCGCATCACACCTTCGTGCGCGCTCGACTCCGGTAAACGCCTATTCGTTATGCGGCAAATATCCAAAGCACTGGAAACGAGTTTTTATCATGTCATGGCTTGAGGGGATATGGCTGGGCGTTCCAGTAGGGCAATCGCAAAGTCGTCGCTGCAGCAAAATAATGTAGGGCCCGGGGTTTATCCCCGGCCGAAAACTGGTTGCGGCGGCAGAT
>JAFGQN010000192.1 GCA_016935665.1 Deltaproteobacteria bacterium | reverse complement strand
GGTGCCCCCACTGGCGGTTGCGGCGTTTCTCTGGCTGCTCGACAGGGCGGAGGGGGTCACAGCACCCAGATCCGGCGGCACATGGCGACCGATGGGAGATGACGACGTTACTGCATTGAAGAGAATATTGGCGGCCTATCGACGACGTCGTTTTTCTGCACTCGATGCATCCACCCCGGTTGGAATGATCACATTTGGCATAGCCGTATGTGTTCTTGGCATGGGCGTGTGGAAGATGCACGGCCTGTGGCCCAGGGTGGCCTTTGGTTCAACTGTTGCCGGTTTGATCTGGAAAGTGCCGGTTTGGTTTTCGTTTTTTCGGCGAGAGCTGCCGGTGGATCCTGGTATTGAAAGTTTTTATCTCCTAAAACGATGGAAACGAGGCCTTTCCAGACTGGTGGGGCGAATTTCCCCCGATGCCGAGGCCCAATACTGGATTCGCGAAGATGAGTTGGGCCCCGCCGAAGTGCGACTGCGGGTCAATCCAGCTCCGCTCAACCTAAACGAGTTGGAGATAGCTGCGGAAGTGGTGCAATCGCAGACCGCGTACAAAATTTGCAAGGTGGCCATTCTCAAGGTGTCCCCGGGGACTATGGCGGCCCGGACGCTGGCGGCGTGTCCCAACACCGTGGAACATCATTTGACCCCGGATCTGCAGCAGGAAATTATTGTACTGCGCAATCGCCGTGGAAAACGGGATTGGGGCTTTACCCACTTGCGTCAGGCGCTTTTTGCGATACAGTCGCATTGAATGTCGAGACGGGATGGGACGGGCGATTTTCAAATCGCCTTTCTAGATGGTTAAAAACGTTGTAAGGTATTTCAACACAAACATTGAACACAATCACAAACATTGAACACAATGAGGTATTTTAAATGGCAGATATTAGCATCACGAAAAAGCACAGTCTGGGTATGGACGGCGCCCGGGAACGACTGAACAAAATGGCTGAAGAACTCAGCAGTAAGTATGGCATTAAAAGCAGTTGGAGCGGCAACGTGGCCACTCTATCCGGAACCGGCCTCAAAAAAGGCGTGGTGGAGTTGAAAGAGGACAGTGTCAGTGTGGAAATCACTCTGGGATTGCTTGCCAAAGCCATGAAGGGCACCATTGATGAGCAGGTAAACAAGGCATTCGACAAAGCCCTCTCCTGAGAACGGCGACGTCAGCAGAATTGGTTTTCGGTCGTTGACTATTATCCTCTACATCCCGGGAGGTCCCAGGGATGTTTCTTCTTTTAATTCATTGAACAATGTGCGCAATTCGATGAGGCCGAGGGCCAATGCGGAGCTGTCGCCCAATTCTGCCTGCTGTTCCATTCGCGCACAGTGCGCGGACATTTTCTCGGCGCATACGGTGGCGCTGGCGCCTTTAATGCCATGAGTGCGAATTCGCGCCTGTTCCAGCGAGCCGGCTTCAACCAGTTGCGCCAGCTTGTCGATTTGGGTTGGGATGTCATCGATAAATCCGGCCAAAACGGTTTGCAGAATCCCTGCATCTCCCATCAGACGGGACAACAGCTTTCCTCTATCGAATACGGGGGTTGTCTTTCTGGTGGGGATTGCAACTGTGGTCGAATTATTCTTGTCCGTGACGGTGGGGCCTTCAACGGGACACCATTCGTTGAGCAGCGTTTGCAGTTCGTCGAGGGAAACGGGTTTTGCCACACAATGATGGATGCCCACCTGCCGCCATTGGCTTTCGTCTGGCATGGGACTGGCGGATAGCGCAATGATGGGCACATCCTCGGCGTCCGCTCCAGCCATTCCAGCGCGAATGGCTCTGGAGACCACCAATCCATCCACATCCGGCATTTGAATATCCATAAATATCAGGTCAAAATTCCGAGTCGACAGCACTTCAACGGCATTTTCACCACCGGACGCGGTTGCACACTGGTACCCCAATTTGTTGAGCATGCTGACCATGACATCGCGGTTTGTCTTGCTGTCATCCACCACCAGCACGGATTTTGGCTTCTGCCTGGTTTTTGGGGCGGATTGCTTTTTTTCCACGAGCGGCAGGGGGACCTTCACTGTGAATTCCGCACCACCGGATTCAATATTGCGCACACCGATGTGCCCGCCCATCAGACGAATAATCTCTTTTGCGGTGGCGAGTCCCAAACCTGTGCCGCCATGCTTGCGGGTGGTGGAACTGTCGACTTGAGTGAAGCGCTCGAAAATAAAGTCCAGCTTATCTTCTGGAATCCCAATGCCGGTATCTCGAACGACAAACTGCAGCAGTAAGTTATGGTTATCGATCGGTTGAGTATGCAGTCCAATGTCAATTTCGCCGCTATCGGTAAATTTCAGTGCGTTGTCGGTAAGAATCATTAACACCTGCTGAAGGCGGCTCGAGTCCCCCTTCACTCTGGTGCTCATATCCTTATCCGCATCGATCTTCAGATTCAGATTCTTCTGCGTGGCGGGTCCCTTCACCTGCTCCGCAACACTTTGCAGCAGATGTCCGGGGCTGAACGCCCGTTTCGAAAGTTCGATTTGCCCGGCCTCCAGGTTCGAATAATCGAGAACGCCGTTTACCAGTTTTAATAACGACTCTGCGCACACGTGCATTGTGTCTGCGTAACATTCCTGATCCTCCGTTAGCTCAGTTTCCTTGAGTAAGCTGGCCATTCCCAGTACGCCGTTGAGGGGCGTTCGCAACTCGTGACTGATATTGGCCAGAAACTCGGATTTTGCCTTGTTGGCTTCCTGCGCCTCCTGGGCCAGACGTTCTACCCGCTCCCTTTCTTTTCGCAACCGATTTTCCACTTTTTTTTGTTCTGTGATGTCCAGCACACTTTCGAGGAAGCATTTTCGCCCGTTCAGTTCCACCGGTGCGATGGTTTTTACGGTGGGAATGACAGTATCATCATTCAGTTTCATCTGGCATTCCGAAATCAGTCTGTCCATGGACATTTCCCGCGCCGGACAAGAGCCATCGGGCGCGCCGCAGAGTATATCTTTGCAACTTCGGCCGATAATCGCGTCCCGCGTCCAGTGCGTCATCCGCAAAACGGTCTCATTCACTTCAAGGATTTCGAGGGTGTCGCTGTCGATAATGAAAATGCCGGTGGGCAGATTGGATAGAATGACTTCCAGCTGCTCATTACTGTTCCACAAATTCGTTTGAAAAGCATCAGTGCCCATTAAATTTTCACCGATTCCAGAACGGAAAAAAACAAAATTGTATTTCTGGTTATATCCACCTCTGACATGGAATTTCGACCCGCCTCATAAATAATTAAGAGGCGATTCACCAATCCGCTAACAATTCACTTGAATTATAATCTTAAAAGTCGGGACCACAACTGGAAATGGGGAACAATGGCGGGGATGGGAATTAAAAATCGGCGCCAATATTCAGACCGGCGTACACCATGTATTCCTTGCCGGCGGGAATTTTTGCGCCGGTTTCGGTCTTTTCAAAGTTGGTCCACGCCAGAGAAACAGAGGGCGATGCATACAATGAGCCTTCAAGAGCGATGGGCAGTGCGAAATCAAATGACAGATCAACCACGTTGTCGTCAATGTCCTCTTTCCATACTTTGAAACCGGCGCCGAAGCCCATATCGAGACCGAAGCGTTCCCCAAAACTGACGCTTTTGCCAATGGAGGGTTTGATGTAGAGATGAGTTAATCCGGATGTCGAATCGTCCACACCGGCGAAGTAGGACAGGGTCAGACCGAGGTCCACGACAGACGACAGACTGAAACCAACCAGAGGCTCAACGATGGAAGGATTGTTGATCTCGTCGCCGTTGTTTGCCAACCCTTTGGCAAAAGGATAGAAAAAGTACGTAAATGCCACGCTGAAAGTCATCATATCGTCCGGACCAAAGCTTTTGTCCCAACCAATATACAGATCCTGTTCGTGCCCCAGAGCGCCGGTGACATTCTCAGAGATATTGTTGCCAGATAGCTGGTAAGCGCCCCAATATCCCAGATACAGGCCTGTTTCGCCAATACTCCATGTGACGCTGGGGAAAAAGGCGCCGTTCTGATCCATCTGACTATCTTCAGCAAACGTATTGACACCGCGGAAATTGTAGATGGTGGCGAACCCGAGATCCACGTTCACACCATAGGATTTCTCTTCCGCTGCTTCTTCTGCAATCGCGACATTTGTAAAAAGGGTGATCAGTACCACTGCTGGGATTATCGATTTTCTAAATTTCATTGCTTCCTCCGTAGTTTAGTAAGTGCCTGAAAACAACAGCAGACACTGCGTGCAAAGCGCATACTCAATTCCTGTGCCTACTTTTTCATGTGCGAAATAAAACCTGTGATTTTATGTGGTTATGCGTTTCAGACGAGAAATTTCACATTTGGAAACTGAAACAAATATGTATCGATTATCAGAAATGTACACAAAATTGTGTGATATTGTGCGGTATTTGGTGGTGCAGGGAATACTATTGCGTGGACAGCGGATACATAATTCGATTATTATTGCATGTCCGGCTGAAATGACCATTTCGGCCGCTGTTTAGTCCGTTTCTGGACAGGAAGACCGATACATCTACCGGTTGGACTTGTTTGTAGAATTTGTTTTTTATTGAGGAGTAATAATGCATGAACTCAACTCTTGCAGCGCGTGTGATGCGTATTTATGAGGAATTTGACAACCAGATATCCAGATTGCCGACTCAGTTCGGCATTCATTGTCCCCCTGGATGCGGTACATGCTGTTCATCCGCCAAAGTGGAAGCCACGCCGCTGGAGATGATCCCGCTCGCCGAAGAACTGTGGCGCAGCGGTAGGGCCCATGCGTTAGTGGATCAATATGATGGGAAAGCACTCCCGGATATCTGCCTGTTTTACACACCCGATGCGTTGCACTTCAACCATGGGCGTTGCAGTGTGTATCCTCATCGTCCCACATTGTGTCGATTGTTCGGATTTGCAGCCATTCGTAACAAACGAGGCCGTAGAGAATTTGCCGCCTGTAGATTTGTGCGGGAAATGGCGCCTCAGGCGGTCCTTGCGGTTCAAGCCGATTTGGACAGTGGGGGGGAGATTCTCATGTTTACAGAGGCGGCCTCGCGCATTGGTGAATTAGAGCCCTCCATGAACCGGCAGTACCCCATTAACCGCGCCCTGTGGCTTGCACTTGAAAAAACGGGCATGATTCTCCAATACACGATAGGCGAGTCCCCAAACGAACTCACCGATCCGGAAACCGATCCGCTGGAGCCAGCTCCCTTCAAACGCTGCAGCTGATACGGAATTTGAGTTCGATAGGGGACAGGACAAAATGGGTGGGGCCATTCGGTGGTTAAAAAGTTATTGTTCCATTATCGAGTTGGCGACGTTGATTGGGGTGTGGTGGAATTGACCACATATACCGGTTGATGCTCCTTCGTCGTGTGTTCAGCTGTTTGCAACTTGAACATACCCGCAATATTTGAGGCCATCGCGTATCCGATTGTCTTAAAAAAGTATGGCACGCCATTGGACGCTTCCAAATAAACCGCGTTTTGAGATGAAAAATTTTTGTTTTTGGGTATACCTCATCCCCTTTTTAACGCTCATTTTCGCGACACCGACAGTCGGTGACGCAGGTTGAACGACACAGGAAGAGAATCATGGCACTGAAAACCGGAATGGTGGGGCTGACCAACGTTGGCAAAACCACCATATTTAACGCACTTACATCCTCAGATATTGAACCCAGCAACTACACCTTTGCCACCATCGACCCCAACAAGGCGGTGGTCAACGTACCCGATGCCCGGGTAGATGAAATATTCGCAAATGGCACTTGCGCCAGGAAAGTCTACAATACACTCGACGTGGTTGATATAGCTGGACTGATTCGGGGCGCCGCCAAAGGCGAAGGTCTTGGCAACAAATTCCTTTCGGATATTCGACAGGTGGACGCGGTCCTGCATATTGTCCGATGCTTTGATGACGAAAACGTGGTGCATGTGGACAACAGCGTCAATCCCATTCGCGATATCGAAACCATTGAGACCGAATTGATTATTAAAGATCTGGAAACGGTGACTAAACGCATTGAAAAAAATGTGAAGCTCATCCGCGCAAAGGACAAAGAGGCCATGGGGGTGGCGCCGCTGTACGACAAAATGAAAAATTGTTTCGAAGACCTTTCCCATCCGCGAACCCTCCAGCTGACCGACTCCGAAATGGCAGCTCTGGCCGATCTCAATCTGATTACCCTCAAACCGCAAATCATTGTGTGCAACATCTCGGAAGAAGAGCTGGTCTCCAAATCCGAATCGGAATACACCCGCGCCGCCACCCGGTACGCAAAAGAACAAAACTGCGCGGCGGTGACCATTTGCGGCAAAGTGGAGGCCGAAATCTCCCAGCTCGAAGCCGAGGAGAAAAATTCCTTTTTAGAGGAGTATGGTCTTGTGGAACCGGGATTGAATGCGTTGCTGAAAAAGGCGTACAGTTTGCTTGGACTCAGCACATTCTTAACGGAGGGGGACATTGAGGTGCGCGCCTGGAATATTCGACAGGGAATGCTGGCGCCGCAGGCCGCAGGCGTCATACATACCGACTTTGAAAAGAAGTTCATTAAAGCCGAGGTGATTTCGTACGATGACTTCAAGGCATGCGACTTCAGCCGCGCCGAGGCCAGAAAAAAAGGCGTCGCCAGGCTGGAAGGCAAATCCTACGAGGTAAAGGACGGCGACGTTATCATCTTCCGCTCGGGTCAATAAATCCCGTCTTTCGCGTCCCCTCTGTATTTTTTGTGGACCTTTGACTTTGAATGGAAAAGGTCTACTGGGATTTCTGGCAGGTGCCCAGAGGCACCGTTTTTAATTGGGCGGTGTCTGTGCCTTTGGTTACCCAGGCGAGGGATATGCTGTTGTCCGGTTTCATCACAGCGTCCAGCGCAACGATTTTGGTGGTATTTGTGTCCGGATATCTGACGGATACAATTTTCATGCTGGCGAGGCGCTCATACCCTGCGGGGAACACGGTGGTGGGAATCAGCTGATCCATAAAAATGTCCGAGGCAAAACTGGTGGTGCGCCAGTAAAGGATTATCGCCTTGGCGCCGTCGTGCAAAGCCTTTACGCCGCCAACGGATTCGAGAGTGGGACTATCGAGTAGAATGGCGATATCTTTTGTACCACTGTCATAGATGGCCACATTTTTCATATTTCCAAATCCCAGATAGTCCAGATATGCCACAACCACGGTGCTGTCCGACGGATTAACGGCCACCCCAGGCAGGACGGATGGATCAGTGTCGTCGTCGCCGGCGTTGTCGTGATCCGCCTCAGATACCACTTCCGGTGGGGCACTCAGCTCAAAACCGGCATTGTAGGTGATTTCCGCCAGGTGCACCTCGTCGTTATCCACAGCTGTTGCCGCATAATTGGCCACAAACGCCAGGACATACTGCTCTGCGGCTACCACATCCAGTGAGACACTCTGCGCGGCGCCTGTATCGCTGGCCACAGTGAGCGCGGTAGAATCGTTACTCTGAAAGAGAACCGTGCCGGCGGTATCGTCGTTTTCTGCCCATGCCACCAGCCAGCCGGGCATGGTTCGCGCGTCATCGAACGCAATGTCCACATCGGCGATTATAGTGGTACTGATGTGGTCGAGGGTCTTTTCCCAGGTGAGTGTCAGCCCATCGCCTGTGCCATTGATTTCCAGTCGCGCCACCTGCAGCGTTTGTGCGCTGCCATCGGTGGAATCGCTAAACGCAATGTAAAACAAACCGGCCTGCGTGGAATCCGCCACGACAGCACCATGACTCGCGGCGCCTGAAACCAGGGCCGAAGTGGAGATGTCAAGGGTCAGGATGGTGCCATCGGCGCGCATTATCGCCGCCTGCAATCCACCGGCTTCCCACAGCAGTGCCGTATCCGTTCCGTTGACAGCGATTTTGGGATTGGAAATATCGACGGCTTGTGCCACCGTTGTCGCGTTGTCCATGGATATGGATGCATCCGCCACATCATCACAATCGTTGTCCTTTGCATTACAGACCTCCTGTGCGCCGGGATATACCGACGCATCGGAATCATCGCAGTCATCGCCACCACAGAGCGCATCCAGCGAACTGTCGGAATCCTTGTCGGCTCCTGGAGAAAGGTGATCTTCGCATTTACCGGTGGCAACATTGCAGCTGGCCGTCAAACAGATGCCCCCCTTGGGCTGATCACACTGAATTTCGGCCCCGTCCACACAGCCACCCGTCTCGGGGACACATTGGGCCGCTTCGTGACATATCGGTTGTGTATTGGTGCACAAGGTGTGGTCCACCGAGTTGCGACAGCGGCCATTCAGGCAAATGTCGATGGTGCAGTCCACATTGTCGTCGCAGTCCGATAGCGTGTTGCAGTTTTGGCCGGTGGTCGTGCAGCCGGTTTCCACTCTGCACGCTTCGAACTCACCGCATTTGCTGTGGTCAACTATATGGATGCATTTTTCATTGGTGGCGCACTGATCGAGGGTGCAATCAAATGCATCTATGCAATCCGAGTCCGTTAGACACTCGGGCCCCGTATCTGATTCCGAATCGTTGTTTAATTTGTTTTCATCCCGAAGAGCGTCGGTGTCAATGACCAGTGAACAACCCACCCACAACCATACGGCCACTGCCGGAAAAATAAAATGCTTCATTTTAGAACCTCCCCGTCACGGCCAGCCCGCCCTGCGATGGTGTCAGCAGGGGATGAAGGGAAAACGGGCCTCGGGATTCAAGCGCTTTTTTGCGTCGATAGGTAAGAATTTTCCAAATCACTCCGGTGGTGATAGCGGCCAGCCCAATGCCGAATTGAATGTCCGCCGCCACGCCTAGCCGCTTGACCCGTTGCACCTTGTCCTTGCTGCAGGTGGGCGCGCAGGTATCCTTGAAATCCTTGTAATTTTGATAGGCGACTGTGGCAGTAACTCCGCCGGTTACGATAAACAGCCCACCAATGCCAAGCAGTACTCCCTGCTGAACGTAAGTGCGATGCGCATTGGGATCCGGGGGGGCAATCACTTTGAGCGGGCCATCTTTACTCGGGCCGGTATTTTTGGCCATCGCAGACTTTTGTGCCTCTTCGGACTCCTTCTTTTTGCGCACTTCCTCAGCTTTGGCAGCGTTTGCCTTTCGTTCTTCTTCCGCTGCTTTCGCTGCAGCTTCGGGATCTTTGAGCTGCGCTACCTTTTGCCGCACGGCCGCAGCATCTTCCGCGTCCGGCAGTTCTTCCAAATACAGTTCAAAATAGGCGATTGCGTGATCTGTCTGGCCCAGCTTTTCCTGACACACCGCCAGATTATACAGAATTTCGGGCTTGCCCGACAAATTATAGGCATCGGTGAAGTACGCCAGCGCAGTGTCATATTCGCCTTTGCTAAAAGACGTTACGCCGTCCCGGTAGGCCGCCTTTGCATCTTCCAGTTCGTCGGCAATCGCAAAATGAGGTCTAAAAATGCCAATGAAAAATGCGATTATCCATATAACATGGGTCTGGTGATGTTGCATACGCTATCCAATTCTTTCGAAAATGTGATCTCAGCTGATTTTGCTCCTGTTTGAAATATTACAGCATTGGCAGCGACCTTCAAATTTATTTCCCGTTACATGTGTTCTGTTCGGGGGTAGTCGGAGTAATTCGCTTGCCGTAATACAGGTGGTCCACCCACTGGCCCTGAATGTTGCCCACCTTTGGCAGGATTCCCCATAGCGCGAACTGAAATTTGTTAAGAAGACGAATGCTTCGATCATTGCAAGACAGCAAAATGGCCAAAAGACAGCTGATTTTCATCCCTGGACACTGTGTGAGGGCATGTGAGAGCAGGAGTGGTCCGAACCCCTGGTTTTGAAACCGGGGGTGCAGATAATAGCTGATTTCCGCAGTGTGTTTAAATACCGCTCGTCCCCCACGATATGGACTCAGCGCCACATATCCCACTACATCATCAGCGATGCATTTGACAAAAATTCCATATCCCGAAGCGTCGTGGGAATGGAACCATGGCAAACGTTCCGTCACATCAAATGGGGTCGTATCCCCAGTCTGCCCGCCGGTTTCAATGGCGCAGTTGTAAATCTCAACCATCCATGGCAAGTGCTGCAAAGTTGCGCGGCAAATCACATTCTCACCGTCCATAAAAAAAACACTGCAATTGAGGATTATCAGGAAGTGGCACGCTTTGGAACTCTTATAATCGAAGAACTGCCATAACGGGCATGGAGACGACCATTGGCCGAAGGGGTCTCCAGGTCGAACCGACAGAATTTACCTCAATCACGTTACTGTTTTCCAACTGCGCGAGCGTTGGCAACAACGTCCATCGGCTGAACCAATTGAATTACTTCGGCGTGGATACCCACCCCGAAGAGTCCGCGCAAAGAGAAGAACTCCCGCAAAAAAAAAACTTTTTTCGCCAGGATGGCACCGGAAGCACAGGAGCTGAGAGGTACTGGCAACACAGAGATGACTGCAAACGACGGCCAGGGAAATTCGCCGGACAACGACCCTGAATCCGCGCTGCAGAATTTGATGGGATCAAAGTCCGCTCGCTGCGAATTTTGTCAATCAGGCGTAGCTGGCTTTCATGATGCTGTCTTTGGTCAGCAGGCCAGAAAAGCGGGTTGAAAAATTTCTGCCATTGTAGAGTTTCGAGAGGTAATAAACTGTTGAGAAATAGCATCCAATAAAATTTCGCTCCTGTCGCCATCCCAATAGAAGAGGTCCCTTTCCGCCCCGCGAAAAAGCTTAGAACATGGTTCCAATTGCGTCCCCAAACATCTACCTTTCAGGATGCCACGGCCCAATTGTTTTGTCTTTCCATATGCCATCAAATTATCCCAGATTGGATTTACGTTATGATTATGTATTTTATCAAGTGAAAAAATTAAGACACTTTTCAGATCGGACTATTTGCGACAAATATGGCGAGAACAATGTTCGTGGACTTCCTGAAATAGTTATTGGTCAAATTGGTCAGGTTAATTAAGAGTCCCGTTGTATGACACGATTTTTAAAGAACACAAAAAAGCCGCTTCGCCACTGTTTTATTTTTTTCAAGTCGGTCTCTCATTGCCTTTAAAATGTCAGGCGCATATATTGCCGTCATGAAACTGAAATTACTTATTTCGCCACTCGCGGGTGGCGCATTTTTTAACGAATGTGTGGACGTCGCCATTTCCGAGTTTAAAGAGGTATTGGGTGCCCGTATAACCGATGAGTGCACTGTGCAACACGAACGTATTGGCACTATGGATTTTGTGAATGTTGGATTGGGGGAAGATTCATTCTCCGCGCTGGCGCGACTTTCCTTTATTCAGGGGGCGTTTGTTGACAACGGGGAAGGGGGATTGATTCCTTTAACATTGCGGCCTGATTTTCCACTGCCCAAATCCATGGTATTCGGTTGGAAATATCAGGGAAAAACCAACGAACTGGTGACACAACTCGCCCTGAATCTGGCGCTTCACCATGCCGATACGGGGCGGGCCCCACAAACGTTGCTGGACCCCATGGCCGGTAAAGGTACGACACTGTTTTGGGCGCTGCAATACGGGTTGAACGCCACCGGTATCGAAAAAGACGCATCGGCGTTGTCTGCGGTACATGCCCAGCTGAAGAAACAGTGCAAGTTGCATCACATCAAACATACAGCGGCTCATGGGTCGGTGGGGCAAAAAAATAAAGGTTCCATGGGAAAATTCATCAAATACGATTTGGCAAAGCAGACGTTTCGCCTTGTCACGGGAGACAGTTGCGACGCGCCGGAGTTGCTGCAGAAACAGCGCTTTGATATCATTGTTTGTGATTTGCCCTATGGCGTTCAATTTAAGGCAGGTCCCAAACGCAGTCCGCTGGATACTGTTGCGGCCTGTGCAAAGAACTGGTTGGCATGCCTGCGTGAAGGTGGCGCAATGGCCCTGGTGTTTAACAATTACCAGCCCAAACGGGAGGAACTGGCGGCGCTGTTTTCAAAATTGGACACTGTCGTACACCCGTTTAGCGCTCCCCATCGTATGAGTGAGTCCATTGTGCGCGATATCCTGATTATCAGCCGAAAACAGGAGGATTTTAATCTGAACAGACTGGTCAGGTAATTTATTTGTGCATCATTCAATAGTTTCCGCAGTTTTTTTGAAGTGCTATAAGCGGTCCATGACAAAACCAATCCACACCCACTATACTTTTTATCTCATGCTCGTTTTAATGACGGCAACTGCGTGTAAACACAATTCGGCAAAGTCGACAACTCAGTCGAAACCGATGTCCCAAAGGAGAGTGTCCAAAGCCGGTTGCCCCATTGGCGATAAAGCCATTGTTAGCCTGACGTATGACGATGGTTTGGCTTCCCAGCTCTCCAACGCCGTGCCCATGTTAGATGAACGTGGCATTCACGCGACGTTTTTTTTAAACGATATCGGGGCCAACCCGGCGCCATGGAAAGCTGTACGTGATGCTGGACATGAACTGGCCAGTCATACCTTGGCGCATCCGTGCACGGCGTCCTTTGACTGGGTCAAAGAGGGCAATGCCAGTGAAGATTTTACTCCTAAGCGAATGAGCAAAGAGCTCGATGACCAGCTCGCCCTGCTGCAATCCCTTGGGGCCTCGCCGCCATATTCATTTGCATATCCCTGTGGCACCACATGGATTGGCAGCGAGCACACCAGCTATATCCCGTTGGTTGAGCAACGCTTTGTGGCCGCCCGAGGTGTTGGTGGAGATATTATAACGCAGTTGGATGTGCCGATGAACGTACCGGCGTATTTTCTGGAAGGGCCACTGGAGGCGTTCATCGGCAGCGCCAATGCGGCAATTGCAAAAAAGGGATGGGTGGTATTTGGTTTTCACGGTGTGGGCGGTGACTATCTCAGTGTTTCCAACGCGGATCACGGTGCATTTCTGGACTGGCTGGTGGCCCATCAAAATGAAGTGGCCGTATTGCCGTTTCGCGATGCGGCCCAGTGCATGATGCCATAAGACCAATTTGCCGATTCACACATTTCGATTAAAATTGACCAGACTGACCCGATTAATTTTCCCTGAGCCCCATATTCAAAGGATTCATTGCTTTAGAAGTGTCACAAAATCCGCAAACGTATCCAGTGCCCAGTCGGGTTTGAGCGCCAGTAATTCCTCGGTAGGGGCAAATCCCTGCAATAGTGCCACACTGCGAACGCCAGCCGCTTTGGCTACCTGAATGTCGGGCATTCCGTCTCCCACCATGACTGTTTCCGCCGGTGATATTCCCACATGGTTCATAATCTGCTGGAGTCCTATGGGGTTTGGTTTGTTGATTGGGACATTGTCGGCGTGCAGTACCATTGTGAAACACTCCCGCAATTGAAAATGAGACAAAAGGCGTTCGGTGGGCACACCTGGTTTGTTGGTAAACAGTGCGACGGGCATGCGGGTCTGGGTCAGAAAATCAAACACCCCATCGTAAAGTATGGTATGCGCATTGTCGCTGCTGCGGTACAAGACCATATGGTCTGCAAAAAAACGCTCCAGTAAATTCGGGTCAAACGGATCGTTGGCGATGCCCTTTGCTTTCAGCTCATCTGCGCGGCCCCGCAGCGCCCGCTGTGCGAATACTTTGGCGCCGTTACCAACAAACCCCTTTACTTCTGCGAGTGAATACGGAGACAATCCCCACAAGGCGAGGGTTTTGTTTACGTTGGCACGAATATCGGGAGCAGTGTCTGCCAGCGTGCCGTCCAAATCGAATACAATCAGTTTCACGTTTTGGATGGTCATACCGTATAATTACGCAAACTGGCGGGTTTTGCACGGGTTTTTCAAGTGGGAAGCAAAAGTGATGGATTAAAAACCCGACTCGTATGCGCCCATATCCACAACCGTATTCGTCACGCGTTCTGCGTTATCCAAATCAAGGGGTAACAGTTCAGCGGTGATGTTATTGCGATTCAAATCCGCAATGTCCTGGGGGAGGGCCGTGTTGTCGCCGGCGTTGACACACGGCGAATCGGCAGTAAGCTGCAGATTTGCGGGTATTGAAGTCACATCCGCAAAAAGTGGCAAAGCATCGAAATTGTAGTTGGTTGTTTCATCGCTTTGCTCGGGAACTGGGAATCCCATGCCGGATGCATTACTGTTGAAAATCGTCAACGCCGATTCTGTATCGGCGTAAATGTCGGCGCTTTCCTCTGCCACAGCGGTGTTGCTGTCAAAAATGGTGTTCCTCACGATAGCCGCACTGCCGGCCAGATACAACCCGCCACCATCCTGAGCGGCGGTGTTGTTCCAGATGGTGCAATTGGTGATGGCAATGGCGTTGTCACCGGTTTGCGAAACCGCGATGGCGCCCCCGTTCTCGCCTGCACTATTGTTGGACAGGGTGCAATTGGTGATTTCCAGAGGCGCATTGCCCTCCGCAAAAAGGGCGCCGCCGGATGTTGCCCCATTGGAATCAAAAATGCTGTTTACAATCGCCAGGGCGCCTTGTGCAAAAACAGCTCCCGATAAAGCGTTGTTATTGCGGATGATGCAATTGGATACGTTCATAACTGCATCATCGGGCGCGATCGCATTTGCCGGCAGGAATATCGCCGCGCCCTGGCCGGACATGCTATCAGCGCCACCGTCAGCGTTTCCATCTTCAATGATGAAACCGTCCAGTTTTGCGTTCACAGCGCCGGTGACCACGTGATAAAGATTATCTGAACGATCGATTGCAACACCGCGATCTCCGGAAATTATGGTTGGATTTCCAGTCCTGTCGCGCATGTCAAAACTCAATTCCGTTCCATTGAATCCGCCGTATAGCGCCACATTGGGCATCAGCAACAGGGTCGCCGACCGTTCGTCGATGGATATGTCATCCTGGTGAGATGGGACGTACGTTCCGCTTGCAACCCATACCTCACAGTCGGCTGCAGCTGCCAGTGCGATTGCGGGTTGGATGGTGGCCAACGCATCGTCCCAGGAGCTGCCGTCATTGTCGTTATCACCTTCGTTCTGATTTACAAAAACAACGCACGTCTCGCAGTTGCCACCGGTCATTCCCACTGGACACGCACACACATCCGCCTCGGGATGGCATTCCAGAGGCTCGCTGCAAACCGAGAAGTCCGATACACAGTCGTCTATTGCGTCATCACAGGTTTCGGCACCGGTACATGCGATGTGATCGTTGCAGTCTCTGGCGGTGCCGCCGCCACACGCGCCATCGGTGCAGCTTTCCCCCAACGTGCAAAACAGACCATCGTCGCAGGTGGTCCCGTTGGCTTTGTTCGTCCATTCTTCGGAACTGGACGCCACGTCGCAGAACTGGCAATTGTTGGTTGGGTGTTCCTCGCCATCAGGAATGCAGGAATCGCCAATTTCGCATCCTTCAAAAACCGACACGACACAGCCCATTGCTGCTTCAGTGCAAGTTTCGGCTCCGTTGCATTTTTTTCCATCATCACAATTTTTGGGCGTGCCGGCACAGGTGCCCTGTGGAGAACAGATGTCGTTTTCGGTACAATACAGCCCGTCGTCACAACTGGCATTGGTTCTGGCAGACCATCCGTTTGCGTCGTTATTTTTTTGGCACTCCAGACACGCATTGGTGGGATGCGCAATACCGTCGCCATAACATAAATCATTTATAAAGCATCCCGTGGGATTTTTTGTGACGCAACTGTCAAGAGTGTCATCGCACGATTCCTGGCCGTTACACGGTTCGGCGTCGTCGCAGACTCTGGGATCGCCGTTGCCACACACTCCGGCGGTGCAGGTCTCGTTTTGTGTACAGAATTCGCCGTCGTCGCAACTGGCGCCTTCGTTGTATGACCAGGTTTTTGCATTCTGTGCCGGATTGCATTTCAGACACGGGTCGATGGGATTCGGTTGTCCGTGGGTATAGCACCTGTTATCGATAACACAGCCATCGCTGCAGTAATCGGTGCGCACGGGGGAAAGGTCATTTACACAATAATCAAAATCCCTGGCCTCGGCCTCGACGCCCAGTGCGTACAGCTGCATTCTGGTGACGCCGATGGTGGAATTGTACTGTGCGCCGCCACTGGCCCAGCAGCGAGTAATAAACTGGCTCCAGTCGAGTTGGTTAATGCCGCGGTTGATTGATGTGCAGTAAATATTGCCATCGGTGGCAATGAGTTCGATGCGCATGGGGGTGAACAGATTCAGCGAAATATCAACGTTTATTCCCGAGTAAAATTCGCCGGGAATCCACACATTCTCATCTCCTCCTTTTTCCTGCCGCAGGTTCATTCCCACAATGCCAAGGGAATCGTAACTTTTCACCAGGTGGCCACTGACGCAAAGCGTATCCTGCCCCAGAGTCTTGTCTTCAGTAATGGTAGTAATGGTTCCGCCGTTTGCCGGTCCAACATCCGTCCATCCATCCCCATTCCAGTCGCCGGCAATAAAGTAGGGTTTCTCTGTGCTGGTTTCTGTGTCTGTCGCTGTGTCAGCGTTGGTGCCCGTATCGCTGTCGCTGTCAACCGCCGTGGCGCTGTCGGATTTCGACTCCGAATCTGTGCCTGTATCCGAATCCGTGTCTGTATCCGAATCCGTGTCTATATCCGAGTCCGTGTCAGTATCAGAATCAGAATCAGAATCAGAATCAGTATCTGTATCCGAATCCGAATCCGAATCCGTATCTGTGTCAGTATCGGTATCTGTGTCTGAATCAGAGTCGGCATCCCCGTGAGAGTCGATTTGGCTATCCGTGCTTTTATCGTTGGGTGGTTTTGATTTCATATTGCCAAAACATGCTGGTATGAACAGAAACATCAACAGCATTAATAAATAATGCGTTCGACAGGAATCCATTGTGTGTTCCTTTCAGTTTAAAAAATGACCCCAAGGCCAGTGCCATTCGGCAATACACGCGATGTCCGGCTGTATTTTTCCTTAAAGAAAATAACCAGCAACACCGTGCCGGCGACCGCGAAGACGCCACCGGCAACATAACCGGCAACCATGCCGCCAACGGCTTTATCCAGTTTGTCCTGTTCGTTGGCGGCCAGGTAATAATAATCGCCATCATCGGTCTCAATATATTTGTCCTCGTACCTATCGCGTTGATTCGCAAATCTCGATGCTCTGACTGTAAAACCAACACCCACCGCCAGACTGGCTATCCCCAGCGCAATGGACGATGCGCCTCCGGTAAAAAATAATTTTTGTCTTTTTGGCCACGACGGAAATGTCAGCAGCGAGAATTTTCGCCTGCTGGGTTTATCCGAAACCGGCGATGCTTCGTCGAATGATGTTTCTGAGAGGTCACTTCTCAGATTTTGTTGCGGCGAATTGACGGGTCCCACGTCCCCGGTTGCAGTGGCTTTCACGGAGGTTGTCATTCCCCCCGACACGTGTATCAGCTCTTCGAGAATGATTCTGCTGTCCAATTCCACGCGAACCAGGTGCTCACCAACGGCCACTCGCAGTATCTGCTGCAATGGCGTCGAGCCCCGATTGATGGAATCCACGAATACTTCAGCCCCTATTGGGGCCGACACTTTCAGCACTCCCACCAGCAAACGCAGGCGCTTGATTTCGTCCAGTACCTCCAAAGAGCGATCTTCCCGAATATCATCGCCACCTCTGGCGAGGTAACCTTCGAATGCATCGAGGGCCAACCCGTACCGTTTTGCAGCTGCCTCGGCTTGTCCGATGTTGTATAGGAGTTTCCAGGTGGGTTTGTATTTGTACGCCATCCGAAACGAGTGGACCGCCTGGTCGAAATCCCGCGCGTCATAAAATACTTTGGCATCTTCGAAATGCTTTTTTGCAGCTTCAATAGCGGCACTATCTTTTTCCAGGGCAATAACATTCTGCGTCAATAGCATTAGAGACAGAATTGCCCAGAAAACTTTACTCCACATTGTTATCCTTCTGGCGCACCCTATGCGAACCAGAGTGTTGTTCAGGCACACTCACATCGCAAATCGTTCGCCTCAGAATTAATCACTTCAACATTGTTTTCAATGGAAAAGAGACAAACCAGCCCGGTTTTACAAAATATTGTTCCTTGTTGGAGTAGCGCCCCAATCCCCCAGAAAAAAAAGGAGGGTTCTATAACCATTTAAAGTTATTTATGTATTATCGCATTTTCGCGCGTAACGGTGGCAGCGGATGCCACCTGGTCACATAAAGTCTGTTTGAAACCCCAGCCTTGCTGCCAGTGCCGCCTGCGGAGGATGGAGCGAGAGAAAAAACACATCCTGCGGACGTTGAAAGAGGTACAGGGCGCACGATAGATGATACAGTGCGCTTCCTTCAATCGGACTCTCATTCAGAACCTGCCGGTGATAGCGCGTGAGATTGATATCCGGATACACAAACCGTACGGGGCGGATAAATTGCGCGGCTTCTGCCAGCTTGTTTTCTCTTTTGGCCGCGCTGAAAAATTCGGCTTCCAGCAGACTTGAGCTGTAGAGGCGGTCAAACGTTTTCACGAAACGACCAATGAAGGAGCCACCGGCATCATCGAATGCCATAGCCACCAACACTGACGTATCAATGTATCCGATTTTCATACATCCCCCCGGCTGTTCAGAAAACGCTTCAATGCGCCGGCGGCTTTATCCAGCGGTTCAAATGGATCGCGAATACGTGGATCGCCGTCCAGCACTCCCTGCTGTTCCAGTCGGGACAACCGCTCCAGAGTGTTCTCTCCATCACTGGAGAACGGCACCAGCTCTGCAACGGGAATACCGCGACTGGTGATAACGATACGTTTGTTTTTTTTCACCTTGCGCAACAGTTCACTGAACTTTGCCTTGGCATCATATGTGGAATATTCATTTGATTTCATGAAGCCATACTGGCGAGTTTGACCAGACTGGTCAATTTTTTGGCGAAATCAGATGACTCGACCGAAAATGACTACTGAATGTAGCCGGCATTGCGCAGTGCTTCGATTAATTCCGGTGACATTTGATTGTCCTCTTCGGTTTCTTCCTTTTCAGGGAACATGGCGCTGAGCAGTTCTTTATAAATCGCTTTACTTTTCATTTTTCTATTCAAATCGAACTTCTCTTCGGGGTCCGTCAGCAAATCGTAAAACTCGTAATGCTCCCCCTCCAGTGCGCGCGCCAACGACGGCAAATCCATGGGGTCGGCGTGGGGTATATTCTCGTGAAGCTGATTGACGCGCTCCAACGCTTCTCTAAATATCTGCTCATAATGAATGAGCTTGTATCGCCCTTTGCGAGACGACTGACGCTGAATGCCGTGGGCATTATACTGGCTGAAATGAGTGCGATGACCAGTCTGGTCATCGCCAATAATATTGAAGATGGAGCGACCGTGCAATTGGTTGGCGTTGCGATTTGGAATTTTCGCCAACGACAGCAACGTGGGCATAATGTCCACATGTGTGGTCAGCTCGCTGCTCATCAGGCCATCTGTTTTACTCCATGGCAGATATATGATCAGCGGTACCCGCAGCGCTTCTTCCCACATGTGATAGGCATGGGTGTAACAACCATGTTCTCCGAACATTTCGCCATGATCGCCGGTAACCACGATGGCGGTTTTATCGGCGATGTCCATTTTTTTAAGTGTTTTCATCAGTTCACCCAGTTGGCGATCGAAATACCGCACCTCGTCATCATATGCTGCCACGGTTTTTCTGTGGTCGGCGGCACTCAGTGGTTCTTTGTATTCGCGGAACGGGTACTCCACCACCTCTCCCTCTTTCACCTGATGAATGAAGTGCCTGGCCGATGCAAGTGGGCGGTACGGTGCATGGGTGGCGGTAAAAAATATCTTCAGGAAAAATGGGCTGTCTCCAACTGTGGCCAACCAGTTTGTTGCGCGATCGGTCAACCACTTATCCGGTGGAAAGCCGCGATCCATCGTAAACGTGTCTTCGTATAGCTGATAGCCCTGCTCGAATCCCCACACTCCGCGGGTAAGGGGGTTACCGGTAAAACCGGCGGTTTGGTATCCGGCCATGCGGAAATGTTCGGCAATGGTGGTGATGTCCATGCGAACGTCGCGGTTGCGCAGTTCCACCCCGTGCTGTTTTTTGGTCATGCCGGTGATGATGGTGGTGAAGCTGGGGCGGGTCCATGATGAATTGGAAATATGGTTGGTAAACACAATTCCCTGACGTGTCAGTTTCTCCAGATTCGGCGTGGTCTTTCGTGCATACCCATAGGCACTCATATGGCCAGCGTTGATGGCGTCAAGAATAATCAGCACCACATTTGGTTTTTGGGGCGATTTTTTGGGAATGTATTTCAGGGGCAGTCTTTTGTAAGGCAACTTTCCAAAATGGCCTTCTGCCAGCTTCGACTCCACCGATTTTTTTCGTTTTTGCCCGGGGACTCCGGTTGCGTCTTCCTCGAATTCCTCGGTTTCTTCCTGAAACTGTGTCTTTTTGGGCTCCGTTGCCTTTTTCGGCGGCGATTTACACGCGCCCAAAAGCAGCAATAATGCCAGCAGTCTCTTCCAGTCGAATCTCCCCCCCTGTTCAAGTCCTTTACCCAAAACAGCCTCCAGTGTATCAAGTGATCAACAGTTCACGCGTCAGGATTCAATTACCTGGGACTCAAATATTCAGAGTCCTTTGGAACGCCCTTCTACCATAATAAGTTCAGTGCACCTGTCAACCCTGGGGTTATCGGTATCAGGGTTATCGCAAGATACTAGATTTTTAGAAAAATATTGTAGGGCGGTAGTTTATCTGCCGCCTTG
>JAFGQN010000191.1 GCA_016935665.1 Deltaproteobacteria bacterium | reverse complement strand
GATTCGAACCCTCGGAGGTGTTACCCTCACACGATTTCGAATCGTGCGCCTTAGACCAACTCGGCCAACTCTCCGCCGCGCAGAATATGTATCTGGACCTGTTCCGTCAAGAAATAAAAACTGTTTTTTTTTTTGTAAGGCGCTAAGCTTCATAAACTCCCTTGATTTATGGAGGTTTTTTATGAAGGAGTTCCTTGAAAAAGTGCTGAATCAATTTGGCGCACGGCTAAAAAACGCGTCGGTTTCGTCGACGGCGCTGGGGGTGGGCATGCTGGCGATGCTGCTGCTTTTGGCCTTTGATGCGCTTGCCCGGGCCGGTGGTGGTGGCAATTACAGTGGGGGGGGCGGCGGCGGTAGTGGTGGCGGTGGCGGTGGTGATGGTGGTGGAGAAATCATAATCTGGCTGGTGTATCTGGCAGTTCGGCATCCGCAGGTGGGGGTGCCATTGCTGGTGATTGGGGTTGCGGTGGTGGTGCTGAAGCATCGATTTAATCCGGACAATACCACGGCTCGGGCCATCCGCAATCTGTCGGGGATGGCGGCGCCAGACAGTTCGGGGTTGGCGCGCATTCAGCAGCGCGATGCGTCGTTTCAGACCGAGGCGTTTATCGATTGGGTGAAGAAAATTGATAATGACATTCAATCGGCCTGGAGTCGGGGCGACATGGCGCCGGTACGCAATTTTTTGAGCGACGGATTGTTCAGGCGCTTTGCCACGCAATTGGCGATTATGAAGCATCAGAACGTGCAAAACCCGGTGGCGGATCATCGAATTTTCAAGTGCGCGGTTCACGCGGTGGAACAGGACGCTCATTTTGATACCATTCATGTGGCCATCGAGGCGGAGGCCAGGGATGTGGAAGTTCCAGCCAATTTAAGTTATGAGGAAGCCATGGCCAGGGCGGCCAAAGCCTCTTCGCAGCGCTACACCGAAATATGGTCGTTTTTGCGCCGGCCCGGTGCGAAGACGCTGGACGATCGCGGATTCAATCAGGGGACCTGTCCCAATTGCGGCGCGCCACTGGAAAATACCCAGTCCGCCAAATGTGAGTACTGCAATGCGCTGGTGAATTCGGGCGATTACGACTGGGTGCTGGCAGAAATTACACAGACCATGGAATGGCGTCCGTCCTCGACAGGGCAGGTGCCCGGCCTGGCCGCGATGCAGCAGCTGGATGCGGCATTCAATCGACAGGTGGCGGAAGACAGAGCTTCGTATGTATTCTGGCGCTGGATTGAGGCGACAGTGACGGGGAAACAGGCGCCACTGGCCAAATGTGCCACCCCTCATCTGCAGCAGCAACTGTTGGCCCAGGGGCCCCTGACGCATTTCAAAACCGCTGTGGGCAGTGTGGATTTGGTGGAGGTGAGCGGTGGGACCGCCGAGGCGACAGAACAGCGTTATGTGACCAAAATTCTTTGGAGCAGTGCTGCCACTGCGTCGAGCCCGCCCATTCATCGCCGCCATTTGTTTGTGTTTTCACGAGAGGGCGCACCACAAAAGAGCGGTGGACTGTCCCATGCCCATTGTCCCAACTGTCTGGGGCCGCTCTCGGAGAACGATTCGAGCAGGTGTGAATACTGCGATGCCGAGTTGACGTCGGGTAAGGCCGACTGGGTGTTGAGTGAAGTGCTGCTGCCTTACGAATACAATGCGCGCGCTGCGACGGTTGCCCCCTCGGCCACCTCAACGGGCAATGGGGATGAGAGTGATGGCGCCATCGCCTCCTTTGCTCTGCCCGACATGGCATCAAGGCAGGAACGGGCGTTGCTGCTGATGAATATGGCCGCTGTGGTGATGGCGGACGGGGTGGTGACCAAACAGGAACGAAAGCTGCTGCGAACGGCATCGAAGCGGTGGGATGTGCCAATGGAAATGGTAAATCCAATTCTGTATGGACAGGTCAGTCCGGAGTCGATTCACGAAATGAAACCGGAGAATCCGAAGGCGTTTGTGGATGGTCTGATTGGGGCGGCACTGATTGATGGAAAAATCGACCGCAAAGAACTCACGCTTTTGCTGGACATTTCCAGACATCTGGGATTGGAGGAGGCGGGGGTTCGAAACCGGATGAATACACTGGCGCGCATGTCCAAAGTATCGCAGGTGGGGTAACGTAAACGGGGTTATGAGTGCCGTTTTTCGCCCAGTTCAACCAGCGTATTGGCGATTCCAATGGGGGACCGTTCCACGTGGACGGCCCCAATTTCGCTGGCCACGCGATTCATGCCGTAGACCACCGATGTTTCTTCATTCTGGCCGATGGTGTACGCCTGCTTCTGACGCATTTTAAGCAGGCCGCTGGAACCGTCTTTTCCCATCCCTGAAAGAATGACGCCGACCGCTGATGCGCCGTAATGTTCGGCTACGGTCTGAAACAGCATGTCAATATTGGGAATGTGTCCGCCCTGGCCAGTTGGATTGGACAACACAATCTGGTCTTTTCCCACAAAACGCAGGTGTTTGTGATCCGGGCATACCAGCACCAGCCCGGGCCGAAGTTTGGTGTGCTCCGATGCCATCCTGACGTCGAGAGAGATGGCGCTGTTGAGCCAGTCTGCCATTTTTTCGGCAAACCCTTTGGAGATGTGCTGCGCTACAATAATGGGAATGGGATATTCTTTTGGGAGTTGAGACAGAATTTCCACAATCACTGTTGGTGCGCCGGTTGATCCGCCAATGCAAATGAGTTCCAGCGGGGCATTTTCATCGGGCGGTTTTGGGATTTCGCTCGGTGGCACGGATGCGGGTTTAGCCGGCTTAATCCACGGGGCATCGGCGATTTGAGACGGCAGCCATGACAACTGAGCATCCGGACGCGTTTTGATGGATGACTTGATGATGCGAAGCAGTTCTTTTTTTATTTCCTGATATTTGCCGGATAGAATGCCAACCGGTTTTTCGATGACGTCGATGGCGCCGGCTCGCATGGCCTCGAATGCAAACTTGGTATCTGGCGCATTGACCATGGAACTGATGACCACAATTCGGGTGGGGCATTCGGACATGATTTTCCGCGTCGCCTCCAGACCGTTTAGTTTGGGCATGAAAATGTCCATCGTCATCAGGTCCGGTCGAAGCTCTTTGCACATGCGCACTGCTTCTTCACCGTCGCTGGCTATTCCGACAATCTCGATGTTGGGCTCGCCCGACAACAGATGCGTTAACACACGTTGCACGGTCAAGGAATCTTCGGCTATCAGTAATCGAATCATGGTTTCGCGTCGTCCTCTTTAAAGCAACTGACCTATTGTGGTTAGCAGCTCTGTTCGAGTTAATTCCTTTTTTACAATATGGGCATCTGCGCCAACGGCCATCCCAGCGCTGATGTCTTCCGGGCTTCCCAGTGATGTCACCAGAATGACCGGAATACTTTTGATTCTGTTGCGGGAGCGAATTGCTTTGGTGAGCTCAAATCCATCCATGTTGGGCATCTGGACGTCGGAGATAACCAGGTCAACCTCATTGTTTCCAAGGGTTTGAAGGGCCTGTAAGCCATCGGTGGCCAGCAGTACTTTAAATCCGGCAGATTCCAGCAGTGTTTGCTGCATGGTGCGAATCGCAATGGAATCGTCCACCACCAGAACGGTGGTTTGCCGCTTTTGAGGCAATTTTTTGAGCGCCAGCGTCTTTTGCGCAACGGTGCCGGTGGCCGATCGAATCAGATCGGATGGGTTGAGCACAAGGCAAAGCTTGCCAGTGCCAAGCAATGCCAGTCCGGATACATTTGGAACGCGTTCCAGCAAATCTCCCAGTGGTTTAATTACCAGTTGCGTGTACTCATAGATGCGATCGAATCCAAACGCGTATTTGCGATTGCCGAAGCGGACCGTGGCGGCGAACCGTAAATCCCGGCGCTTTCGCTCTTTGAAATCCTTTTCGGGGTAGAGTATTTCTTCAAACGACGTGAGGGCAATCTGCTGACCTTCCTGAATGATGACATCTCCACCGCCAATTGTCTTGACGTCGGTTTCGTCCATGACAGTGACCCTGGACACGTTGGCCGCTGGAATCGCCAGTGTCTGGCCCCCGGCGTCCACCAGCAGGCATTTGATGGAAGACATGGTGAGCGGCAGTCTGAGGATAAATCTGGACCCTTTGCCCAGGGTGCTCTGCAGACTGACTTCGCCGCCCAGATGCTCAATGGTGTATTTCACCACATCCAGTCCGACTCCCCGGCCTGAAATCTGAGACACTTTCTGGCTGGTGGTGAATCCGGGTTCAAAAAGGTAATCGAAGAGCTGCGCTTCGGATAACCGGGCAGCCACATCCGCATCCATCTGGTACGCTTCAACCAGCTTGGTACGAATTCTTTCCGGATCCACGCCGTTGCCGTCATCGACTATGTGCAATTCGACGGCATCACCAAGATGGCGGCCTTCGATGGTGAGATGCCCTTCGTCGGTTTTTCCCCGTTGGCGGCGAATGGCCGGCGTTTCAATTCCGTGGTCAATGGCGTTGCGAATCAGATGGATAAGCGGTTTTTCGATGGCATCCAGAATGGCTCTATCAACGGAATACTCTCCTCCGTGCATGGCAAACTGGACGCGTTTTCCCGTGCTGTTGGATGTCTCGCGTACCTGATTGCGGGCGGTGAGGGTGAGATTGGAAACGGGGGCGATGCGCAACTCACGCAATGCGTCCTGTGAACGTTGAATGTGCTTGGTGAGTTCCCGCTGGTTGAAATCAAATTTGGAACCGGCATTTTTACTGAGAATGGACAGGTTCCGTGCCATATCCAACAGTTCCATGGTTTCCGCTTCGTGGGCCGAACCCTCCAGTTTGCCCAAAAGGATACCGACGCTTTCACTCAGCCGGTTGGCTTCATGGATATTGGTATCGAGGTCATGGCTGAGTGATTCCAGCTGGAGGCTGGTTTCAAACAATTCGCCAAATTGCGTGATGACTTCGTCGATTCTTTTTTCGGAGACGCGAATGAACTCTGATTTGGCCTCCTGAACGGCGGTTTTGGCAGCCCCGGCGGCTGCTTTGTCCTTTGGAGACTCCTCTGTGGGTGGTGGCGCTGGAACGGATTCCGCTGTCGCTTCGGTTGCTGCGGCAACAGTTGATGCAGCAAATGGTTCCGGTGGCGCTTTTGACCGTCGCTCCAGTGGAAATGTGGATTCCAGCTGACGCATTGCTACCTGTTCGCGATCCGACAACTCTGAATCGCCCGGCGCATGAGTGGCCACTCCCTGACGGATGGTTTCCAGAGCCTGAAGCAGTGTTTCCAGCCGTTTGGGGGTAAGCTCCTCGCGCCTGTCGCCTTTCATTGTTCCAAGAGCGTCTTCGAACCGATGGGCCATGGTTGCGATGCGATTGAATCCGAGCGTTCCTGCGGATCCTTTTAGACTATGGGCTTCGCGGAAGGCGCGATTGATGCCCTCATCGCGGTTGTCCAGTAGTCCGTCTTCTGCGGCAAAGAGAATTTCCGCAATACCCTTGATGTGTTCCACCGCTTCAGCGCGAAATACTTTGGATAGCTGTTCAATCTGTTCGGTTGAGAGATCGTCGTTGGCGCTCATGGCTTATCCTTCAATTGGCGTTGTGCTAAAATTGGGTGTCATCAGTATTTCGTTTAAATTAATGATTGCGAGATCATCCATTGTGATGCCGGAAATGTACGGACGCAATGCTTTGTCGTAACTTTCGGGCACCGGGAAAATGCTGGCTGTCGGCAGCAGGGACACACCTTCCACATCCTCCACCTGCAGCGCAAAGAGCTTGCCTTTGACTTTCAGCACCACGGCGTAATCTTCATCTGCCAGCGATTCTGTACTCGCTGTGAAAAAGTATCTGAGATTCACCAGTGCGATAGTTTGACCCCGTCGCCGAATCACCCCCTGAATATGGGCTGGCGTGTGCGGTATGGGCATGATGTCGGAAATTTTAGTGACCGCTTCCACGAAGTCCAGTGGCACAGAAAACTTGGACTCCATTGCCGTGAAAATCAGGTGCCGCTCTGTTTCAGCGTTGTCGTCACTCGTTTCGATGGGCGTTGCCAGGCGGTGTGCGCGATTCTTCAGTAAGCTGATTTCGATTTCCCGCATTTTGTCAGCCATTTTGCAGCTCCAGTTCCTTTAGTCGCTCAGTCGCGATTTCCATCAGCCGACCGGCGCGAATGCCACCGCCTTCGTTTATCTCCACATCCGGCCGCATGTTTTCCGCCAATTGGCATGTGTTGCGATATCCCCTCCTGGCGGTTCTCAAGTCCCCGAACCGTTCGGCGATGACCCCCTGGTAATAGTGTCCAATAACAAATTCTTTGTTAATAAAGATGGCCTGCTTCAAATGGGCCAGCGCTTCTTCCGGCTCGTTTTGCTGGTCGGCGACCAGGGCCTTTAAAAAATAAACTCTGAAATCGAGCTTGCCTGCAGAACGTTCGAGTTTTTGGAGCATTTCGCTCGCTTTTGTCAATTCCCCCTCCATTGACAAATCCCGGACCCGTTTCAAATCCTCGTCCAATACAGTGGATTCGGTTTGAAACATGGCGGTAAATGTGTCGCTTACCGCAGTGCGGGGGCTGCCGCCGGCAAACGCCGGTGTCTCATAGTGCACCGGCATAATCATCTTTTCGGGATCGTAGGGACCCAGTCCGGGCACAAGGGAAATGCGCGATAGCGCTCTCTCCGGTTCGTTCGCCGTTTTTTTGTGGTAGTAGTAAGTGGCATGGGAGTACACTGTTTTCAAATCTTTGAGAGACGGAAACGCTTCTGAGTGACCCAAAAGAAGATAGCCGTCTTCAGTGATACAGTTGGAGAACACTTCACAGATGCGTGTGGCCAGTTTTGTTGGAAAATAAATCAAAACGTTTCGGCAAAGGACCAGATCGCAGTTCTGGTACATGGGCTCGACATGACTGGGCAGGGTGGAGAGATTGAGTCGAAAGAAAGAGACCCGATTCCGAATACTGTTGAGGAGCTGATACTCGTTTTTCCCTGTTTGTTTGAAATATCGTTTTATTGTGGCGTCATCAACACCGCGAAATGACCATTGCGTATAGTGTGCCGTCTGGGCCTTCTGTAAAAAATGGGTGTTGATATCCGACGCCAGAATGGAGATGTCCCATCCCAACAGTTGTGGAAAATCCCTTTCCAGGAGAATGGCGACGGAATACGGTTCTTCTCCGGTGGAACAACCGGCACTCCATATCCTGAGCCGTCTGGTACTCATATTTTTTTCGATTAGACGCGGGATAATGTCGTTTTTCAGCGCCAGAAAGTGGGGATGATTTCTAAAAAAATAGCTTTCGCCAATGGTTAGCGCGTTGACCAGACTCTGATCGATAATGGGGCTTTTTTCAAGTTGTGAAATGAGCTTTTCAATCGAATGGGCCTTTTGGACAAAAGGGGTAAGGCGTTTGGCCAAATCCCGTTTACGGGAACTTGAAATGGTGAGCCCTGTTCGCTGCTGCACCAGTTCGCGAATTCGGTCAAACTGCAGATCTGTGATGGTTAGTTTGGAGATGGGCGTAATCATATGCTCAATCCTGAGGCGTCGCCGCATCCTCACTGAGAATGCTGCCAAGGTGAGCACCCACTCCGATCCAAATCAGGTCGAGGATAAGTGCGGAATTGTTGTCCGGTAGTTTAATCAGGCCACTGCTTTTACTGATACCGGGCATCACTGTGTCGGACATGGTGATGTCGGACTGGGCCACTGTGACCACTTCAATTGCTTCATCGACTTTTAACGCGAGTCGGCGATGATCGATGGTGCAGATGACCAGCACCTGAGATGACTCCATTGGCGTACTGGCGGATGTTGTCAACTCCTCGACATCAATCACCGCAAGCAAATCGCCATGGTAATTGACTGTTCCTGCAATGGATGAGATGGGATTCAGGAGCGCTTCAATGTGGGGCATTTCCACAATTTCATCCACATATTTCAAAGGGGCTGCAAAAACGTGTTTTCCCGAGTGGACCAGCAGAAAACTGGGATTCTCGAGCTGTTCATCGCCGAACCCCTGCGCGGAATCGAGCAATAATTGTCGTTTTAGATTTACAACCTGGTTCTCGAGCCTGGTGATTTCTTCAATTTTATCGAACAAACCACCTGAAATTCTGGCAGATCTGGAATCATCTCGTTTGGGGTCTGTCACGGTTTACCTGCTAATTTTTCAACAATTTTCTGAGGCTGACAAATTTCAGCAAGTCATTGACCTTGGTGAGCAGCTCCTCTTTGTTTATGGGCTTATTGATGTAATCGTCACAACCGGCGGCGAATGCTTCCTTCACCCGCGCATATTCACTCCGGGTCGTTACCATTACCACTTTAATGTCGCTGTACGCATCGTTGTTTTTGATTTGTCTGCAGCATTCAATGCCATCCATCTCCGGCATCATGATGTCCATCAAAACCAGGTCCGGCTTGTTGAGGCCAATTTTTTCGAGGGCTTCAACGCCATTGGTGGCCATTTCAATTTCGCAGTCTTCGTTTTTCAGCATCATTTGCTGCGTCAGACGCATAGTTTCTGTATCGTCGACGATAAGAATCTTGCTTGCCATGTTTTTTCTCCCACTATGTACGAGTTCTGGTCGTCAGTTAGAAATTTGAACTCAGAATTGATTGTGGTCAAATGCTTTCCCTTGCCATTCTCCGGTTTCTCTTAAAATTCTCCCGAGATATCTCCTGAATGGGCACATGATTGTTCTCTGGACGATTTTAAATGCACCCGATATGTGGCAAAATGTCTTACTTCGAGTTTTGGGCTTTAGATGGTTCCGGGTCAAATTCCTCCATGAGAAAGTATCTTGCATCTATTTGTTCGCATTTGAATTTTTCGTTCAATTGAAAATATTTGTATTTTATGAAAATGACAAGAAATAATCCCCGGTATGCAACATGATGCCCCCGTGGATTTGTGTGGTGGATGAAGCTGAAATTGTACCATTCGAGATGGTTAGTCCGAATATTATTTTGTGATTCGTAGAAAACGCGCTACAGTGAAATAATAATTTTTTGTTCTCGCTGATGTTAATATTGATTACTTGGGAGCTTCTCATGAAACGCAGGTTCTCGCTCACGCAATTGTTGGCCATATCTGTCCTTTTTATTGTGGGAATTCAGCTGTTGCTGGTTTTTGGCGCTTTTTTTCTGTACTACAAGCCGACGCTGCAAAAAAATATCCAACAGATGGTTTTACAGGGGGTTACGTCTTCAGCCGAAAATTATCAGCTTCGCTGGGGAGACGAAATTGTTCACTCGTTGAAGGAAACCGCGGGAGCCGATATTTCAGATAACGTGCAGCGTGTTTTCAGGCAGGCAATTGAAACGCACCGGGAGGTAAGTGGCTTTCTGGTTTACAGGGCACAGACGAATGTGCATGCAGCAGCAGAACACAGTGAGTCTTCTGACGCCCATCTCGTCAGCGTGGCCCGGGTGGTTCGGGAAGACGTGCCCGCCCGGTTACCGTTCGAAAAGCAAATGACCGGTCTTTCAGATATTTCAAAACCCATTCATGTGTCGGAGGGAGACTACGTTTTTGTTGGCAATCCCATTTTACAAAATGGGGAAGTGGTCGCCTATCTGGTTTACATCGCAGATGTGAGGGTGTTTGCGGAAACCGGCAAGCGAATGTCGAAGGGGCTGGGGGGAATTCTTTTATTGTTTATTTTGTTTCAGGTTATTTGCATTATCTGGCTGGGAAAACGGTTGAGTAAGCCGCTTCGAATGCTTGTGAGCTGCGCGGTTGACATCGCCGGGGGAAACCTCTCAAAAGAGGTGGAAATTGGCAAGGGCGGAACCGCTGAGATTGCCAGTCTGGGCGCTGCCATTCAAGGCATTGCTCAGGCGCTCCAGAAGCAGGTGGCGCTGGTGAAGTCCCTGACAATAGAAGCATCCGGGGTGTCGCGCAGCATTGCCATGGCCATGAGTCAATTGGCTGTGTCGGCATCGCAGCAGGCCGCAGCGGTATCTCAGACCGCAACCACAGTGGAGCAAATGGAAATTTCGGGAAAAACTGTTGCTGAAGCCGCCAAGCGGATTGTGAGCGCGGCAAAGAAAAGTGCCCTGGCATCTGAGCGGGGAAGGGAAGCGGTTCAGCTGTCAAACAGCATTATTACACAGATAAAAAGTGATTCCGCCAATATTTTTGCTCATAGCCGCGCCTTGCTCTCGCAGTTGGAGGAAGTGGGAGCCATCATCAGTTCTGTTAATTCTGTTGCGGATCAGTCAAAAATTCTGGCGGTCAACGCATCCATTGAGGCGGCCAAGGCCGGGACGTTTGGCGCAGGGTTTGCTGTCGTGGCTCAGGAAGTGCAAGAGCTTGCGGGGCAGTCTCAGGAAGCGACGGAGCAAATTACGCGTACATTGACCAGCATTCGGCGGTCCGTTGGAGCGATGGTGAAACTGGCACAGGACGGCGAAGATCGGACCGCCTATGGTGTGACGTCTATCGCCAATACCGGTGCGATTGTCAATGACTTGAGTGAAGCGATTCAGGAGGCGTCTATTGTGGCCAATGAGATTGATGCGGCCGCCGACCAGCAATCAACAGGGTTGTCGCAGATTGCGGCGGCCATGGATGAAATTAATCTGAGCGCCAACGAAAATCAGAGCATTTCTGTCGACATGGAAGGAAGCACAATGGAATTGACGGAGGCGCTGGAGGCGCTGGCCGTTCAGGTGGGCACGTGGACGATTAGGGAACAGGAATATAACGAAACAGCGTAAGTGAAAAGGGAAACGGTGGATACCCGCTTGCAGTATGTGCTGGTGACGTCAGACGTAATGGAATTGTTATTCAACAATGATTTGTTCAATTTGCGACGTCAGCAGCTCCGACTCATTCAGTACGAACAGGTTGCCCTGGCCGGTAAAAATATCGAGCGTATTTGGGTTGGCAAAGATGGGACCACACAGCTGTGGGTGGTCCTTGAGCGATGACGTGCCACCGAAAATTTCGCCCTCCTTTGTCAGTACCGTGAACTGGGAGACCGGGTAAAAGTAATGGATATCCACGATGTCCAAATCCACATCGCATTGTTCCAGGTAATAGGGGGAGTATCCTCTCGCCAGCAAACCGTCGCCTGCCAGTGCAAACTGCTGAGATACCGGGTTGACGGTGGCGGTTTCAACCGTGCCTTTCCCGTCCAGAACATGTGTTGTCCAGGCGCCCTGTTTGCGCGTGAATATTGTCTTTGAATGGTCGACGGCGATGATACTAATCTCATCCAGCGGTTTTGACAGCGCGACGGCGGTGATCTCGGGGCCATCGTCGGGTGAAATCTCTTCAGTCCAGGTTTCGCCATCGAAACAGATCATTCCTTCGCCATAGAGGCAAAGCGCATTCAGTTCCTCGGCAAAGTTCTGCTTGGTGGTTAAGTCGGCGAGATAAACGACCCTGGAATATGCCTTGTCGGTATTCAGCGTGGCGTGAGAAATCGGTGTCATAGTTTCGTACGAATCGTTTGCCGTATTTGTGGGGATGCCAAACACGAAGTAGTCGTTGTTCTGGTGGTATACTGCGACAACCGGGTAGGGGGTGCCTGCAATAAATCCCTGGTATTCGGCGCCACCAATCCATTGGCCAAAAAAGGACAACTCCGCCGGTGGCGTAAAGATGATTGTGTCTTTTCCAAATGACGTGCGCTCCCATGCATTACTCATCGACACCTGGATGGCAAATGGCGCAGCGGTTTCGTTGTCAGTAAATTCCCCAAGGACGATTCCAAAAAGGGCGTGGGTAAATCTGGCCGGCCGGTCGAGCCATTCTGTGGAGGCGACCACGTAGTCGGGATATCTGAGTAGATTGGTAACTCCGGATGGACAGTCGGCCTGGATTGCGCCGGGGCATTGCTCGGTGTTCGACCCCGTATCCGGTGGCGAATCCCAGTGGAGATTCTGCAGTTCCGGTTCCTTTGGCTGTGTGAATGAGTTGTCCGAATCCGGGGCGGCCTCCTCTTCGATTAATCCAGGACCGCATGCTATCACTGAAAACAGTGTCAGCCACACAATAAACAGATAGTGTAACGCATGTCGTATCATTGTGTTCCCCATGAAAACCCGGCTCCCGCAATCGCCTGAAATTCGAAACGCGGTCGCCAGCCTTCCGAAGCGATCTGGTAAATTCGACCCCCGGCACCCACGTCGGCGAACAGGTAAACCATTGCCAATGGTACCTCAATTCCCACGGTGCCGATACCTGAAAATGCGGAGGAGTGCGGACGTCCGACCACCACATTGCTATGAGGGGTCTCATCCTGGAACATGTGTTCATATCCAATAAGCAATTCGAAACGCAGTTGCAAAAAATTCACATTGAAAAGATAGCCAATTCCGGCTGAAATCGCCACATCGTAATACTTTCGAGCCGTTTCTTCATGAGCGGAACGGGTGGTGAAGACGCGAATGGCGGGCTGAATGCCGGTGGCATGCGTCAGTCGATAGTGAAGGCCCACTCCCCATGGCGGGTCCACACCGTTAAGGGGAGTGGACCGCAGCAGCGTAAATATCCCCGCCCGGTGACGCCATGTGTATTCGGGGGTTCGAAAAAGCCCTCCCTTGGACACCGCGTCCTTAAGGGTGGTGGTGCTGAAATCATCCGGAGTGAGGGTGGTGGTCTCACGGGGCAAAACATCGGCTTCGGCAATGCGAACGGCTCCGCTTTTCTTTATAATGTAAACGATGTACGGGCCAGGCGGGACGCTGAGCCGAATGCGCTCATTGCGACGGGCCTCCGCCTCCGCCAGCACTTCTTCGCCAATGCCGTCCAGCAGGAGGATGCGCCCGTCTTCAATAAACGGAATCTCCAGCGCTGAGTAAGCTTTCCGGGTGTGCGTCAGGACGATTTCGCCTTTGCCCTTCAGCTGAAAGTGGTACATGGGATGCTGGCTCACCCCGATGTTTCCGGACGTCTGGGCAAGAGTTTGGGCATATGCGTATTTGTACGCTTCCTGAAGAGTGACTTTGCCGTCATTGGATGTATCCGCATTTCCCCGCAGCGCGCTTGCCAGATAGTGCGTAAAAAAAGCGCCGCGCAGCTCCCGGGATTCCTGACTCAGCTCATTCTGGGCGCTGGAGGTGATGATGGCATACCCCGAGGACGAAATTTCGTCATTCACATTGATTTTGAATTCCGCACCCCGCCTGGCGCCTTTGGATGCTATGAGCTGACCACTGTGACAGGAATCCACAAATGCCAGGCGGACCTGCATGGGGGAGCGCTCAAGGAATCGACGAAGGTCACTGAATTTCACCAGACTGTTGCCCAGCTCCAGCGCGGATTCTGCGGCATGACCCGAATAGTAGATTAGCAGCATGGTATCCTGTCCGGCCTGCTGCGCCGCGGCTGCTTTTGCCTCCAGGCTCTTCAGTTGCTGCCAGAATTCCTTTGCCGACCCCTCGAGCAGCAGAACGGTGTTATCCTTTTTGAATCGCCCAAGCTGGGTCAGCAAATCGAACATTTTACGGGCATCTCGATGGGTGTATCGCAGTGTTTCCCGATGTTCATTCCCCTGGTTGTTCCCCGCCACAAGTGCGAACCGGGCTGTGTCCGCCAATACCCGAGCGGAAAAAAGGAACATCACCATTGAACACAGTCCAAATACCGACGGTGTCAAAAATCGACAGCGGCGTTCCCGGTTGAAGCGTCTCATCATTTCCTGTGAATGGTAAGAATGCGAACAGTCGCATCTGCCATCGGTTCGGGCGATTGTGCAGTGAGCATGTTTTCAATATCTTCGCTGTCATGGATACTTTGATTCGTTGCTTTTTTCAGAATGTTTCGGATGGAATCTGTTTTAAACGGTCTGGTGGAAAATACTGTGACAAACCGCTCGGTCCCGGTGGCATCATCCAGAACGACACTGCCGTCCAGTGTTGTCTCGCCACTTCGGGGGATTTTCATCGCAGGAAGATTCTGTGACGAATCGCTGCCTGGATACAGCAGCGTAATGGCACCGGTGGCGTCCACGTTGAAGATGGAAACAAAACCTGGAGATTTGGTCTGCACCGTGAATCGAAGGGCATCGTTCTCCTGCAGCGCCGCATCTTCACTGAGCACAAACTGATTCGAATCGCGTTTGACCACGGCATTCATGCTGAAGTCCCCCTTGTACGTTACCATGTCTTTTTCGGAATCCTGGCTGCGGGGCTTAAATACTGGAAACATAACGAGCAGCAGTGCTGCTGCGGCGATGGCGACACCGGCATAGATGGCTGCTTTTCCCCGCCGGGATTGACGGATGGAAACGACATTGTCATTCGCTGCGTTTTCGGCTGCCATTGCGGCGCGTAGATTGGACAAATGGTGTGCTTCGTTTGATTCGTATGCCGTCGCGTGCTGTCTTAATTTATTTAGTACCTCGTTGCAGCGTGCGCAGTGTTTCAAATGAGAATTCACCATTTCTATCTGGCGTTCATCCATCTCGTTTGTATGGTAGCTGGCCAGCATCAGTCTGGAAGGGCAGTCAGTCATCGATTTTACTCCTGTGATTGGCGGTGTTCCAAATCACGAAATGGCATTTCCCCAATCTGCGACTTGAGGCGTGTGAGCCGTTTTACCACAGCCCGTCTGGAAATTCCCAGCATATCGGCAACCTCCTGCTGATTCATTCCGAGCAAAAAGTGGGAAATAACAATTTCCATATTTCTTTCATCCAAATTCTCTTGCAGCGTTTCCAGTTTTGCGCGCACCGATATGGCGTCGGCGGGATCGGATAAACATGATGTATCAACCACAGATGCGACCGATTCCATGGGAGTGGCGCCCTTTCGCCGCCGGGTACGCAGCATCTTCAAACAGGTGTTGGTACCGATGCGATACAACCAGGGCAAGTGAGAATCTCCGTACGAAAATGAATCCAGTGCTCGAAACGCACTCAGAAACGTTTCCTGAACGGCATCTTCCGCCTCTGCCCCATCCTTTAAGATGCGCAGACACAAATCATAAATGACACCGGCGTATTTCCGGTGCATGTCTTCAATCTGCTGTGCGCGCTTTACCGCTGTCTTCATAGTGTGTAGTCCCAGCCCATCAATATCCGAGAACCTGTTGTCACAGGGAAGTAAAAAAAAATGTTGTTGCCGTCACTGATACTTTGTTGCTTTAAGTTACAAAGTTATTGAAATTATTTTTATTTCGGCTGCTGTGAAATATCAACTTTTTTGTGTGCGGCGCAGGATCGTGTGCTACACTTCCAGCGTTTCAAAAATGCAATTGGGATCCATCCGCGGATTTTCCGTGTTTTGGATGTTTTCAATGGAGGGTAATTTATGCAGCAGAATATCGAGTTTGGGCCGGCTTATGCCATGTCCACAATCGATCTGGCGGCCGGTGAAAGTGTCACCGTTGAAGCGGGATCAATGGTGGGGATGAGCGACGGGCTGAATATTAAAACAACCATCGGCGGCAACAAGATGGGCTTTTTTGGGAAGCTCCTCAATTTTATGATGGCGTTGGTTCGAAAGTTCCTTGGTGGCGAAAGTTTCTTTGTCAACACATATACTCCGCCGGAAGGCCAATCCGGTCAACTGATGATCGCTCCGGCACTGTCTGGCGACATCGTGCACTACACGCTGGATGGCAACAAATCGCTCATCGTTCAAGCCTCCAGCTATCTGGCCTCGGCGGGGGACGTGACAGTTAAAACCAAATTCGGTGGGTTGAAAAGCCTGTTCTCCGGGGAGGGGGCGTTCTGGCTGCAATGTTCCGGAAACGGTGATTTATGGGTGAATTGCTACGGCGCTATCCACGAAATAGAGGTTAAGGGTTCGTACATTGTGGATACGGGCCACATCGTGGCGTTCGACGATACGCTGGACTACAAAATCAAAGGCGCGGGTGGATTGAAATCCACGTTGATGTCTGGTGAAGGGTTGGTCTGCCAATTCAATGGTAACGGCAAACTGTTTATCCAATCGCGAAATCTCGGCGCCATGGTTGGCTGGATTTCCCCCAGATTACCGGCTTAACAAGGAGTTGAACATGCATTTTGATATACAATTCAGTCCAGCCTACGCGCTGGCAATCGCAAAATTGGAGCGGGGTGATTCGGTTATGGCGGAAAGCGGCGCCATGGTGACGCAGGATGCGCATATTCGCATGGAAACGTCGGCCTCCCAGGGCAAAGGCGTTGGCGGTTTTTTAAAAGGCCTTGGCCGCTCTCTTTTTCTCGGCGAGTCTTTTTTCAGAAACACATTTCATGCCGATAGCGGTCCTGGTGAAGTGACGTTTGCCCCAAGTCTTCCCGGCGACATTATGCAGTACAATATGCAGGGCAGTGATTTAATTATTCAGCAGCAGTCCTATCTGGCCAGCGGCACCGGCGTGGAAATTGAAACCAAATGGGGCGGATTTAAAAGTTTCTTTGGCGAGGGTCGCATGTTCTGGATTCGCGCTTTTGGCAATGGTCCGCTGACCCTGAACGCATTCGGCGCCATAAAAGAGATAGACATTGACGGCAGCTACATTATCGATACCGGACACATCGTGGCATTTGAGCCGACGTTGCAGTTCGACATCAAACGAGTGGGCTCCTGGTTTTCCACCATCTTTTCTTCGGAGGGACTGGTGTGCCGTTTCCACGGCAAGGGAAAACTGTTTATTCAATCCCGAAATCCGGCGGAATTCGGTTCTCTCGTTGGTGGCAAACTGCCTCCGCGGAACAAGTAGGAAAGGAGTGTCAGATGCCATACGAAATTAAAAGTTCACCTGATTTTGCCATTATCGACTACACGCTCGCCGACGGAGAATCCGTTGTGGCCGAGTCCGGCGCCATGGTGTCCATGTCGTCGAATATTAAAATGAAAACCGAAGCGCGTGGCGGGCTTTTTGCCGCAGCTAAAAGAAAGCTTCTGGGGGGAGAATCCATTTTTCAAAACACATTTACCGCTGAAGGCGGTGAAGGTCACGTGATGCTGGCGCCCGGTTCTCCGGGGGATATCATTTCCTTTGATTTGGCGGACGGTAAATCGCTGATGATTCAATCGTCTGCATACGTGGCTGCCACGCCGTCAGTGACGCTCGATACCAAATGGGGCGGTGTCAAAGGCTTTTTCAGCGGTACGGGAATGTTTTTGCTCAAAGCCACGGGGCCGGGCACAGTGTTTGTGGCATCCTATGGCGCCATTTATCCCAAAGCCTGTGAAGGCGAGTACATTGTGGATACCGATCACATCGTGGCATTCGAGGAAACAGTCACATACTCAGTGACCAAAGTGGGCGGCATCAAGTCGCTGTTCTTTGGCGGTGAAGGGTTGGTGGCCAAATTCAGTGGAAATGGCATGGTATACGCGCAAACCCGAAGTCCAGGCCAACTGGCCAGTTTTCTGCATCCCTACCGTCCGGTGAAAAACAGCAACTGATTTCTATTTCCGGGTTCAAATAGTGCCTTAAATAGCTGGCGGAATAGCGAAAACATCCGTCAGAATCGGTTTATGTCGTTGATTTTGATGTGGGGTTGTATAAAAATAGCTGATCTTAAGATTGCCAAAGGGATAGCGGCAGCTGTCGACTGATGAAATTCGAATCGGTGCCCTGAGTTTTCTTTTCCTGTTTGTGGAAACCCAGGGCTGGTTGAAAGGAAAAAAGATGGATCACAATACCAGACTCGCACGGGAAGTGGCCAGACTTGACATTGAAATCAAGGCGCTGGAGAAACAGCTGGAGGTTTCCGAAGCCGAGATAAATCAGGTGATTGGTCAAATTATTCATTTAATTGACGAAGAAATCGAGACCGTGGACAACACCTGATTGGGCAACCGCAACCTTGCACTTCAGCATCCCATCAGGTGAGCCACCATACTTGTTTGTACAACCTCAACGTTGGGGACGCATCGCTGGCAGCAGCACGAAGGTGAGAAGCGCCGCAAGGACCATCGTCAGCGCAATCAACAGTCCAAATCGCTGCATGGGAATCATGCTCGAAAGACACAGCACCGAGAATCCCATTGATACCTGCAACGCATTGGCCAGCACCGACGGTCCCACTTCGGACGTGGTATTGGCGAGGCTCTCTTTGCGGATTTTACAGCGCCACAGGTAATGAATGGAATAGTCTGCGCCAATTCCAAGCGCAATGGTGGCGATCATACTGGTGCTGATATCAATAGGGACCTGAAAAGCGCCCATCACGCCCGCAGATACCAGCAGCATCAGCAGCGGCGGCGCCATTCCTTTTACCGCCGCAGAAAACGAGCGCAATACAGCGATTAGAATCAACAGAATCAGTGCGAATGACAGCGACAGAGATTTAACCTGATTGGAAATGGTACTTTGGCCCAGTGCCACATTCACCACCGGCGAACCGGTAACGCGCATGAGAATGGGGACTGCGCTTTTCCCGCTTCCCGCAAAGCCATAGACGGGTGCAGCCACATCGGTCAATGCCCATTTGAGGCCGCTTTGAAATTCTCGCGACGGGCGTTTTGCGTTGAGGATTTTCAATACGGAGGGAAGTAATCGTTCCGCCACAACCACCGAGCGCTCGAGGGCCAGGCTCTGCGCCATGGCTTCGGAGGTCAGCAGTAGTCCTTCCGGATCGCGCTCCGCTGTGAGAGGGAGCGCCTCGGACACAAAGCGTTCCATATCTGCCTGCGGGATAAAGGCTGTCGCCTCTTTGACCAGACGGTCTTCAACCCGTCTCTGCCGTGTATCCCACTCCTGCTCGGCGGGAGACAACGATGACCCTTCCAGGGCATCGTCCGCCAGGGGATTGGCGTCGAGAAACGCAAAATCGGTGACAATGTGTTCTTTCACCACACGTTTCACGGCTTTCTGGAGATCCGGGCCTGGCGCCATGGGGCCCGATGTCATGTGTGTGGAAAGCAGTTTGTAAAGTGCCGTTTGCGCATCCTTCGGAACAGCGTTCGATTGATGGATACGCGCCAGTCGTGTGAGGCGTTTGGAAATCTCAACCATCAGTGCCAGTTTCTTTTTCGACAGTTCCTTTTGAGACAACTGATGTTGGATGGGGGTCTGCCATGCAGCTTTTATAATTCGGCCATCCGGCGACTTGAGCGCAGCAGAAGAATACTCTCTGAACGCCAGATCGGGGATAGCCAACGGGCCCACCTGAAAGGCCTCAATCGCCATTGGAATTTCCTTGCGAATAAATTTTCTGAACTGGGCAATCACCATTGATACCTGTTGCGCATCAATGTCTTTCAGTCGAATCTGGACCAGACTGGCGTCCTTCTGTGCGGAAATCATCTGGTCTATGGCGGCGGTTCCTTCCAGAAACGGGTAAAGAGATCCCGCGCGTCGGTTGGTGAGCGGAATATCGGCGCGTCCTCCCATGGCTTCGTTCATCATGATGAGCGAATCCGTGATGGCGGAAACCTGCGCCACCTCGTTTAGACCACGGGCGAATTCCACCACTTTTTGCAGCTGTCTCAGGACGAATGGAGACCGCAGGTCGCCTTCAAAATAGATCTGAAGATAGATGGCGCCACCAAAATTTCTTTCCAGAAATCGATTGGCTTTGTCGGGCAGAGACCCTTTTTTAAAGAACGTTTCCATAGTGGCATCCGGCGCCATGTGTCGGATACCGGTGGCGCCTGCCGCGGCAATGACAATACTTGCGATGAGCACCGAACGTGGGTGTTTTTCGGAAAAGGCGCCAAGGAGCGCCAGAGGCTTCAATGGCAGGAACCCTTTGAGGGCGTGTGGTGGCGATTTTTGAAAAGACAACAGTGCCGGTGTCAGAATCAGTGCCATTCCTGCCGCAGCAATGACGCCCAGTGCTGCCTGCAGTCCAAATTCTCTAAGCGGAGCAATGTCCATCACGAGAAAGGATAGAAAGCCAACGGCCGTGGTTGCACCCGACGCAATGACGGGGGGGCCCGCCGTTCCCATTGCTTCCGATATACGTTCGGCGACGGTGGTGGATTTTCCGTTGAAATACGCCGCCAGGATGTGCATGCCATAGGCGCCCCCGATGGCGACCAGAATAGTGGGCAGGCTGGAGCCCACCAGTGTTACGCCGTCATTTCCGGCGGAGACCAGTCCCATGATCCATACAATGGCAATGGCCACCGTTCCCAGCGACAGAACAACTCCCAGTGGTCTTTTGAAGATAAAAAAAGTGACCAGCAGGACCACCAGCGCCACCACTGGCGTGAGCCTGACCAAATCATCGTAGGTGCCGCCGGCAATATAAAGTCGGATGAACGGCGAGCCGGCGAAATAGAGTTCGTCCTTTGGCCAGATGGTGGATGCGGAGTGCTGAATATCTTTGGCAATGTCCGTCCGGGGTCGATTTCCGCCCAGAAAACAAAGCACCATGGCCGCCTTTCCATCTTTAGAAACCAGATTGCCAACCGCATTGGCGTTGGACAGCACATTTTTTTTGAGCAGAGCCAATTCACCAGGCTGGCTGGGGATTTTGTCCATCACCAAAGGAGTGACCCGCAGTCCCTCCGCCGACGGTTGGAAGTGAGGCAGCTCGGTGAACGACAGGACATCATACACGCCGTCAACCTCTTTCAATCTGCGGGACATCTCCCGCACGGCCGCGATTTTGCGGGTGGTAAACAACGCATCGTTTTCCAGTCCGATGATCGCCACGTCCAGCCCGCCAAATCGCTCATTCACCCGGTGGAAAAGCTGAATATCGGGATCGTCCTGCGGCAGAAAGCGCATGACATCGTTGTTGGCGTGAAGTGTTCTCATCAGCCAGCCCGCACCCAGTGTCGTCAGAGCTGTTACCACAATGATGAGGAATCGATATTGGATGATGCGCCGGGTGAAAGAAGTCATAAATTGTGAAAACCATTCTTTAAAAATGACCGCGAAAAGCAATCAAAAGGCAATCGGCACTGCAGCGTGCTGTTGATACACATGTAGCAGATGTGATTCCAAATGCACGCCAAATGACAGGGGAATTGTATGAAAAAGTCTGACTCAAAGTCGATTTTGTGATATTACTGCCTGTATTGTGAGATTCTTTGAATATGAGAAATGGTGCAAGTTATGAGCTGTCGCGAAAGATTTATTTTCGTCACGTTGGTGTGGATGACATTGGCGCCACCATTTTTTCTGGGCTCCGCTGAGGTGTCGGCTCAGGAAAAAAAAGGTGGTGTTATCCGGCTGGAAGTCACCACCATTGAAGGGCGAGTGCAAAAGCCCAACGCGTTTTTTATCAATACACGACGATCCCTCGTTTACGAATCCATTGAAGTGAAAGACAGTTTTCTTGAAGAAGTGACCCGTGTTGTCGATTCTGGCGAATTTTAAGACGGACTTCAATATTAATCCGATTCCGGCGTGACGGGTTAAACGTCCCCTGACATACGTTGCGAACAGACTAGTCGCAGGTTGGGGAATGGAACATTTACTACAGATATTGATGGCGATAGATTAATTTGCATGAATTCGTCCTGTCGTGCATCTATTTGATATTTTTCCGCTTTTATTAAAGTGTTTCTGGCGGCGTGAGGTGCCTTGAGTCCGGGCAGAGAACTGGAACATATTCGCTCATTCTAAATCTGACATGTTAAATGTATCGTGTTTTGTTGCTGATAATGACGGTCTTGTGTCAATTATGGCACAAAAATATATTTTTTCGATCATATCGATCTTTGAGCTTTTTGTTTTGCAAGATATATGGTAAAAATTCGCATATTTTAAAATTTTTCGGGGCACTGAAAACGCAATTTCTGATTGCACTTTGTCCGGTTTATCCGTCGGACGAAAGGAAAATATCGTGTTTAATTTTAAAACAAATGCAAAAGTCACTGTGTGGCGAGTGGCGTATCTGGCAATCGTAATATGTTTGCCGTTTGTGGTTATCGCGTGTGGCGAAGAAACGGTGGAAAAATCGGTGGAGAATTTATCTCCGCGCTTCGTTGCCGGGGATGAACTGGTTCAGAATGGCGATTTCTCAAATGGTTCCACCCACTGGTATCTGGGACAATGGGGAGGACAGGCGTCGGGAGTAGTTTCCAGTGGCCATTATATCATTAATGTTACTTCCACTGGAAATCAGTGGTGGAACGTTCAGTTTAATCAGGGTGGGATTTCCCTTGTTCAGGGGAAGAAATACACATTTTCCTTTGATGCATGGAAGGGGCCACAGAATACCGGCGCCCAGAAAATGCAAATCAATGTGGGTGAAGATGGCGGTGACTATACCCCGTACACGACTGTGCCCAGTGAAAAGGAGGTGACGCTGACCACCGTATCCACACGGTACAGCGTTACATTCGAAATGACGGCGCAAAGTGATGCTGGGGCGCGCATTGAATTCAACTGTGGGGTGTATGGCGGGACATATCATCTCGACAACATCAGTCTGACGGAGGTAGCCGACAGTGAGGCACATCTGGCCGTTTCCGAGACTGAGATTCCCTTTGGCACCACCGAGCCGGGCGTTTCTAAAACGGTTTCGTTGACATTGAGTAATGATGGTGCGCTTCCGGTAACCGTATCGGCGCTTGATGTGGACGATGCAGCGTTTTCTGTGGATGTCAGCACGCCCGTTGTTATCGCCAACGGAGCCAGCGTAGACATTACTATTACCTTTGCACCAGTCGCTGAGGGTGATTATGCGGGATTGCTCAGCATTCAAAGCGATGCGACAGATAATCCTTCGATTTCCGTGGCCCTGTCGGGAGCAACAATTTTGTCTGGATTATCGTTGGATAAACAGTCCGTAACGCTGTCGGCGCTGACAACGGAACAGACTTCGGATAGTGTGGTTTTGCAGAATTCGTCAAGTACCGCCATTCAGTGGTCCCTGGCGTCATCGCAGACCTGGTTGTCGGTGGCTCCACAAAATGGCACCATCACTCCGGGAGGAGTCGTAACGCTAAACGTTGTCGCGGATGCCGGCGCCCTTTTGCCAGGCAGTTATTCGGATGTTATTTCCATTACCCACAGCGCCTTGAACATGGCGTCTCCAGTGGATGTGACGGTATCGTTTGCCGTGACCAATGGATACCAGCCGCAGAGCCCCTACATTCTCACTCCTGAGTTGAATATTGAATTTGTCCGTAGCATTGCGGATTTTCGTTCACTGGGGCGCGACGATACCAATGGCGGTTTTTATACCAGCCTGAATCGGGACGGCACACCCACCAGCGAAAACCTGAAATCCATGTGCGGGCAATCGCGTCTGGCATATGCATTTGTGCGGGCATTCATGTTGACGGGTGATGAAGCATATCTCGAGAATGCCCGCCACGCGCTGGCGTTTCTTTATGAGCATGCCTATGATAACGGTTGGTACATTGCCACCGATGTGGCGGGAAATCATATCTCTCACTGGGGGCATAACAATTGGTGGAGCTTCCAGCAGCATTACGCCATGGTGGGAATTGCAGCGATGGTGGAGGCCACGGGCGGGGGCAATTTGCCATGGAACGACGGCGCCGGCTCCGATGCATCGTGGCTGGAAACCGGCCTTTGGAATCTGGATACGCATCTCTGGGATGATGCGCCTTCCACCAAAGGTTACTTTAATCATGCGTCCACGGACTGGACCAATCGCTCTGAAAAAGGATTCACCCCCACCGTGGATGCGGTGACCACCCATGCCGCGTTGCTCGACCTTATGTTCGACGATGCCCGGTTCAACGAGCGGTTAATGGATTTGGCCGACAACATCATTGATCATCTGTACGGCAGTATGGATACGTCCGCATTGGGATGGCCGGAAGTATATGACGCGGATTGGAATGTCAGTGCCAACAACACCACCACAGATGTGGGCCATGTGTACAAGGTGGCGTGGGTGCTGGAACGCGTTTATCTGGCCAACAGAGACAGAACCGAGTTGAAAGAAGCAGCACAGGCCATGATGTGGGATATGTGGGAAAATGGCGGCTATGATCATGTGAATGGTGGGCCGTTTTCTCAGTTTAATTGGAATACCGGGGTGGTTTTCAATCGAAACAAAGACCACTGGATGCTGGAGCAATGCGTTACATCCGGTTTGATCAACTACTACGTGGCAGACTCTCAGAGCGACAAAGACATGTATCTGCAGGTGGCTGACGAATCCATGCGCTTTTTCATGGAGCACCAGGTGGATGATGTTTACGGTGATGTATTTGACAAAATTTCGGAAGACGGCAGTTCGCTCGTGGCCATATCCAAAGGCGGTCTGTTTAATGGCGGTTACCACCCCATCGAACTGGGATACTACACATATCTGTACTCAAGTCTGTACTATCACGACGCATCGGTACATCTGTATTACAAATTCCCGGAGTCTAACGAGACCCAGAATATTCGCCTGACACCTGTGGCTATTGAAGATGAATTATTCAAGATTCTGCGCATCACCCACGACGGTGCCGCATATACCAACTTCAATCCGGATACACGGGTAGTGACATTGCCACCGGGGGAGAGCGGTATCTTTAGAGTGACCTTTGGGAAAGTATCTCGCTGTGGAGACGGTGTATGCAACGGTGGTGAAGATTGCTTGTCCTGCGTAACCGACTGCGGCGCGTGCCTGCCAGTCTGCAACAACGGCGTATGTGAAGAAGGCGAGACGTGCTCAAACTGTGCAGAAGACTGCGGCGTGTGCCCGCCGGTCTGCGACAACGGCGTGTGCGAAGACGGGGAGACCTGCTCCAACTGTCCGGCAGACTGCGGTGCTTGTCCGCCGGTCTGCGACAACGGCGTGTGCGAAGACGGGGAGACCTGCTCCAACTGTCCGGCAGACTGCGGTGCTTGTCCGCCGGTCTGTGACAACGGCGTATGTGAAGACGGCGAAGACTGTGAGAGTTGCCCTTCAGACTGCGGCGAATGCCCCGTTGATAATTGCACGTGTCTTTCCGGATGTGATTCTGTAGTGACTGTCAACGCGCCGTTCACAAAGGATGGTTCGGCAAACACCTGTTACTTCCTCAATAATCTGCGCAGTTATGTAAACAGCTGGAATAACCTCAATGTGAACCTGAATGGTCGTGACGTGACCAATATCTACGTTGGAAACTGGGATTATCCCGCCAAAGTGGACGGTGGGTACTATCTCTATTACCAGGGAAATGTTCCCTGGTCCCACCTGGAAGTGCGATAGGTTAACCAGACTTCCTTTGAACATCGGTTCGAATTGATCACACCTTTTTTGGGGCGCCAATCATTTCGTTGACGGTTTTAGAAAGTTCCATTGAGTCAAACGGCTTGTTGATGCAGGGGACTCCCGACGAATTGAGGTACTCCTGGGCAACGGGAGTGAACGCGCCACCGGTGATAAAGACAACGCGAGACGCCAGATGTGGATACGTATTAGCGAGCCATTGATGAAAGTCCATTCCCGTGACCCCTGGCATCATCATGTCGCAAAGAATTGCATCGAAATTATCGTTCTCGGTCACGGTCTCCTTTGCATCATAGCCATGTTTTACGGTGATGACCTCGTGCTGGTACAGCAATCTTTGCAGCGCTCGACAAATGCCTTCCTCATCGTCAATCACAAGAACTCGTCCGCAATTTTCCGGTTCCAGAACCGTTTCCTCCGCGGGCGATTCCTCCGGGCATTCTTCAATATATGCGGGCAGGGCGATGCGAAATTGTGTTCCCTCACCGCAGGTGCTTTGGACGGATATTTCACCATTGAACGCTGACACGATACTTTTGGAAATGGCCAGCCCCAGACCGGAACCAATACCACAGCTTTTAGTGGTAAAGAACGGGTCGAAGATTTGATTGAGGTGTTCCCGCAGCCCGTGTCGCGGATTTCGATGTGAACCATGTTGTCCTGGCAGAATGTTTTTACTCGGATTTCATTTTTAGACACACTGTCTTCGTCAATGGCGTGGGCGGCGTTAATGAGCAAATTTAAAAATACCTGAGAGAGTGAGCCTTCGTCTGCCATTACATTCGGAACAGTTGCCAAATCGGTCACCAGTCTGGCGCGGTATTTAATTTCGTTGAACGCCATATCTATGGCACATTTCAGCGCATAGTTCACACTGACCGGCGCCACACTTTCCATGTTTGCATGTGAAAATGTCCCCAGCGTTTGAGCGATTCCCTGTATGCGCCGAGCGCCTTCCAGCGCTTCTGCAATTTTGCGGTCAATATCTTTAATGAGCGAGGCCAGAACGTTGACTGGTGATGGCGAGAGTGCGCCGTTTTGTGCAGGCGAATTTGTTTCCGATCTCTTTTGATGCCTGGGTTTTAACGCAGATAAATCGCTACTGACACTCTCCAGATTGTACAACAGGTAGGCCAGGGGATTGTTGATTTCGTGCGCCACTCCCGCTGCAATCAGTCCCATGTTGGCCAATCGATCTGACTGCACCAGGCTGGCGTGCAGTTTCTTCTTTTCGGTGATGTCCCGACAAACGCTGAACACCAAAGGGGTATCGCCCACCAATGCGCCGGATGAACTCACCTCAACGTCAACCAACGTGCCGTCCTTGCGCCGATGACGGGTCTCGAAGGTAAAAAATACCTGTGTCAGATCGGGACAGCCTGCTCGAATCTGTTCCTCATTCATATTTGATTCAAAATCCCACAGGTGAAGGTCGAGTATTTCCTCTGGGGAGTATCCCAGCGTATCCGCAAAGCGCTGGTTGGCGTCAACCACTTTGTAGTCCTGATTGAAAATGCAAATGCCGTCCCTGCAGGCCTGCATCAGAACCTGACGTCGAATCGCTTCCTGCTGCAGTGCGGATTCCGCGTTTTTCTGGTCTTCAATGAGTGCCAGGTTGCGCAGCGCAAATGCGATGTCATTGGACAGCTCCTTCAGCCAGAATTGTCGCTCTTCCACAGTGGACGATGACGAGTCCGCCGTGACGCTGATGTAGCCCAGTATTTCTGAATCCATCTGGATGGTGGTGGTCAACGCTTCTTCCGGCATTTCGTATTCCACTGGCCAGATGCAGGAGAGGGGACATTCCCGGCAGTTGTCCGCCGGCAGTTGGAGTGTGACGATGCATTCCTCTGTCAGTGCCGTCTCACAGCAATGGGGGAGCCAGCCGCTATCCATTTTTTCGGCCAGTTTTGCAAATGCCGGGCCCCACCCATGCGCCACATTTTTGGATTGTGTGGATTTGGCTGGGTGCAGGTACAGCCATGCGGTGGTAAGGATTTTTTCCGAAATCAATTTTTCAATTGCGGACGAGATCAGCTTTATCGAGTCCTCGCCTATTACCACGCCTCGGTTGATGCCACGGACCGCTTTGAAAATTGATGCGGTGCGGTCCAGGTGTCGGCGCGTGGAAGACACGTCAAACGGGAACGTGCTGTTTTGAAATGGTGCTTGTCTGGTGCTCATCGCTTTGCCGCTTGTTCAGAAACAAAATTCCATTCGATATATTTTCTTTCGGTGTCACCGTTTCGCTCTTACGACGATGTCGTTGAAAAAAAATCAGCGACAATCCGTTTTGAGATGCTCTTTGCAGGATTTCTCAAAACGAATTTTGGATCATGGTTATTCTGTTATTAATTCACCGTCAGTTTTTATAAATCTGAAATTAACGGTCAGCGAACAAAAGGTCAACATAAACCGTCAGCACTGATATCCTATTTTTGCAACAAACGTGTTTGTTGGGAATTGTTTAATTTTATTAGTGGTTTATCTGGCATGGAGCATGGCGCAATTCGCCTGTGATGATTGCGACGGTCAATATAACACCCCGAAAATATGATGAAAAATCCACGTCGTGCAAGCATCTTTGTTCGATTGATTGATTCTATTAATGCTGTATTTTTATAAAAAATCGCCTTTGGTGCTTCGGAAATTTGCTGCGTTGACGATTATCTGCATGTCAGCATTAGAACGAACCTGTGCAAAAAATGGATGAAGGCTGAGAATATCAACCTGAGATTGTGGAAAGACATAAACACGTTAACGAGCAAGGGGGCCATCATGAAAACTCATATTGGATGTCTGGCACGCGGAGGGATATTTTTTTTAGCAATGGCAGGTGGGGCTTTTACCGCCTGTGATGGCGATTTTTTTATGGATAGCGCACGAGAGTGTCCGGTTTGTGAAGCCAACTCATGTACGGAAGAAGAGGAGGCGCTGCCCGAACTGCCGGACCATTGTTCAGAAGGCAAGCGAATGTGTTACGGCGACTACATTGTCATGTGTGCGCTCAGTTCATGGAGAATCGTCTGGAATTGCTCGCCGGGGCGCAATACCTGCAAAGAGAAAAACGGCGCGCCGATTTGCGTTCAAGAACGCAAAGTCGGTGACGACGACGATGATGATGATGATGATGATGATGATGATGATGATGATGACGACGACGATGATGATGACGACGACGACGATGATGATGACGACGATGACGATGACGATGACGATGATGATGATGATGACGATGACGACGATGATGACGATGACGATGATGACGATGACGATGACGACGACGATGACGATTGTAGCGACGATGATGACGATAAATAAATACCCACCATTTTGCCCCCAGGGAATATCCCTTTCATAGCCTCATTTCAGAAATGACCGCAGTGCGAAATTGATTATTGGTGGCGCGCCCAACTCTTTTGGTGCACAGCGGGTTGTTGGCCGTGTGCTCGGTGAATCAAATTTTTTTTATGTGGGGCGATACAGAGGTGAATAATTCCTGTGAGAATAGGCCTTGTATGTAATATGTTAAATAGTTTCAATGATTTACATGGTAGAAGCCTGTGTAAATCAACAGTGGACAATGGTGCGGGTTTCAGAGTATGAACATTACTGCAACGGGGTTTGCAGCACCCAGGACAGAAGCGCTATGGTAAGCAGGGAATTTCTCAAAACAGCAGTGGATAAAGTGAAACAGTTGCCTTCACTGGGCCCGGAATCCCGCGAAGAAGCGGCAGCAATCGTTTCCCACTGGATGCAATCTCCCAATACCCTGTTTCCGTTTTTGTCACGGGAGATTTCTGATTTACTCCAGAAATTGACACCAAAGGCGCATAAATCATTTTCTTTTAACGACGTGCCTTACCCGCCACCCTCCCGGTGGGATTTTACGTTTGTTGATTTATTTGCCGGCATCGGTGGATTCCGTCAGGCGTTTCAGGATGCCGGGGGCAAGTGTCTTTTCAGCAGCGAGTGGGATATACATGCCAAGCGGACGTATGAGGCCAATTACGGCGAAGTCCCGTACGGGGATATCTGTCGCATCGACAAATCTCAAATTCCCAATCACGATGTGTTGTGCGCCGGGTTTCCGTGTCAGCCATTTTCACTGGCTGGCGTGTCCAAAAAGAACTCCCTGGGCCGCAAGCATGGGTTTGAGGATGAAACTCAGGGCACTTTGTTTTTCGAAATAAAGGAAATCCTGCGCCTTAAAAGACCCAAAGCATTTTTTCTCGAAAACGTGAAAAACCTGAGCGCTCATGACAAGGGAAAAACGTTTGAAGTTATTCGGCATACTCTGGAGGATGTGCTTGGCTATGAAATCAACTGGAAAATAGTGGACGGCGCAAAGTGGGTTCCCCAGCATCGGGAACGGATTTTTATCGTGGGATACGATCCGTTTCAAATCCCCATGAACAAAGCAGATATCTGTATTCCAGATGGCCCCGACCCATCGTATGTGTACCCGGAGCTTAAAAAGATTATCAACAGGAAAGTGGACGACAAGTTCACATTGGGGCCTGGCACATGGGATACGCTGGAACGCCATCGCGCCAACCATGCAGCCAGAGGCAATGGCTTCGGGTACGGTCTGCACACCACTCCCATTAAAAAGGGGCAGGTGACCCGTACGATTTCCGCCCGTTACCACAAGGACGGCGCTGAGATTCTGATTGAGCAAAAAGGGCGGCGGCCCCGTCGGCTCACGGTGGAGGAAGCCATGCAGCTTCAGGGATACAATCCCAAAAAATTTGGTTTCCCGGTATCCAATACACAGGCCTATCGCCAGATTGGCAACAGCGTGGTGGTGCCGGCCATCTCCGCGTGCGCCAAAGAAGTGGCCAGACAACTGCAACGGCACAGAGAAGATTCGTGAACACCCGCCACGGGATGCTCAGCGAGCACTTCGATTGCTTTGGCTATAAACGCTTGTCGGCAGTGGAGGTGGATCCTGCAAAATCCAACGAACACGAGTTTAATGGCGTTAGTGGTCTCAAACAGATTTTCGGATTGGCGCGGCGCGAAAAAATCCCCTGCCGCGTACATTATCTGTGCGACGATGAAGAGTGCATGCTGGAAGACGTGCTCCAGTTGACCTGGTACGATGCGCGCGAAAACCATCCCACCCGATCGGAGTATCGGTTGTATTACACCGATAACCCATGCATCGGCGCGACTGTGGCCGAAGATGTGATGATTCTTTGTCGCAATCGCCCATCCGCCACCTGCGCTGAACCGTTCACCATGTTTCTTTCCAAAAATGGCGATACGGTGACCGCACAACTGCTGTGGCTGTTTGGCATCTCAGAGCGACAGCTGAGTATTCGGTTTGCCCCAAAGGATGTGAAAAATACCGGGGTTAAAAATTTTTATGCATCCCTCATTCTGGACAAGCTGGGTATTGTGTCCACGTCTCGCGATGATGAACTGCTCAGTCGGTTGCACATGCGATTCGCCCATGGATTCCCCTCCACACGCGTCTTTTCGGCCTTCGCCCGCGAATTGTCGGATGTCGATCCGAGAATGGACCCCGATGGTGCGTTATCCGAATGGCTGTCCATCGAAGACCGGGCATTTCGCGTGTTCGAAAAAAATCAGCTGGAATCTAAAATCAACACCGGATTTGCCGACGTGGATGAATTTATCCGGTTTTCATTGAGTGTGCAAAATCGCCGAAAATCCCGCGCCGGGTATGCTTTGGAAAATCATTTGCTGGCCCTGTTCACACAGTTGCAAATCGACTATGGATACAATGTAGTGACCGAACATGCCTCCAGACCGGATTTTATTTTTCCCGGGCTGCAAATGTATCAAAACGAATCGTTTCCCACCGAGCGGCTGACCATGCTGGGCGCCAAAACCACCTGCAAAGATCGCTGGCGTCAGGTGCTGGCCGAAGCATCGCGTATATCGCAAAAACACCTGTGCACACTGGAGCCTGGAATCAGTGTCGCTCAGACCACCGAAATGCGCGACAGCGGTGTGCAGCTGGTGGTTCCCAAAGAGATTTTATCCTCGTTTACACCCGCACAGCAAACGTGGCTCATCACCGTTGCCGACTTCATTGCCATTGTAAAGGAGCGGCAACAGGCGCCCCGGCAATCACCGCTGCAATTTTAAATTCAAAACGTGCTTTTTTAAAGGGGCGAGGTTCTCATTTTTCAAGTCGTTGGAACTGGAATGGGGTGAACACCTTTTTACAGGGGAGGGATTTCAATGAAGACGTATATTGGGTTGAGTCTGTGCGCATTTGCTTTTTTGGGGATTTGGACCCGTTCCGCCACCGCCATCTGGTTGGCGCCCGAACGTTCCGTTTCATGCGCATCCGATATTGGGGATTGTCAGGGGGATTTGTTTCATGCCAATAAGGACACCATGCAGGTGCAGTGCCGTTGTTATGACGGGGATATTTTTTGGGGGACCCTTGAAGACGAAATTTCCGATGCGGATGAATTGTCTGACGATGAGCTGGACGATGCGTGTGCGCGCACCCTCGACAGGTGTTCGACGGTGGTAAGCGATATCGTGGTGGACGTGACGCAATCCGATGACGCCATCGAAATAATGTGCGAATCCCAAAAAGGTGTTTGTGACTGGTCGATTGACAAGGACGATACGAACCAGCGGGTGGATTGCGAATGCGACGGAGTGGACAGTTGGGGGGTGGGTGCCGATTTGCTGGGAACCGATTCCCTTCGAGAGATTTCGTTTTGGTGCGTGTCGTTGGCAAAGAGTTGTGATGTGGAAATGGCAGCGGATGATGTTGAGACCGAAGACACAGACCCGGCAGTGCCCGCTGATATTGGCGACGATGACAATAACGACAATGATGAACATTACGATGCCGATGATGATGACGACGATGCCGATGATGGCGACGATGCCAACGACGCGGATGACGTAAACGATGACGAGACGCCGAACAGTGACGCGGACGATGGTTCGGATGCCGCGGACGACACCGATATGTTTGTTACGCAGCAATCCCAGTGCAGCATGGGACAATTGACGACGGTTCATGTCCCCAACGTATGGCAGTTGCTGGCGGTGATATTTTTCAATTAACCGAATCAATGAGTCCGTTGCGGTTCGATGAGTGCGTCGAGCCAGGACCATCCACCCATTGCACCGCGAAAGAACCAGTCTGACCCCTGTCGTCATTAAAAATCTGCATCGCAGCCACCT
>JAFGQN010000030.1 GCA_016935665.1 Deltaproteobacteria bacterium | reverse complement strand
CCCGTTGTGTCCTCTGAAGAATTTATGAAAGATGCCGGTATCGGCCAACTGAAGCTGTCTTGATTTTCGCATACGCGTCCTTTCGGCGCGCAGCTTTGCAGAAATCGGGCCATTTTATATTTCCAATAATTTCAACCATATGGCTGAGAAGCATTTGGCCAACGGTCACAAATGGCCACCATCGGCCGGCTATTGGGCGTATGTTGTGAGCTGCAATCGTGTTTTTTGAGGGATTAATTGGCTGCCAAAAAATACCCGAATTACTCGCGGTGAGGTGCTCCCATTTGTTGCGCTGCGTTCCCGATGGGTCTGCGTCCCCGATGGGTTTTGTTGCGCTGCGTCCCCGATGGGTCCTGCGTCCCCGATGGGTCTGCGTCCCCGATGGGTCTGCGTCCCCGATGGGTCTGCGTCCCCGATGGGTTTTGTTGGCGGAAAAATTGTGCTGATTTTTTTTTTTTACCCAAAAAACCGTCTATTACATAAATAGACAGAGTTGATTTCATAGTCTAATCGTATTTTCAGACGGTTCACTATCGATTCGTACAACAACGCGCGCCATTGTCGGCTGCACCCCGGGAGGGACTATCCCGCAGAGATATGGCATATACGCCTCCACCGCATCCGTCCTGTGAACACGCCTACGATACTATTTTTTGATGGTGTAGAGTCACGCCCGAAATGGAGGTGTGACAATGAAAAAGTACAAATCGGGCAGGTCCAGGCAATGGTGGGCGGATCTGCATGAAGAATGGGAATCAAGTGGTCGGAGTATAGTGGATTTTTGCAAAGAGCGTGGTGTGAGATTTCAGTTATTTTTCAATTGGCGCAGTAAATTCAGACAGGATGGGCTAATATCCCAAACGGCTCAGAAGGCGGCACCAAAGGCAGAGGCGTCCGAGCCTACGGTCGAAGAACAGTCTATAATATACTCCGACGATAAACGGTCGATTGTTGAGTTGCCGGATTCACCCGAGCTTTTTGAGGGAGAATTCCTGTCAGGACTCCTTCATGAGAGAGGCGTTTATGACGGAGCAGAGACTGAATTATGGCTGAAATCGCATGTGGCCCCGTTGGGACAGATGCTGTTTGATGTCCCTGGGAAGGACAACAGAATCTTTGCCTTAATTTCTCCAGACAACAGGATGGATAGCTGCGGATTTCCGAGAGACGTCATCAGTGCGTAATGATTTTCCAATACTGGCTATCGTGGCCATTGCAGCTCCACAGATTGATGGTGGCATTATTTTTGTTGTCGTAATTATGCAGATTCAGACAGTATTTGGTATTTTTCTGCGGTCTGAGTGTAGTGCCCACACGCGACCATTTCTGGCTGTCATTGCCATTGCATTGCCAAAGATTAATGACAGCGCCATCTTTCAGACTATAGTTGTGAATATTCAAACAGTAGTTAGGATTTGAAGCGCTGCGAATCGTCCCGTCGGCCATCATATACCAATCCTGACTCGGATTATGATTCAGCTGCCACAAATTTATCAGGGCGCCATTCTGATGCAGATTGTTATGCCGATTCACGGTAAAATTCATTTTGTTGACGAAAGTTGAAGAGGCGGGAATATCTGCAAACACGCCAAATGCCAAACTGGCCAGTAACAAAAACAAACAGGCTGCTAATAATTTTTTCTTTAAAGACATGACTTTTCCTTTCCGAGTTTTCAATACAGGTTGCGAATCAGGACCATCCTGTGTCGCAATTGCAGGACACCATTGTCCCAATAATCATCAAGATGCCGCGCACGGCTTCTTTATTTTTTTTTCAACACACATGACGGATGTCACTGGCGACACTTGTGCTGCAGATAGTCGCCCTGCATAAACACATGCCTCCGCCACCGCAGATAAACCGTCTGCGGTTCACATTACGACCGCTGAATTTTTTGTATTCGTTTAATTATTACCGGGGAGAAATGGTTTTTGGTTGTGCAAATTAAATTTTTAATGACAAAAAAATCAGTGACGCACAACCTGCCATTTCTGACTGTCGTGACCAGTGCAATCCCATAAATTAATAGTGGCCCCGTTTCGGTTGTCATCGTTATGCAGGTTCACACACAAATCGGTATCTTCCGACGGCCTGAGCGTATCTGCTGACAGCACCCACTTTTGTGCAGCGCTCCCCTGGCATTCCCAGAGATTGACAACTGCCCATGCGGAAAAATTGCTGTTCTGAACGTTCAGACAATAACGGATGTCTGAAGCGCTGCGAATGGAACCGTCTGTCGCAAAATACCAGTCCTGGCTTGGACTGTTATTGGATGTCCAAAGATTAACGGCCGAACCATTCACGTTATCATCAAAGTGTCGATTCAGGGAATATCCCTTCAGATTGACAAAAGTGACTCTGGCAGAAACGTCAACGATGACATCTGTATCATTGTCTTCACCCGAATCGGCAGTGTTGTTCAGATATGAATCGGATTCCTCATCGGTAAATGTGTCAGAATCGATGGTTGAAATGGTTGCAGTATCATCAGGATTGCCCGCATCGGTTGACTGATCCGTTGAGATGCTTATGTCAGTTCCGGTATCAGTGTCGAAATTGTTTCCGGAACTGTCTCTCATATCGGAATTGTTGACCGGCACATTTTGAGTATCATGATCGACTCCCTCTTCGGTGGTGTTGCCATTTTCCGGTTCCAGTCCGCTGTCGTCGCGATTGCCCGTCGCAGTATCGCCTTCTGATCCGGTACACGAATCCATCCCATTATCTGACGCCATCTGTTGATTCCCGTTCCGCGGAATAGTCTGTTCATCACCAACACATACGTTGTCGGCAGCGCACAAATATCCTTTCCCACAATCAGAATTGTCATCGCATCTGTAATGCTCAGACATGTCCAGACTGCAGGAAACCTGCAACATCCACACCGTAAATGGAATTATTTTTTTCATATTAGAACCTGCAGGTCAGTGACAATGCATTGGACTCTCCAATTGACAGCCCATGACTGTTCACCCTTTTCTTCTTTGGCATCAACGCAATACCAACCGCCGTTCCCAGTACCATCACGCCTGTCACCCCCCAGAATGCACCACTGTAACGGTAATATCGCTCGTCGGCATCCACTGATGGCTTATGATAATCCGTATTGTCAAAATCCTTTTTGGCATTAATCGTGAGCGCCCCCAGCACTATCGCGGTGGCGGCTGCAACACTTGCAATACTCAAACTCACAATGGCGGCAGTTTTCCTCTGATTACGTCTCTTCCCAAACAGATCAAAAGGCCCGGCTGAGGGCATGTGAAATTCAGGTGTATCAAATCGAACGCCAGTGAGCTGAGCGCTGTCAATAAAACCGGTGTAGTAACGCCTGCCATATTCGCTTGAAAACAAACCTTCCATCAGCGCCCTGTCCAGTTGACCTTTGGGTAAGAACGCATTTCCGCTGTATTCTAGATTTTTTAGCCTGATGACCTCATCGTCATGCGGTGTCATTGCCACAAATTTATCATGCACATAAAGGTATGCAGTACGATTTGCGGGAAGCACCACATGCATCCACATCATATCTCCAAGATTGGCATCCAGATAGCGCTCACCACCATCCAGTTCAACGTGAAAATGCCCCAGATGTGATGGGTTGCCCACCAGATACGCCACATTGGATAGCGTCGCCAAATCCACAATGGGAGCGTTCTGATTTCGTCCTGGCGGTTCACCAATGATTCGGATCTTCCCCCGGATGTCTTCCACATTACGATTCGCAACGGAAACAAACGCAACAATTTCACTGTATTCAATCCTGCCATCGAGATTGATATCCGCAGGACCCGACAGGCCCGAAAGAAGTTCATGGGTAAACACTCCGGATTCAATCGCAGACCATTCATGAGTCATGCCATTCTCCGATGCGGCAATGAGTACGCCGAGTCCGGGCAGCGACGTTCGGGTCTCATCAGTCAGCGAATCCATCATTTCGTCGGGAACTGTCACCCGCCGGCCACTGGTTTCTTTACTGAACGGACCCCTGGAGTGCACCATGTCTCCCGCATAACAGGCGTCGATAAACAGATGGGTATAATCTGCATTTGCCTTTTTAATCGCATCAAATAGCATCTGATGCGTGACGCGGCCACTGACCAGCGTCAGATAGGCATTGCCAGATTCGTCATAGGCGCCATGCCCGCTGTATGTAATATACAGAACGGTCTCGAATCCGCTGTTTCTGGCTTTCTGCATCTTCTGTGTAATTTTCCTGAACGTCTGCTGAAACCTCGCCAAATCCGGTATCATTGCGATGGATGAAATCCCATGATATCGGGCCTGCGTTTTCTCATCCGGCACCGTCATGAGCACAGCGGTGTCAGCAAATTTCAAAAAAAAACGATAAAACCGCACCGCATCATCATCAGCGAATTTAAGCGTATCAAGTGAGGATTCCTGAGGCGCGGTGTTATTGCCCACAACCAGAGCGAACGCCTTCGTTTTGGCCACCGCCGGTGCTGAAACAAAAAGCAATACCATGCAGAGTATCAAATATGTATAATTAGGCTTCATTCAATCTTCTGGCCTGCCACTGTCATGGCAGATTTTACAACGGTCATTTCGTTCTGAGTGATTTTGCGTTCCGCTTCAAACAATTGGCGAATATCGTCAAGCGCAAGGGGATGATCGGAAAAAATGGATATCAGTTCGTAATCTCCGGCTACATGTTCATCGCCAATATAAATGCCTTCTCTAAACGCCGTTACGGAATTGGTATCGTCGATGAATTCACTTTTCTCTTTTTCGTTTGACGGATAGTACCACACCACAGAGTTGCTTTTCACATGACGCGCAAACGATGCGAAGTATGGCTGTGCCTTTGGCGGAAGCACTTTAAATATCATCGTATCGTTTCTGTGGCAGGTATGTGGCGTCGTGCGGTCCGCGCACTGAAACATTACCAGCGGACCGGAGCTGTTTCCCTTTGCCGTGTATTCATCTGTCACATCGCGATTCGAATGCGAACTGCCATATGGGAATTCGAACCAGAGCGCAGCGGCGACAATCAGGCACCCAGCCAAAACTGGTACCGCCCACCTTGAAAAGGTGGTCAGCCGCACGCGATTTACCCCATAGGGAGACTCTGCCTGAGACGTCTTTTTATAAACTGTTTCAAAGATTTGCTCGTGCTCCTGAACCGATACCCCCTGTCTTTCAGAAAACACTCTAAAACAGTCCTGATAATTCTTCTTTGACAAAACAATTTCCTTCTATGGTGTAGATACTGAAATATTATTCAGTTTGGCTGTAAGCTGTTGTATTTCTTTTGAAGAAATCAGGTGTCGCTCTTCAAGATAGCTTTTAAGCTCTCGTCCCAGCTGCTTCTCCATATGGCGCGCCTTTCCTCTTGAAATGTTCAGGCGCCGCGCGACTTCCAGCAACGTCAGTTCCTGTCTGAATCTCAATTGTACGAACTGCTGCATCGTGTCGTCGAGGGCGGCGACATATTCGCGCATTGCTCTGACACACCGCTGCCAGTTAAGCGACTCCTCGGGAGAGACGTATGGATCATCTTCAGCAGAAAGGATCTGGATTGACCCGACCCGATCAATCTCCATGTCCACACTGACATGTGTGTTCGACTCATCCGGATGAGCGTTGACATAATCAACAACAACATTGCGCGCCAGCGTCAGCAAATAGTTCCGATACAGCCGAACACCATCATAGGAAACTCGTGCATTCTTTGAAAACGCCCTTAAAAATACTTCCTGAATCAGCTCAATTCGCAAATCGTTATCGCCGCTGAAATTCACACGGGATCTCATTTTCGTCTTTTTACTAATCCATCCACATGAGACAAACCGTTCCACATCCTGACGGTAGCTTTGATAAACGGATTGCAGCGCATCTTTTTTGCCTTCTCTAAAATCTTCCAGCAGCTGTCTGTTCTTTAAAAAAATAGTCATGGAAATCAATCCTCGCATCCGATGCTCAGCCTTATTTCAAAGAGAAATCGACAATAAACAAATTTTGACCTTTCGCCTGTTGTATCAAAAACTTTTGTATCCAACAAGAAGTAATCTGGTGGAGGAATAAAAATGCGGTTACAAATCGCTGCGATCGTCTGAACGAGGCTGGTCGGAATCATCGGCACGACTATCGATGGCTTCCTCTGTCGAATTCTTTGCGGAATCATCTGGTTTTCGACCGCCGAACAGCAGCGGCACAACACAAACCCACACGGCGATTGCAGTGACAATCGGAACCCAGCCAGTGCCGAGATTTCCAAGGTAAACAGTGGCGGGCATATCTTCGGTGCCTTCGGGAATGGTGGCGGCAATCTGCATCCACCTGAATACCGCCACCGCCCATTGAATGCCAATTGCCAGAAGGAAAAGAACCATCAGCCTCACCAGCACGTTCCAGCGCCGACCGACAACGGCGCCCCAGAAGGCCGATGCGCCCACCAGCGCCGACAGCAAGGCGAACTTCAGCTGCATCCACAGTTTGGTTCCCAGATGTTCTGAAACCAGCCGAACTTTATCGCCTTCCACTGTGTTAAGCAACCATTCAAGGGTGAGCCAGCCCAGCATCACGCCCAATGCAACCGACCACAGTGTCCCTGCAATTTTTAGTTTCGGATGTGTCATGTCGGCACTACGCCGGCAGTTTTACCGAAAGGCAAAACTTCATACTGTATCCGCATCTGTTTCGGTATCACAGTCGTAGCTTCTCAAAGACTACTGGTGAACTTGTTAAAGATCGTCATTCCCGCGAAAGCGGGAATCCGGAAAGCACTGAAAATGTAAGCAACCTGGACCCCTGCGGGGGTGACGTTTTACACTGTCTTTACCAGCACTTTTTGAGAAGCTACCGGCATCGTTTACCAGCCCATTGCCTTTGCCATCTGTTTGGGAATATCGGTGTTGTCGAGGGGGGTATCAAAGCGGTTTGAGGCGGCGCCGATGGCATATACTGGGACGGGCGCCGCAGTGTGGGAAAGGGAGCTCCAGCCGATGCCCGCTTTTTGGTTGAGCAAATCCACTGCCACCGCTGCGAGGTTGCCAAATCGGCCTTTGGTGTTGCCGTATCCCAAAAGTGGGGTGGGCACGGCCAGATTGGCCCGGGTCATGGCCTGGTATGCCAGTTCCAGCCGCTGCTGTTCCGCAGCTGTCAGGCCCAGGCCCTTTTGCTTATCCCCAAGTCCGGTGACCCGGGTGATAAACGCCATTGCCTTTTCGAAGGATGCGCCGGACCCCAGTTGGTCGTCAATGGCAGCCGCCAGTGTTCCCAGCGCCAGTTTCTGGTATTTCAGCAGTGGTACCCGAAGCGTCATGGGGATGGTATTGTTGCCCAGCCCAAGGCCCCCGGTTTCGTGATCGGCGGTGACCACAATCAGCGTTTCGTCTGTGTGCCTGCGGTAAAAAGCAACGGCCTGTTGAATGGCGTTGTTGAACGCCAATACCTCGTGCAATGCTGCGGCGCCGTCGTTTTCGTGGCTGGCCCAGTCGATTTTGCCCGCTTCCACCATCATAAAAAAACCGTTTTTGCCATCCAGCTGTTCAATGGCTTTGGCCACAATGTCCGCAAGGGGCATCCTGAGATATGTATCGGCCTCCATGGCCCAGGGCATTTCCCCTTCGCTTTGCAGCGCGGGATGCATTACGAACAGTTTATCCACATGGCCTGGCAACGCCTGCAACGCCTCTGCGGATTGTATCAGTGTGTAGCCGTCGCTGCGTGCGGCGTCAAATGCATCGGCGGAAATGCCGTTGGGTCCCCTGGGAAACTTGAAGCCGCCGCCGCCAAAAAAAGCAAAGCCGCTTTTACCGAGGGACATGGCGATTTCGTAGTACATGCTGCGATTGTTCTGATGGGCAAAAAAACACGCGGGGGTGGCATGGTCGATGGACACACTGGATAAGATGCCCACTTTCATGCCCCGCCTGTGCGCCTTTTCGGCTATGGTCGTCAGGGGTGTATCTGTTTGCATGTCCTTGCCAACAACGCCGTTATCGACTTTGTGTCCCGTTGCCAGCGCGGTTCCTGCGGCGGCGGAGTCGGTAATGTCGCTGTTCAAAGAGTGAGTGGTTGCAAAGGTGCGTATCGGAAAAGTGGAAAACACCATTTGCGCCTCGCGCATCGAAGGCACTGTCTGTTGCTGATACAGCTCCGCCAGCCGCACGTGATTGGCCCCCATCCCATCGCCAATAAAAAGAAAAACATATTTCGCCCGTGGTGTGGCCTTTGGGACGTCGATTTGCTTTGGTGCGTCGTGGACATTGGCAATGCCTCGAAAATTGTCATCGGCGGCGGCACGGGGTTTGGCGGTATTGCACGCCAGGGCCAGAACCAATGCAATCCCGAGCAGAGGCACCATAAATCCAAAACGGAATCGCGATGGTGTCGTTGTTGAGTTAGTCATGCCCAACATTTTAAGGTTTAAAAAAAAAAATAAAGAACTTTGGCGACTAATTTTCGCGGATTGCGGTATTTTTTGCCAACCAGCCCTTTGCACAGATTGCTGGGATCATTACGTTTGCAGCAATGGAAACGATAAAAACCACGGTACTTTTTGATGGTGACTGTGTGATGTGCAATGGCCTGGCCCGCTGGATTGACCGGCGCAATCATCGCGGTCAATTTGTACTGTTGCCCATTCAAAGCCCCAGAGGCAAAGCGCACCTGACGGCCGGCGATTCGGTTGGTCTGAACCCAGTAACCAATTCCTCGCCCTCCACGGTGGTGGTCATACAGAACAACAGCACGTTCATCAAATCAGATGCAGCGCTGCGGATTGCCAGTCAGTTTGGCGGATTATGGCGCCTCGCAATGATTTTGCGATGGATTCCCCGCCCCATCCGCGACGCCGTTTACGACTGGGTGGCCCGTCATCGCACAGCCTGGTTTGGCGCGTCCGACCGATGTGAACTGCCCCATGGGACTGGAATGCCTGCGCCACCAAAAATCAATTATCTTAAATGAGTTAAGTGATAATGACGTTGTCGGGCCTCAGGGTGCACCGACGTCAGTGGTCTGCCGATGATGCGGATGCCGTCCGGGTTGTCAGGCCAAATCCGTTAGGGAACAGCGGTTCGTAAGGGGTATCTCCCTTATTGATGGGAACCTGGTCCATGGATTTAGGCCAGGTGTGCGAGAGTTTTCCGGTAAAGGGCACGTCTCCAAACAGCGCATCGGCGATGCCGTCCCCTTCGGAACCGGGCAACCATGCCGCAACAAACGCGGTGGCTGCGTTCAGTTCTTCGGTGACAAACATCGGTCGACCGGAAAACAGGACCACCACAAAGGGAATACCCGCGTTTTGCATGTTGGCCAAAGCGGCCTTGTCCGCATCATCCAGATTCAGCCATTCCCTGTCCCCACGCCACTCCGAATACGGATATTCGCCCAGTACCAGGATTCCCAACTCGGCGTCCTTCGGGATATTGGCTGCATCCATCGAGTACGATACTTTGTCCTCTCCCACCGCGCTGGTAACTGCGTCGAGCACAGTGGTGCCCCTGGTTCTGCTTCCCGCGCCGCTCCAGGTGATGGTCCAGCCGCCGCACTGTTTGTCCAGATTATCGGCGCCGGAACCGGCCACGTGAATTGATACATTCTTTTTCAATGGTAAGAAATCGCCTTCATTTTTCAACAGCACCAGTGATTTGGCCACCGCCTTTCGGGCCAGCTCGCGATGAGCGGGCGCCCCAACGGATTTGATGAGGGCTGGATCTGTCCGGGGCGTATAGGACTCGTCAAAAAGCCCCATCTCGCACTTGATGGTGAGAATGCGCCGTGTGGCGTCGTCCACCCGTTCGGCGGCGATGCGTGCGGGGACTGCTCTTTGCACCACGTCGATAAATGCTTTATACGCATCGGGAATCATCACCACATCAATTCCGGCGTTCACCGCTGTGATGACATCGGTTTCAAAATCGCCTTCAATGTCGTCGATGCCTTTCCAGTCCGAAATCACGATGCCATTGAACCCCAGGGTGCCTTTAAGGATGTGGGCAATCAGATTTTTCTCCCCGTGCATTTTTCGCCCGTTGACGCTGCTGTAGGAAATCATGATGGAACCCACTCCCGCTTCAATGGCAGGGATGTACTGGGACACGGCCAGCTGCCAGAATGCGGCGTCATCCAGGGCGGTATTTCCCCGATCAAGAAAAGCTGCCTCCATGTGCGATGTGCCATACAGGGTGGCGCCGTCACCGGCAAAGTGTTTGGCGCATGCCAGTACATTGATGGCCGCTCCCGATGGCGCATCTGCCTGAAGTCCCCGAACCAGAGCGGCGCCAAATTGTCCGGCAAGCGTTGGCGTTTCGCCAAACGCCTCATAGGTTCGTCCCCACCGCTCATCTCTTGCCGCGGCCAGTACAGGAGAAAACGCCCAGTCCACGCCGCTGCCCCGTGTTTCCTTTGCGGTGACGCGGCCTATTTCCCGTACCAGCGCTTCGTCGCGGGTACACCCCAATCCCACATTATGAGGAAATACCACGGCGTCTTTTGTTTTTGCGTTGCCGTGAACTGCATCAATACCAAACAGGAGCGGGATGCCCAGCTCACTTTTCAACGCCTCGGCCTTCACTGAATCGATGTAATCCACCCAGTTCTGCGCGGAAAGACCGCCCTCGGGAACGTCGGACCCCCCGGCCAGCATGGACCCAATGCCATAGGTGGCAATATCGGTTTTGTTGGGCATGTACCGCATGGCCACCTGGGCCATCTGCCCCGCCTTTTGGGCCATCGACATTTTGGCCACGTACTCATTTGCCAGCGCGCGGCATTTCTCGGATGGCTGCCATGGGGAGATGGTTACGTCTGCCGGTGGTTCGATTTCCTTTCCCACTTGAAACGTCGGCGCGGTGGCCGCACCCATTACGGGAATATCGAGCGATTGAGACGGCGCCTCTTTTGGCTTTGGCCGGGCGGATGAGCAACTCAACCACACCAGAGGGGCGGCAATCAGACAGACAGTTTTTAACGCAGTTGATAACATGGCATTCCTTTCGTTGCGCAGTTGAGAGTTCTGGTGTTCAGGAGAGAAATGAACAGCTCAGTAAAGTGTCCCTCTCTGGCAGTCATTTACGTTCGCATTGCAATTCACAGTTATCATCGCCATGGATTAATTGAAAATATTTTTGCCAAATGCGCCATTTGTTGAAATAAACATCGGTCACCTTCGGTTGCAGGGAAAACAGAAAAGAGATGTTATGAAAAAATGGATTCAGAAGAAGGCGGCCGATTTCCATCGCTCCACCGAAGAAATGCAGGCGTTTTACGACCGAATTCACCAGATGTACTGGTTTGTGGAGCGTCACATTCGTCCCGGTCTGGTGGATGTGCTTTCAACACTGGATGGAAAGCTGGATATGAGTGGCGCCCCCACAGTACTGGAATACTGCTGTGGGTCCGGTCTTTTGAGTATGCAGTTGGCCACCCGTTTCTTCCACGTCACCGGGCGCGACCTCTCCGAAAAGATGCTGCAACGCGCCACGCGGCTGGCGCAAAACCACACCAATATCACATTCGAAACAGGAAACGTCCTCAACATCACAGACCCGCCCGATTCTTTCGATTTTGCATTTATCTCGTTCGGCCTGCATCTGTTTGGTCCCGATGACCGAAAACAGATTCTCAAACAGCTCCTGCGCGTTGTAAGTCGCGAGGTGGTCATCATTGAGCATCCGCCCCAATGGCAATGGCTCATCGCCGTGATGGAATGGCTGGAAGGCAGTCATTATACCGATTTTATAAATACGGAATGGCACGCGGTAGCCAAAGAACTCGATGCCGAGCTAAAATGGGAAATTATCGCCAAAACGCAGGTATTGCGTTGGCGGGCCCAATAACGAACGCTTACTCAATGGGTTTTCGATGGGATTTGCGTAGCCCCATACCCACCAGTATCGTTTCAACAAACAACAGAAAAAGCGCCACCATCAGCAAATGAGACCAGACGGGCAGTTTTCCTTCCAGTGCAGTATACCGGTCCCGATCATCCCGGGACAAATCACCGGACTCTTTCATTTTGCGGGACAAATCCGATTCGGATGACGCCACATTTGTCACAAAGGCCGACGATTGAAGCTCCGTCAAACCGCCGGATTCCGGCATTTCTGCAAAGACACGCCAGGGGCCGGGCCGATTGGTCTGACGAAACCAGATATTCGCCTGTCCGGTGAGTCGGTTGGCGCTGAAAACGGTTCGTTTTTTGGAGGGCGAGAGTACAATCAGTTTTTGCATCCCTTCCACCACGGGCAGCGATACGGTTTTGCCCACGTCAATGGTGCGCGGTTCCCGGAATGCCAGACTGCGGGACAGATAGCGTGTGCTGCGTTGAATCAGTGGTAAAAATCCAGGTCGAATGGGCAAATCGCTCCAATCTCTGTCGATGGTGGTGGTCAGCAACAATGTGGTTCCCTTGCCGATTTTACGCTCCAGCAACAGAGGCAATCCGTCCGCCAGCTGAACCAGTACCTCCCGCTCCACCGCAGGGTTGGGCTTCAGCAGCAGATGATTTTTAATTTTCACGTTTTCAAGACCGGTACTTTGTTCTCCAAGTGTATGAAAAATGGGATGGGACAGCTTTACGGCGCCAACTTTTAGATGACTGCGACGATCACTTTTGCGGATGCCGTCCACTTCCCCTGGCATCACGGACTGCAGATTCTCGTCCGGTTTACCCTTTCCGGCGGACACAAACAGCCCTCCTCCCTCCTCCACATATCGCACCAGCCGCTCCCAAAGGCCTGAAGAAAGTGTGGTCACCCCCGCCAGAAAAATCACATCGTAACTTTCCAGGGGCGTCACCCGGGCCATGTCTGGTTCCATTATCTGAATATGAATGGGCACCTCGCCCGGAATAGGGGTTTCCAGCGCTTTTTGCAGATAAAACGCCTCGTCCAGGTATGAGCCCGGTCGGGCATCACCGTTGATCACCAGTACATTGATAGATCGGCGCACGTTGGTGGCCAGGTAGCGAATATTGTCCACCGCAAACACATCGTTCACCGCAGCGGCCCCCACGGCATCGCGTTTCCCCCTTTGGATGGGACCAACATTGGCGCCAACTTCCACCTGTCCAAAATGAATGCCTTTTTCGTCGAAGCGGTGATGAAAATCCTTGATACCCGTTTGCCAGGGCGCCACTTTCAGCAGTCCCCTGGCCACGGGCTTCCCGTCCAGTGACAGCGAGACATCCACATTTTGCCGACTGCTGCTGTAGTTGATGATTTCCGCCCGAATGGTCACTTCCCGCGCCTCCGGGCCCCCGGCGGGCAGCACTGCTACATCGGATATGGCTATATTTTCCAGCTTCTGAGTGGCCGGAGTCACGCCCACCACGCGAAAAACCGTTTGCATTTGCTTCATGGTTTCCGGATGGACCGGAGTACCGGCCAAATCGGTGATCAGCAGGATTTCCTTTTGCGCCGATGACGATTTGGCCAGCAGGTGCTCTGCCTTGTAAATCGCGTCGTCGATGGCATCGGCTGCATATCCCGCGTGCAGGCCATACAGGCGCATGGACACCTGCTCTTTATCGGTGGTGAGCCCATCGGTAATCAGACGTGGTGGTTTACCTGCCAGTATAACGGCCACCGAATCCTGTGGTCTCAATCGCCCCAGCTCTGTAATGGCCATTTGTCGGGCCCGTTCAAATGCGGTGGTTTCGTCCTGCCCGGGAGTGGGGATCCTGCGCTGCATACTGGCCGAATCGTCCAGCAGAATCACCTGGGACAGTGGCAGCCCCGAACGAATACCACCCGGACGCCACACCGTCAGTGCAGGCCTTGCCAGGGCTACTGAGAAGGTCACCACCAAAAGGGCGCGAATAATCAGAATCACCCATTCGCGCACCCGTGACTTTTTCTGCTGACGCTTCAGTACCCGCTGCAAAATGAACAGCGTGGGAAAGGCCACTGTTCGCGTGGGTCGGCGTTTAAGATGCAGCCAGAACAATGGTCCCAGAAGCCCCAGTCCCAGCAGCATGAGCGGCGCGGCAAAACTCATTTACGGCTCCGACTGCGACGGGTGGCAAATTCCACCAACACCTCATACGGCTGCTTCGCTGTTCCCGCGCCCACCAAATCCACTTTGGCCTCCCGCGTCAGCAGCGACAACCTGGCCTGCTCCGCTTTGAGGGCGTTCATATATTCGTGACGCAACAGAGCCGGTTCGGCCACCACGCCGGTTTCCCGTTCCAGACCTTTAAACGCCACAGTCTGGTCAAACGGTAAATCCAATTCGTCGGGACTGTGCACCTGGAAGATTGTTATATCGTGACCTTTGTGGGCCAGACCTTTGAGAATGATTTCCGCCTCGTTGTCGAGTTGCCACATATCGCTGGCCAAAACCAGCATTCCCCGCTGTCCCAGTCGGGCCTGAGCGTGCTTTAGGACATGGGCAAAACGGGTTTGACTGTTGGCGCGCACACTGGCGGATGCCAAACGTTCCAGCACCACTGGCAGATGGCCAGGATGACTTCTTGGCGGCAGCATCACCGTTAACTCTTCGGCAAACCCCAAAACGCCCACGGAATCGCCCTGTTTTACCAGCAGATGACTCAGTGCGCCCAACAGGATTTTGGCAAAATCAAATTTGGTGAACCGGGTGCGACTGCCCTGGTACGCCATGGATCCGGAGCAATCCAGCAGCATGAGACAAGTGAGCTGGGCATCCCGTTCGTGGGCTTTGACAAAATAGCGATCGGTTCGGGCCAGGGCTTTCCAGTCAATGTTGCGGATATCGTCACCGGGAGAATAGCGATTGTGTTCCGAAAACTCCACCGACGGACCCAGATGCAGGGAACGGTGCGCGCCGCCCAGAAATCCCTCGATGGCGGCAACCACCTGAATTTTCAGGTGAGAAATGGCATCGTAGGTGCCGGGCTCCACATCGAGAAGTGTGCCGGGATCCTGTGTCATGGCCAGAGGGCGGAGAGGATGGTATCAATCAGTCGGTCGGGACTGTATCCGCGCGCTTCGGCCTCAAAACTCAATACCAGCCGATGTCGCAGCACCGAGTGGGCCAGCGCCTGAATGTCTGTCATATCCACCGCAAATCGGCCATGAAGCAGTGTTCTGGCCTTGGCGGCCAAAACCAGCATTTGAGCAGCGCGGGGGCCGGCGCCAAATGAAATATTATCGCGAATTTCGGCGATGCCACTTTCGTGGGGTCGGGTCTGTCGCACCAGGTCCACGGCAGCGGCAATGACGTGGTCTGCACAGGGCACCGAGGGCACCAGATGCTGCAACTCAAGAATTTCGGCGGGACTGACCAGTTTGGATACCGGTTTTTCCAGACCCACGGTGGTTTGACGCACAATTTCGAATTCTTCGTTGCGACTGGGATAATTGACCGACACCTGGAACATGAACCGATCCAATTGTGCTTCGGGCAGCGGGTACGTGCCCGCCTGCTCAATGGGGTTTTGAGTGGCGAATACCAGAAACGGCGCCGGCAGTGTATAGGTTTTGCCCCCGGCGGTAATGGCGTGTTCCTGCATGGCCTGCAGCAGCGCCGCCTGTGTTTTGGGGGGCGTGCGATTTAATTCATCGGCCAGCAGCAGATTACAGAAAATGGGTCCTTTCACAAACCGAAACTCTCTGGCGCCACCGGTACTGCTGGTGTCCAGAATATCTGTCCCCGTAATATCTGTGGGCATCAAATCCGGCGTAAACTGGATGCGCCCGAACGTTAGGGACAATGCATCTGCCAGCGTTTTTACTATCAGCGTTTTGGCCAGCCCGGGAACGCCCACCAGCAGGACGTGTCCGCCCGCCAGCAGTGCCGTCAGCAGCTGTTCGATAACATCTTTTTGACCGATGATGCGCCCGGCCAATTCCCCGGTGATTTTTTGCTGTATGGATGCGGTCTTCTGCAGGAGCATCCTTTCCGACAGTGTACTCATGGCGGAATTCATAACGTAATTTTGGTGAATTGTCAGGTAAAAGCAGGCCTCCAGGTGGTTCCTTGTACACATTGTTGGTCGCTTTGTTCGGGAAATGCTCCAGGTTCCCTGTTTTTCATTCTCGATGCAGCGGATTCCTGGGCGTCCGACGGTTTTGGGCTACAATGTAAATATCCATAGAAAAAAAATGTTATGCCCAAAGCGCATCAGATAGATAAAACATTAGTAGATTGTGATTTGCTGGCCACTTTAATCGGCATCAGCCGCAACGTAGTGAGCACGCTGGAGTTGAATCGCATTCTGCAGGAAACAGTGGATGGCGCCGCTCGTTTGCTGGGCAGTGGCTCCGCGGCCATGTATCTGCTGGAGGATGCCACAACCGTCCGCCTGTACGCCACCGCGCCCCCTTTACCCGAAATATTTCCAGAACATTTCAGAGTGGCAAAGCTGGCGGATTACCCGCATATGGCAAGGGCGGTTCAATCGAGTAGTCCGTTGTACCTGCCTGACGTGGGCGAAGTGACGCTGTCGCCCCTTGAAGAAAATGTTGTTCGACAGCGAAATCTGCGCACGATGCTGTTTGTTCCACTGATACTTAAGAATTTTGCTCTGGGCGCGTTTATTGTGGGATCCACGGGGCAATGCATCACCATCTCGGAGCAGTTGATGGACCTGTACAATACGCTGGCCAATTTTGCCGCTCTGTCCATCAACAACGCGCGTCTTTTTGAGCAACAGCAGATCAGTATTACAGAACTGGAAGCGACTATCGCTGCGCTGGATTCGGAAAAGCTCGAGCGGCAAAAGCTCGAAAACGAACTGTTGCATGTGCAAAAGCTGGACGCCATTGGACAGCTGGCCGGCGGTGTGGCCCATGATTTCAACAATCAGCTGGGCGGCATTCTGGGATATGCGGAATTGCTGCATCACAAACTCGAAGAGGGACGGATGAAAAGTTACGCCGAAAAAATCATTACGCTGGCACAGCGTTCTGCTGAACTGAACACAAAGCTGCTGGCGTTTTCGCGCAAAGGACAGCGGCGCACCGAAGATGTGGATATTCACCCAATCGTGGACGAAGTGACCAGTATTCTCTCGCATACCATCTCGAAAAAAATAACGATTGGTCAGGAGCTGGGTTCCCCAAAATCAAAGACCATCGGTGACCCAACGCAGATTCAAAACGCATTGCTCAACCTGGGACTCAATGCCAGAGATGCCATGGAGCAGGGTGGAACCCTGACGTATAAAACATCACTGATTCAACTGGCGGCCGAACACAATGAAGTGGGACCCTTCGAACTGGGAAGCGGTGATTACGTTCGCGTGTCGGTGACTGACACGGGTTGCGGGATGAATGCGGAAACCATGCACCACATGTTTGAACCGTTCTTTACCACCAAGGAACAGGGCAAGGGCACCGGCATGGGGCTGGCTGCCGTGTTTGGTACCATGAAGATGCATGGTGGCGCCATTGAAGTGAGCAGCGTCGAAGGTGCGGGCACCACTTTTCATTTGTACTTTCCGGCGCAGATTGAGCCTCGGACAACGCACAGGATTGAGGAGACAGCACCCAAAGCGCTTCAGCGTCGCCACGAAGTGCTTATCATTGATGATGAAGGCCCCGTTTGCGAAGTGCTGGAGGCACAGCTCAAGGGCGCCGGATATGTGGCACATTTTTACACCAATCCGGAAAAGGCGCTGCAGTTTTTCAGAGACTCTCACAATCGAATTTCACTGATAATGCTCGACATGGTCATGCCGCAAATGAGCGGAGCGGAAGCGTTCCGCGCCATAAAGGAAATCGCCCCAGACGTGCGGGTTGTTTTAATTTCGGGATACGCCCAGGATGGCAATATTCAAGCGCTGTTAAACGAAGGCGCAGATGCCTTCATTCACAAACCATTCCGTGCGGCCGCCATGCTGAAAGTGGTCAAGGAAGCGCTGGCAAAATAGACAAAGCTTATATTTAAAAAAGCGTTTGGCAAACGCGTTACACACCGTAGAACATTTTAAGAAAAGCGGGGTTTTTTTCTTCGTACAGTACACTGGCGGCACGGTCTGCGCATTGAATGGTGGTTTGTTCCACGTCGCACAGCAGACTGGACACGTTACCGATGGTGCCGGTGGTGGACCAGTTGACGCATCCGCAAAAATGAATACAGCGGGATTCCACCTGGCAGGCGCTGCACTCCACGTCTGTATGCAACCGGGCCTTTTTGAATGCAAGCACCTTGTGCAAATCAATTCCTTTGTCAATATCCCCAATGCACAGTTCGCCCCCCATATCCTCTCCCACCAACCGCTCGCACGGATACAGTCGTCCCGAAGGCGCAAGGGTCACTTCCCCTTCACCAAACAGACATTTGGAGCGCAATCGGCCGTTGAGGTGGCCTCTGATTTTGGAAGTGAACGTGGTGTAATTGATGGCATTGCCGGCGCGAAACGCGTTGATATAGTGCTCGGTCACCAGCGCCATTTGGTGTTTGTAAACATCAAGAGTGTCCTCATTCCAGGGTGCGTCATAATTGAAATTAAAACTGAATCGGGAAACACCCAGTTCAACGATGTGTAAAAAGGATTGGGACAGCCACTGCACTGTTCCCGGATCCACCGTGGATGACGTGGCGGTTTTCCCGTAATACTTCTTTACCAGGTCAAGGCCGCGGACAACATCGGTGTAGCTGGGACTTCCGTCGGTGTATACGCGGTGAAAGTCGTTGGCTTCCGGAATGCCATCGAGGCTTACTGCCACAAAGAAATTTTCCTCTTTAAAATACGCAAGTTTTTTGTCGTCGAGCAGTGTGCCATTCACAGTGAGCGAAAAGCGCAGCAGCTTTTTTTGCGTCTCTTTGGATTTTTTTTGGGCATAGGCCACGGCGTGACGGATACTCTCAAATTCGAGCAGGGGTTCACCGCCAAAAAACGTGATGCGGACATCACCGGCCGAAAATGCGAAGTCGATTCCTTTCTCGATCATTTCCAGGGACATGGGCCGGTGAAACTTTTGCCCGTTATAACAGTATCGACAAGCCAGATTGCAACTGTGATTCAAAAATAAGATGACGTGCATAGGTAACGCGGATTACTCGATGATTCCCATCAAAAGGCCCTCGTCGGAGTCAGAGTCATCAGCGGTATCGCTGTCGCGCTCTGAGGTCTCGGTATCGTCCGAATCGGTTTCCTCCTGCGCAATATCGCCGGCCAGAATCCCTTCATCTGTATCGCTACCTGTATCGGAATCGGATTCTTCCTCCACAGCTTCCATTCCCGCCAGTACGCCTTCATCGGTGTCAATGGCGGTGTCACGGTCGGTGTCGATGACCGTGTCGGAATCGGTTTCCTCCTGCGCAATATCCCCCATCAAAATGCCCTCATCGGTCTCCACCACCTTTTCAGAGGCCGTTTCTGTTTCGGAATCCACACCGGTGATTTTTCCACTGTCTGTGGTCATTTCGATGTCGCCCGCCAGGTATCCTGTATCCACTGCGGTGTCACTGTCCCCCGTTCCATTAAAGGTATCACCCACGTCGTCGCATCCCAGAAGCAGCATTCCGGCGGCTCCCAGCACGCCTGCTTTTCCCACGCGCTTTAAAAATGCACGTCTGTTCGCCAATTCACTTTTCTGTGGATACCTGGGCGAAAGCGCTTTCCTGAACGGTTTTTTTGATTTTGTCATGACATTATTCCTTATACCTAAAGCGATCTTTGATACTGTGAAGATTATGTCAGAATACCACAGCGTATCGCTGTTTTGCGAAAAAAACCCCTTTGGGATGAAAAATGGGAACTATTCGACGGGGGTAGATGAAATTTTTATGGGAAACAACAGGAAATTTAAATGAGACATCATTCTTTGCGAGCATTCGAGCCGATGTATGCGAGGTGTATCCACAAAAGCAGATTGCCAAAATTGAGGCGGTGCAATCCCCAAACATTTGTTTTTTCATTTTTTTTCTAAATCTTTTCCGTTTTTTGCCGATGTCCTTCATGAGCGCAGAACCACGAACGGTTCTGTTCTTTGGAAAGGAATCCGGTGAACGCATTGCGCGTGTTGTCAACAGAATTGCGGCAGGTTTTTCGCGCGTACACCAGGCAGCTGAAGACTGAACCGTCGAAAGACGAAGAAAGGTCGGAAGTGCTGCACATGAGAAAAGGGTACGAACAGGTATCCCTTTCGGAAGAAGCAGTGAAGCTGGCGGCTTCAGAGAAATCTTCGGACAGGGAAAACCAGGACACCGCGAATTGAAATCCTGATTATTGCAGTGTTCAGGAATACATGTAATCGCTGTGCAACTCAGCGGGGGGATCTCTTGTCCAAAATCACTGTTCCTTTGGATATGCACCATCACAACAACCCTCATCCCAGTCAGAATACGCACCGTTGCCTCCTTGGCGCACTTCGCAGAGAATTGTTGAAACTCGCTCTTGCAGAAACCGAATCACAGCGTTTTTTACATCATTCACTCCAGCTGGTCTCCAGCGCTCTTGCCACCACCGTCCTTTTTGTGGATGAAAAAGACGCCGTTACCCACACCCATACCGAGTCCTTTCTGGTGGCCGCCCAAAACAAATCCATCGGCAGTTTGCTGGTGGACAAAAAAAAGCTGCTGCACACCGATGTTGATCGGGAATACATCCAGGAACTGGCCGATATCATAGGAATTTCATTTTTGTCCCTCCGGCAGGGGGAAGAGCTGGAGGCCCTGGAAAATGAATCGGAAGAAATGTTGCTATATGCGCCGGACATCATTTTTGTCATCGGCGCTGAAAACCGATTCCAAATGGCCAATCAGAAGGCCGCGGAATTATTCAACACTCCGGTGGAGTCTCTCAAAGGTGCGGATGTATGCGCATACCTTGGGGACCTGTCCTATGAAGAACTGCTGGAGCGAAGTCAAAATGGTGACAAATTTGAGTTGGAGCTGATTGGACCGCAGGGACGTCGGCTCGTGTCCTTTTCTGTCTCCAGCGTCACCCAGGAAAACAGCACGCCCCAGTTTCTGATGGTGGGACGGGATATTACCACCGAACGCCAGGCTCAGCTGGCGCTGCGACGGTCGGAACGGGCCACGTTGATGGCGCAGACCATTGATTACGTGCTGCACGAAGTGAACAATCCGCTGGGCGCTTTGATTTCCAGTGTTTCCACGGTGATTCGCAAATCCAATCGTCTGCAGCAGCGATTGGACGCCGCGAAAGAGTCTCTGGCGGTCGGTGGCGATGACAGCGGGTTAGATACCGAGTGGCTTCATGACATAAATGCACATTTGTCCATGGAGGAGCGTTTGCTGGGCAGCGCCAAAAAATCCGGTAATCGCATTCATGAGGCCATGAAAATGCTCCGTGCAGTGAATTTGAAACGGACGCTCACTGACCCAAGACCCGTGGATATCGTATTTGAGCTGGGACTGGCCATCAGCGCTCTGGAACAGGAGCATGGTCAAATTCACATTTCCCAGAGATTGGAAAATCTGCCCCTTATTGAGGCGCCACCTCTTCATCTGGCCGAAGTGTTTGGGGCGGTGGTGAAAAACGCTGCCGAGGCCCTTGAATCAGTGGTTCGCGACGAACGGAACATTCTGATCACCGGACAAGTGGTTGAAAATCAGGTGATCATGGCGGTTGAAGATAATGGTCCCGGTATCCCCGGCGACCACCGAAACAGAGCGTTTATGCCGTTTTTCACCACTAAGCCGCTGGGCAGTTCCATCGGCCTGGGACTGTCCATGGCAAAAGATATGGTAAAACGGGTGGGCGGCGCCATCACACTCGACACATCAGAGGAACTGGGCGGCGCCTGTGTGCGCATCGTGCTGCCCTTTCGAGATTGTTTCCGTCGTTCCATCCCGCCCGCATGAGGTATTCCCTTGCTGTGATATTCGGGCAAGAGCAGATATTGGGACGTGCTCCAATTCATCAGGCCTCATCGTTGGCCACAAATACCAAACATAACCATCAGATCGGGCTCAACTGAGCGTTTTTCGCGATAAAACGGACACCTTGGCCTTGTTTCCGAGGCCATTAACAGGTATTCCACTTTTTGAACTACGACTACCCTGTGACAGCAATGTGACAACAAGATGAACCGAACAACGAGAGAGCAGATTCATGAATATTAACTACTTCGATATGCTTGTTGGGATATTTGGTGGCCTGGCCCTGTTTCTTTATGGCATGAAAGTGATGAGTGACGGATTGCAGAAAGTGGCGGGAGACAAGATGCGTACCGTCCTGTCCGCCATGACCACAAATCGGCTGGCGGGAGTGGGCACCGGATTTCTGGTGACCAGCGTTATCCAATCCTCCAGCGCCACAACGGTGATGCTGGTGGGTTTTGTGAACGCCGGCCTTCTGACATTGAATCAATCCATTGGTGTTATCATGGGCGCCAATATCGGTACCACGGCCACCGCCTGGCTGGTGGCGGTCTTTGGTTTCAAGGTGAAAATCGCCGTCATGGCGTTACCGGCCATTGCCATCGGGTTTATACCCAGGTTCACCGGCCATCGTCGACTGGCGGACTGGGGAGAAGTCCTCATTGGATTCGGCATCCTGTTTATCGGTCTTGGGTTTATGAAAGACGCGGTGAGTGTCCTTAAGTCCGCGCCTCAGGTGGCGGACTGGATACGCGATTATTGCAGTGCATCATCGGTGTGGTCCCGCTTTATCCCGGTGTTTGCCGGGATGGTTTTTACGTTCATTGTCCAGTCGTCATCTGCGGCGATGGCGGTGACCATGACCATGGCGGCTCAGGGACTGATTGATCTGCCCACCGCCTGTGCGCTGGCGCTCGGACAGAATATCGGCACCACCATCACCGCCAATCTGGCCGCCATTGGTACCGGTACTGCAGCCAAGCAGGCGGCCAGGGCACACTTTCTGTTTAATTTAATCGGCTCTATTTGGCCCATATTGCTGTTTACGCCGTTTTTGGCGCTGATCGATATTATTTATCCAGCGGCTTCGAAAATTGATTTTCAAACCATACGCACTATCAGTGACCCCGAAAAGCTCGCTGCGGCGGCCAGAGAAGCACAGTTTCCGATTACTATTTTCCTGGCTATTTTTCACACGCTTTTCAATGTAATCAATACGGTGCTCTTTTTACCGTTTTCCAAACAGTTGGCGTGGCTTTCCACCAAACTGGTGATGGGCCAGCGACAAACAGACACACATCTGCGCTTTCTCGATCCCAAGGTGATGGAGTCTGCCCCAATGGCGTTGCACGCGGCGCGGGGAGAACTCAATCGCATGCTCACAGAAGTGGGAACCATGTTTGATCAGGTGCTTAAACTGGTGTCTCATCCCAACGAAAAAATGGGTGCAGTGGCAGACGATATTCATCGCCGCGAAACGATAGTGGATGTGCTCGAAAAAGAAATCACCGAGTATCTGGTGCCGGTGGCTCAGCTGGAATTGTCAAAAGACCAGAGTCATGAGGTAGGGGGACTCTTGCACAGTGTGAGCGATATTGAACGCATTGGCGACCACTGCGAATCGCTGTTGCGCCTTGCGCGAAAACGCTACGAGCGGAAATTGCCGTTTGGCGAGGAAGCCATGGCCGATATTATGGAAATTGGCGAACTGGTACAAAAATTCCTCACTCTACTGAAAGCCCACGCTCAGGAAGCGGCGCCCAACATCATGGCCAAAGCCAACGAATACGAGAGTAATATCAACCGATTGCGCAAAAAAATCCGCAAAGACCATGTGCAGCGGCTCAATAATCAGGAATGCACCGTGCAGCAGGGGCTCATTTATATTGATATGCTCACCAGTTTCGAAAAAATCGGTGATCACGCCTTCAACGTGGCTCAGGTGCTCTCCGGCGAGCGGTAACCGCTGTCGCTTTTTCTATTTCATTTTTTTTACAGATCCGGACAATGGGCGCAGAGTGATGTCTCCGGTCAGGGCGGTGCGACAACAAAAGCGGATGTGGGTATGATCGAGGGCGCAGCTGCCGCTTTTCTGTTCCTCGTGCCGCAATTCCTCCAGACGCCGCTGCTCAATGAAATCCCGCTGTGGCAATTGCTCAATCCCATCAACCACTTCGGAGATGCAACTGCCGCAAACACCCACCCGACACCCATGGGGATACTGATATCCCGCATCTTCAAACGCATTGAGGATGGATGGGGCCTCCGCCAGCTGGTATTCGGTGACGGCGCCCGACGCATTTATCACCTTAACAACGAACATCATAAAATACTGTAGCAGATAAGTTGAACGGTCGCCAATGGCACGAAACAAATCAATTGGAAAGACTCGAAAAAGGCTGGGGAATCAGAGATTTGAAAAATCCAGTGTGGCGAAGTAATCATCCACTGTTTCGGAACGACGAATTTGGGTGACCGTGCCATCTTCCCCAAGCAGCAGTTCCGCACTTCGCAGTTTGCCGTTGTAGTTGAATCCCATGGCATGACCGTGGGCGCCGGCGTCGTGGATGGCCAGCAAATCCCCCGGAACTATCTGGGGGAGTTCTCGGTTGATGGCGAATTTATCGTTGTTTTCGCAAAGGGACCCCACCACATCGTAGGTGTGATCGCTGGGCGCGTCTTCCTTGCCCAACACGGTGATGTGATGGTAGGCGCCATACAGTCCCGGACGCATCAGGTTGGCCATGGAGGCATCCACACCAATATAATCCCGGTAGATATGCTTTTCGTGAATCGCTTCGGTAATCAGATAGCCAAACGGACCGGTGACCATGCGGCCGCACTCGGAACGGATTCCCAGTGGATGCAGGCCGTTTGCAACAACGAGTTCGTCGTAGGCGTCCTTGATTTCGGCACCCAGGGCCATCAAATCCACCGGTGTTTGATCCGGACGGTACGCGACGCCGATTCCACCGCTCAGATTGACAAACTCAATGCGGATATTCAATCTCTCTTTTACTTCTTTAACCAGCAAAAAGAGCATCCGTGCTGTTTCCACGTAGGATTCCCGGTTCAGTTCGTTGGAAATCACAAAGCAGTGAATGCCAAACCGCTTCGCGCCCTTTTCCTTCAATAATTCCAGTCCCTCAAACACCTGCGCTTTGGTAAATCCGTACTTGGATTCCACGGGGTTGCCAATAATGGCGTTGCCGGTGCGTTCCGGGCCGGGATTGTACCGAATGGAAACCACTTCTGGAATGCCGCAGTGTTTTTCCAGATATGGAATATGGGTAATGTCATCCAGGTTAATGATGGCGCCCAGGCGCACTGCCTCTTTATATTCGTAGGCCGGTGTTTCGTTGGAGGAAAACATGATTTCCTCTCCGGTGATTCCCACTTTTTCAGACAATAGCAATTCCGGAAACGAACTGCAGTCCATGCCGCATCCCTCTTCTTTCAGTATTTTCATCAGGTAGGGATTGGGCGTGGCTTTGACCGCAAAATATTCCTTGAAATCCGCCCACTCGAACGCCTTTAAAAACGTGCGAATATTCTCTCGAATGCCCTTTTCATCGTAAATGTGAAAGGGCGTCGGGTACGTCTGAACAATCTCTTCAATTTTTGCCTTATCGAATGGAAGTGTCTTTTTCATATGTAAATCCTTGTTGATTCAAGTCGCTATGGCTGCAACAGTCATTCGGCTCCTTGTACCGTTTTCGGCTTCGAAATAGAAGACCCAATTGGTGGTGATCACTGAAATTGACGCGATCAGCGCCTGAACCGCATTTTTCTTTGTTTCAAAAGAGCATCGCCCGTTTGCATTTTTCTTCCGCGTGCTACACTCACTGAATCAAGCAGATAGAAATCGCGAGTGATATGGAAATCACCGATTCAAGGGGGCGTACCATGAATATTGCATATTTTCGTGAAAGTAATTTTAATGCTTTGGAAACCATCAGCAGATTGAAGGATGAAGCCACTGCGCGGGGATTTACCATTGTTGGACAATCCGAGCTGCCGGGAGGCGACGCTACAGTAATCACCATTTGCCGAGGGGACTGGGCCCAGGCAGTGGTGGACGTGGATCCCAATCTGCTTGGCCTGCTGCCCTGTTCTGTCACAGTCATTGAAAAGGATGGCAAAATCAGAGTCGGCGCGGGCACGCCCACTCTCCTGGGTCAGGTGGTGCGCACCGATGAAATTTTTCAACTGGTGGAAGACGCCGATGCAGCGCTTCGCGGTATTGTGGAACATGCCTCGGGGGTTGAACCGCTGAAACCCAAAGCGCTTATTCTATATTCCAGTCATACCTGTCCCTACTGCGTGATGGAAAAAAAATGGCTGGATGAAAACGAAGTGGACTACAAACTCATTTATGTGGACGAAGATCAGCAGGCCGCCCTTTCTCTGATGCAGCGTTCGGGGCAACGGGGCGTACCCATCACCGAAGTCACCTATGACAACAACGAAATCGAGTTCATCGTCGGTTTCGACCGCGCTAAACTCGAACCCCTCGTCAAACAGCTTAAATCCGCCTGATTTTTGATGAAGAGCAAATTTCTTAAAGCAACGGCAGGCGCACGGCGGTGGGGTAATCCGGCAGTTCTTTCTGGATGGCTTCTTTGACAATGTGAATCTGGCCAGGGCCGCTTAAGGAGTCGCAAATGCTGCAGACTTCTTCATGGAGAGCCAGGGATTGCGGGCTGTTGTGGTCCGCCAGTGCAGCGGCATCCATGTTGGCGTACAAATCGGGATGGGCGTTGGACCGGGCGGAGATAAATCCGCGGGCGCCCAGCGCATAGGCCTCCAGCAGTTTGCGATCGCTGCCAATATAGTAGTTGGGGGTATGGGATATGAGCGACATATCCCCGCTGGAGTCTTTAAGACCGGCGTGCTGCACTTCCGACAGGATTTTGGGAGTAACCCGCACCTGGGTGTGTTTGGGAAAATTGTAAATGACAAATGGCACCGCCACGGCTTCGGACACGCGATTAAGGTAATCCACCAATCCCCGATGTTCCACACTGGCCAGAAACCATGGCAGCATGACCGCCACGGAATGGGCGCCCTCACTGGCGGCAAATGCAGCCAGATCAACAGTATCCACCAGAGAACCGGCGCCGGCGTGAAACATCACATACCCTTTGAAATGTTTGGTGACCAGCTTAAGCAGTCGCCTGCGCTCTTCCAGTGCCAGTGAAAAAAATTCGCCGGTGGTGCCGCCCACCAGAATCCGCTGGACACCATTTTTATAGAGCCATTGAAAATGCGCCACGAATGCACCTTCGTCAATGGTATTGTCCGAGTTAAAAGGCGTGGTTAGCGCGTTGATAAGTCCTTTGGGCATTAAATCCTGGGTCATTGAGCCTTTTTATAACACGTTTTGGTGCAAAACAATTTATTTTGGCAGGGATTTCTGCTAGAGAAAACGCATCATTTTCCGGGGGATTCCGATTTTGAATCCTTAGGCTACCCGGATACGTTCATGTCAGGAGCTTAAAATGTCAATAATGGGCAACAACGCTGAAAAATTGAGTTCCATCATTCCAGCCACCGCCAGATCCCATCTGCTGCAATGCATTGGCAATACGCCTCTGGTGGAGCTGACCAACCTGCAACCCGCCAATGGCGCGCGAATTCTGGCCAAGCTCGAAGGCTGCAATCCCGGCGGGTCGGTGAAAGATCGTCCGGCGCTGTGGATGATTCGAGAGGCGGTTGAAAAAGGACTGCTCAGACCGGGACAGCGGATACTGGAACCCACTTCCGGAAATACAGGAATTGGTCTGGCCATGGTGGGCGCCAGCATGGGATACAAAGTCACGCTCACGCTGCCCGAGTGCGTCAGCATTGAGCGCCGACAGACTCTGATCGCTTACGGCGCCAAGCTGATACTTACGCCCCACGACGAAAAAACGGATGGCGCCATCCGCAGAGCACACCAGATAATGGAAGAGCACGGGGACGAATACTTCATGCCCAACCAGTTTTCCAACGAAGCCAACTGGCGCAGTCATGTGGAGTCCACTGCTCCGGAAATCTGGGCGCAGACCGGTGGCGATATTACGGCATTCGTGGCGGGACTTGGCACGTCGGGGACGCTGATGGGGGTGTCCAGGGGCCTTAAACAATTTAACCCGGGTATCAAAATTATTGCCGCCGAGCCGCCCTGCGGACACGCCATCCAGGGGCTTAAAAGCCTGAAAGAGGCGATTGTGCCAAAGATTTACGATGCCCGCCATATCGACGAAACGCTAATCGTTAAAGACATCCCTGCCTACGGCACCTGTCAGCAGCTGGCCGAAAAAGAGGGACTGTTTTGCGGCATGAGCAGTGGTGCAGCGGTGTGGGCAGCCATTGAGGTGGCCAAACAGCTCACCCCCGCAGATACGGTGGTGACCATTTTGCCCGATCGCGGCGACCGATATCTGTCCACCAGTCTCTTCCGCTCCATCTGCGCGGAATGTCCCCCCTGATGACCACCGGGCCCAGACGATTTACCACCGAAACTATGCTGGACATCACGGACTGGCTGCACTCAAAGTTCACAGAGTCGCCCAGGACACCGGTGGATATTGAACTGTATATCGGTACTACTAAAAAAGACCTGATGCCCGGGGAGTTCGCCGATGGGGGCAACATCCAGGTGCGCCATCGCAGCATGCAGAACATGGTGGATTTGGCGGATGTGCTGGGGTGTCATCTCGTGCCGCAAGCCATGGGCGATGGCTGGGTAACGGCACGGTTTTGTCCCCGCAATCCTCAAAACAGCTGGCACCATACTGAAAACGGGGTGGAAAAGTACGGCGCCGATTCTCCCTACCAGCGTATTCAAAAGCTGGAAGACCCGTCATTTTTGCATGATTTGCGTCGCAGTTTGGTTGAAGCGGGAATTGAAGGGTGTCAATATCTGATGAACCTTGGTGTAAATACCGGCGACGAACTGACACTGGTGCAGCGATTGAACGCCAAAACCCGCTGTTTGGGTATCGACCACAGTCCCTCTGCCATTGCCGCCGCCAAAGCGCGCTTTGCGGGACAGCCCGTTGATTTTCTGGAATTGGATATCAATAATATCACCACCCTGGATGAGAGGCATCATCACCGCTACGATATTTTCATGAGCCTTGGGACTCTTCACAGTCCAGGGGTGGACAGCAAGCGCGTCTTTATGTGGTGCATGCAGCATCTTTTGGCTAAAGGGGCATCGGTGATTGTGGGATTTCCCAATTGTCGCTGGGTGGATGGCGAGCCGGTGTATGGCGCCCGCACCCGAAACCGAAGGGAGACCGATATGTCGCTGGTCATTAAAGACACGTATTTTATTAAAAAATATCTGCAGCAACACAAATTCCAGGTCACCATTTTTGGCCGGTACTATCTGTTTGTGGTGGGACGTCCCATCGCCATCCAAAGGTAAACGCCGGTTATTTCGTTTAAACTGCAATGTGCATTAGAATTATTGCGCCGCCAGGCAACAGGCGCAGCAGATCGGGAAAAACAACATGATGACGAAACCCAAAGTACTTATTTTCGATATTGACGACACGCTGGTAGACACAACGCCTTCGTATCGGGGCTCCATTATCCAGACAGCGCGCCATTTTGGCGGTACGGTCAATATGGCGGACATCGCCAGAGCCAAAGCCGAAGGGGACGCCAACAACGACTGGGTGCTGACCAAAGATTTATTGGCGGACCAGGGGATTGACGTGCCCCTGGACGAAGTGACCCGGGTTTTTGAAGATTTGTACCAGGGCAAAGGCAACATACCCGGACTGAAGCGGCGGGAGACGCTGCTTTTGGAGAGGGATACCATTCTTCTGCTGAAAACCATGTACCGTCTGGGCGTGGTCACCGGACGGCCGCGCAGGGACGCAGAGGATTTTCTGGTGCAGCATCAGCTTGGTGACGTATTTGAAGTGATGGTCACCATGGACGATGGTCCCCTCAAACCCAATCCCTTTCCCGTGCAAAAAGCGCTTGAAGCCATGGGCGAAACCGATGCCTGGATGATTGGCGATACCCCCGATGATATTCGCAGCGCTGTGGGGGCCGGTATTGTGGCCATTGGAGTGATTGCCCCAGCTGACGATCCCGATGAAGCCCGACAGGCCATGCTCGACGCCGGCGCAAAGATGGTGCTGAAGCGAACTGTGGAATTGAAGGATATTCTTCTTTGAAGCCAAACCCACACATCCCCATCGGCCTTTGTGCGCTGATGGTTTTCCTTTCCTTTCGTGCGGTTGCCGGCGATGCCCTTTCGTTGCTCAACGGGGAGGGACAGCCATCCGAGGCGCTGGTGGAAGCGCTGCTGTATCCCGGTGAGCACAGTGACGAGCGATTTGTGTACACCAGCGAAGGGGCGGAGGCCCAGTTTTGCCTGGATTCCAGCCTCAGTGCGAAAAAGCCGTTTGCGCAGGTGTATCCCGAACGTATTGAGTGGCCTCCTGTCGGCGGTGTGCCCATGCTGGTGGAAACGCTGGATTTGAAACTGATTCCCAACAGCGATTCGGTCACGGACCAGGCCCTCGATAAAGGGTTTGCCATTCGCTGGCTGCTCAAAGCCAAAGGACAGGACTTTTCCAATGAGCCCGTCTTTCGTCTGCAGGCGGTGGGCGCCGAAGTGTTTTCCACAGAAACCGCCGAGATACTGTTTTACTGGCAGAAACCGGCGCCGCCAAAGGTATGCGCCTCTACCGTTGCTGAAGGTTATCCGGCATGTGACCTGCCGGGAGTGAGCATGGAATCTCAAGCGGTGGCCATTAGTCCGCTGGGGGATTTGGCAGCTGTGGCCACCACCGGTCTGAAACCCGGCATTCAGGTATATCGCATCTCCAACACCCCAACGCGCATCTGGCAGGCCATGTTTCCCACTGACTCTGGGGGGGCCATCGACGTGACGTTCTCGGCGGATGGCACGTATGTAGCCGCCTTACTGGGAAATGGTGCAGTTCACCGGTTTGATGCCGCAAGTGGCGGTCGCCACCTGGGGATTCCGTCGGCCGGGCTCACGGCTCAGATAGTGCCTCCAGGAGATGTTGTGGCGGTGGGTGGAAAAAGTGGCGAACTCATATTGTGGCGGTTGTCCGATGGTACTATCGAGTGGAAAATCGACGCCAGGGCATTTCGCGGCGATGTGGACAAAATTGCAGTGAGCACAGACGGCCGCACTCTGGCCACGCTGGAGTATACCGCGACTCAAACAGTTGTACGCGTCTGGCCGGTAAAATCCCGCGGCAGAGGCCTGCAGTTTGATTTACCCGACACAGACTACGAAGATATGGTGTTAAGTCCCGATGGCAGACATCTTCTCTTCACCCACAACGTCAACGGACTGGTATCACTGGCCACCCGCAAAGGCGCCGAGCCCACAGCCCTGGGAAAGGACGCGGCCCAGTGTCAAAGCGCACTATTCTGGGCCCCCCAGCAGGACGGCCCTGGCTGTTCCATCTCGGGCGGCATCCTTATGCTCACCGCCGATGGAAAGAAAAAGTCCCTTTTAAAAATTAAAAGCACCCAGGACCAATGGCACGTGGCCCAGTCCCCGGCAGGCGCCACCATCGCCGTGGGAGCGGGGCATTTGCTGCTGTGGCGGTGATTGCTTCATTCATGACAAGTCCTTTTCACCCGCGTCACACTCCCCTCAACCACACTGAAACAACCATCAATTAAATGAAAATTAACGAAAATTATTCAACGTCCCCTGTTCCGCCAAGCTGAGATTGACACAAAGAAAGTGGACAAATTTCGTTGTTTGATTTAAACTGTTTTTTAATGTTACAGTGTCACGGGGGCTGAATTTTCCCCTCTTTTTCAACCGCGAAATCTCATATTGGAGGAATGTATGATGCGAACCACTGGAATGTTGATACTCACGCTGCTTTTAACAATTTTACCGACCACCGTCTTTTCTCAGGTCACCGACAACGACAGCGTTTTTGCCGATCGCTTGCAGCAAAATGCACCGACGGAAGCGGATGTCAGTGGCGGACAGATAGAACAGTACCGACAGCGCTACATCTGGTTTGAAGATTGGGTGGCGGTGAACGCCAATACCGGCGCCTACGTGAATAGCTGGTCTGTGCCCTACAAAGGACAGTTCAAGGAACAGCTCAAAGGTGCTGACTTCTACGAGTACGCCGGACGTCCGGATCTGGCGGAACAGTACCGTGTCAACCGCCGCAAAAAACTGAAACTGGGCCTCATTGGTGCCGGGCTCATGATTACCGGCGGCGTCCTTACCCTGGTGGGAGCGGCCAAAACGTCTGATACCAGTCCTGAAGCAGATGAACCCTGGAAATGGGATTATACGGATGATTGTGATGGGCCATCTATGAGCAACCAAGAATCCGAGGAATGTGAAGCGGCAGGAATGGCGGAGTATGAAGCCGCAATGGACGAATTCAACGCCCGGATGGATGATTGGGAAGAGGAACAGCGCAAGGCAAAAATAGTGATGATCACTGGCGGCGTCATCAGTACAGCCGGGGTAGTGTTTGCCATGATTGGCCTGATGAAGAAGTCGCACCCTATTGGGGCGTCGGAAGCGCGACGCATTGCCGAGGAATACAATCAGGGCCTCAGAAGGGAACTGGGTATTCCGCCGCACATGGAGATTTCGGCCGCTCAAAAAAGCATGGCCAACACCGCAGGCGCCCAACTGAACATCTCACCGATTCTGGCCGGGCGGACCAACGGTTTCATTCTCAACGTATCATTCTAAGCCTGTTCCTGAGCTTATCCTGGACCATACAGTCCAGGGGTGTCGCTGAAATTCACCGCATCCGGCTTTTTATAATCTAAAATTAGAAGTTCTATTCCGTTTCGTTCCAAAGTACTTTCCACATTTTCTAAGGAGATTAGGAGAAAACGAGGTGCAAAAATGACAAGCCGAATCGTTTATGGAATTGGCGTGGCTATCGCAATTTCATTGTTCCTTGGAAATGTGATGGTGGTTGCGCTGGATTTGAAGCTCACAAGACCGATGTATTTGCTTTCAACGTTTGGATACATGTCTGGATTTTTGATTGCCTTATTTGGGGCGCTATTCCAGCGACCCGCGGGTACACCAAAATCACATGGATTGAAACTGGGAATTCTGTTGGTTGTTTTGATTTTGGCGGTTCGAAACTATGCCATTCTGTTTCGAGGAGGGGAAAACAGTACGAATGTATGGCCGCCTTTTTTTGGAGCCGTGGCGCTGCTCATTATTGCCGGCATTCTAACGTCGTTTTGGTTTATGGCCCAAAAGCTCGCGGGTAAAGAAGGCGCCGCCAGATTGGGGGTGGAACTGCAGCTGGCGTCTCTGGTGTTGTTTGCATTGGCCGCAACATTGACATGCAGTCTCGGTGCGCTGTCGTCGGATACGATCGGCGTCACTACCATGACCAGTAAAGTAATAGCCCTGGTGAACAGTGAATCCACTGCCACTGCCCAGAAGGTCACACGGCAGGAATACGGAACCGTAATTTCCTATCAGGTGATTGGCGCCTGGGTGGTTGCCATCGCTTTGCAATTGGTTGGAAATATTTTAGAACTCAAGTCGGCGAAGTCACAGCCCCAGGGGAATCGGCAGGACGAAAAGCGCTGACAGGATCATCGATGCAGGACCAGGCCTGGACCTCTTCGCAAAACCCGTGGCGAATCGCACACCTGGGAGATGCTGGTCTGCGATTGTGCAAAAGTTGCTCTTATATCACATGTAATTAAGTATTGAATTCAAATGTGTCATATGCTGAAAATGGTCGAAAAACTGGAAAAAATGGTTTTGGGATATTTCCATTATACTGTACAATTGCACCTATGCAGCGTTTTTTCAAGCATGCACTACTTCTTCTATTGTTCCTCCTGTTCTTCGGATGCGGTCGAATCGGTTATGAAGATGACCCGTATTATTTCATCGATTTTCCATCTGACGGTGACGACTCAGCAGACGTTGAGACGGATTCCAATGGGGGTACAGTCTCTGACGTGGATTCTGATATTGAAATCGATTCTGACACACATGCAGATACCGACTGCGATACCACTGAAGATACGGATAGCCACGTGGACACTGGAATGGACTCAAATGTCAATGATGACACGGCTACAGTGTTTGACTCCGACACCTCCCGTGTTGATTCGGACTCTGATACAGACACTGCTGGTTTAGATACCGCGTGGGATACTGTCACAGAGACTGGATTCAATCCTGACACCGATTCAGATACGGGAACAGGAGTCGCGGTTGATACAGATACGGCAACGGGTACGGAACCGGATACGGACACCTTCGCCGGGACAGACTCAGATACAGATTCCGATACCGGAACAGGCACGGATACGGCGCCTCAGCAGGCGCATGTTACCTCGGGAATTTGGCAGGGCTATGCCTGGGCTGATATTGGGACGGCCCAGGGCGGTACGATTACCCCCCTGGAAGGCGCGTATGATTTGAGTACCGATTCGATTTGTGTCAACGGAACACTGGTGCAGGATTACAATTCAATTGGTCTGGTGGGATTTAATGTGGACCAGGATTTGGACACAAAGGTCGCCAGCCCGTGGTATCCCGGGGGAACCTATACCGGTATGATTGTGGACATAAATCAGGCGAGCAGCGAGACGTTACGCGTGGAATTTCGTGATGAGAACGATGTGTCCTATTGTTATGAATTCACCAGTGGCGCCATCACCCTTCCGTGGGGCTCGTTCCGCCAGAATTGCTGGATGGGGGGCGGCGCCGCTTATAACGGCAGCACTGGAATCATTATGGTTCAGGTATATGCGGTGGGGGTCCTGGATAGACAGGTTTTCTTCGACTACTGCATCAACGACCTCTCACCGTCGCCGTGAGGTGGGACCGGGGACCATATCTTCCTTTTTATTTGTCCTTCCGCCCAAAGAAGCGCAAAGGGAAACACCCTGTGCCAACTTGCGCCTGAAAGAATGTATCAAACGAGAATTCGATAATTATCGGCGACGGTCCACCTTTAAAGTGGCATAGATGAAATCCATGAAACGAATCCATGAATTCGACAGTGTGAGGGTATTGGCGAACCTGATGCGGATGGTGCTGCACTGCATGGTGCCGTACATGGTCACGAACCACGGATTCTGGTTTTTTAAAAGCGGGTATCAGCATCTGGGCGCCGATTACATCACGTACGTAATGCACGCACTTATCATGGAAATTTTTATGCTGGTGAGCGGATATCTCAGCCCGGTTTCAGGGGATGGTAAGCCCATGGCCGGACGATTGTGGCGAGACCTCCTTTTTCCATGGCTATTTGCCTGGTGCATCACCATGCCGTTTCTGTATTACCTTAATGGTGTTGAGACGGGGACAGGCGGGTGGCGGCTGTTTATTGGGGATTTGTCCAGCCGGCGCATTCATCTGCTTCAATTCTGGTACCTGGAGTACCTGGTTCTGTTCACGGTGCTTCTGTACAAAATAAAAACCCCTCAATGGTGGTGGGGACTGCTTCTGATGGCGGTGGGATGGGCCCTTAATGATGAGATGGTGATTCGTACCCCCAAATACGTCGGCATTGAGCTGCCCGGGTTCATTTACTTCGCCGGGTGGTTCCTCCTGGGCAGGGCGCTTGGAAACATCAACACACCTCTCAATACAATTCCACCTCTGGCGATTCGCGTCCAGGTCGTGTTATTTGCCGTCTGCTTTATTGTGTGTGGCCTCTACATGAAGCTGCGGCTGGACTCCGAACTGTCGGGGATTCATCTGCTCCTGTTCAAGCTCAGCGCCCTTGGGACGCCCCTGTTCGGATGCACAGCCTTGCTCCAGGGATTTGGACAACTCTTGTGGCGCCCGCCAAAGTGGATGCTTGCCGGGAATTATTTTACCTACTTGTTTCACCTGCCCATCGCGGTGGCGATTCAGTTCGGCTTCCACTTGCTCGGTGTGCAATCGGTGATGGCGCCAGTCGCCGTCGTCCTGCTGAGTATTGGCAGCGTGTACGCCCTTTCCGCTTTCCTCAACACGCCGTATTTTGCACTATGCAAGTGGATTACCGGTGCCTTCATCAAAAAGGTGCAATAATGCAACTGCAAAGGAAAGGCCTCCCCCAAATACGGCACAATTGTCACTTCGGTTATTTGATCAGGAAACGCTTTCCTGTGGCCGCGTAAGCAGGTATGGTAAATGTCCCTGATGCCAACAGGTTATTGGTGTGCGACGTGCGGCGATTCTCGAAGCAAAACCGGAAAACAGGAATGAAAAATGGATAAAACCAGGAATGTGCTTATCGAGGGAATCGGTCACTATCTGCCACAACGGAAGGTGACCAACGCGGAGCTGAGCGCCGAAACCGGGATTGATTCGGACTGGATAGCACAAAGCAGTGGTGTGCACACACGTCACCGGGCAGACCGGAAGAACGGCGAAAGCACCCCTTATCTGGCAGCCCAGGCGGCAAGGGAGGCGTTTGAAGAAGCCGGGTGTACGGTGGAGGATGTGGACCTGATCATCAGCGCATCGGGCACACACTACGAGTCCATCCCTGACACCGCAACTTTTATACAGGCAGAGCTGGGGGCCGGACGTTCCGGAATTCCCTGCTTTGGCATGCATACCAGCTGCCTCAGTTTCCTGACAGCAATGGATGCGGCCGCCAGTTTCCTGGCAACGGCGCGGTATCGGCGAATCCTTATTGTGACCGCCGAAATCGCGTCTGCCGGCCTCAACTATGCGGACAGGGAAACCGGGCCTTTATTCGGGGACGGTGCAGCGGCGGCGGTGGTACGGTTGCGTCAGACTGACGATCCGGTAAGTCCATTTGCAGCGATTCACGCGATGCGCTTTGAGACGTATGGAGACGATGCCAAACTGTCCGGCGTTCCAGGGGGAGGCACTCGGTTGCCATTGGCCGATTCGGACGTGAAAAGGAGCGACGGGGTCTTTCGTATGAATGGTGGTGGCTTGCTCAAGCGTGCCACAAAGACACTGCCCCGCTTCTTGCAGAAGCTGTATCCGGAATTGGGAACCGAGGCGGAGAAGGATACGGTATACGTACTCCACCAGGCCAGTGCCGCAGGTTTCCGGCTGGTGGAGCGGCTTGGGTTGGCACCGGAACGCACAGTACGCACGCTGACCGAGTACGGCAACTGTATCGGTGCATCTCTGCCCCTGACCCTGCACAAGGCCATTCGTACAGGAAAACTGCGCCGTGGTCAGAAGTGCCTGATGATCGGGACGGCGGCCGGCGTCACTTATGGTGGTGCGCTGCTGACCTACTGAAGGAGGATGAGTGAAACGATTACTACTTGTCCAGCCCAGGGATACCTACTCAACGGGGGACCTCAGTTTCGTATCGCATATCACAAAGCGTTCCCACATGATGGTTGTGCATTTGCCCACGGTCGCTGCGCTCACTCCCGATGGCTTTGATATTACGATTGTGGATGAGAACCTGGAGCCTGTTCCCTACGACACCAGGTTTGACCTTGTGGGCATTACCGGTTTCCACAATCACATAGATCAGGCGCGCGTCATCGCCACGCGATTTGGGCAGATGGGTATTCCGGTGGTTTGCGGAGGCCCTTCGGTCACCCAGAGCCCCGAACGCTGGGAGGATTTCAGTGACGTTTTGATCATGGGTGAAGCGGAAAATGTGTGGCCGCAGTTCTGCCGGGATTTCCAAAAAGGGGCGTATCGGAACAAATATCAGGAGCACGGGGTCATCAGTCTCGCCAATGGCGTAACTCCGGCGTATCATCTGTTGTCCCCGGCGGCCAAAGCCAGGTACTACGGTGGAGTTGTGCTTACCGGTCGCGGGTGCCCGCACAAGTGCGAGTTCTGCTCCTCTGTGGAATTTTCCGGGCGCAGGATTCGGCACGTCCCCATCCATGATGTCGTTGCTCAGGTGCAAACCCTGGCAGACAGCCTCGCCAGTTTAATTCTTTTGGGTGCAGACAATTTTTCCGCGGACCCAAAGCATGCAAAGGCGCTGCTGCGGGCCCTCGGGGAGTGGAATCGGGCTCAAAAAAGGCCGGTGAGTTTCTATACGGAACTCTCACTGAACACCGCGGACGATGAGGAGTTTCTCAAACTGGCCGCCGAAGCTGGATTGACACGTGTCCTGGTGGGAATCGAGAGCCTGGACGCCGACTGTCTGGCAGATGTGGGGAAGCGGTCCAATATTGGCCGGAATATGGAAGCGGACCTGCGGAAATTCGCAGAGTACGGCATCCTGGTCTCCACCTCGGTAATCGTGGGCCTCGACCGGGATGATGTAACGGTGTTTGAGCGCATGCGGGACTTCTTTGTGCATACCGGTGTTGGCCATGCGGCTGTCTGGCCCCTGCATGCCCCGGACGGCGCCCCCATTAAAGAACGCATGGTAAAAGAGGGCCGATATGTGGATTGGGCGTGCCCGGTGAAAGACGAGGGCCGTGCCAATTACTGGAATTCCACCACGGTGATCCCCAAAAATATGACAGTGGAAATGCAGCAACAGGGATTGTACTGGCTGCTGTGGCAGCTGGCGGATCCTGTGGCAGTGTGTGAGCGTCTGCAGAATTTCCTTGAGATGTATGAGCGGGCGCCAGTTAAGAATACTCTCCATATACCCGGTGGATTCACTGACATGGGGTCGTTGCATGTGGCGCGACGTTTCTTCTGGTATCTGTTGTTCAAAGCGCCGTCACGCACCAGAAAGGCATTTTTCCGCCTGATGAAAACCGTTAGGCGCTCCTCTCACCCCCAGCGCATGGCGATTACCGTTGGAGCATTTATCCAGATTATGAACCATCGGATTTCTGTGGAACGCTCTTTTCCTGCAACTGAAAAACACCCGAATGTCCAGTCGTTAACCCCACCGCATGTCTCGGCGGATTCGCCGCTTCCGCAGCGCACTGCAACATGACCGATTGTATTCTGGTGACCGGTGCCACAGGGTTTCTTGGAGGCCACGTGATGAGGCGTCTTCTGGATGACGGGTATCGGGTCAAAGTACTGGTTCGCACACCTGCGTTTGCTCACAGGCTTCAGGCCAAAGGCGCTGTTGCCGTGATGGGTGACCTGCGAGACGTTGCCAGTCTGGAAGGAGCGGTGGAAGATGTGGACATGGTGGTGCATGCCGCTGCCCTATGCAGCCCCTTTGGGAAATATCGGGATTTTTACGATACCAATGTATTGGGCACTCGTCATCTCGTGAACCGCGCGGTCAAAGCTGGTGTGAAGCGGTTTGTTCACATATCCTCCCCCAGCGTCGTGTCCAGACCCAAAGACCAGTTTGACCTGGACGAGCAGGTCCCCATCCCAAAGCAGTTTGTCTCTCCGTATTCCCACACAAAGGCGCTCGCCGAGATGGAGCTGGCGGATGCGCATGTGGGAGCCATGACCACTGCCACCCTTCGCCCGAAGGCTATATATGGGCCAGGGGATACGTCGATTTTTCCTCGGATTGCAGCATCGCTCCTGAAGAAAAGATTGCCCCGAATAAGCGGTACACCTACCCACACCAATATCACCCATGTGTCGGATGTTGTGGAAGCCATCTGCCTGGCATTGCAGCGCGGGCACCTCGATGGTGAGACGTTCTTTATTACCGGCGGGGAGGTTGTGGATTTGTGGGAAGTGATAGATTTCCTTGCCGACCGTTTATCTGTCCCGCGGCCAGGCAGGGTAGTGACCACGTCAAAAGCAATGGCCGTCGCAGGTCTACTGGAAAACATTTGGAAAGCCCTGAATGCGTTGGGACTGAAAGGAGAACCGCCGCTCACCAGGTACACGGCCGGTATCCTGGCGTATTCGCAGACGTACAACATTGATTCCGCACGAGAAAAACTTGGATTTTACCCCCGCGTTTCGTGGAAAGAGGGGATAGAGTCCATATTGCAGGAATTCACAAATCGATGAGTATCCAAATTTCAACCACTCTGCGCGCCTGGTGGAAGGCTGGCTATGGGGGCCGCTTCTCCTCCAGGGAATCGCTGGAAGACTGGCAGGACCGGCAGGTGAAACGGCACATCCGGTGGGTGATGGCGCGGTCCGCTTATTACAGGGAGCTGTATGCGGGGCTATCCATTGAAAACTGGCGGAATTTTCCGGTTGTTACCCGCAGGGAGATGATGACCCATTTCGATGCGCAAAATACGGTTGGGCTGACGTTTGAGCAGGCAAAAAAAATTGCCATCGCCGCAGAGACGGGCGACCACTTGCCTCATTACAGGGAGGGCATTTGCGTTGGATTCTCCACCGGCACTTCCGGCGAGCGGGGTATATTCGTTACATCCGCAAAAGAGCGCGCCATGTGGGGAGGCACAATTATCGCAAAGATGTTGCCTGGCTTTGGACCCCTGATTGGGGGTGAAACCATCGCGCTGTTCCTCCGGAGCAACAATGCCCTTTACGAGCAGCTGGGTTCCAGGCGCATCCGATTCCATTTTTTCAACCTGGTCACCCCCCTCGAAAAGCAGGTGGAGCGGCTGAATCGCCTGAATCCCACAGTCCTCGTCGCGCCACCATCTGTGCTGGAGCAGCTGGCGCTGAGGATGGAAACCGGAGGCCCTGGCATTCGTCCAAAGAAGGTCATTTCAGTAGCAGAAGTACTGGATACCTTCACCCGCGACAAACTCGAACGCGGGTTTGCCAGGTCCGTGCATCAAATCTACCAGGCAACGGAGGGACTCCTGGCCACAACCTGCAGCCATGGAACACTTCACTTGAACGAGAATTGTATCGCATTCCAAAGGGAGTACCTGGACAACACACACACCCACTTCGCCCCGGTAATCACGGACTTCACCCGCACAAGTCAGCCCATTTTGCGTTATCGGCTGGACGATGTTCTCAGATGCGCAACAAAGCCATGTCCATGTGGGTCACCAATGACCGCAGTCGCGGCAGTGGAAGGACGGGAACGGGATATATTAAAGTTCACCGATCCCGGAACCGGCGTGAAACAGACCCTTTACCCTGGCGACGTCGCGGATGCGATTGCGTCTGCTGCGCCAAACCTTTTAGACTACGGGGCGACACAGCAGGGGGAGGAGTTGCACGTATATCTGGAGACGGGCGATGTTAGTGACATTGAATCAACGAAACACAAAGTGATGGCTGGCCTGGACGCGTTGTTCTCCCAAAAAGGTGGCACGCTGCCCCTGGTGCGATGGATTTCAGACTGGCCGTATCGCAATGATATTAAGCGTAGAAGGGTAGTCGGATGTTAAATGATAGAATGGATATGGCTATCCAACACGATACGTTAAATGAGTGGGCATCTTTAAAACCGGGCGGATAATCTCAATTCCCCATTTCCACCTGTGTCGCATCTGTGCTGGACATCAGTTGTTCCAGCGTTTCCTGGTGCGTGTCAACTATATCGATAGCCGACTGGATATGTCTGGCCATTTCCTGCATTTCGGCGGCCACGTCGCGTACCGAGCCAATTCGGGAATTGATTTCGGACATTCCTATACGCTGCTGGTCAGAGGCTGTTGTCATTTCCGAAATTTTCATGGAGACCGCATCATATTTTCGAACGGTGTCTGCAATTTCCAATCGAATGGCAGAGAGCGATCGCTGATACTCGGCAATCTTCTGCTGAACGTCGTCCAGATTGCGAGTGCTGCTGTCCGATTGGGACTTGATTTGATTGAGGATGGAGTGACCTTTTTCCAGACTGGATTCTGTACTGGAAACCAGCTCCTGCATTTCTTGTGACACCACCGAAAACCCCTGTCCTGCGGCCCCGGCTTTGGATGCTTCGATGGCTGCGTTGACAGATAACACCTTGATTTTGTCGCCAATGGACTCATTGAACGACAGAACATCTTCTATTTCCGACATGTTTTTCACAAGGCCCATGAGCAGGTTATGAAAAAGCGCCATCTGTTCCGAAATAGGATCAAAACTCTTTTCCATTTCAGATAGTTTTTCTGTGTTGGTGTATAGGCTCTGTCGGGTTATCTCAGAGATCTGCCGGGCGCGATCGGTTATATTGCCCACTTCGTTGGCAGCCATGGAAATTTCTTCGACCGAAGCGCTGATTTCCGACACGGTTTGATCCTGCCTGCCAGAACTTTGCACCAGTGTGTCGGTGATGGTTTTGAGCGATCGTGAAACATCGCGAATCTTATGAACGGCGTGTCTGATTTCCGTCAACATCCGACCCTGTTTTTCCATCGTGTGGGCCGCCTTGTGCAAGTACTCATCCTGTACGCTTTTTTCTTTTCGCAGCAGCGACCCAAGGAGTATGGTAATGACAATGCTCATGGTCAAATATATCCACAGCCGACCATTGTCTGGTAGCACGATAGGCTGCAGGATGACAATCGTCCGGAGCGCCTCGTGACCGCCGTAAACAAGACTGGCAAAGATAATATTCACAATAAAAAATTTCCGGGACGCCACCAACCCCTGGGCGATCATGGTGAACGCCAGCATAACACACAGAGCGATACAATCCTTCACTACAAAAGATGTAGCCAGCATGATAAAATAGGCGGGAATATTTGAAATAAGAAGTGAAAGTTCGGAATTTCGCGAGGACACGGATATACCAATGAAAAAAAAGAGGTTCATCGCCAGAATGAGCGCGAGCAAAGCAAGTAAAATGAGCGATTGCCCGAGGGTAAAAAACATGACGACACAAATGACAAGCATGACTGGCCCCAATATAAAGGCTCGAAGCTTGTGATGATAGCGGATGCTTTCGACGACGGCCTGCTTTCGATGTTCCAATATTGTGTTGCCAGACATGCTGATTTTTTGTTTAGTGGGAAATATCAATTGTTTCTTTTTAGTCCAATTGTTTTGAAATAACGGACACTCTCCAAAACAATTAATCAGTGGACAGACAAAAGCAGAATTTTACAGGGGACGGGAAAAGTGCCAGGAGTGGCTCAATATCGGGGGCTATTTATCGGACAGGGCAACAACGCCAGGCAGTTCCTTACCTTCCAGGTATTCCAGGGATGCGCCGCCACCGGTGGAGACGTGGGAAACTTTCTCAGACAGATTGGCTTTCTCGATAGCGCTTACTGAATCGCCACCGCCAATGATGGTCACTGCGCCGTTGTTGGCCGTGGCATCCGCCAGCGCCTCGGCCACGCCAAAGGTGCCTTTGGCACTGTCAGCGATTTCGAAAACACCCATGGGGCCATTCCATACCACTGTTTTGGCGCCTTTAACGAGCCTGGAAAATACCTCAACGGATTTGGGACCGGCATCGATAATCATCTGATCGGCGGGAACCGCATCCGCGTCCACGTAGGTCACTTCACTACAGGTACGCGCGCCGAAATCCATTTCGGATACGACGCCGCAATCCACCGGCAACTGAATTTTGTCGCCCCCTTTGGTCAGCAGATCTTTGGCCATTTCAATTCTTTCGTCTTCGACCAGCGATTTGCCCACTTCTTTGCCCTGTGCTTTGAAAAATGTATTGGCCATGGCGCCGCCGATGATCAGCTTGTCCACTTTGGGCAGAAGTGCTTCGATCACATCGATTTTACCCGAGATTTTGGCGCCGCCAATTACGGCTACGAATGGTTTTTCAGGGGCTGCCAGAGCGTCGCCCAGAAAATCGATTTCCTTTTTGAGCAGGTATCCGCAGGCGCGGGGCAATGCCACACCCACCATGGAGCTGTGGGCGCGATGGGCGGTGCCAAAAGCGTCGTTTACGTATACGTCAGCCAGTTTGGTCAGTGCAGCGCTGAATTCGGCCACTTTCGCGTCATCGGCTTTGATCTTATTGCCGTCGGCATCAACGCCTTTTCCGGTTTCCTCGATGTGAAAACGGAGGTTTTCAAGTACCAGAACTTCGCCGGGCTGAAGTGCGGCGGCAGCGGCTTCAACGTCGGCGCCCACACAATCTGTGACGAATTTGACTTCTTTGCCCAGCAGTTCACCCAAACGGTCAGCAGCGGGTTTCAGACTGAATTCGGGCTTCACCTGTCCGTCGGGACGACCCAGATGGCTCATCAGAATCAGGCTGGCGCCCTGTTCCAGAATGTAGTTTATTGTGGGTAACGACGCGCGAATTCGTTTGTCGTTATCAACCTTGCCGTCCTTAATCGGAACATTGAAGTCCACGCGGGAGATGACTTTTTTGCCCTTTAAATCCAAATCTTCAACAAATAGTTTTGCCATGGCGTATTCCTTTTTCCGTAAAGACGCTTTGATAGTCAAAGCGCGCGTATTTGAGGCGTATCCTTTAAAAACGAGGGCAGCGTAGGCAAACTGTACCAAAATTACAAGTTTTTACTGCGTTCTTTTGGGCAATGAGAAGGCGGCAACAAATCGGGATGGGCCTGCACATAGGTCACATATATATCGTACTCAGCGGATGGAGGCAGGACACCGGAATCCACCGCCTCTGTCAGCTTTTTCATCAAATCTCCCAGCCTCTTTCCAGGGATAATGTGCAATCGCTGAATCAACACTTCCCCAAGCCCTTTGGGCAGCGCTTTGGGTTTGGCGTCTTCGGCCAGAATTCGGGTCAATCGCGTCGCCAGCAGGTTGATTTGTCGCAATCCGCGCCGTACTTTTTCCTCGTACTTGCTCGTTATATCCGCACGGCACAAGTCGAGTAAATCGAGCAATTGCGCCCCCGCATCTTTTGCAAATCGCCGCACTGCCGAATCGGTCCAGTCTTCCTCGTAGGCCGATGCGCGCAGATGGGCGGCAATGAGAAACCGAATCTCCTTTGCGATATTGGGGTCAAAGGGGAGTCGCCGTGCAATTCTTTCAAACATTCGGGCGCCCACTTCAGGGTGTCCAATAAATGTCACCTGGCCGTCTCTGGTGAACTTGCGGGTGGACACTTTGCCTATGTCGTGGAGCAGCGCGGCCCAGCGCACCACACGGCGATTGGGGGTTTGACGTACTACCTGCAGGGTGTGCACCCAAACGTCCTTGTGTTTGACGCTGTCTCCAAAATTGACCATCGCTGTCACTTCGGGGAGGATTTGCTGGAGGATTCCCGTACGCTCCAGGATGTCAAGACCTCGGTCGGGCCGGGGACTCTCAAGAATGAGATCGCAGGCGGCAAGAACCAACTGAGGTGTCATGGGATCTGAAAATACGTTCCGCTTTTCCTGTGCGGTAGCGGCTTCCAGTGCGGCAACAAACTCTTCGGCCGGCAAACTGTTAAAAAATTCTGGTGTCATATCTATTTGGTTGTCGCGCATGAGCGGCCGGTATTGCTTGTCCTGGCGACCATCTACCACATACGTTTCAAGGTGGCAAGTCAGCGATTGTATCGTTTATATAATTGCTGACGCCACACGGTTTTTCGCCAATAATTTGAAATTGACGTGCCAATAATCCATATTATGCTGATAGTTACTTGAATCAGCAATTCAGGTTTGTTAGAGATTTACACTGTTAAAAACAATATGATGCGCAGAATACAGGCTCGGTGACGCATCCTTTCAGGAGAAGTTAAATGGTTCGACCTCAAATTGTGATGTATGAAGAGGAGTTTAATCAGATACAGGACGTCTGTGAAAAACTCGTGCGGGATGCCAATGCAATTGTTGTTTTTATTGTGGATAAAAATGGACAGCTGATTGCCACGGCGGGGGAATACGAAAATCTGGACACTACCTCGCTGGCTTCTCTGACTGCTGGAAATATTGCTGCAACCGGCGGAATGGCGAAGGTGTTGAAAGAAAATGAATTCGCCACACAGTTTCATGAGGGCGAGCATCAGAATGTACACATTCAGATAGTTGGGCAGCGAGTGATTCTCGTTGTGATTTTCGATGAACGCTCTTCGCTCGGTCTGGTCCGTCTGCGGGTCCGCAAAGCGAATCAGGCGCTGAATACTATTTTTGAGACATTGGTTCAAAAGGCAAATGATCCAAACGCATCGTCACCCCTTGAAGAAATCACTGATGACGATATTGACAACCTGTTCAACGATTAGAGGTGCTTTCGAATGTCGTTTATCAACTATTCGTCCCGCGAGATTAACTGCAAGATCGTCTATTATGGACCGGGTTTGTGTGGAAAAACCACCAACCTGCAATATGTGTATAACCGGACCAATCCCGACGCCAAGGGTAAGATGATCTCTTTGGCGACTGAGACTGAGCGAACATTATTTTTCGATTTTCTGCCATTGTCGCTGGGTGAGATTCGCGGGTTCAAAACGCGGTTTCACCTCTACACGGTTCCTGGTCAGGTTTTTTACGATGCGTCCCGCAAATTGATTTTAAAAGGCGTGGATGGCGTCGTTTTTGTGGCAGATTCCCAGATTGAACGAATGGAAGCCAATATCGAATCCGTGGAGAACCTTAGAGACAACCTGGCGGAGCAGGGGTACGACCTGGACAAACTGCCCTATGTCATACAATATAACAAACGCGATCTTCCAAATGTGGCTGATGTCAGTGAATTGCGATCTGTCCTCAATACAACCAATGTGCCGGATTTTGAGGCGGTGGCTACTAAAGGGAATGGCGTTTTCGATACATTAAAGGCAACTGCCAAACTCGTTCTTACAGAACTGAAAAAGGGCAGTTGATCATTTGGCCATACGGGCGTACATTCCTAAAACGAATTAACAAAAACAAATTGCAAGGAGTTTACGATGAAGTCCATTTTCAAAGTGTCAATACTGATCTCGCTTTGTCTTGCCGTTGTGGCATGCGGATATTCCGAAGAAGAATACCAGGCCAAGGTAAACGAAGCAAACAAACTGGCTGAAGATTTAGCCGCGGCAACTCAGGCGTACGAGGAGATGCAGCAGAAACTCGACAAAATGGGTGTCGAAAACAAGAAAATGTCCGACCGCCTCGCGGCACTGGGACAAAACGTTCAGGCACTGCTTGGACAAAAGAGCGAACTGGCATCTGACCTCGAAGCCACCAAAGCCCGCGAAGCGCGTCTGCGCGCCGAGCAGGAAGCTCAGAAAAAACGAATGGCTCAGTACCGCAAGGTAATTGAGCAATTCAAAGAACTGGTCAATTCGGGCAAATTGAAAATCAGAATTGTCGATGGCCAGATGGTGGTTCAAATGGCGTCCAGCATTCTGTTTGAAACCGGTAAAGCCAAACTGAGCGAAGAAGGTGAAGCTGCATTGACCGACCTTGCGGCCATTCTCGCCAGCATTCCCGATCGCAAATTCCAGGTGGCCGGTCACACCGACAACGTTCCAATCAGCTCCAAAAAGTTCCCCTCCAACTGGGAACTGTCTTCGGCGCGTGCGGTAAATGTTGTTAAGTTTCTGCAGGAAAACGGGGTGGATCCACGCAACGTATCCGCAGCCGGTTATGCGGAGTTCCGTCCCTCGGAGTCCAACGACACCAAAGAAGGCCAGGCAGCCAACCGCCGCATCGAAATTACCCTGCTGCCCAACCTCAACGAATTGCCTGACCTCTCCGATCTGGAGAAAGATCTCAATAAATAACAGGCGAGTCAGTCCTTGAAGAAACCCATCTCTATTTCTGTCGGTCTCGATATTGGCAGCAACACTGTGAGCTGTACCCAGCTTCAACTTTATGCAAATGGCCTTATCCGGATACGGCGAGACAAATCATTCCCGGTGCGACTCTCCGAAGGGCTTATACCTAACGGACCTTTGAACGCCGAGGCGGTAAAACGCGGTCTGGAAGCCATCGAACGGATTGCGCGGAAGTTTGATTATCACAAAGCGAAGTCCCGTGCAGTGGCCACCGCTGTGTTGCGTATGGCCAGCAATCCCCAGGTGTTCACCGAGCCGGCGTCCAAAATACTGGGCACGCCGGTAGAGGTCATCGATGGGATTGAGGAAGCCCGGTACACGTCCATTGGCGCTGTATTTGGACTGCCCAAACGGGATGACTGGGTTATTCTCGATATTGGCGGTCAGTCCACCGAAATATCCAGCGGCAGCGTTGACGGCGCGTGGCAGTCGGTGAGTATGCCTCTTGGGGTGGTGCAGATTACTGAGCAGTTTTTCAACTCAGAAACGCCCTCTGCCGTCGAACAGGACCTGGCCAGGGCGGCAGTGCAAAGACTGCTTGAGGAACACGTGCCCAAAACCATATACGGCCGTCTGGTATGTGTGGGTGGTACCCCCACCACATTGGGCAAACTGGTGCACCGCATGGAAAAATGGGACCGCGAAATGGTCCATGGCAGCGTGGTTACCCTCGCCGATACCCAAAAGTGGATGGATATTTCGGCTTCCGTCGATGTACCCACCCGCATCAAAGAGTACGGCATGAAACCGATGCGCGCCGACGTCTTCCCCGCAGGCGCCCTCATCCTGGACCAAATCCTCCAACACCTGAATATGGATTCGTTCACCGTCTCCGCCAATGGATTGCGCGTGGGGCTTGCATTAACGTTGTTGGATTTGTGAGCGACGCTTGGGCGCAGCCTCCACGGCAAAAATTCTGTTGGCAATTGCCTGGCTGTTTTGGGGTTTAGTGCGTAGTGGTTGAACCGGCGTTATATTGTCCCCCATGACCAACCAAATCACACTGGGAAAAGTTATGGATCGAGTGGCTCAGCTCGAACAGAAAGCCGCAGACCTGTATGCGCACTACGCCACCATGTTTGAAAACGATGCGGAGCTGCACGCGCTTTTTTTGCGGATGAAACGCGAAGAGGTCAATCACAAATCACAGGTATTGCTTCAAAAGCGCCTGCTCGGACCCTCGCAGTTTGACCCACTAATAAAACCCATTGATTTAAAGGTCGTTGATGCCACAACTCATGCCATTGAAAAGTACATCGAGAAAGAAAGCACCGATATCGAAAAGGCACTCGATTTCGCCATTTTGCTCGAAGGCAAGGGAATCGAGTCCGCATACCGCGGCCTGCTGAGCATGCAAAACAGCAACCTTGCCAAACTGGCCAAAGCCATCACCGCCGGTGACGAACAGCACCTGATAAGATTAAAGGAAATGCGCGAACGCTACCTCAACCGAAGGCCCGCCTGAACCCGTTGCGATGGAATTTGCGCTGAATCTAATCGATATTTTCCCGGTACAACCGATTCACTTTGTTTTGTAACCACCACACACCGATGGGAAAAAAATAAATTGCAATCATCTCGATCACTATGTCCGCAGTTCTTAAGTTCTCTTTAAGCTGCATCCATTTCAGGGTCTTTGCCGTGCAATAGATCATAAAAATGTACGCATAAAATGAAAGGAACATCGCGATGAACATCACCATCGACGCCGCGATGGATACTGGACTGGGAAGAGACCACGCAAAGACCGACAGCTCCCTGGAGAAAATCATAAATACGCCCATAACGCTTAGGACCACCAGCAGCCATCCAAGTCTTTTAAGCTGCTTTTCTGTGAGTATTTCGTTCTCTTTATTGAATACTTTTATAATTCTGTGGTTCCATGCGACATATGTAAAAAAGTACACAATACTAACAACTCTAAACAACGCATTTGAATCATGGGACTCAATGTTAAACACCTGGAAAATACTCAAAGTGATCATCAAAGGTATCAATGTCATGCCGGCAAGTAATTGCCAATTTAGTAATCGAAGTATCAGGTTCATAGCAGGATCAGTCTCCGTTTGAAAAAGTAGCTGTGTTTTCACTCCTTAAGAAAAATCATCGCGTTTTCGAATCCCATTTGGATTGATGTTTCTCGAGGAAAAACTTTGAAAGTTATATCACCGATGATTGCAAATATCAAATCTGCCACAAAGGGCTCAGGGCAATCGCAAAGTCGAAATTGATAGAAAAAAATTGTAGGGCGGTAGTTTATCTGCCGCCGCAACCAGTTTTCGGCCGGGGAT